>NZ_JAAEDM010000024.1 GCF_018129065.1 Neoroseomonas soli | reverse complement strand
CCCCGCCGCGAAGGGCGGCCGGGGCCGAGGTCGAGGCGGCCACCGGCCGCTTCCGTCGCACCAATCAGAATCGCAGCGGGTCCTCTCCCGCGACGCCATCGCGCGTCGCGGGCGCCCGCCCGTGTCCTGTCCGCGTCCCGCAACCCTTGCCGGCTGCAGGGCCGGCACCTGATCGACCAAGGAGAACACCATGTCCGGTACTTCGGGGAATGACAGCATCGTCGGCGGCAACCAGAGCCAGACGATCATCGGCGGCCTGGGGAGCGACACGCTCTTCGGCGGCAACAGCAGCGACTTCATCACCGGCGGCGTCAGCGTCGCTGGCGCCGGCGGCACAGTCTACTACGCCGACGACGGCGGCACGCGCGACTACATCAGCACGCTGAACGCCGGAGACACCGTCTTCGCCTTCGCCAATGACGTGGTCCAGGGCGGCAACGGCAGCGATACCCTCTACATCCCGACGGGCTACACCCTCTCCGGCTCGGCGTCCTTCACCGTCCCGACGAGCACCGGCGGGACCGAGTCCAAGGTCTTCCAGATTTGGTCCAACGGCACCGACACGATCGCCGCCGCCGGCTTCGAGACGACCAACAACAACTATGTCTGCTTCGCCCAGGGCACGATGATCGCCACGGCGCGCGGCGAGGTGGCGGTTGAGAATCTCAAGGTCGGCGACCTCGTCGTCTCCGCGCATGGCGGCGCCGCTCTTCAGCCGGTGGTTTGGCTCGGCCACACCCGCGCCAACGTCGCCCGCCATCCGGAGCGCACGAAGGCTGCGCCGATCCTGATCCAGGCCGGCGCACTTGCCGATGGCGTGCCGCACCGTGACCTGCGCGTCTCGCCCGAGCACGCGATGTTCCTCGACGGCCGCCTGGTGCCGGCGAAGCACCTGGTGAACGGCAGCACCATCATCCAGGAACTGTGGTGCCCCGAGGTGACCTACTGGCACGTCGAACTGCCCGCTCACGGGCTGCTGATCGCCGAGGGCGCGGCTTCCGAGTCCTACTTCGACGACGGCAACCGGAAGCAGTTCGACAACTACGGCGTCACCACGCTGTTCAAGGACTTCGCCAGCGAGCGCAGCAACGGCCGCTATGCCGAGAACGCCTGCTATCCGCTGCTGGAAGATGGCGAGGCGCTCGATCGCATCCGCGCACGCCTCGCGGCCCGCGCCGCGACGGAGACGGAGGCGCGCCGCTCCGCCTGATCTGGCCGCGGAACGTGAGATTCCCGCGGCGGGTCCCGGCCGGGACCCGCCGGGCATCGCTCCGAACGAGAGTGCCCCGCCGTCGCACGGCAGGGCGCCGCCGCCGCAATCGCGGGGCCAGACGCTTCCGCAGACCAGCCGGCGGCGCCGGGATGTGCCCGCCGGCCTTCCAGCCGACGGGCGGCTCAGGTCAAATACGCCGCGCGGCGCGGAACCGCATCGCTTCACACATGTCGTGCAGCGCCCGAGAGCGGTTTCCCGACCGGCGGAAGCCGCTCTCGTCATGTTTGGGCAAGCACCTTCATGCCAACGGCCGCTTCCAGCCGCAGGCGACCGGCTCCGGGGCATGGACTCCTGGAGAACCGGCATGGCCTGGTGGCGCAGGAACACCTCTGCCACGCCACCGGCCGGGCCGAGCGCGAGGCGGCGCTGGTGCCGATCGATCGGCAACCGGGCGGCACCACATCGGGGGCTGGCCGCGGCCACGATCCGCAAGCATGTGTCGAAGCCCCGAGCGCGCGCGGCATGGCCTCGCACATCGCCCGCGACGTCCTCGCAAACAGGCCGCACCATTCCGCCGCGCCGGACGCGCTGACGAGGACCGAAGTCTATCGGAGCCACCAACGCATCCGAACGCGGATCAAGGAAGTGTCCGGCCGGATCAGGCAATCGGCTGGTTTGCGCCAGGCCAGGCACCGCGAGATCAGGCAGGTCAGTGCGGTGTCTTCACCGGCGGTCACCGCATGCAATCCGGGCCGACCGCCCAAACTGCCAGGACAGCCCGCCCGAACCGTCGCCATGCCCTCGGATGGCACCAGTCCCGCGCCTGGCCAGACACAGACAGGGTTCTCACCGCCGCACCAAACACGCCAGCCAGCACAACGCCGGGCGTTCTGCAGCAGCATGCTATGAGGGCCGCCGCTTTCGGAACGGCACCGAAGGCACGTCGCATCTCTCTCGCAGGATCCCAACCCCGCGCCATGTCCACCGCCACCATCGCCGGGTCCGGCGCCCTCGTGCTCTGGGCCTTCCTGGCTCTGCTCGCGCGCATGGCGGCGGGCGTGCCGCCGCTGCAACTCACCGCGCTCGGATTCGCGGTGGGCGGGGCGCTGGCGCTTGCCGTCGTGGCCGCGCGCGGGCGGCTCGGGCTGCTGCGGCAGGGCGGGGTCGCCTGGGCGCACGGCGTGGGCGGGCTGTTCGGCTACCACGCGCTCTACTTCGCCGCGCTGGCCTTCGCGCCCGCGGTGGAGGCGAATCTGCTCAACTACCTCTGGCCGCTGCTGATCGTGCTTCTTTCCGCACCGATCCTGGGGCTGCACCTGGGGCCGCAGCGGCTGGCGGGGGTGGGGCTCGGCTTCGCGGGCTGCGTGCTGCTGGTCGGCGCCGGAGCATCCTTTCCCGCCGGCGCCGCATTCGGCTTCGCCTGTGCCGTGGGCTGCGCGGTGGTCTGGGCGGTCTATTCGGTGACGTCGAAGCGCATGGCGGCCGTGCCGACAGAGGCACTGGCGGGCTTCTGCCTGGCCACGGCGCTGCTCGCGGGCGCGGCGCACCTGGCCTTCGAGACGACGGTCATCCCCGATATACGGCAATGGACAGCGGTGGCCCTGCTCGGTGCCGGGCCGCTCGGCGCCGCCTTCTTCCTGTGGGACGAGGGGATGAAGCGGGGCGACCCGCGGCTGCTCGGCACGCTGGCCTATGCCGTGCCGGTCGCTTCCACGCTGCTGCTGCTGGCCGGGGGCGAGGGCGTGCTCGACTGGCGAACCGGCGCGGCCGCCTTGCTGGTGGTGGGCGGCGGGATCCTCGCGGCGACGGCGCGGGGCTGAGGTTTCCCCGCCGCGCCTTCCTCGACCGCATGGCGGCGAAGGCCCGAGGACATCGCCGCCACACGAGAAGCCGGATGCAGCAGCGAGAGCACATTCATCACCGGCCGGATCCCGAACCTGGGCGGCGGCTTCGCTTCCCCCGGCGCCACCTACGACCCGGCGGAAGGGGCCTCGTCACGCACGCTCGTCGCTGACGATCCGTCCGTCCACCAGATGGATGCGCCGGGTGGCGCGGTGGGCGAGGTCCGCATCATGCGTGACGACCACCACGGCGCGCCCTTCCTGCTGCGCCAGGCGCGCGAAGATGTCGAAGACAGCGGCGGCGTTCTTCGTGTCGAGATTGCCCGTCGGCTCGTCGGCCAGCAGCAGTGCCGGATCGTTCGCCAGCGCGCGGGCGATGGCGACGCGCTGGCGCATGCCGCCCGAGAGTTGCTCGGGCAGCTTCGCCGCCGCATCCGCCAGGCTGAGGGCGTCCAGCAGCGCCATTGCGCGTTCCCGCGCCGCCGGCGGCTTCAGCACGGCCCGGCGGCGGATCGGGATGAGCACGTTGTCGAGCGCCGAGAACTCCGGCAGCAGGAAGTGGAACTGGAAGACGAAGCCGACCCGCGCGAGGCGCAGCGCCGCAAGATCCTGCGGTGGCAGGTCGGCGGTGTCGCGGCCTTCGAGGATGACGCGCCCGACGCTCGGCCGGTCGAGCAGCCCGAGCAGGTAGAGCAGCGAGGACTTCCCGGAGCCCGAGGGCCCGGTGATGGCGACGAACTCGCCGGCCTCGATCGAGAGGCTGATGTCGCTGACCAGCGTGACGCCTTCGGAAAGCCGCTTGGTGACGCCGTCCACAACGAGCAGCGGCGCCGTCACCCGCCGGACACCCCGCGACACCCCCCACCACCAGCCCCCCAAAACCAGAAAAAGGAGGGGGATCGGGGGAGTTCTCTCCCCCGACCTTTCCTCACGCCGCCCCCCGCACGATCTGCACCGGATCGAGCCTCGCCGCCCGCCGCGCCGGGATCACCGCCGCAAACGCTGCCGAGGCGACGGCGAAGAACGACGCCACGGCGAAGATCCGCCAGTCCCGTGCCAGCAGGAAGCGGTCGTTGCCCGCCGGGGTTTCGGTATGGAAGCGCACCTGGGCGAGTGCCTCGATCATCAACTGCCCCAGCAGGCAGCCGAGCACCGCGCCGAGAAGCCCGGCGATGACGCCCTGCACGAGAAACAGGCGCTGGATGTCCCCTTCCGTGAAGCCGAGCGATTTCAGGATGGCGATGTCGCGCGTCTTCTCGAACACCACGGTCGAGATGATGTTGTAGATGCCGAATGCGGCCACCAGCAGGATCGCGCCGGTCACGCTGTACATGATGGCATTTTGGATGACGAAGACCGTCAGGATGTTGCGGTTCTGCTCTTCCCAGGATTCCGTGCGGTCGCCGAAGCGGGCCTCGATCTGGCGGGCGAGCGGTTCGGCCTGGGTCACGTCCGCGAGCCGCAGCAGGATCTGGTTCACCACGTTGGGCCGGTCCTGCAGCACCTGGTTGACCTTGAGCAGCGCATAGCCCGTCGATTGGTCGAGGGCGACCAGCCCGGTATGGAAGATGCCGACGATCTTCATCTGCAGCGTGACGCCGCGCGGGGAGACGGCGATGACCGTATCCCCGAGCTGCACGCCGAGGCGCTGTGCGAGCGTATCGCCGATGATCAGCCCATTGGCCGCGGAGCGCAGTTCCTCCAGGCTGCCCTGGATGATGTCCTTCGCGAGGTTGGCGACGCGCCGGTAGCGCACGGGATCGATGCCGGTGACGGTGATGGTCACGTCCCGCGCGCCGTAGCGCAGCAGCGCCGGCCCGGTGAGGATCGGCGCCGCCGCCGCGCCGGGAATGGCCTCGAGGATGGCAAGCTTGTCGCCAGCCGAACGGATGCCCCGCACGCGGTCCACCGGCTTCACCCCGTTCACCGAGACGGCGCCGTCCGGCACCGCGATGACCGCGGCCTGCGGCGTGGGCGTGCGCGTTTCGTCCTTGATGACGATGTGCGGCTGCACGTCGATGACCTGCTGGATGAAGTAGGTCTGGAAGCCGCGCATCAGCGAGGCGATGGCGACGAAGAAGGCGACGCCGAGCGCCACCCCGAGCACGCTGACCAGCGTCTGCCGCCGGCGGCGGGACAGCATGCCGCGGGCGAGGTCGAGGATCAGGTCCATGCCGTCGCCTCCGCCCGGTCTGCCGGCGTCATGGCCGGAGCCGGATCGCCTGGCCGGAGGCGAGGCCGGCCGGCGGGTCCAACACCACCGCCTCCCCGCGCGCGACGCCGCGCAGGACCTCGACCGCGCGGGCACCCTGCACGCCGAGTTCGACGGGGCGGGATTCCACCGTTTCCTGCCGCACGACGAAGACGCGGCCGTCGCGCACCGCGGCGGGCGGGACCAGCACGGCGTCGTCCGTCTCGCGCAGGACGATGTTGGCCTCCACCGTCATGCCGATCATCAGCGGCGTGTCGTCGGGTAGGGCCAGGCGCACGCGGTAGGCCTTGCGGGTCGCGTCGCCCTTGGGGGTGATCTGGCCGACCGTCGCGGGAAGCACGCGGCCGGGGAAGGCATCGGCGCGCAGCAGCGCGCGCTGGCCTTCGCGGACCTGGGCGATGTCCTCCTCGTCCACTTCCGCCGTCACGCGGAGGGGGCGCGGTTCCCCGATCCAGAACAGAGCGGCGGGGGTGTCCACCACCTCCCCAACCTCGACGTCGCGGCGCAGGACCATGCCGTCGGAGGGGGCACGGACGACGTAGTCGTCGAGGCGGCGCTGCGTCGCCTCGGCCACGGCGCGGACGGCGCGGGCTTCGGATTCCGCACGGTCGAGGGCGGAGCGGGAGGCGACGTCGCGGGTGACCAGGGCGCGGATGCGGGCCAGTTCCTCCTGCGCGAAGCGGGCGCGGGCCTCGGCTTCCTCGGCCCGGTGCTGGGCTTCCCGGCTGTCGAGCCGGGCCATGGGCTGGCCTTCGGTCACGCGCTGGCCTTCCTCGACCAGGACCTCGGTGATCCGGGCACGGACGGCGGGGCCGACCTTGGCCCAGTGGACAGGCTCGACGCTGCCGGTGGCATAGACGGCGCGCAGCGCGGGGCCGGAGGCGGCGAAGGCAATGGCGACCGCGGGCGGCAATGCCCACCACGCCCAGGCGCCGGCGGCCCCGAGGGCGGTAAGGGTGATCAGGAGGATGCGGCCGCGCATTGTTCGGCATCGAATAGCACGGGAGGGGCAGGATGGGGACGAAACCCGGTTGCGGGGGGGCCGCGCGACGGGTAGAAGGCGCCGCCCGGGCCGCGCAAGAGCTTGCGCGACGGCAGGGGCCGGCATAGCTCAGTGGTAGAGCAACTGATTCGTAATCAGTAGGTCCGCGGTTCAAATCCGCGTGCCGGCACCAGCACAATCAAAGCCTTACAGGCCCAACCGATGCCTATCAGCCCCTAGGGTCGGATTTTTGGTGCCATATTGGTGCCAGGGTTGGCCTGCTGCGGACGTTCGGGCCACCCGGATCGGGCCTACGGTGCGCACGTCAGGGGTGCCGGACGCTCCGCCACGGACACATGCTGGCTAATGCCTGCCCGCCAGAGGCCGACAGTGGCAAATGCCACCAGACCCCCCAGCCGGCTCGCAGCACCCCTAATGGACCCGTGAGGGTAGGCGGGGAGACGGACAGCGGCCTCTACTATGCCGGCCGAGAAAGCATTCTTTTTCATGAGAATGGGCGACAGGGGGATTCGCTACCACCAGGGGTCGGGCGAAATACGTGTCGCTCACTGAATTTTCGCGGGTATCATTTCAGATCGATTTCGAACTATTTACCTGTATCTCCGAGCGAACTACCCCCATATGGAAGTAGACATTAATCATTATTCCCATCTATTTCTTCATCAAGAGACTCTAATAAATCACATATTTCATAATTTATTGCAGAGAGATCAAAAAGAATTTCGCTTGATAAAGACTTTATCGTATCTGACGGACGCCATAACTTGTCATTTGTAATCATTAGTTGCAGCATGTTATTTCTGCATTTGTTAATCTTTCTTCCCCACTCTCTCAACTTTCTGGCTTTGTCACTATCGGATCGATTCTCTTCAAACTGGCTATTATAAACCATTTTTCCTCCCCAATCCTCCATATTAATTAATCGCTATGTCGGTGGCTTCTGCGGACAATCCTGATTCCTTGCGTTATCGAAGCTGCTCCCTGCTCCAGGTGCGCGATCCTCTCTGGCAAGGGACCAATACGCTCGGAATCCCTCGCCAGCCCGCCACCGCCGATCCCTGACGAACCCCAGCTTACGTAGCGCCTCCCCCAACTCGCCAGGGTGGCAGTGCCCCCGCCACCGGCCACGCAAGGAGGTCTGAAGCTGCGCCAGGGACAGGCCCTCGTGCTGCACCTCAATGGGGATGCTGGTGAGCAGGCGGGCGAGGCGGACCTCCAGGGGCGTCAGGCGCTCGCGCGCGGCCGCTTCAAGGCCCCGCTGCCTTTCGGCTTCCTGTGCGTGCTCAGCCTCCACCGCGACGGCGAGGCCCGCCAGATACGCACTCATCGTCGCTCCTGCTGTGACCGGGCGGCACCATCATAAGCGAGCAGGCTCCCGGCGCTGCAAGAGAAACAACAGACGCGGACAACGTGGTGATGAAGCCGGCCGTGGTGGACCATCAGACGATCAGTAGACGATCAGATGCCAGTGAGATTGTCCATCGCCCGGGGCTTCGGCCCTGGGGTGGGCGTGGACGACCACCAGGGGGGTATTAGGGGGGTGATCGTCCACAGCCCAACAAATTTCCCGGGCATTCAATCTGTGTTCGCGGAGACCACAAACGCGCCGGGAGGAGGCTCTCCAGCCCAGGGCGTCGCATGCCATGCGGCATAGAGCCCCTTCACGGGTCGGGTGCCACCTTGCGGCTTCTTCGCCCGCGTACTCCGCTCCACTATCCACCCTCGCACCGCTGCGCGGGCGACCGCCGCTGCAGCCATGGAACTCTCCTGGTGCTCCCCCATGTTTCGCCCGCCCCAACCCGGCCGCAGCACGTCGGCTATCGGCTTGGCGAACAGCCGGCCTCCCTTTCGAGCGGTGGCGGGGCTGAAAGGTGCCGCCGCCCCCTGCTCGTCCCGCGTGCCGCTGGCAATCCGCGCCACGACGGCGCGCAGGGTGCTCAGGTCAAACTCGTGCCCCGTGGCCACGGGCTCCCAGGGTTGCACCGTCTGCACAGTGTCGCCTTCGGGATAGTTAGGCGTCCCGTTGTTGATCGGAACGCCCTCCAGCCGCACCCAGCGCCGCGCGCCGGCAGGGGCAAGGTTTACCTTCGCGTCATTGATCGAGACATGGCGCCACGCATCCCATGGCAGCACGCCATAGGTCTGGCACTCAGCGGGTGTCATCCGCACAAGCCGCAGGCCCACACGCGCCTTGTTGATAATGGACGCCGCACCCATCGCGGCCTCTGCGTCGGTATCGTCCCGTGCACCCTTTCGCTCATGGTGCAGCACGAGCATCGCGACCCTCAGGCGGCTCGCCATCTCTTGCAGCTTGCCCATGACCGCGGTCATGCAGCCATTGTCGTTGACTCCCGCCGGGCAGAAACCAAGCAGCGGGTCCATCACCACAAGGTCCGGCTTGTGCTGCTGTATCAGCCAATCCAAGCGGGCCATCCCCGACGCATCTACTTCCTTCCTGCTGCCCTGATCTCTGTTGAAGCGCAGCCCATCGGGATGCAGCCGGGCTATATCGTCCATGCCGAACATCACCAGCCGGTCACCGAATGCGGCATTGTGGTGCACCTCGGCGGCGATGGTGCGGCGGCACATCTCGTCGCTGTCGTCGTCCTGCGAAAGAAACAGCACCTTACGATTGCTGCCGTACACCTTGCTGCCGAGCATGGGCTTTGTCGCAAGCGACAACGCCATGGCGACCGCTAGCGCGCTCTTGCCGTAGCTGCCCGGGGCGACCAGCACCGATACATGGCCGATCAGCAAGTCAGTCCCATGGAGCCACTGCCGAGGCGGTGGCGGTGACCGTCGTGCCGGGGCTACGGAGCCCGCTGAGGCGATTTCGTCGCCTGGACCACACTCTCTCACCTTGGCAGCGTCAGCGGGTTCCCGCATGACGCCAACGGCCTGTGGGGGGCACCACCGTCCATCCTCTCCGCGCACCCACGAGCGGTCGGGCATCCACGATCCGTCCGGCGCTTGCGCGAGCGGCGGCGCCTCACCACGCTGCACAAGCAGTTCGTAGCCATTGGGCTCCCACTCCATGTTGCCCAGGGCGCGGCGCACGCGCATGACCAGTGCCCCCGGCCCGGTCGCAGTGGGCGGCGAGCGGCGATAGTGCCGCCACCGCGCCTCGCAAGTGCCCGAAGCGCCGTGATCCGGGTTGCGTGCCGACCACGTCTCCCAAGAGTTCAGGCCGTATCCCCGGCCTCCCGACGCGGCGTAGGTGGCCATGCCGACTGAGTTCCACGAATTCCAGTCCGTGCGGTCGTTGGGGAGGGCGGTGAGAGTGGCTTCAAGTTCCGCCTCATGCATCAACTCGCCGTCCCAATCGTCTGGCTCATGCGTCGGAGCCTTCACGTCAGGAACAGCAAGCATCGCGGCCGATGCGCCGGGCCTGAACCTCCATAGCCGCTCATTCAGCGGATCGGGCACGCCATCAAACACCGGGTTGGACGTGTAGATGGGTTGCGTCGCCGTCCAGATGCTGGCGTCGCACTGCACGCACGCACTCTCGGCCCAAGCCTTCAACTGGTAGTCCGCCAACGGTCGGTCGAGCATGCAGAACACGCGGACGCGCGCTAGCCCGTCCTTGCCGGGAAGACCTGCACTCGATGTCGCCTGCACGATGACATCGGTTTCGTTCAGCGGTGATGGCAGATACTCCGCCGCGATCCACCGTGCTGCCCGCTCGGGCTCGGCGCTGAAGCTCCATCCCTCTGGCAATGCGACCTTGTCGATGTCCAAGGCCAAGATGCGCGACGGCTTCTGCTTCAGCGTCGGCTCGGCACCATCGGCCTGCCTGGCCTTCAGGCGCCGCCCCTTCTCGACAAGCGGCCGTGCGTATGGAAGCAGGAACTCATGACGCTCATGCAGTTGCTGTTGGAGCAGTGACCACAGCGCGTCCATGTCGGGCACTTGCACCGTCCGATAGGTGAAAATGCGCCCGGCATCGTAGTCGCTGGTACGATCGGCACGGATGATCTTGTGCGCACGATGCCCCGGCTTCGCCCTGGCAATGGTCACCGTGTCCGGGTCATGGTCATCACGCTCTGTCCAGGTTGGCAGCGGCAACGCGAATAGCCGCTCGGTATCGTCGTCATCGTCGTTCGCACTGAACGCAGTCACGACATCGGCAAGTGAATCCATGGCGGTGGCTCCAGGTGTCGGGCCACAGCACGAAGCGGGTGCGATTCAACGCGAAGCACGCTATAGGGATGGAGGTCAGAACTTCCCATTATCGCGTGCCGCGCCGCTGCATGTCGCTACGTGCGGCGGCGTGTGCGGTTAGGGAATCCGGTCCGGGATGCTTGCAGCGGCTTCGCCCCACCATGGCGGTGGATCGACTGGCAGCCGGTTCATCGTTGGCATTCCCGCCGTGCGCATTGCGTCCACTATGTCGCTCGATGAGTACCGCGGCAGGCCCTGCAATAGCGGCATCACTTCGTGTGCGAGCAATCGTCCGCGCGTCGTCAGCCGGTCAGCAACCGCTTGGCGCTCGCGATGCGCGGAACCGAGCATCGCGTGAAGTACCTGCGCCGCGGCGAAGCGAACCACTGGCGCGATGCGCTCCATGTCGGGCACCTTGCTCGCGTTTGGTGCTATGCTCGCCGCTACGGCCGCATTGAGGTACCCGAAGGCGAGGGACATCTCATGCTGGTCCAGTGCGGCGTTCAGTTTCGTCGCGCGCGTGATGTCGTCAATGCGCTCGGCGAGTGGCCCGGCAGCAGTGATCAGCCCAAGCATCAATGCCCCGTGTGGCGTTAGCGCGCGGCCCTTTCCTGGCACGAACCACTCGGGCGGCTCATGCCACACGGCATGACCCGCGGCACCCCGACCACTACGGAAGGTGATGTACTTGATGGGGGCGCCGAGCATGACGGCCACGGCTGCATGCCCGGCTTCGTGCGCAGCGACCGCCTTCTGCGGGACGCGCACGTAAGCGAGGGGCTTGCCTGGGAAAGCGGGCGGCAGCGCCACGATGCGGCGCACAGGCGCAACGGCAACGGCGCGGTCGGTCATGCCGCGCGATCCCTCCGCTTCTTCGCGGCGAGCCACGCGAGCACCTCGGCCTCATCCCACACTGTCACGGCGGGGGAGAGGCGGAATGGCCTGGGAAAGGTCGGGTCGGCTGCAACCCAACGCCAGATCGTGGAGCGTGAAGCGCCCGTCAGGGCACAGACGCCGGGTAGACGGATAGCCCGGCCGGGAACCGGAAGGTTCTGAACCATTGCGCTGCCTCATGAATTACGCTGAGGCCGCATGTGGCACGTATTTTCGCTGGCACCCTTCCAGCGGGCCGATTTAGCCGTCGCGGAAATACTTTCGCACCGTGCGCTCCATTAGCGGGTTGCCGTCCGCCGTTTCCAGGGACGCGATCACCTTCGCTGTGCCGCGCTTACCCCAGAAGTCCGGGTACTTCGCCTTCAACTCGGCAATCCGAACGGTGCGCTCTTGCGCGCGCGCCCTTCCGGATGCCTGGGTCAGTTCTTGCAGTGCATGCGCGTCCAGACATGGACACTCACCAGCCTGAACCAGATACGAGGGGGCGCGTTCCCAAGCTTCCGCTGGCTTATGCTTTTCTAGGTTGCCCTCGGCCCCCGGCCAGCCAACCAGGTGGGTGGGCATGGGGCCTACGTTCTTCTTCCACCAGCGCTGCTTTTGCCGCCGACGCTGGCTCTTCGTCAGCTTCCTCGCCGAGGCCATGTTACGCACCCCGCATATGAATGATCTCGGCGCCACCTCGAACAATGCGCCCCACTTCATCGGCCAACCGCTCCACCGCTCTACGGGCCTCGTCGTCAAAGCGGTGGCGTTCGTAGCTTGCGGCACCATCGCGGGGTGCAGCATGGCCCGTCACCCGCTGTCGGACCTCGCGTGCGATACCCACTCTCTGCATCAAGGTGATTGCTGTGCGGCGGCAGTCGTGCCCGTACCATCCGGCCGTACCGGTCAGCTTGAGCACTTCCTCCATTCCGTTGCTGCGGCCGTTGTACGGCTTCTCGCCCTTGCTACCCACGCCGAACAGATACGGTCCCCAGCCTTCGGGGCGTTCCCTTATCTCTCGTCCAACGATCTCGGCCGCGGCCGCGGATAGCGGCACAACATGGGTGCGCCCCTGCTTCATGGTCGCCGCCGGTATGGTCCATGTGCGCGCGGCAAGGTCGATCTCGCTTACGCGCATCTTGCACACTTCGCCGCCGCGCTGCCCGGTCAGCAGCATCAGTTGCAGCATGGTGCCCCAGATGGAGCCGTGCAGCTTCATCAGCGCCGCAATCTCAACGTCCGTCAGGACACGCTCGCGGGCAGCGACAGGCTTGGGCGGGCGGATATCGCGGCAAGGGTTATGGTCGATCAGATCGCGATCCTGGCACCAGCGCAGGAAGTGCGAGACGTAGGAGAACACCTTGCGCCGCGCGGCGGGCTTCCGCGCATAGTCGTCCAGCAGCCGGGCGACATCTGCCCTCGCGATGCTGCCGATGGGGCGCTTCCTCCACCCTTCTAGAGCCTGCCCGAGCGTGGACCGCTTATCGGCCACAGTCCGTGGCCGATTGTCCGTCAGGGTGCCGAGGTATTGCTCCAACAACTCCGCGACGAACCGCTGCTGCGCCTGGGCGGCCTCCTGCCGCACGTGGCGGGGATCAATGCCCTGCGCGCAGAGGCGGCTGTGCGCCTCGCGGATTTCTCGCGCGGCCCTGAGCGATAGCGTCGGATAGCGCCCGAGCCCGATGGCAATGCGTTGATTGGTGCCGCGCACGCGGCCGACGAACCGAACACCGGCCTTGCCCTCGGCGAAGAACCGGAACTCCAAGCCGCCTTCGCGCATGATCGCGCCATCCCCGGCCTTACGTAGCGCCGCGTCAGTCAGCGTCATCGGCTACCTCCCCGACTGGTGGTGCCATTATGGTGCCACCCTGAGAGGGATTCAATGGGACGCGCAGAGACTCGATGGCCACTAACCAACTGACAATACGTTGTAATTTGTCGAGCGGTCCCTGCACGACGCGCGAATGCGGATGGGGCGCAAGGATTCGTAATCAGTAGGTCCGCGGTTCAAATCCGCGTGCCGGCACCAGGTTTTCCCAGGGTTACAGCGGTTTCGAGGCCCAGGGACGGGGGCCAGGGACGGTCGCAGGGACGGTGACGTCCCCGCCGCGCCGCCGGGCTTGCCGTGACCACGCTCGGCCGTGCTAGTCCGGTGGTCCATGCGGGGGAGCGGGCGATGGCCGGTGAGATAGTGCATCTGCGCGGCGAGTCCTTCGAGCTCCCCACGGCCGACAACACGCCCGAGGCGCTGAAGGTCCTCCGCGCCGCCAACGAGCGGTTCCGACAGGTGCCCTGGCCCGCCCCCTTCGACCGGACCACCCACCGCGTTGAGCAGGGCGACGCGCGCGACCTCTCGCGGCTGCCCGACCAATCCGTCCACCTTGTTGTGACGTCGCCGCCGTACTGGACCCTGAAGGAGTATCCGCACAGCGCCGCGCAGCTAGGCGCCGTCGCAGACTACGAGAAGTTTCTCGACGAGCTCGACCGCGTATGGGCCGAGTGCAATCGCGTGCTGGTGCCCGGAGGGCGCGTGTGTTGCGTGGTGGGCGACGTCTGCATCCCGCGCAGGCTGGCGGGCCGGCATCTTGTCATGCCGCTGCACGCAGACATTCAGGTGCGCGCGCGCGGCGTCGGCCTGGACGTGCTGACACCGATCCTCTGGCACAAGATTGCGAACGGCGTGACCGAGGCGGAGGGCAATGGGGCGGGCTTCTACGGAAAGCCCTACCAGCCGGGCGCCGTGGTCAAGAACGATATCGAGTACATCCTGTTCATGCGGAAGGGCGGCGAGTATCGGAAGGTCAGCCCGCTTCAGAAGGCGCTCTCCATCCTGACGAAGGAGGAGATGCAGCATTGGTGGCGAAGCATCTGGACGGATATTCGAGGGGCTTCCACTCGGGCCGGACATCCTGCACCCTACCCGGCGGCGCTGGCTGAGCGCCTGATTCGCATGTTCTCCTTCGCGGGCGACACGGTGTTGGACCCCTTCGCGGGCACCGGGAGCACGGCGGTCGCGGCGGTCGCTGCGGGGCGCCACTCGGTCAGCATTGAGATCGACCCAGGCTATGTGCGCATGGCGCGAGAGAACGTCGAGCGGGCGACTGGCTTGAAGCGTGAGACCGGCGCGACCGTCGCGGAGCTCGAAGCCCCGAGAGGGAAGCGCGCAACCGCCTGAGGTGTGGGTTGGCGTTCCGACTTCTCGACGCGTTCCAGGGCCTTTTCGACGGCAAGGCGTATCTGCATCGCAACTCGACGCTGGGCGACCACGTCGCGATGCACCTGTTCGAGGACGTGCACGCGACCGGGCTCTCGCCCAAGTTCAACGCACGCGTTGCGGCGGGCGCCGCTGTCATGAACTCCGCCAACACTCAGCAGGGCATCCGCGCGCGGCGTGGGGATGGAACACTTGGCCAGATCGTGCCCGGTGCCCAGGCGCGGGCCGATGCGGGCTATATCGTGCAGCGCGGGCCGGTGGCGACGATTGAGATCGGCGTCGAGGTCAAGATTCTGCACAAGGCGATGATCAAGCAGATTGATCGGGTGATCTCGGACCTGACCGGCCAAGCCGCGACCTTCCGAAAGCGTGGCGGGCGGCCGATCTGCGTCGGCGTCGTGGGCATTAATCGGGCGCTGCACACGACTTCCTACGAGGGCGAGCGACCGTTCCCGACAGACGGGCGAAAGCACAAACATCCGATCGCCGAAGCCGACGAAGCGGAGCGCCGCCTGCTCACGCTCGCGGCGCACGCATTCGATGAGTTCATCATCTTGAGGTACGCCGCGACGAACGAGCCGCCGTTCGCCTTCACCTGGGCTAACGCCAAGGCCACTGCCCTGGACTACGGTGCAGCGCTGGCGCGGATTGCGCGGGAGTATGACGCGCGTTTCTGATGGCGCGCGTGCATCGTGGAAACAGGTAGACACGCCGGGCCGCCATGTGCTGCAAGGATCGCGCTCGGCAGAGTCAGACCTTCGCCCGTGTCCAGTCGGGAGCCGAGCCGGTGGGCGACACAGCAAGCCCTTGATCCGCGTTGCAGGCCCAGGGCTAGGCCCGCCGGGCCGTGTGGACCCTGCGGACCGTCAGCGATCCAACACAACCGCCCAGGGGCGGGCGATCCTGACGGGTGACCAAATCATGAGTGACTACGACACCGACGCTGCCGTCATCGGTTCCGCGCGCGAATTGGCGGAGCTTGAGTGGCGCGAGTTCTGCCGGAGCAACGTACCCGATGTCGATGATCTCTTGGCCGCGCTTGAGCACTTCGAAGTATTTGAAGAAAGCGTGGGTCTCGACGACTGCTGGTCTACCATCGTCGCTCACTTCGCGATGCTCGCACGAATTGCCATTGAGGAGAACTGGGAGACGTTCAACCTCAACCCAGGCCAGATGGCCTTTCTCGCGCAGAGCCTTGCGTACATGTGCAACAACCTTCTCGACGACGATACTCGGCGCCAAATGGCAGAGAGGCTGATGCCGAGGGCGGTGCACTAGACCTGCAAACGCAAGAAGGGCGCCCCGGCCATCGCCGGGGCGCCCTTTCTGCTTGCGGCGGCGGGCGGCGCGGTCAGCGCGGGAAGCGCACCTTGAAGGCGCCATCGCCGAGGCTCTCGACGGCGCCGCCGTCGCGGCGCACCTGATCCAGCGCGTTGCGCACCTGCTTCTCAAGGCAGCCGAACGCGGCGGCGGCGTCGGCGACAACGAGGCGGCGCCCCTTGGCGTAGTTGGTGCGCAGCCACTCCTTCAGCCCAGCGGCGCGGGCGGGCTCGGCAGGGCGGCGGGTCTTGGCGGTCATCTCGGTTCTCCGTTCTTCTCGCTGCGAACTCGCAACGAAGACCCGAACGGTCTCCGCCTGCCTGTAGGAAGACAAGCCTGTACTGTCGCGCCCGGCCCAGGGGTCGGGGCGGGTGGACGCCCATCTCCGCCCACCCGCCCCTGCACACGCCGCGCGCCATGGGGCAACGCGCGGCGCGCGTCTCGTCAGGTCGAGGCGCCGACCCGGCGCAGCGCCGCCACCTTCTCGCCCGCGTGGGCGCGGACGCTGTCCTTCCGGCGCGAGACGTCCGCGACGCGCTTCAGCAGCGCCGAACCGACCGCCTCGACCTGCACCAGCGTCCGCTCGGCCGCGCGCGCCTGGTCCCAGTCCCTCGGTGCCACCGCCCGCGCGGCGACCTCGCGCACCAGCGTGACCGTCTTCTCGTCCACGCCAGAGAGGTAGGG
This sequence comes from Neoroseomonas soli, assembly GCF_018129065.1. Taxonomy (GTDB): domain Bacteria; phylum Pseudomonadota; class Alphaproteobacteria; order Acetobacterales; family Acetobacteraceae; genus Neoroseomonas; species Neoroseomonas soli. The sequence goes on along the minus strand of NZ_JAAEDM010000024.1, from coordinate 37,611 downwards.
CGGCGCCGTGATCACCGAGCCGATGGTGTCCACGTCACCCGCCTGCGCCGCCGCCTGTAGGAAGGACAGGCGCTCGCCAGCCTTCAGCGATTTCACATGCGCCCTGATCTCGGCGGCGAGGCCGGGGCCGACCCTCGGCAACAGCGCCTCCTTCACGCGCGTCTCCAGCGCCGTGATGGTGCGCAGGATGGAGGCGCGGCGCGCGTCGATCACCTTCGCCGCGCGCGCCGCCGCGTTGTTCACCGCCTCCACGAACTCCTCCTCGTGCGACGTGAACACGCGCAGGCGACCGGTGCCGCCATGCGCGCGCGGTCCACCGAGCGAGACAGGAAGGACTTGAGATGCTCAACCGCGCCGCTGCGCATGCCCTTGAGCCGTTCCACCAGCCCCGCGTCATGCAGCGGCGCGGCCAGCCGCCAGAAGGCCCAGAGGCCCCGGCCGCTGTCCACGATCAGCGAGGGCGGCGGCAGGGTCGTGGGGCGCGCGGTGGTGAGCAGCGCGAGCATGCGTTCGCGCTCCTTAGTCACTTCTTCGCCAGCGCGCGGGTCGAGGTCCACCCAAAGCACTTCGGCGCCGCGCATCTGCTCCTTCGTCGGCTGACCGGCCACGCCCTCCTCCGGCAGGCCGACAAGGGTGTAGGTGTCGCGTTCGCCGAGGCCGTCGGCCCAGGCGCGCAGCGCGGCCTCCTCCCCTGGGCCGAACACGGCGCTCCTCCGGCCAGGCGTCTTGCAGGTGTCGAGCACCCAAGGCCCATCCGGCCGAAGCCAACGAAGAAAGGCGAGGAGCTCGTCGGCGTCGGGTGCGACGTGCGAGGCGGGCGCGCGAAGGCTCTCGGGAAGCGCGTCCATCACGCCGCCCTCCCCTTCGAGGCCCATTCGTGCAGCGCGACCTGATCGGCCAAGGCCGGGTCCTGCCAGGGCCGTTCACCCAGTCGGCGCGCGAAGAAGGGTTCAAGCGGCGGTGGGCAGTCGCCGCGCGCGCCGAAGCACGCGACCCGGTCTTCATCGAGGAACACGAAGCCGAAGATCGGCGCCACGAGGTTCGGCTCAGGCCGGAGCCGAACCCAGGTCGTGGAGGCCGAGAGGCGACCCTGGTTGCAGATCAGCAGAGACGCGAGGCGCAGCGCGTGACGCTGCACGTCCGGGCCGAGGCGCGCGACGGCGGAGGCGACGCGCGGCGGCGGCGCTGTACCCGTACCGACACCACCAGCACCGTGTCGAACAGCTTGCTGTTGGCCGCGTCATGCAGGTCGGCGAGGAAATGCGCCGTCCAGGCAATGGAGTTGGTCTTCCCCGAGCCGGCCGAGTGCTCGATCAGGTACTTCCCGCCCGGCCCATCCTTCAGCACCTCGGCCACCAACTTCCGCGAGGCGTCCAGCTGGTGGAAGCGCGGGAAGATCCAGCCGGCGAGCCGTTTCTTGTCGTCCTTCACCGGCACCAGGTAGCGGCCGAGGATCTCGAGCCAGCTGTCCCGCTGCCAGACCTCCTCCCACAGATAGGCCGTGGGGGCGCCGTTCGGGTTGGGCGGGTTGCCCGCGCCGAAATCATGGCCGCGGTTGAAGGGCAGGAACTTGCTGTCGGCTCCAGCGAGGCGCGTGCACATCTGCGCCTCGCTGTTGCTCAGCGCGAAATGCACCAGCGCGCCGCCGGGGAAGGACAGCAGGGGCTCGGCCAGGTTCTTGCCGGGCGCCCTGGGCAGGCGGTCGAAGCGGTACTGGTCCACCGCATCCTGCACGGACTGGGTGTAGTCCGACTTCAACTCCGCCGTGGCGACCGGGATTCCGTTGAGGAAGAGCACCAGATCGAGGCTCTGTTCGCTGACCAGCCCCCATCAAGTGGTCCGGGTGGGATTTTAATGGGCCACCGCCATCTGACCGGCTCCTGAGCCGGTCGGGCTCATCGCTGCGGGCAGGATCTCCGGGGCTGGCGGCCGGTAGCCCAGCGCGGAATGCGGCCGTACCCGGTTGTAGTGCCGGCGCCATTCCTCGATCAGCACCTGGGCTTCCCTGAGCGTGTTGAACACCTCGCCGTTCAGCAGCTCATCGCGCATCTTCCCGTTGAAGGATTCGACGTACCCGTTCTCCCACGGGCTTGCCTTCTCGATGTAGGCGGTGCGTGCGCCCACGCTGGCGATCCACGCCTTCACGGCCTCGGCGATGAACTCCGGCCCCTGGTCCGAGCGGATATGCGTGGGCGTCCCCTGCGTGAGGAACAGGTCCGCCAGCACGTCGATCACGTCCGACGAGGTCAGCCTCCGCCCCACGCGGATCGCCAACGCCTCACGCGTGAACTCGTCCACAACGCACAGCATCCGGAACTTCCGGCCATCTCGGGTCCGATCCTCGACGAAGTCGTAGGCCCAGACGTGGTTCGGCCGCTCCGGCCGCAGCCGAATGCAGGAGCCATCCGCCAGCCACAGCCTGCCGCGTTTCGGCTGCCGCTGGGGCACCTTCAGCCCCTCCCGACGCCAGATCCGCTCCACCCGCTTGCGGTTCACCGTCCAGCCGGCGTCCCGCAGCAAGGCCGTGATCCGGCGATAGCCGTACCGACCATAGCGCTTCGCCAACTCGATGATGTCGGCCGTCAGTCGTGCCTCATCCTCCGCCCCGCGCGGCACCTTCCGCTGCGTCGAGCGGTGCTGCCCCGGCACCGCGCAGGCCCTGCGCTCGGAGATCCCGATCTCGCGCACCACATGCTCGACGCAGGTCCGACGCCGCGCGGGGCTCACCATTTTCCCGACGCGGCTTCCTTCAGGATGACCTTCTCGAGCGTGAGGTCCGACACCGCCTTGCGCAGCCGCGCGTTCTCGCGCTCGAGTTCCCTCAGCCGCTTCACCTGGTCCAGCTTCAGGCCGCCGAACTCCGTCCGCCAGCGATAGTAGGTCGGCTCCGTCACGCCGATCGCACGCACCGCATCGCCCACCGTCTTCCCCTGGCCGATCATCACCTCCGCCTGCCGCAGCTTCGCTACGATCTCCTCAGGCGTGTGCGCCTTCTTCCGCCCCATTCCCGAACCTCCCATCACTGCCGCCGGACTACATTTCCGGCGGACCGCTTCTAGGGGGTCAGGTCATATTCGGAGGGCTTGTAGTCACCGCGGAGGAGGTCGGCGACGGACCAGATGAGGGCGGAGAGGGATTGAGTCTGGCTCATGCAGCGAGCCTATACCAGGACTGGTGATAGTGAACTGGTCCCGGCAGGCTCCGCGGCTCTTGGCCGTCTCCTGCCATACCGGTTTCAGGAATTATGCTCGGCTTAGCGGACCTTGGGCAGAAGGCCAGGCGGGCGCCAAGCAATTGACCATTTGGAACAACCGTCTAAATTCTCGGCTAGAAGCAGCCCTCTAATCAATTTTAATCGTCATTGCGCGGCAAGCATGCGGAGGGGCTGAAGTAATCAAGGTGCCTGCTCCGGGAGAACAACGTGCTTATCAAGTTTGTCGAGATTGCGAACTTTCGTAAGCTGCTATCGGTACGCATCGACCTCGCTGAGAAGCAGACTCTGTTCGTCGGCGCCAACAACAGCGGCAAAAGCTCGGCAATGCTCGCATTGCGGCGTTTCCTCGTACCGCGGCGCTGCCCGTTTGAGGTTCATGACGTTACGCTGTGTCATTGGCCGGCGATCGATCGGATCGGCCAGAGCTGGATCGATGCGAAGCGGGCCGATGAAGTAGTCGAACTCACGCTTCAGCCGTGGCTGCCGCTGCTACCCGCGCTCGATCTCTGGCTCGACGTGGACGCCGGGGAGATGCACCACGTTCGCGACCTGATTCCGACGCTCGATTGGGAAGGCGGTCTGCTCGGGGTGCGGCTCCGCTACGAGCCGACCAATCTCGGCGACCTCTACAAGGATTTCCTGGCCGCGGTCGCCGATGCCGAGGCGTTGCGCGCTGCCGCGACGCAGACGCACGCCGAGAAGATGGCGGCCGAGGGTCAGGAGATGCCCGAGCCCAAGCTCACGCTATGGCCGTCGACGCTGGTCGATTTCTTGAGCCGGCGGCTGGCCAAGAGTTTCACCATCCGCGCGTTCACCCTCGATCCCGCGCAGCTCCAGGCTCCGCTCAATGGCCAGGCGCGCCCGCAATCGCTGCCCGCCGCTTCGCTCAGCCTCGAGGGCGAACCGCTAAAGGGGCTGGTGCGCATCCACGATATTCCGGCGCAGCGCGGGTTCGGCGAGGAAGCGCCACGCGACGATGACGAGGATGCGCCGGCCGGATCGCCCGGCAGTCGGCTCTCCGATCAGCTGCGCAGCTATTATTCCAAGCACCTCGATCCGACCAAGGGACCGGACGTCAAGGATTTGGGGGCGTTGCAGGCGATCGAAGCGGCGCAGGACGCGTTCGATCAGAAGCTCACCGAGAGCTTTGAAGCGGCGTTCAGCGAAGTCGAGGACATGGGCTATCCCGGCGTCACTGACCCCAAGCCGAAGGTGTCGACACGGCTCAAGGCGATCGACGGCCTCAATCACTCCTCGGCGGTGACCTTCGTGGTCGACGTGACGCCGGCGGAGGGCGAAGCTGCGGTGCCGGTGCTGCGCCTGCCCGAGAACAACAATGGGCTCGGCTATCAGAACCTCATCTCAATGATCTTCCGGCTGATGAGCTTCCGGGATTCGTGGATGCGTGTCGGCAAGGCCGCGAGCACCAATCCCGCCGCCGTGATCGAGCCGCTGCACCTCGTCCTCGTCGAGGAGCCCGAGGCGCACCTCCATGCGCAGGTCCAGCAGGTGTTCATCAACAAGGCCTATGAGGTGCTTCGCGCCCATCCCGACCTCAAAGGCACCAAGCTGCGGTGCACTCAACTCGTTGTCAGCACGCATTCGAGCCATGTCGCGCATGAGGTATCGTTCGAATGCCTGCGCTACTTCCGGCGCCTGCCCGCCGGCATGGTGTCGCGGATACCGGTCTCTACGGTGATCAACCTCTCGGAGGTGTTCGGCGCGGGCAATGAGACGGCCCGGTTCGTGACGCGCTACCTGCGCGCGCAACACGCCGACCTGTTCTTCGCGGATGCCGCCGTCCTGGTCGAAGGGCCCGCGGAACGCATGATCGTGCCGAACTTCATCCGCCACAAATTCGAGGCGCTCAGCAAGAGCTACATCACTCTGCTCGAGATTGGCGGCAGCCATGCCCATCGCCTTCGCCCGCTGATCGACCATCTCGGCCTGCTGACGCTGATCATCACCGATCTCGACAGCCAAGTGGCCGGCACAACCACGTCGGCGCTACCCACGCCGGGTGCCGGGCAGACCACCAACAACACGACACTGCGGCAATGGGTGCCGGCGCAAGCCGACGTCGACGCGCTATGGGGAGCGACGCCGGCGGATCGAACGCTCGAACCCGCGGGCGACCCGCTGTTCGCGGTGCGCGCCGCCTATCAGCTGCCGGTCGAGGTGACGCTTCCGGGCGCCGCCGCGAGCGAGACGGCCTATCCTTACACGTTCGAGGATGCGCTCGCATTTGACAACCTCGCCTTCTTCGCCACGCTTCCGGGCTCGGGGCTGGTCGCCAAGTTCCGCGACGCGATCGCGGCAGGCGGCGGCGCGGCCGCGGTCGGCGCGGCGATGTTCGAGGCCCTCAAGACCGGCAAGAAGGCCGAGTTCGCGCTTGACGTGCTTGATGCCGAGACGTTCGAAACCCTGACGGTGCCGCGCTACATAGCGGAAGGGCTGACCTGGCTGCAGGAGCGGCTCAAGAAGAAGCAGATCGAGATCTTGCCGGCGATTGAGGGAGCGGCGGCATGACCGGCGAGAACGCCGACGATATGATTGATGCGGCGGCGGACGAGACCATTCGCGAATGCCTCGATCTCGCCGCGCCGCGCAGCTTCTTCCTCTACGCCGGCGCCGGCTCGGGCAAGACCCGGTCTCTGGTCCAGTCAGTACGCGACCTGTGCGAGCGCCAGGGCCGCCGGCTAACGCTGACCGGCCAGAAGATCGCGATCATCACCTATACCAAGGCCGCCCGCGACGAGATCGTGCAGCGGCTCGAATTCGATCCGCGGGTCGACGTTTCTACCATCCACGCCTTCGCCTGGTCGCTGATCGGCGGCTATGACGCCGACATCCGCAAGTGGCTCGACGCGAACCTACTCGCCGAGATTGCCGAGCTTGAGGAGAAGCAGGCGAAAGGCCGGGCGGGCAAGGCGGCGCTCGAGCGTGCGCAGTCGATCGAGAGCAAGACCCGGCGCCGCGAAGGTCTCCGCGAGATTCCGCGGTTCATCTACAGCCCGACCGGAGACAATCGCACGTGCGATTCGCTCAATCACGCCGAGGTTATCGCTATGACCGCGGCGTTCCTCAACGCGAAGCCGGGCCTGCGCCGGCTCCTGATCGCCCGCTATCCGATCCTGTTGATCGACGAGAGCCAGGATACCGCGAGGCGCCTCATGGACGCGCTGCTCGACGTCCAGGCGGCTTTCCCGGCGCAGTTCTGCCTGGGGCTATTCGGCGACACCATGCAGCGCATCTACGCCGATGGTAAGGTCGGCCTCGCCGAGGCGATCCCCGAAGCCTGGGCGAGGCCGCGCAAGGCAATGAACCATCGCTGCCCCAAGCGTGTGATCGCGCTCATCAACAAGATCCGCGCCGATGATGACAAACAGGAGCAACAGCCGCGCAGCGACTCGCCCGAAGGGACTGTCCGGCTCTTCCTCGCGCCTGAGACCGTCGCCAACAAGAGGGATGTCGAAGCGGCCGCTGCGACGAGAATGGCCGAGCTGACCGGCGATGAGGCTTGGCTCCCCGGCCGTAACGGGGTGAAGACGCTCGCGCTCGAGCATCTGATGTCTGCGCGCCGGTTCGGGTTCGAACATTTTTTCGGGCCGCTCTATGCCTATGAGCCGATGCGTACGGGGCTGCTCGACGGCACGGGCCGCGGTCTCGGCTTCTTCACCCGCGAGCTGCTCCCGCTCGCAATCGCGCTGGCGGCGGGCGACCGTTTCGCGATCGCGGCGGCGATCCGCCAGACCTCGCCGCTGCTCGATCGGCAGCGGCTGGCGGCAGCCGGGGAGAAGCAGCAGGAGGAGCTGGCACGCGCGAAGGCCGCGTGCGACGGGCTCAAGTCGCTGCTGCTGGCCGAGAACCCGCCGACCCTGCGCGCCGTACTGCGCTACGTGGCGGCGACCGAGCTGTTCGTCATTCCTGACGTGCTGCAACCGTTCGTCCCCGAGGTGCCTACGGATGCGGCGGCTGCGGAGCTGGAGGAAGACGCGAGCACCGAAGCGGGTGCTTGGCGTCGGGCGCTCGACGCGCCATTCCCCGAGATCGAGAAATATGATCGCTATGTCCGCGGCGTGTCGCAGTTCGATACCCATCAGGGTGTGAAGGGTCGCGAGTTTCCGCGCGTGATGGTGGTGATCAGCGACGACGAAGCGCGCGGCTTCCTGTTCAGCTACGGCAAGCTCATGGGGACCAAGGACAAGACCAAGACCGACCTCGAAAATGAGGCAGCGGGCGACGACACCAGCATCGACCGCACCCGTCGCCTTTTCTACGTGACCTGCAGTCGTGCCGAGGGGAGCCTCGCCATCGTTTATTATTCCGACAATCCCGGCCTGGCGAGCACCGCCCTCCTCGAGCGTGGCTGGTTTACCGACGACGAGATTGAGGTTATTGCCGCCTGAAAGGTCGATTGCGGACCCCGCCAAACGTAACCGCATGATCTCAATGCACCTAACAGACGGCGGCTTTCAGGATCAGGCCAAGCGGAAGTGAATGACTACGTTGGGCGCAGACCTTCGGTCGGTGACCTTGGGCGGGTCCCGCTTGGGTGAAGCACGGCGAATGGACATCGATCGTCTCGAGCAGCCCTGCGCAGGCGTCGCGGATGCGTTGGCGTTCCTCGCTGGCCTTGACCAGGCGCGCTGGCGGTGAGTTCGCCGCACGCGCGAGCTGCGGCGCTGCTCTTGCGCAGTTCGCGCGCAACGGCCCGTCAACGCAACTCCCAAAACTGCCGTCCAAAATGGACCAGGGGTTCGCCGCTGGGTACCTCGACGCCGATCACGTCGCCAACGACGATGCGATGATCGCCCCCTGGGTGGACGGCGGAGACCAGGCACTCTGCGAACCCGATCGCTCCGGTGATGAGCGCCAGGCCCGATTCCAGGATGCGGTGCTCGATACCCGCGAACTTATCGGGTCCGCGGCCAGCGAAGCGGAGCGCGATGTCACGCTGATCCTGGCCGAGGATATTGACGCAGAACCGCCGGCTCTCCATCAGCGGCTCCAGCGATGTTGAACGAGCATCGATGCAGATGATGAGTTGGAGCGGATCGAGTGACAGTGACGTTACTGCGCTCATGGTGAGCCCGAACGGCCGGCCTTCCGCGTCAATCGTCGTCACCACGGCAACGCCGGTCGCCCAATGACCGGCCAGGGAGCGGAATGCCGCCGGGTCGCACGGAGCCAGCCGAGGTCTCGCTTTGAACTGCGTTTCGCTCATGCTGCGTGCTCCCCGGAGGCTGCACTTCGCACCGTGCCGGATGTGGGGCCAAGTGGGAACACGAGCCCGCTGCTCGTCCAGCGGATCACCGGTAAGCCGTTCCGCTCCGCCAGCGCCAGGCAATGCCCGGACGATGCCGCGCAGCCTTCCTCGTCGAGGATGTCGCACCACGCGGCCGAACGGAAGCGACGTCCATCCTGGAGCCGCTCAACAATCATGTGCGCGATGTCCGGAAGCGGCGCGTCGTTGCCAGCAACGGGCCGCACCAGCATCGGCATGATATGGCCCGGAGTGACGAGGTCGGGTGCGCTCACGCCAGGGGCGCCGATCGTGCGCAGCGTGAGCGCTCGGTCTGCCGCCGAGATCCCGGTCCCGTCGCAGCATGCTGCCTCGACTGACACGAGAAATCCTCGCCCAATGCCTCGGTCGATCGGCCGCGCGCCGAGGCTGAGGCCCAGTCGCAGGGCGCTCTCCGCATCCAGCGTCGCGGAGACGATCCCGCGGCAATGCGTGGCCATGAAGTTGGCGAGGGATGGCATGGCAAGCCCGGCGACCGCGAAGGCAATACCGTGAATCCCGCTCGCATGCGCATTGCTTCGCACCAGGATGGCCGCGCGGCCCGCCAGCAGACGCGATTCCAATTCGCGGGGAATGTCGGATGATCCGCCTGCATCGCAATGTGCCGTGTCACGCGCAGCAACCACATCGTAGTTCGGATAGCCGTGCATGGCACTCCCCTCCGGGTATCCGCGGCGCGTCATTCGGTATTGCATGCGCGCCGCTCATGAGGCGATGCGAGAGGGCCGGCCGGCGGCCGACCCTCCGCAACTCCCTTCAAGGAACCAACGCGCATCCACCACCCGCGAGAGGGCGGAACGCCTCCTCCGCGGGAATGGTGGCGGCAACCTTCATCAGGTCCCACCCACCACGGCTTTCCGCCGGCGCCTTCACCTCGAGCAGATACGCGTCGTGGATCTTGCGCCCGTCGGGGCGGATGCGCCCGACACCGTGCACGTCGTCATCCGTCGGCATCGCCTTCATGCGCGCCACCGTCGCCGCGCCGTCGGCCTTCGCTGCGGCGACGCCCATATCCGCGGCCGCCTTCAGGTAGTGCAGCGTGTCGGAGTAAACGCCCGCCGATGCCGAACTCGGCCAATTGTGCGCGGTCTTGGAGCGGATTCGATCCATGAAGGCGCGCGTCCGCTGATTGGCGTCCCAATAGAAGCTCTCGACCAGCAGAACACCCTTCATCGCATCGAGGCCGAGGCGATGCACCTCGGTCGCGTACATCAGCAGCGTCACCGGCCGCATCCTGCGGTCGACGCCGAATTCGCGCATCTGCTTGATGGTATTGTAGGTGTCCGCGCCGGTCTGCGAGAGAGCCAGGACCTGCGCCCCCGAAGACTGCGCCTGCAGCAGATAGGCGGAGAAGTCGGTCGTCGCGGGAAACGGGTAGAAGATGCGACCGGAGACACGCCCGCCACCGGTGGTCACGAAAGCGGAGGCGTCACGCACCATGGCGTGCCCGAAGGCATAGTCGGCACCGAGAAAGAACCAGTTCCTCCCGTTCTGCCCCATCACCGCCGCCGTCGAGGCCTTGGCAAGCATGTAGGTATCGTAGGACCAATGGATTGTGTTGGGACTGCATTGCGCCCCCGTCAAGTCCGACGTGGCGGCACCGACAACCAGCATGACCTTGTTCTTGGCGCGCGCCACGCTGTTGACGGCAAGCGCTGTTGTGGAGGTGGAGACGTCCACCAGGCAATCCACGCCATCCTCGTCGAACCACCGCCGCGCGATGCCGGATGCGACGTCGGCCTTGTTCTGGTGGTCGGCGATGAGGACTTCCACGTCGATGCCACGTTCCGCAGCGCCGAAATCCTGGATCGCCTGGCGGCAGCAGGCCATGGAGGGCTCGCTGTTGTCCTTGTTCGGCCCCGACAGGTCGGTGATGATCCCGAGCTTGATCTTCGGGCGCGCCGACTGCGCGCGGCTCATGGCCGGCCAGCCCGAAGCCACGGCCGCGGCACCCATCAGGCTACGACGTGAAAACGACATTCTTCCTCCGATGATGGCTTTTATTTCCTGGACTACCGCAGTGCCGCAACCGGCTCAGGGAGGATGTCCCCCGTGACCGCTTCCGCGCCGCGGCGATAGCGTGCGGCCGGGTGCGGCGCGCGCAACCTCGGGCCCGAGCCGAACAGCTTCTCGCGCAGCGAGCCGGGTGAATAGTCGCGCTTGTAGATCCCGCGCCGCTGGAGCTCCGGCACGACGAGATCGACGAAATCGACGAAGGTCTCCGGCATGACCTGATACGTCAGATTGAAGCCATCGAGATCGGTCTCGCGGATCCAGGCTTCGAGCTCGTCAGCCACGCGCCCCGGGGAGCCGACGATGACCGGGCTGGCCCCGCCGATGCCGATGAAGTCCGCCACCTCGCCGACCGTCCAGATCCGGTCAGGGTCCGCGATGGTGAAGCGGTCGATCGCCGAATGGACCGCGTCGTTCCGGATGTGGCGAACCACGTCCTCGGACTTGCAGCCGGAGAAGTCGATCCCGGTCCAGCCGGACATGAGGACGAGGGCGCCCTCGTGGCTGACATAGGACTTGTAGTCCTCCAGCCGGCGCAGCGCGGCCTCGTCGGTTTCGCCGACGATCACCGTCATCATGCCGAAGACGAGGACATCGGCGGGATCGCGCCCCTGGGCCGCCACCTGCTTGCGCAGCCGCGCTATGGTGGGCCCCACGATCTGCCGGGATGGCGCGCCCACGAAGACGCATTCGGAATGCCCGGCCGCGAAGGCCTGGCCCTTGGAGGACGAGCCCGCCTGGTAGAGCACCGGCGTTCGCTGCGGCGACGGCTCCGAGAGGTGGATGCCCTCGACGTCGAAGTATGTGCCGTGATGCGCGACGCGGTGGACCTTCGAAGGATCCGTGTAGATGCCGGAGGCGCGGTCCCGCCGCACGGCGTCATCCTCCCAGCTGCCTTCCCAGAGCTTGTAGACGACCTCCATGTATTCCTCGGCGATCTCGTAGCGCGTGTCGTGCGCGACCTGCCGCGCCTGGCCCATGGCTTTGGCGGCGCTGTCGAGATAGCCGGTGACGATGTTCCACCCGATGCGCCCGTTGGTCAGATGGTCCAGCGTCGACATGCGGCGAGCGAATGGATACGGCGGCTCGTAGGAAAGGGTGCAGGTGACGCCGAAGCCGAGATGCTCGGTCACAGCCGCCATCGCGGGAATGATCAGCGTCGGATCGTTCACCGGCACCTGCACACCATTGCGCAGCGCCGCATCCGGGCTGGACCCGTAGACATCGTAGACGCCCATGACATCCGCGAGGAAGATGCCGTCGAACTTCCCGCGCTCCAGGGTCCGCGCCAGATCCGTCCAGTAGGCGAGCGAGGTGTAGTTCGAGGACGTGTCCCGCGGGTGCCGCCACAGCCCCGGCGACTGATGGCCGACGCAGTTCATGTCGAATGCGTTGAGCCGAATCTGCTTCGTCATCGGATGGATGCTCCTCCAGTGTCGTCTGAGCTAGGCACGCTAGGCATTCTGGTTCGCCGTCACGCCGTGGGGCTCCGCGGCCATGGCGCGCAGGCGCGCAATGGCGATGATTCCCATGGCCGGCCCCGGGACGAGCAGGAGCGGCACCCAGCGCCACGATCCGAGCCATTCGGCCGCAAGCGGCAGCAGCCAGATGGACAGCCCGGTCAGCGCAAAGCCGAGGCCGAGTTGGATGGTAAGCGCGGTGCCGACGAAGCGCGGATCGCCATGCTCGGTCACCATGGCCGAGAACTGGGCGGAGTCCGCGATGACCGAACCGCCCCAGACGAGCCCGACGGCGACGAAGAGGCAGAGCGGACCATCGAAGGTGAAGCCGACCAGGGCCGCGCACCCGCCCGAAATCGCCATGGCTCCGATGGTGACGGCCGGACGGCCCAGCCGGTCGGCCAGGTAGCCGGACAGGACGCATGCGGGCGCGCCTGCCGCGATGATGGCAAAGGTCAGCAAGGCAGCCGCCTGCGATCCGCCAACCGCCACGTCCAGCCGCATGCGGACGAGAATGAGCAGCCACGCCCACATCGCGTAGAGTTCCCACATGTGCCCGAGATAGCCGCCGGTCGCGAGGCGGAACGGCCGATTGGACAGGACCATGCGGAGATCCCGCGCACGGAACGCCGTCGTCGGAAACGGATGGGGACCGTTGCGAAGGCAAGCCATGGCTATCGCCGCGCCGGCGAGGGTCGAGATCGTCGTGGCGCGGATCGCGTCGCGCCAATGGAGATCGAGCGAAGCATCGATGAGGTGCGGCAACGCCGAGCCGAGCGTCAGCGCGCCGATGGCCGTGCCGAGCGCCAGGCCACGGCCCTGGCGAAACCAGGTCGAAAGCAGCTTGAGCGCGGGCGGGTAGACACCGGCGAGGAAGACGCCCGTCAGGATGCGGCAGGGTATCGCCAGCATGGCATCCTGCGCGAGGAGCAGCGCGGCATTGCTGGCTGCGGCCCCCACTGCGCTGACCGCCATCAGGCAGTTCGGCGCCACCCGGTCCGAGAGGCCCGTCAGGGCCGAAGCAAGCGCCCCGAGCACGAAGCCGACCTGGACCGAGATGGTCAGCCACGCCGCGACCGACGCGGACAGGCCCCACTCGACGCGAAGCTGCGGCAGCACCGCCGTCGCCGAGAACCAGGTCGCAAGCGACAGCACCAGGCACAGGGAGACCCCTGCCAACGCGCCGAAGCTGCGCAATGCCGCCTGCTGGCTACCCGCACGCACATCCGACGCCACTGGGGTCAAGACGCCTCCGCCGCGCCCGTCAAGGCGTTGCGGTCGCAACTGCGGAATGGCGCTCTGGGTCGTGCCGTCGGGCCGGGCATGGTCTCGTTCCTGGACGCCACATGCTTGCGTGTCGCCACACTCGCAGACAAACGAATATATTTTGGGCATCTCCTATCGTTTTTTTCGATAGATTGGTCCTCCGCACCCAGGGCGAAGGTTGGCCATGAACATCAAGCAGCTTGAGGCCTTCCTCGCGATCGCACGGCACGGAAGCTTCGCCGAGGCCGCCGAGAGGCTGAACCTCACGCAATCCACCGTCTCCGTCCGGATGAAAGAACTGGAGCAGGGCCTGGGGGTCGTGCTCTTCGATCGGTCCAGGCGCCAGGTCCAGTTGACGCCGAAGGGGCGGGAATTGCTGGACTACGCGGACAGGGCGATCTCGCTGCAGCGGGAGATCCGCCTGCACGTCGGCTCTCCCGAGGCGATATCGGGTGTCGTGCGCATCGGCGTCGCGGAACTGATTGCCGTCACCTGGCTACCGCGCTTCGCCGCCATGGTGCGGGAGCGCCATCCGGGCCTCGTCCTGGAGTTCGAGGTGGCGATGAACCCATCCATGCTGAGCGGGGTTCGATCCGGCGACCTCGATGTCGCGCTTGTCATCAGCACGGATTCCGCCGGCGATCTCAGGACGCGCGATCTCGGGAGCGTGCCTTTCGCCTGGATGGCGGGCGCAAGCTTCGATCTGCCCGACCGGATCGTCACGATCGATGATCTCCGGCGATGGCCCATCATCTACCAGGGGACCGACTCGTTCATGAGGCAATTGGTCAGCAGGCTCCTGCACCTCAGCGGCAGGAGCCAGCGGACCGGCACCTCCTGCAACAGCCTGGCAGCGCTGGCATCCCTGACCATCGCCGGCATCGGCGTCAGCCTTATGCCGCTGGAGACATCGGAGCGGGATATCAAGGAAGGCCGCCTCCGCATTCTTCCAATGAAACCGCCACGCATCGACGTAGGCTATGCCGCCGTATGCACGGAGGCGGCGAGTTCGCCAGCCGTGAACGTCTTGATGGATCTGGCCATGGAGGCGAGCACCTTCCGCCATTGATCCTCGCCGCGCCCGAAAGGCATTGTCGGGAAGGGGCAGGCGCGGCGGGCAGAAGCTGCAGCGCAGAGCAGGATAGGTATTGACGACCCGAGGAAATCCCCGAAACGCTTCTGATGTCATGCCCATAAAGTCGCTGGAGTTCCGCCACCTCGAGGCATTCCGAGCCATCATGCGCACCGGTACCGTGACGGGCGCGGGGGCGATGCTTGGCGTGTCCCAGCCAGCCGTTAGCCGCCTTCTGGCGCAGACGGAGAAGCTGGCGGGATTCCCTCTATTCGAGCGCGTGCGCGGCCGGCTCGTGCCAACCGCCACCGCCCAGGCGCTTCACGAGGAGACGGAACGCATCTTCACGGGCATCGAGGAGGTGAGCGCGCTCGCTGCGCGGCTGCGCGCGCAATCTCCCCGCCGGATTGTCATCGGTTCCCTTCCGACCCTGACGCTGTCTCTGCTGCCGAGCGCCGTGGCCGCATGGCGGGCAGCCGGGCGCCGCGAGACGCTATCGATCCATTCGCGCGCCGCAGGAGCGGTGGTCGGCCTTGTCACATCCCGTCAAGCAGACCTTGGCATCGCGAGTGGCGTGCCCCGCATCCCAGGCCTGCGCGCCAACCTACTGATCCGCACCCGTGCTTGGTGCGTGATGCATGCGGGCCACCGTCTTGCCAAGAAGACAGTCGTCCATGCCGCGGACCTGAATGGCGAGGCCTTCATCGCGCTCTCGCGTGAGGAGGGACGCCAGGCGCTGATCGAAGAGGCCGTGCGCGGAAGTGGTGCGCAACTCGCAGAGACGGTCGAATGCCGCATGACTGCGGGCGCCGTCGCGATGGCGGTGGCGGGCGTCGGTATCACCATTGCCGATGCTTTCGCGGTCGACGGCTACCTTGATCGCGGGCTGGTCCTGAGGCCCTTCGAGCCGGCCGTGACCTTCGACTACCGGCTGATTTGGCTCGAGGAGATCCGCGACGATTTCGGTCGCGCTGCGCTGGCGCAAAGCATGCGCAGCGCAGCGCGCGTATTGGTCGAACGCGTCAACGCATCAGCGGCTGCGCGATAAGCACCACGGCCATTGCATAACCGTTTGGTATGAGACAGTCCCGGCGTCGTGGGGCAGCCTTACTGTCGCATGAGTGAAACATCTGGCCCCTTCGCCCCCGGCTTCGTCGAGCGCCCCTATTGGTGGGAGGCGGCGCCCCCGACCCTCGCCGAGATCCCGCTGCCGGACACCGCCGAGGTCGCGATCATCGGCGGCGGCATCGCCGGCCTCGCCACCGCGCTCGAACTCGGCCGCAACGGCATCAAGGCGCTGGTGATCGACCGCGAGCCGATCGGCTGGGGTGCGTCCTCGCGCAATGGCGGCGCGCTGAGCGGCGCGGGCAGCCTCGGCAAGGTGCGATCCGACCTGGTCGAGGCCTTCGGCGCGAAGTTCGTCTCGGAACTCGCCGCCGAAGGCGAACAGGCCTTCGAGGATTTCGAGGCACTGGTCCAGCGTGAGCAACTGGACTGCCAGTACGTCCGCTGTGGCCGCTTCGTCGGCGCCCATGCGCCCAAGGCGATGGAAGGGCTGAAGCGCCGAGCCGAGATGATCAACGCGACCGGCAGCGAGGAAGCCTTCCTGGTGCCGCGCGAGCGCGTGCACGAGGAGATCGCGACCGACCGCTACTACGGCGGCATGCAATTGCTTCGCGCCGCGTCGCTGGATCCGGCGAAGTATGTGCGCTCCCTGGCGCAGGCGGCCGAGCGCGCGGGCGCGACCCTGGTCAGTGGCGTCGAGTTCCGCGGGCAGCATCGGAAAGCCGACGGTTCCTTCCTGGTCGAGACCAGCCGCGGCCCGATCCGTGCGCGCCACCTGATGATGGCGACCAATGGCTACACCGGCGCGGCGGCGCCCTGGCACCGGCGCCGATTGATCCCGGTTGCGAGCTACATGATCGCCACCGAGCAGATCGGTGAAGAGCGTGTTCGCGCCGTCCTGCCGAAGCTGCGCGTCTATGGCGACACCAAGAAGATCCTCTACTACTTCCGCCCCTCGCCGGATTACACGCGCGTGCTCTTCGGCGGTCGCGCGAGTTTCGTCGATGGCGACACGCGGCGTTCCGCGGCGACGCTTCACCGCTTCATGACCGACCTGATGCCCGACCTCGCGGACGTGCGGCTGACGCATTCCTGGAAGGGCAATGTCGCCTTCGCCTTCGACATGATGCCGCACGTCGGCGTGCATGACGGCATCCACTACGCCATGGCCTGCAACGGCAGCGGCGTCGTGACTATGACGCATTTCGGGCGCGTCGCGGCGCAGCAGATCATGGGCGGCGGCAACAGTGTCTCGGCCTTCACCCGTCTGAAGTTCCCCACTAAGCCCTTCTACAACGGCACTCCCTGGTTCATGCCGATTGTCGGCACGGCCTATCAGCTGCGCGACCGGTTGGATGGCTGGCACGTGAAGGGACGCCGCTGATGGGCCGGCACCCCTATTTCACGCACACCGAGTTCGAGGTGCGCCTGGCGCGTCTGAAGGCGCGCATGGCGGCCGCGCAGGTGGATGTCGCACTGTTCGACGAGATCGAGGCGATGACCTGGATCTCCGGCTTCGGCAGTTCGGCCAATCGTTGGCGTTGCGTCGCCATCCCGATGTCGGCCAAGCCGTTCTTCCTGATCCGCGCCCTGGACGCCTCGGTTTGCCGCGAGCGCAGCTGGATCGAGGACGTGCCGACCTATCGCGACTGGGAGGACCCGATGCCGGTCCTCGCCCGCACCTTGGCGGCGCGGGGTCTCGCCAGCGCGCGCATCGGCCTCGACTTCGAGAGCTACGGCATGTCCGTCCGGCGCTTCGCCGCGATGAAGACGGCGCTGCCGGATGCCACCTTTATCGACATCGGCGCGGTGATCGCGGAACTGCGGCTGATCAAGTCCCCTGCGGAGATCGAGCTGCTGCGACGCGCCGCGCGCATCGCCGACCAGGCGCTTCTCAATGCCGCCGAGGTCTGTCGCCCCGGCGGCACGCAGCGCGAGGCGGCCAAGGTCGCGCAGATGACCTTCGTCGAAATGGGTGGCGATCCATATCGCCCCGGCCCGATCACAGCCGGGCGCGGCTGGGACTTCCTGCACGGGCATCTCGGCGATGAGCCGCTCGCTAAGGGCGATGTGGTGCACATCGAACTGACCCCGCGTATCCACGGATACAGTTCCCGCGTGATGCGCTGCGTCGTGCTCGGTGAGCCGGAGCCGGAACGCCTGCGCGCCGCCGCGATCCTCGCAGAGTTGCAGGACCGCCAGATCGCGACGATGAAGCCGGGCACCCGCGCAACGGATGTCGATGCCATCCTGCGCGACGGCGTGATCGCCGCCGGGCTTCGCAGCACCTATGACAACATCACCGCCTATACGCTCGGCCTCTATGGCGATGCGGGGCCGCGCACCAGCGATTTCACCCGCATCTTCCATCCCGGGGCGGAGTGGGAACTGGAGGCCGGCATGGTGTTCCACGTCTATGCCTCGGCCGGCGGCGCGGCGCTGAGCGAATCCGTCCTCGTCACCGAGAATGGTCCCGAATTGCTGACCGGGCTGCCGCGCGGCCTGCTCGTCAACGCCTGAGAGGAAGCTGCATCATGTTCGAAGTCGTCGATACCGGAATCGTCCGGTCGAAGGGTCCCATCAGTGGCACCGTCCGCAAGGGCAATCTGATCTTGACCGCCCAGATCCCGAAGGATCCGGTCACCGGTGTGATTGTGTCCGGCGACATCGAGACGCAGACGCGCCGGACCCTCGCGAACCTGAAGATGGCAATCGAGGCCGCCGGCGGCACGCTCGCCGACGTCATGATGGTGCAGATCTTCCTGATCGATCCGGCCGATGCCGCCGGCATGAACCGCGTCTATGCCGAAACCTTCGCCGAGCCCTATCCCTGCCGCGCGACCGTCGTGGCGAAGGAACTGCTGGCGCCAGGTATGCGTATCGAGATCATCGCCCAGGCCCATCTCGGCTGATGGCTGCGCCGAGCGTCATCGTCCTCGGTGCCGGGGTCGCCGGGCTGTCGGCGGCGCTGCCGCTCGCGCGTGCGGGCTGCGCGGTGACGGTCATCGATCCGCTGCCGCCCGCGGGCGGGGCATCCTTCGGCAATGCCGGTCTGCTCAGCCCGGAGACGGTGGTGCCGATCGCGCTGCCGGGCATGCTGCGCAAGGTGCCGGGCTGGTTGCGCGATCCGCTGGGACCGCTGGTGGTGCGGCCATCCTATCTGCCGAAGGCCACGCCCTGGCTGCTGCGGTGGATCCGCGCGGGTCGCATGGATCGCGTCCTCGCAGTATCCGACGCGATGCGTGCGCTGCATCGGCCGTCCCTGCATGTCTGGCGCGACCTGCTGGGGTCTGCGGGCTATGCTGATCTGGTGCGGCAGGCCGGTCAGGTGCAGGTCTGGGACGAGACGACGGAGACGCCGACAGCGGCCGTCGAACGCCTGCTGCGCGAACGGCATGGCATCGAGACACAGCTTCTCGGCGCGGATGAGCTTCGGCAGATGTATCCGGGCATCGCCCGCCACGTCTCGCGCGGGTTGTTTGTGCCCGGCAACGGGCATCTCGTGAACCCGGCACGCGCCGTACGCCAGGTCGCCGAGAATCTGCTGGCGGAGGGGGGCACCATCCTCGCCGAGCGGGCGATGAAGCTGATCCCCCGCGAGGGCAGTCGCTGGATGGTGATGACCAACATCGGCAACCATGAGGCAGATCACATCGTCGTCGCCGGCGGTGCCTGGTCGCGGTCGCTGCTCGACCCGCTCGGTCTTCGCGTGCCGCTCGAGACGGAGCGCGGCTATCATCTGATGCTGCCCGAGCCGGGTGTCGCGCCTTCGCCGCCGCTCCTCTACAAGTCGCGCGGCTTCGGCGTGACGATGATGGAAGACGGGCTGCGCGTCGCGGGCACGGTTGAGATCGCCGGCCTGGATGCCGCGCCCGACGAGCGCCGCGCCGAGGTGCTGCTGCGCCAGCTCCGCGCCCTGTTCCCTGACGTCCAGGCAGGCACGCCGAAGCTCTGGATGGGCTTCCGGCCATCCCTGCCGGACAGCCTGCCCGTGCTAGGTCCGGTGGCGCAGCATCCCGGCCTGCATCTCTGCTTCGGTCACAGCCATTTCGGCATGACCGGCGGACCGACGGGCGGCAAGCTCGTTGCCGATCTCATCCTCGGCACGAAGCCGGCCTTCGATCCGGCACCCTACAACGTGACGCGCTTCGCATGAGCGCACCATCGGCACCAACCACAACCCGAGGAGAGGGCTTCCGCATGTCCGGGAAGAGCATACGCATTTCGCGCCGCCTGCTGGTCGCAACTGCGCTCGCCGCACCTGTGCTGCAAAGCCGCGTGGCCCGTGCCAGCGGAGAGGTCATCGTGCGCACGCCAGGCGGTGTCTACGACGACATCATGCGGCGCCACGTCTATGACCCCTTCACGCGTGAGACGGGCATCACCGTGCGCCCGGTGGCCGCGACCACAGCCAAGCTCTTCGCCATGTTCCGCGCAAACAATGTCGAGCTGGACCTGATCGATACCGGCAACGGGCAGCTCATCACGCTCGAGCGCATGGGTGCGCTGGCGCCGATCGCCTATGACAGCTGGCGTTGGAGCAAGCCGGAAGACATCACGCCGGAGCTGCGCAAGCGCACCCAGGTCGCGAACTTCGTGTATTGTACGGTCCTCGCCTACAACAAGGAAACCTTCGCCAACGGACATCCGAATTCCTGGGCTGAATTCTGGGATGCCGGGCGCTTCCCTGGCCCGCGGATGCTCGCGGACATGGCGGCAGGCTCGCCGAACCTTGAGTTCGCGCTGCTCGCGGACAGCGTGCCGAAAAACCAAATCTATCCAATCGACATCGATCGCGCATTGCGCTCGCTCTCGCGTATCCGCCCGCATATCCGGCGCTTCTGGGATACCGGCGCGCTCTCGGCACAGATGCTTTCCGACCGTGAGGTCGTGCTGGGTTCGATCTGGAACGGCCGGCTACAGACGCTGATCGATCGCAATGCGCCGCTTGCATATACCTGGAACGAGCACATGATCCAGGTGCAGGCGCTTGGCATCTTCAAGGACGCCGCGAATGTCGCGGGTGCGCAGCGCTTGATCGACTTCATGATGCAGCCGCACGTGCAGGCCGGCTACGCGAAGGAACTCATCTACGGCCCGACCAACGAAAAGGCCTTCTCCCTGCTCTCCCCCGAGGAGATCGCGCGCATGCCTGGCGGTGAGCGCTCCCGCCAGACGGGCTTTTATCAGGACGTGAGTTGGTGGGAGGATAATCGCGACCGGGTGAACCGCGCTTGGTCCCGCTGGGTCATGCGGTGAGCGACGGTTCTGTCGCCCTCGAGGGCGTGACCAAGCGCTACGGGTCGGAGACGGTTGTGGCGGGCATTTCGCTCGCCATTCCCGCCGGCGAATTCTTCACGCTGCTCGGGCCTTCGGGCAGCGGCAAGACGACGACGCTGTCGATGCTCGCTGGCTTTGTCATGGCCGACGAGGGTCGCGTGCTGATGGGTGGGCGCGACATGACGCGCGTGCCTCCGCGCGGCCGTGGCCTTGGTATGGTCTTCCAGAACTACGCGATCTTTCCGCATCTGACAGTGGCGGAAAACGTCGCCTTCCCACTGAGCGTGAAGGGAACGTCGAAATCGGAGATCGCCGCGCGAGTCGCCGAGGCACTCGCAATGGTCAAGCTCACCGGTTTCGAGACGCGCTACCAGCGCCAGCTTTCCGGCGGGCAGCAGCAGCGCGTTGCGCTGGCGCGGGCCATTGTCGCGCATCCGCGCGTGGTGCTGATGGACGAACCGCTGGGTGCCCTCGACAAGAACCTTCGCTACCACATGCAGGTAGAGATCAAGGACATCCAGCGACGCCTGGGGATGACGGTCATCTACGTCACGCACGACCAGGAGGAGGCGCTGACGATGTCCGACCGCATCGCCATCATGGAGCGCGGTCGCATCGCGCAGATGGGCCCGCCACGAGAGGTCTACGAGAAGCCGCAGTCCAGCTTCGTCGCGAGCTTCCTGGGCGAGGCGAACCTGCTGCGCGTGCGTCGCGACGGGCCCGCCGTACGCGGGCCCGGTGGGTCGGTGCTCGTCGCCGCAGAGGGCGGCCTGAGCGCTGCCGAGGGCCTCGCCTTCGTCCGACCCGAGAAGGTGCGAGTCGAATCCGGCAGAGCGGAGCCGGCGCCGAACCGCCTCACGGGGAAGGTGCTGCATGCCTCCTTCCTCGGCAACATCGTACGCTACGAGATTGACGCTGGGGATGGCGCGACCCTGCTTTGCGACGCAGCGAACGCTGCTGGGGTCGAACCGCATCGGCCCGGCGACATCGTAACGATGATCTGGCGGCCCGAAGACAGCCGCTTCCTGGCCGCCTGACCCATGCCGCTCGGACGCCTCCCCGCCTGGCTGCTGCTGGCGCCGGCCCTGCTTCTGCTGATCGGTGTATTTCTCGTCCCTATCGGGTGGTTTCTCGTCGCTTCCATTATGGAGCTCGGTACCCCGGCAGAGATCTGGGAGGAGGTGGACGCCGTACTGTTCTCCGGCGCGGTTGCCGGGGCGCTGATCAACACCAACTGGATCGGCCTCGTCGTCACGCTGCTGGTGCTGGTGATCGGCTATCCGGTCTCCTACGCGCTGTCGCGCGCCAAGGGGGTGGCCTTCACGCTGATCCTGCTCTGCATCGTGCTCCCCTACTTCACCAGTACCATCGTGCGGACCTATGCCTGGATGGTGCTGTTGGGGCGGAACGGGCTGATCAACCAGGTGCTGCTGGGCACGGGACTCATCAGCGAGCCGCTGAACCTCCTCTACAACCGCACGGGCGTCGTTATCGGCATGACCTATGTCCTGCTGCCCTACATGGTGTTGACGCTTTACGCGGCGATGAAGGCGGTGGACATGCGCTTGCTGCAGGCGGCAGAAGGGATGGGTGCGACGCCGCTGCAGGTCTTCCTGCGCGTCTTCGCGCCTCTCACGCTGCATGGCGTCATCGCCGGAGTGCTGATCACCTTCATCCTGGCAATCGGCTTCTTTGTCACGCCCGCGCTGATGGGCGGGCCCAGTGACATCATGATCGCCATGCTAATCGAGCGGGAGGTCGAGCTGACCCAGAACTGGCCGGCTGCAGCCATCATGACCGTCGTACTGCTGACGGTGACGCTGATCCTCTACGGCCTCTACAGCCGTTTCTCCGGGGCACTGGAAGGGGGGGCGAAGCCGTGATGGGGCCCGTCCTGCGCACCACGCTGGTCCGCGCCGTCGTGGTGCTGCTGTGCTTCGGCCTGCTGGCGCCGATCGTGATCGTCGCCATCGCATCCTTCAGTGGCGACGGTTACCTGAAGTTCCCGCCCGAGAGCTTCTCGACGCGGTGGTACGAGCGCTTCCTCGGCGACGCGCGCTGGCGGTCGGCCATCCTGAACTCGCTGATGATCGGGGTGATGACCTCGATCCTGTCGACCGTGATCGGCTTCCTGGCGGCCTATGCGATGATGCGTGGCGAGTTCCGCTTCAAGCGGCTGCTGCTGTCACTCTTGCTTACCCCCGTGATCGTGCCGCATGTGGTGACGGCCGTCGCCGTCTACTTCCTATCGGCGCGGTTTGGGCTCGTCGGGGTGCGACCCTGGATCGCGGTGGCGCATACGGTTGTGGCACTGCCGGTGGTGCTGGTCATCCTGCAGTCTGCGCTACGCACGGTCGACCCGGCGCTCGAGCGCGCGGCGATGGTCTGCGGCTGCACGAGGTTCGGCGTCTTCCGCCGCGTGGTGTTGCCAATCGCACTGCCGGGCGTTGTTTCAGCGACGCTCTTCTCCTTTCTGACTTCCTTTGATGAATTGGTGATCTCCATCTTCCTCGCGGGCATCCGATCGGAGACATTGCCGGTGCGGATCTGGAACAGCCTTCTGCTTGAGGTTGAGCCGACCATCGCCGCTGTGAGCACGCTGCTGATCGCGGTCACAGTTCTGATCCTTGGGCTCGATGCGCTGATCCGTCGCATTCGAGAGGGCGGATCAGCGTTGCCGTCCTCATAGCAAAGCCGCGAGTGCACCGAAGCCACTCCGCGCAGTTCGTACTTGGCCCGGGCACAGGCAGTCGACGCCCATCGTGCGCGTCGAGATCATCTCCGGCATCCATCGACGCCGGCGCTATACTGCTGAGGAAAAAGGTCCGGCTGGTTGAGCAGACCATGCAGCCCGGCATGGCGGTTTCCGTTGTCGCCCGGCTGAACGGCGTCTCCCCAGCCTGCTATTCTGGTGGAGGCGGCGCATGGCCGAGGGCGGACAGGAGGCGGTCAGGGCCGACGAGAAGGTCGTCCCGATCAGACGCGTGCGGGAACTCGAGAACCGCGTCCGCGAGCTCGGGCGCCTGCTCGGCTCCAAGGCCATGGAGTCCGAGATCCTGCGCGAGTCCCTCGAGCAGGCCGTCCAAAAGAAGCACGCCTCGCGCTTGCCCTCGCCGCCACCGTGACCTTCTGGCTTCATCACCAAGCCCCGAGCCTAGTTCAGGCTGCGATTGCTCGGATCGATGATTCCCAAAAGGGCGTGTGCCGTTTGGATCAATGCGGAAGATGTGTCCACGATTGCTTCGTCCCGCACATCGCGCTCGGCAATGCCGTGGGCATCGCGGGGCGAATGCACAGTCTCGTCCGCGACCTGCGTGATCATCGAGAGACAGACACTGATGATCTCTTCGGGCGTGCAGCCGAGCTCCTTCAGCGCCCGGACGAGCCCCTCGGGCAGTTCCGGCCGGTCCGACGTCGTATCCTCAATGTCGTTCATGTCTTCGTGTTCCTCGATAGGTCCAACACTTCGGGTGCCGTGGAATTCATCATCGGGGGCGACAGTCTCAGGTGCACGTCAGCGTCCGCCGCAGACGCCGCCACATCGCCTGCGACGCCTCAGCACCCGAGCGGTCGTAGACCTCGTTGACCATCCGGGCGCCCTTGTGTGTCAGCGCGGCAGCGGCCAGGCCGAGGTTGGTCGGCGCCACCGACATCAGTGTCGTCGCCAGCGTGTGACGTACGAGCTGCGGGCGCAGTTCAATCCCGGCATGGCGCCCGATCCTCTGGAAGATCCCGTACATGGCGCACGGGCTGAGCGGGTCGCCCCCTCGGTTGATCCAGAGCCTGTCCGTCCGGGTCTTGCCCCGAAGCAGGACCGGCCTGTATTGCGCGACATAGGTGCGCAGATGCGCCGCGAGATGGGACGGCATCAGGCTGCTGATCGGCTTGCCGGCCTTGGTCTCCTCCGCCGGAATGTCGATCCGGTACGTGTCGCCCACTTCGACCACGTGGCGGTGCGGACAAGATAATGCCTGTCGCACATCACTCGACCGCCGCAAGGCGGGCTCGGCCGTTGACGCCGACGAAGGGCTTCGTTCGTCCGCTGAGCCGTAAAGCGCAGTGCGGTTGGAGCATGTCGGAGATGGAGGCTCGCAGTCTCCATGCATGCGTTGCACGGCTCGTCCTGCCGGACTGCATCGCGCGGCGGCTTCGGTCGGAGAGCCACGTCTCGCGCAAAATTTCGCGGTGACGCGGTCCGGCTCATCTACCGCCCAGGAACGAATGGTCCTGAACGTCCGGGCCATCATCTTCGCGGGGCGAGCACCGCGTCTTCGATGACATCGCGGCCCTGCGCGGGCTACACCCACGGCATGATGATCGCGTGCGGGCTCGAGTGCTCCCGGCAGAAGCATCGCTGCGGTCCTGCAAGGATGCGGAGGATGCCGGTGTGCTAGGCGCCGATCTCATCGCTGAGCTCCGGCATCGCTATGCGGAACCGCACCGAACCGTCCACACCTGGGATCGCGTCGGCGACCTGCTCCGGATGGCCGAAGATGTCGTGAACGGGATAGCGAGCCGATCGGCATTCATCCTCGCAATCCTCTTCCACAAGGCCGTGTTCGATCCGCGGTCCACGGACTCACCGATGCGTAGCGCGGCGCTGATGCGCGAGCGCGCGGGGATGACCTTTCCCGCCGATACGCTGGATCGCGCAGAGGCACTGGTCCTGACGATGGCTCGCCAGGAAATCCCGGAAACGGACGATCCCTCCCTGCGTGGCGATGCGGCGCTGCTCCTGGACTTCGATCGCGCGGTCCTCGGCAGCGATGAGAGGCGCTTCGCCGACTACGAAGCTGCGCGGCGTCAGGAGTTCGCCCATCTGCCAACCGAAAGGTATCGCATCGCGCGCGCCGCGGCGCTGCAAATGCTGCTCTGGAAGGATCGCATCTTCCTGACCGATCGCTTCTACCTGGAGCGGGAGAAGCGTGCGCGCCGCAACATCGAAGGCGCGATCGCCCAATTGGAGGCCACGTAGTCCAACGGATCACGTGGCCTCCAATTGGGCGATCGCATCATTGACGCGACCCCGCGGGCGGAGCCGGTCCGCGCCCCTCCGGCATTCAACCTCCCGCCGATCGATCGCCGTCACGCGTTCGCCTGGCCGATGCTGCGGGAGCGCTTCGCGCCTCCTTGTTGAGATCCGCCTGGCACACGCGTTCCAGGACCGCGACGGGTGACGCACGTCCTCGTCAGCCCCGCGAAGAAGCCGCGTGCCACGCCCAGCCGGTCGCTTCCGCGGTCTGCGCCACCGCTACCCCCTCGGAGCGGCGGCGCACGGTGCGCACCGCGTCCTCCCTGGGCCTCTCACACGGCGATGACGGCCCTGCGGTCCTCGCTGGAGAAGAGTTCCGGCGGATTGCGGATCACGTGAAGAAACGGGCCGGCACACGTCGCACATATTGAGCCGAACTCGGGCGCCGCCCATCTCCGCACCGCATTCGCGAATGGGCTCCGAGCGGGCTCGTCCCTCCCCTCGATCTTGAGGATTTCCGAAGCGCAGCGCCAGTGCCACCGTTTCCCGATTGCGCGCGCCAGGCGGCCTCGGTAATTTTCATGATCTTTGTTTATCGTGCGGTTTCTACATGAGCGACGCTTTCATTCGAATGACGTCGGGCGGCGTCCCCTCGGAAGGATTCGTGCAGGTGACGGGACAATTCCCGCAGGTCGATCTCGTCAACGACGCCGGTCCGGCGCCGCCGCCCCGCTTCGTGCAGCTTCGGTTCATGGAGGACGAGGCGCCGGCGCGTAGCTACGTCAATGACAGCGTGGAGACCGAGGCGCACGACGTCATCCCGGCCAATGGCGCGCCGGAGGAATCCTTTCGCGACACCATCGCGCGCACGGCGTTCGACAATGTCGCCAAGTTCCAGGCCCGCTCCCCCGAGGACAGGATCGCCGGAGAAATGGACCTGCCGCACGCGAGGCCCCGGCGCCAGGTCTCGGCCGCGACGCCGGAATCGCGGGGGCGCGCGCCGTTCGGCGCGGTCGCGGTGGCCGCCGCCTGACGCGGGTGGCGCGTTCAGCGTTACCTCGACCGGTTTGTGGACGCCCAGGCAACCTGTGTCGTGAATGACCCGGTGCAATTGTCGCTGGCCGCGGCGCGCCTTGCGCGTCGCGAAGGCCGCTTCACCGACGCCGTTGCGCTGTTCGACGACGTGCTGGCCCGTGACGTCGGGAGCCTGGCCGCGCGGATCGAGCGCGCCGCCACCCTGTCTCAGGCGCGGCGCTTCGAGGAGGCTGCCGCTGCCATCGCTGCCGTCCTGGCCGATGTGCCCGATCATGCCGGGGCACAGATGGAGGCGGGCTTCATCGCGCGAGGCCAGGGCCGCCACGAGGACGAACTCCGTCATTTCGAGGCCGCGGCCGCCACCGGCACCGCCGAACCGTGGCGCGCGCTGATCCAGGTTTCGCAGGCAGCGCGGACACTCGGGCGGATCGCGCGCGCCCTCGAGGCCGCACAGGAGGCGACCGAACGCGCGCCGGCCTCGGCACCGGCCTGGATGGCTCGCGCGCTGGCGGCCCGCGCGGTCGGCGACATCCCCGCCGAGCATGCCGCGCTTCGCCGCGCTGCCGAGGCCGATCCCACCAATTCGGCCCCGGTGATGGAACTCGCGCAGGCCGCCGTCAGGGCCGGTGACGGCCACGAGGCACTCGCGCTGCTCGATGAAGCCGAGCGTCGATCCCCGCGCCCCCCGCTGCTGGATGTCGCCCGCGGTCACGCCGCGCTGGCGGCAGGCAAGGAGGAGGAGGCGCTCAGGTCCTTCCGCCTCGGGGCCCGGCGCAACCCGGCTGCGATCGGGGCGGCGACCGGGCTGATCCACTGCCTTCTGCGACGCCACGCATATGCCAACGCGACCGAGGCGTTGGCACGGGCCTGTGCCCGGTTCGGAGACGCCCCCGAATTGGTGGCGCAGCGGGCCGCGCTGCTTCAGGCCCAGGGAAGGCTCGCCGAGGCGCTGCACGCGCTGCGCGCGTCCTATATGGAGGCCCCGGACAACCGCTTCCCGCAATGGGAGGCCTGGTTCCACATCGAACGGCAGCTTGGCACCGCGGAGGATCAGGCCGCCTGCATCCGCGCGGCGCGTCCCGCCACGGCCCCCGAACACGCAGCCGTCGCGCGGGCGCAGGCCCTTGCGGCGGAGGCGCAGTTCGAATGGACGAAAGCCCGGCAGGCCTACGACAGGGCGCTCGCGCTGGTGCCGGAGGACAGCACGGCACTCGACGGCCTCGCACGCGTCGCGGCGCTGCACCTGCAGGCCGAGCACGCCCTGGCATGGCTTCGGCGTCAGGCGACGGCCGAAGCGAAGCAGCGCGCGCGGGAGAAGCGGTCGCTGAACCCGAGCCAGACGACCACCGGCCAGATCGCGCTGGAATTCCGGTTGGACCGGGACGGCAGCGCCGCCCTGCGTGACGTGCTGCCGCTGCCGCCCGCGATGCGCATCGCACCGTTGTTCGATGCGGTGCGCGCCCTCCCGCAGTCCACCGCGCTGGCGCTCTGGCTCCTCATCACGCTGCGGCAGGCCGGCCGGCTGGATGCCCCGCCGGACGTCCATGGCCTGCCGGCGATCCCGCGGCGGCTGCTCCTGCTCCGTCCCCGCAATTCGCCGGCGGGCGCGAGCGAGGGCTGGCAGGCGATGAATCCCGGGCTCGAGGTGATGGAAATGGATGTCCGCGCCGCTACGGAATACCTCGCGGACCGGCATGGCGAAGAAGGACGGCGCGCCTGGCAGCGGACGCCGGAAGGTGGGGTGCGCGCGAATCTCGTCCGCCTCGCCTGGCTCGCCCATGGCGGCGGCTGGTCGATCGCGGCGGGCGGAAAGCCCGTCACGCCACTGGATCGGATCGCTGCGCCGGGCGCCGGCTTCGTCGCCAGTCAGGAAGCCTGGGGCGCACCGGGCGAGACGCTGCTCGGCGCGGCGCCAGGGAATACCGTGGCGGCCAGGGCCGCCGAACTGGCCGTGTCGGCCCTCGCCCGCGGCGATCGGGAACACCCGTGGCTGCGCTGCGGGCCGGGGCTGCTCGCGCGCGCCGTCGCCGCCACGCTCGCCGCCACCCCGAAGGAGATCGCGCGTCTCCGCCTCGTGCCCGAAGGCGAGGTCAACCGCGTGGTCCATTGCGACAGGCTGAGGGAGCGGAGCGCCGACGACTTCTAGAACAGATCCCGATCAGTTGGACTCATCTGACCGGGCGAGGGTGCTCGCAAGAACAAGGCCCTGGCGCGGTCTTCGTGAGCCCAGGCGAACGGACGCCGCTCCAGGCAGGGCGCGGCCACCGGCCCCGCTGAACACGACGCCACCCAACATGGCGGGGCGAGATGACCGGACCTCGCAAAGCGCTGATCGCGCCACTTGTCGATGACTTTGAACGTCTAGTAACAGAAGACACCGGGATGATAAGAAATTCACCCCCACGAAAGAGAAGCGCCACGGCCAGTTGGCGCGCCTGGTGACTTTTTCTGAACACATCGGAGCGGATCGCATGCCAGCCCGGGATCTTGTCGGCATTGCCAAGAACCGTCCGATCCGCGGACCGAAAGCATGACTGCAGCGGCGTTGCGGACGACGCAGACCGTGTGCATGCCCATCGAGATCGCATCCGGATCACGATGGATCATCGATTTCTCCCGGGTGGCGCTGCGGAACCTTCAGAGCCTGAACCTTTTCCGCGGCGATGATGTCCTCCTGCATGTGATCTATCGCCCCGAGACCCGCTCCTTCGTCCTGAATGATTGCCTGGATGGGAACTGGGGATCGGAATGCACGGTCGCCGCGCCTCGGGACGGCGGCCTCTCGCATGTCGCCTTTGAACTGCGCTTCCTCGCGACCGGATTGTCGGTCGCGGTCCGCGGTGGCGGGAGACTGGTCATCGAGGACCGCTTCGTCCTCAGTGGCGAGGTGGAAGCCAGCATGCCGCGAACCATCGCGCTCGCCCAACCCCTCCGTGCGGAGGAGGACGAGGTGCTGCCTTACCCCGCCATCCCTCGCGACGGCCCGTCCGGCCCGGCGCGTGACGCGTGCCCCGAGGATCGGACAGCAGTGGCAGCCGCATCGCCGGCAGGAGCGACCGCGGCACTGGCTGCCGTACAGCGCCCTGCGATCGGAATGTCGCTGTCCGGCGTGCTCGACGAATGCGCATTCAGCCCGGCCGTCGGCGGCTGGCTCGTCACGGGCTGGATGCCGGCGGAACTGCCGATCGACGGTGGTGGCAGGCTGGCGGCCGAGGTGAAGCCGGCTGAGGCCGCGACGGGGGACGAGATCATCATCGTCCAGTACCCCCGCGATGACATCCGCGAGGTCGGCCACGCCTTTGTCCTGCTCGTCCCCTGCGACGCGACCGACGCGCCACCGGTTCCGCCGCGGCAGATCGACCTCATGGTCTCTCCCGGGGTCGCGGTGCGGCTCACCCGGTCCCCGGGCTTTGCGATGCGCGACGAGGCCGGCATGCAACGGCTGGTGCGGGACGTGCTCACGACGGCGAACCGCGGCGCCGTCGAGCCGCTGCGCGCCAGGATCGAGCGGGCGAACTTCACGGGCGAGGACAGCTTCGCGAAGCTTGGAGTCCCCGCGCATGTCGAAGTGGACGAGGTGATCCCTGTCCGTCCCGGCGCCGCCCTCTTGTTCGGCTGGTGCCTCGACCCGCTCGGACTTGTGGAGTCGATCAGGCTCTGCTGCGGCGCGGCGACCTCCGCGCCTCTCGAGGACGCCTGGTTCCGCACCAACCGCCAGGACATCGTGGACGCCTTCGCCCGGCAGTATGGGGTGGTCCCGCACGACAGCGGCTTCATCGCCTGGGCCGACGCGCAGGTCGCTTGCGACCGCAGGCTGTTCCTCGAGATCCGCCTCACCGACGGGCGCAGGGGGCTGAAGCCGCTGCCGCAGCCGACGCGACGGGGCAGCGCCGCGCTGCGCCGCGTGCTCGGCGCTGCCAGCCTTCCCGGCCATGACCTCGACCGCATCTTCGACCGTGTGCTGGGCGCGCCACTGGCCGAACTCAACCGGCAGCGCCTGGCGCTGCCGCCACAGCCGCGGGAAGACCGCTTCGGCACCCTGCCCGCGGCGCCGCGCGTCAGCCTCGTGATCCCGCTCTATGGTCGGCTCGACTTCATGCGCTGCCAGCTCGCCATCTTCAGCGCGCAGCGCATGGCGTCGGATGAGATCATCTATGTGCTCGACCAGCCGGAGCGGACGGCGGAACTCGTGGCCATGGCGCACTCCGCCTTCGGCAGCCTCGGCATGCCGTTCCGCGTGCTCCTCCTGGGCGACAACCGCGGCTTCGGGCCTGCCAGCAACGCGGGGCTTGCCGCGGCACGGGGCCGCTACGTGATGTTCCTCAACTCCGACGTCTTCCCCGAGGAAGCGGACTGGCTCGACCGCCTGGTGGCCGACCTGGAATGCGACGCTTCGACCGGCATCGTCGGTCCGCTGCTGCTGTTCGCGGATGGCACCGTCCAGCATGCCGGCATGGAGCTCGAACCGGTGCAGGAACTCTCGGGCTGGCTGTTCCCTCGCCATCCGCTGAAGGGGCGCGTGCCGCCCGCCGGCGGGCCGCGGCTGCGTCACTGGCCCGCGGTCACCGGTGCGGCGATGCTGATGCGGCGTGACCTGGCGCTGGAACTCGGCGGCTTCGACCCCGATTTCGCGGTCGGCGATTTCGAGGATGCGGATCTCTGCCTGCGCGCGGCAGCCCTCGGGCTCCGCTGCACGGTGGACATGTCGGTGCGTGCCCGCCACCTGGAACGGCAGTCGCAGAATGCGGGATCGGCGGATTGGCGGCACAACACCACGCTGCTGAACGCCTGGACCTTCAATCGGCGGCTGCACCCGCCGCGGCCCACGACAGCGCATGGCGGCTGAACGCATGAGTCGGACGGGGCCTTTTCCACGCGCAGCCCCCCCGGCGCATCCGGCGCCGGGGGGGCTGCGCGTGCTCGTCTTCTCCCACCTCCATCCGGCGGTGTCGCGCGGCGGGGCGGAGATCGCCGCCTACCAGATGTACCGCGCGCTGCGGGCGATGCCGGGGGTCACGGCCTGGTTCGCGGCGGGGGCGGGCGCGCGGCTCCAGCCGCCGCTCGGCACTCATGTCTTCCAGCCTTTCGGCGCGGATGAATTCGTGCTCGGCAATGCCGGCTACGACAGCTGGCTGCACAGCGCGCAGGCGCCGCGCTTCGGGGAGGAACTGCGCGCCCTCGTTGCCGAACTGCGCCCGGACGTCGTGCACTTCCACCACTATTCGGGCCTGGGCGTGGAGGCGATGCTGCAGGTGAAGCAGGCCGCGCCGGCCGCGCGCATCGTGATGACGCTGCATGAGTACCTGGCGATCTGCCACCACTTCGGCCAGATGGTGACGCGCCCGAACCTCGATCTATGCAGCCGGGAAACGCCGCGGGACTGCGCGCGCTGCTTCCCGGAGCGCAGCGAGAACGACTTCTTCCTGCGCAAGATGTACCTGCAGCGCTTCCTGCGCCTGGTGGACCACTTCATCGCACCGAGCCGGTTCCTCGCCGACCGCTACATCGCCTGGGGCCTGCCGGCGGAACGCTTCAGCGTGATCGAGAATGGACAGCCGGAGCACGGCGCGCCGCCGGTGCCGATGCCGCCGCCGAAGCCGCTGGTGGTGGGGTTCTTCGGGCAGCTTTCGATGCTGAAGGGCGTGGGGCTGCTGCTGGACGCGGCGGAGGAGCTGCGCCGCCGCCCGCCCCGCGGCGGAAGGCTGCGGATCGAGATCTGGGGCGATGCGTCCAACCAGCCGCCGGAGCTGCGTGCCGAGGTGGAGCGGCGGCTGCAGGAAAGCCGGACGGTGGTGGGGTTCAATGGTCCCTACGAGAACTCGGAGGCGATCCGGCTGATGCAGCGCTGTCACGCGGTGCTGGTGCCGAGCATCTGGTGGGAGAATTCGCCCATGGTGATCCAGGAGGCCTTCGCGGCGCGGCGGCCGGTGATCTGCTCGGACATCGGGGGCATGGCGGAGAAGGTGCGGGACGGGGTGGATGGCTTCCACTTCCGCGCGCGGAGTGCGGCGGCGCTGGCGGAGTTGCTGCGGGGCCTGGCGGAGGAGCCGGAGAGGGTCCTGGAGGTGCAGGAAAGGATGGCGGGGGTATCAGGGATCGGAGCGACGCTCCGGGAGGTCCTCGCAAAATATCAAGGGATAGCCCTGCGAACTCCTTGAGCAGGACCGCTGCTCGTTCGACGCCGAGCTGCACGCAGGTTCAGCACCATGCCGGGCACGCACTTCCTTGGCGCGCCCGGCGCCGGCCTCACCGGCCTGCTCAGGAGCAGGAGCAAGGGGGAGGTTTCCCTCCCCTCCCGTCTACTCGACCCGGGCCCCGGAAACCCGCACGGCCTCCTGCCACATCGGCTTCTCGCGGTCGGCGCGTGCGGTCATCTCCTCCGGCGTGCTCCAGACCGCCTGCGCGCCCACGCGCAGGAAGCGGTCCTTCAGCGACTGTTCCCCGACGACGCGCCGCAGCGCCCCGTTCAGCCGGTCGACCGCGGCACGCGGCGTGCCCGCGGGGAAGACGAAGCCCTGCCAGGACGAGACGACGAAGTTCGGCACGCCCGCCTCGGCCATGGTCGGGATGTCCGGCATGGTCGGCCAGCGCTCGGCCGAGGTGATCGCCAGCGCCCGCATCCGCCCTTCCTGGATCACCGGCACGTAGGAAGCGAGGTTGTCCAGCGCGAAGTCGAGGTCGCCCGACAGCATCGCCGGGATGGTCTGCGCCGCGCCGCGGAAGGGCACATGCGTCCCTTCCACCCCGACGCGCGAGGCGAACAGCGCCCCGGAGAGATGCGGCGTCGTGCCCACGCCCGGCGAGCCGTAGGTGAAGCCACCGCGCTTCGCCTTCCCCCAGGCGATGAACTCCTGCAGCGTGCGGGACGGGTTGTGCTGGCTCGCCACGACGGCGACGTTCGGCAGGTCCCACGCCACGCCGACCGGCAACAGGTCCTTCGCCGGGTCGTAGGGCAGGCGCGCGTACAGATATGGGTTGATCGACAGGTGGCCGATCGAGGCGATGCCTATGGTGTAGCCGTCCGGCGTCGCCTTCGCGACCGCGTCCAGGCCGATGTTGCCACCCGCGCCGGCGCGGTTCTCGACCACGAGTGTCTGGCCAAGGATGGGCTGCAGCATCTCGCAGTAGATGCGCACCAGCACGTCGGTGGAACCGCCTGGCGGCCAGGGCACGATGACACGCACGGTGCGGGTCGGCCATCCGCCCTGGGCATGGACGGCTGGCGCGGCGAGCAGGCCGGCGCCGGCAGCAAGAAGGGTGCGGCGGGTGGTCATGGCGTTGTTTCTCCCGGTGTGGCGTTCCTTCCGGGATAACGCGCCCGGCGCCCCAAGACCAGTCGCGGCGGCCCGGCATGCGGGCCGCCGGCGCGCCTCAGCGGTCGCGCTTCGCCTGGGCGTTCTTCACGAACTGCGAGACGCGGCCGATCTCGCGCGGGTCGGTCCGCACGATGCGCTTGCGGCTCGGCTTGGCGTGCATGCCGAGCGAGGCGCTGTCGCCCCCGGTCGGATGGTGCGCCTTCGCCGCGTTCTTGCGCGCCAGCGCCCCGTGCAGTGCCGCGGCGTGCCAGGCGCGCCGCGCCTGCCCGTGCAGGGTGTCGAGCCGGGCATTCACCCGCTTCAGCGCAGCGGCATAGACCTGCTTGCGGCGCATCATCGCGGCATCGGACGGCGCGGCGGCGCGGGGTTCCGCCTTGCCGCGGCGGGCGCGGCGATTGGCGTGGGCCATGCCGCGCAGGCGGTTGCGCTGCTCGCGCAGCGACCGGGCCAGCGCCAGCGCCTCCGTCGCGTCGAGGGCAGTGAGGGCAGGGTAGTGGCTCTGCGCCACGACGGCGAAGTCGTCCCCCAGCAGGCGGCGTTCGGCGGCGATGTTGGTGGCCATGCGCGTCTCCTCGGTCCTGGGCCGGCCTGATCCGAGGCCGGCACGATGCACCCGCGGAACACTACCACGCCGACGCCGCGCGAACCCGCCTGGCCGATGGCCCTCGCGTCCCGCCACTTGGCCTCGCAGCCCGCCCGGCCTGCGACAGGATGGCCGTGTCACCCTGATGCTCGCAGGCCTGTTCCGCGGCGTGCCGATGATCGTCCAGTTCGAGATGGGCACGACTGCGGCGCGCCAACCGCGGGATCTGGCGGCGGCGGGGCGGTTCGTCGCCGCCGTCGCGGTGCTCCCGCCCATCCTGGGGGGTCCGGTGGGCGTGGCGTCCGGGCACGCGATCGGGTTGTCGCAGGGCGGCGCCTTCCTGCCGGGGGCGATCTGCGCCAGCGCCACCGGCATCGACGCGCCGGCGGCCTGCCGCGCGACGCTGCCGGAGGCGAGCCCGCGCACAGGCTTCACCGCCTCGCCCGGCGTGACCTTCCCCTTCAACCTGCTGTTCGGGCTGCCTCCGTACCGGAAGGTGCCGGAATGGCTCTACGCCTGATCGCGCAGCACGCCGGCCAAGGTCACCAGCATCGAGGCGGTGGCGCCCCAGATGTAGTGGCGCTCATGCGGCCAAACCCAGAATTCCCGCATGCGGCCGCGGAACTCCTGCCGCCGCCGTTCCGGCGCCGCGGGGTCGAGCAGGCTGGAGAGCGGATACTCGAAGGGCTCCTCGACCTCGCCGGGGTCGTGGCGGAGGTCGAAGGGCGGGCGCAGCAGCGCCACGACCGGCGTCACCAGGTATCCGGTGCCGGTCAGCAACGTCGGCAGCCGGCCGAGCACCTGCGGCAGGGCGCGGGCAAGGCCGACCTCCTCCTCCGCCTCGCGCAGCGCGGCTTCCTCGGGCGTCTCGCCCGCCTCCATCCGGCCGCCGGGGAAGGAAACCTGGCCCGCGTGGGAATTCAGCCGCGCGGAGCGCAGCGTCAGCAGCACGGTGGGCTGGGGGCGCACCACCAGCGGCACCAGCACCGCCGCCGGAACCGTCCGCCCGCCGGCGCGCGCCGCGCGGTCGAGGTCATCCTCCGGCGATGCGCGATCACGGGGAATCCTCGCCGGATCCGCGAGCCGCGCGCGCAGCGCCTGCGCGTCGAGGTGCAGCGAAGTCGGTGCCGTGCTGCCTGGCTGCATCCGCGTCACGCCTCCGGCCGCCCGGGCCCGCCTGGGGTCGGATGCTTGCTCAATCCGCCGCCATGTCCAGCGCCGGGGACTCGTCGATGGGGAAGAAGACCCCCTCGCTCCAGACACCCAGCACCTCGCGCCCGTCGATCGTCTCGGGCTGCGCCAGCGCCACCAGCTCGTAGAAGACCGCGCGGCTGATCCGCGCCTCGAGGCCCGGGCGCACCTGGATATAGGGCCGCGGCTCCCGGGTATGGGGGCAGAGCTGCACGCGGATCGGGTGCGCGGCATTCGCCGTCACCAGCTCGTCGAGGTTGGTGCGGAAGGTCAGGCATTGCTGGGGGTGGCCGCAGCCGCAGTCGCAGTCGCGCCAGAACAGCTCGATCGCCATGAAGGGGGCGTCCTCGACCTCGATCCGGCCACGTTCCGCCGGCGTCTCGAGCCAATAGGACCCGTCCTCGCCCCGCCGCAGCACCGAGGCGAAGAGGCAGACCAGCGGCTTCCGCTGGATCGGGCTGCCCCGGTAGTACCAGGTGCCGTCACGGCCGATGCGGATGGCATAGTCGCCGCATTCCATCTTCGCGCGCGCCAGCACGGCGCCCGCGGCGGGCATCGCGCAGCCAGTCTTTTCCATGCCGTGGAGCGTCATGCCCATCGTCGCCCTTGCACTCAGCGTGGCCGATGCGAACCTACTCGTATGTGGTGGCACCGGCCCGCGCGCCTCCGCCCCGTCATATAGGGAGCCCAGCCCGGATGAGTGAAGTGGCCGAGCCACAGGATCCCGCCGCCCTCGTCGCGGAGGTGGAGGCGCTCGGCACGCGCCTCGCCCGCGTGCGGGAGGCGGTGGGCCGCGTCATCTTCGGCCAGGACCTGGTCGTCGAGCGGGTGCTGATCACGCTGCTCTCGGGCGGCCATGTGCTGCTGGTGGGCGTTCCGGGCCTCGGCAAGACCAAGCTGGTGGACACGCTCGGCACCGTGCTCGGCCTCGATGCCCGCCGCGTCCAGTTCACCCCGGACCTGATGCCTGCCGACATCCTGGGTTCCGAGGTGCTGGAGGAGGACGCCCACGGCAAGCGCGCCTTCCGCTTCCTCAAGGGCCCGGTTTTCTGCCAGTTGCTGATGGCGGACGAGATCAACCGCGCCTCCCCCCGCACCCAGTCCGCGCTGCTCCAGGCCATGCAGGAACATCGCGTCGCCATCGGCGGGGAGATCCACACCCTGCCCGTGCCCTTCCACGTCCTCGCCACCCAGAATCCGATCGAGCAGGAAGGCACCTACCCGCTCCCCGAAGCCCAGCTCGACCGCTTCCTGCTGGAAATCGAGGTCGGCTACCCGGACGAGGACGCCGAGCGCGCCATGCTGCTGGCCACCACCGGCGCGCGCGAGGCCCGGCCCGCCCAGGCCATGACGGCAGCGGAACTGATCGCCGCCCAGGCCCTGATCCGCCGCATCCCGGTCGGCGAACAGGTGCTCGAGGCGATCCTGCGCCTGGTGCGCGGGGCACGACCGGAAACCACCATGCTCGAGGCCGTGCGCCAGAACCTCGCCTGGGGGCCCGGCCCCCGCGCGGCCCAGGCACTGATGCTCGCCACCCGCGCCCGCGCCCTGCTGGACGGGCGGCTCGCGCCCAGCGTGGACGACGTGATCGCCCTCGCCGAACCCGTGCTGCGGCACCGCATGGCCCTGACCTTCGCGGCCCGGGCGGACGGGGTGCGGCTGTCGGAGGTGATCGACACGCTGAAGGAGAGCGTGGGGTAGCGTGACGATGCGCGCAGCCTTGGAGAGGGGCGCCGCCCCTCTCCAAACCTCACCCCGCCAAAGGCCGAAAGGCCTTTGGGAACCAATTTTCATCGGGGTGGCGGGGGAGGGGGCATGTCGCGCCCGCGATGGCGCGAG
>NZ_JAAEDM010000023.1 GCF_018129065.1 Neoroseomonas soli | reverse complement strand
CGCCTGGGGCGGCGGGCAGGCTGCCGCAGGCGGACGCACGGGCGCCGCGGCGGATGGCGCCACGGCGGAAGGTGGTTCCGGCTTCGCCGAGGCGGCGCCGCCCTTGCTCTCGCCCGCATCCGCCTTTCTCGCGCCCGTGCAGCGCGCCCTCGGCCTCGCCCCCGCCCCGCCGCCGCGCCCCGCGGTATTCGAGGAACGCGCGCCGGAGCACCACCCGCTCGGCCGGGCATTGGCGCAGATCCTCGACACCTATGTGCTCGCGGAAGCGCCCGACGGCGCCCTGGTGCTGGTGGACCAGCACGCGGCCCACGAACGCCTGACGCATGAGGCGCTGAACGCGCAACTCGTCGAGGGCGGCGTGCGGTCCCAGCCGCTGCTGCTGCCCGCCGTGGTGGACCTGCCGGCGGGCGAGGCGGCACGCCTGCTGGAGCATGCGGAGACGCTCGCCCGCCTCGGCCTCGAAATCGAATCCTTCGGCGCCGGCGCGGTGCTGGTGCGCGCCCTGCCGGCCTTGCTTGGCAACCCGGAACCGGCGCCGCTGCTGCGCGACCTCGCGGAGGAGCTGGCGGAACTGGGGGAGGCCGCGTCGCTGCAACGCCGCCTCGATGCCGCCGTGGCGCGGCTCGCCTGCCATGGCAGCGTGCGCGCCGGCCGCCGCTTGCTGCCCGCCGAGATGGACGCGCTGCTGCGGTCCATGGAGGCGACGCCGCGCGCCGCCACCTGCAGCCATGGCCGCCCGACCGTGCTGCGGCTGGATGCGGCAGCGCTGGAGCGCCTGTTCGGCCGCCGCTGACGGCCAGACACGCGCAAGACGCACCATACGACCCGATCAGGCGATTCTTGATCTGCCCTACAGCGCCCGGATCCGTCCATCCTCCGGCACGCCGCGCAACTGCCCCTCTGCAATCGCATCGGCCACCGTCTCGTCCAGGACCGGCCCGCCGTCGTAGGGGTCGAGCGCGCGGTCGCGGAACATGACGTAGCCGTCGCCCCGGCGCAGGAAGTCGTTGGTCACGAGGCGATAGACCCGCGTCGGATCGAGCGGCACGAACCGCGCCCCCTGCGCCACCTCCACCTGCCGCACCCGGCTGCCCGGCGGCGCGGCGGGATCCCACACGAAGCGGATGCCCGCCACCTGCGGGAAGCGCCCCGCCGTGCCGGCGCCCTGCGACACGCCATGTTCCAGCGCCGCCACGACATCCGCCCCGCGCAGCCCCATCACCGCGATGGTGTTGCCGAAGGGCAGCACGGTCAGCACGTCGCCCACCGTCACCTGGCCGCCGGGCAGCCCGGCGCGCAGCCCGCCGCCGTTGGTGATGGCGATCTCGGCGCCGGGCATGCGCGCGAGCATCGCCTCCGCCACCAGGTTGCCGAGGGCGCACTCGCCGCGCCGACAATCGGCGTTGGACAGGGCGGTGGGCAGGGTGCCGACGACGCGGCGGCGGGTTTCCTCCAGCGGCCGGGCGAATTCCGCCACCAGGGCGGCGACGCGGGCATCCTCGGGGATGTTCGCGCCCATCGGGATGGTCGCCCCGCCCTGCGCCGCGATCCGTCCATCCGCCGCGAGGTCGAGGTCGAGCCGCCCGAGGAAGCGCCCATAGGCGCCGGTCTGCAGGATGCGCACCGTGCGGTCCCGCCCGTCCACCAGCATCGGCGAAGGACCGTCCGCATCCGGCTCGGCGGCCAGCAGCGTATGCGAATGCCCGCCGATGATGACGTCGAGTCCGGCCACCTGTGCCGCCAGCCGCCGGTCCGCCTCGATCCCGTTGTGGGACAGCAGCACCACCGTCGCCGGGCCGGTCGCGCGGATCTCCGCGATGGCGCGGGCGGCGGCCTCGGCCGGGTCGGTGAAGCGCAGGTTGCGCCCGGGGGAGGACAGCGCCGGCGTCTCCGGCGTGGCCACGCCGATGAAGGCCAGCCGCGCACCGCCGCGCGTCGTCTCCCACCAGGGGCGGAAGCGGCCGTCGAGCGCCGGTTCCGCCCGCGTGTCGATATTGGCGGCGAGGATGGGGAAGTCCGCCGCCGCGACGAAGCGCGCCAGGTTCTCCGGCCCGTTGTCGAATTCGTGGTTGCCGAGGGTCATCGCCTCGCAGCCCCAGGCCTTCATCACCGCGAGTTCCGCCGCGCCGCGGTGCTGCGTGTAGAACAGGCTGCCCATGAACTGGTCGCCGGCATCGACGGCGACGACGGCGCGCCCATCCGCCGCCGCCTCCGCCCGCGCGGCGGCGATGCCGCCGGCGAGCCGCGCCGAGCCACCGAGGCAGGGATCGTCCGTGCGGCAGGCGGCACCGGTGGCGCGCACCACCGGTTCGTGCCGGCTGTGGAAGTCGTTGGTGTGGACGATGCGCACGCGCCGCGCCGCCTGTGCCGCCGAGGGGCGCAGGAAGGGTGCCGCGAGGGCGGTGCCGAGCAACAGGCGGCGGGAGAAGGACATGGTGCGACTTTCGGATTCGGATTGCCGCAATCCTGCCTCGCGGCGCGGCGATTGTCCCTTGCCGCTTGCGGCGACCGGGTCCAAACCCGGCCTGTCCAAGATCCACCCCAGTCGGGACGAAGGGCGCGATGCAGGTCTACCTGCCAATCGCCGAGATGAGTGTCGATGCCCTGCTGCTGCTGGGCATCGGCTTCGGCGTGGGCTGGCTCTCGGGGCTGTTCGGCGTGGGCGGCGGATTCCTGCTGACGCCGCTGCTCATCCTCATCGGCATTCCTGCGCCCGTCGCGGTCGCCTCCGGCGCCAACCAGACGATCGGCGCCTCGGTCTCCGGCCTCATCGCGCAATGGCGGCGCGGCAATGTCGATGCGCGCATGGGGGTGGTGCTGCTGGCCGGCGGCTTCGTCGGGTCCTCGCTGGGCGTGCAGCTCTTCGCGCTGCTGCGGCGGCTGGGGCAGGTCGATCTCGCGGTGGCGTTCTTCTACGTCGTGGTGCTCGGCACCGTCGGCCTGCTGATGGTGCGGGAGAGCGTGCGGGCCATCATCCGCCGTCGCCGCACCGGCGGCGCGGCTTCGCCCAAGGCGCACGAGCACACCTGGCTGCACGGCATGCCGTTCAAGATGCGGTTCCGAAAGTCGCGCCTGTACATCTCCGTCGTGCCGCCGGCGCTGGTGGGCTTCGGCATCGGCATCCTTTCCGCCGTCATGGGCGTGGGTGGCGGGTTCATGCTGGTGCCGGCGATGATCTACCTGCTCGGCATGCCGACCTCCGTGGTGATCGGCACCTCCCTGTTCCAGGTCGTGTTCGTCGCGGCCAACGTCACGCTGCTGCAGGCCTGGCAGGTCGGCACGGTGGACATCGTGCTGACCATGCTGCTGCTGGCCGGCGGCGTGGCGGGCGCACAGTTCGGCGCCGCCATGGGCACGAAGCTGCGTGGCGAGGAGACGCGCGCCCTGCTCGGCCTGCTGGTGCTGGCGGTGGCGCTCGGCCTCGCCTGGGGCCTCATCCGCGCGCCGGATAACCTCTTCGCCATCGGGCCGGCGCGGTGAGGGCGGCGGCGTTCCTGCTCACCCTGCTGCTGGGCTGGACCGGTTCGGCGGCGGCGCAGGCGCCCGCGCCCGTCACCACCCCGGCGCTGACGGCCGACCTCTCGACCGACCGGGTGGAGATCACCACCGGCTTCACCGGCGCCTCGGTCCTCGTCTTCGGCGCCACCGAGAACCTGATCGGGTCGGAGACCGGGGAGGACGTGGTCGTCCTCGCCTGGGGCCCGCCGCAGCCCACCGTGGTCCGGCGCAAGGTCAACGTGATGGGCTTCTGGGTGAACGGCCCGGCGGCCACCTTCCCCGAGATCCCGGGCTTCTACGCCATCGCCGCCACGCGGCCCGTGTGGGAGGCGCTGCCCGAGGAGACGCGCCGCACCGCGCGCCTCGGGCTGGAGGCCCTGCCGCTGCGCGCGGTGGGCGCGCAGGCGCCGGCCTTCCGCGCCGCGCTGCTCGAACTGAAGCAGCAGGACGGGCGTTGGCAGGAATATGCGGCACCGGTCGCGGTGGCCGGCGGGCGGCTGTTCTCGGCCCGCATCTACTTCCCCGACACGGTGCAGACTGGCGACTACCGGATCGAGGTGCTGCTGGTGCGCGAACGCCGCATCGTCGCGCGGCAGGCGCTGTTCCTGCGCGTGGACCGGGTGGGCACGGCGGCCTCCATCGCCCAGGTCGCGCGCGCCATGCCGCTCGTTTATGGTGTGGGGTGCATCCTGCTGGCCGCCCTCGCCGGGTGGCTCGGCAGCGTCATCTTCCGTCGAGGCTGAGGGGGGCTCCATGCCCGGAAGCGAGGAATCCGCCGCCGCCGCCACCGCCGCGAAGCGGGACCGCATCTTCCTGGTGGTGGTGGATGACAGCCCCGAGCGCGCCATCGCGCTGCGCTACGCCTGCCTGCGCGCGCGCAAGGGCGGCGGGCGCGTGGCGCTGCTGCGCGTGGTCGAGCCCGTGGGCCTGGTCGAATGGGCCGGGGTCGGCGTGATGATGCAGGAGGAGCGGCGGGAAGAAGCGGAGAAGATGCTCTCCGGCCTCGCCGCCGAGGTGAATGAGATCACCGGCGGCTTCCCCATCCTCATCATCCGCGAGGGCACGCCGCGCGACGAGTTGCTGAAGCTGCTCGAGGAAGACCCGCGCATCTCGATCCTGGTGCTGGCCATGGCGCCGGGGAGCGGCGGGCCGGGGCCGCTCGTGACGGCGCTGACCGGGCGCTACTCGGGCCGGCTGACTGTGCCCATGACGCTGGTGCCGGGGACGATGGACGAGAAGGAACTGGACCGGATCACCTGATACGGCCGGCATCATTGCCCGGCGTATCAGGCGGCTCGACGCCGTCCGGATGCCGCCGACAGCGAACAGGGCGACGCCATCCCTGCATCCCGCCGCGGCATACGCGCCCTGCGGCTGGAACGGCAGAAACCGGACCGATCGTCGCGACGCCCATGATCACCCCCGGTCCGGAGCCGAAGCAAGATCCTGGTTCCCAAAGGCCTTTCGGCCTTTGGCGGGGGGTCGAGGGGGGCGGCGCCCCCCTCGTCACCCTACGATCTCAAGCCCCCCCAACCCTGCCGCCAAAAGCCTTCGCAGGTCGTTCTCGGGCAGGGCCACGCATCCTTCCGTCGGTGCCAGTCCTGGCCGCGCGACGTGCAGGAAGATCGCGCTGCCGCGCCCGCGCTGCACCGGCGCGTCATTCCAGCCCAGCACGGCGATGACGTCATAGATCGCGTCGTCCCGCCACAGTCGTTCATGGCGTGCAGCGTGGGGCAGCCGGATGGGCCGGTTGTAGTCGGGGTGGCCGGGGTCGTCGCACCAGCCATCCTCCGAAGCGATCGGTTCGGCGGGCAGCGTGCAGGCGGGGCGAGGCCCGCGGTCCGCGCGCCAGAGGATGCGGCGGATCGGCAGCAGGCCGGTGGGCGTGGCGCCGTCGCCTTCCCGCTTGTCGGCCCGGATGCCGCCGGCGCCGAGGGCGCAGCGCAGCGTCTCGC
This sequence comes from Neoroseomonas soli, assembly GCF_018129065.1. Taxonomy (GTDB): domain Bacteria; phylum Pseudomonadota; class Alphaproteobacteria; order Acetobacterales; family Acetobacteraceae; genus Neoroseomonas; species Neoroseomonas soli. The sequence continues at coordinate 51,127 of NZ_JAAEDM010000023.1, read as the reverse complement.
CGCGAAAGCGCAGCAGGCCGTCGGGGGTGACGCGGGCGATGCCGGTCATGGAGTGTCTGGACGCAGGATCATGATGCCATCCCGCCTAGCATCCCGACGGGCACGCGGCCCAACAGGCCACCCGCGGCCACACCCCCCGAGCCGGGAACGCGACCGCGCCCGACGCGCCCTCGACGTGCGCAGCCGGTCTGGCCGGAGGGCCGGTGCCGGCATTCTCAAACGGTCTCTCAGCCCGAAAGGAGATGCCCGAAGCGTTCCGCCTTGGTGCGGAGGTAGCGGTCATTCACGCCATTGGGGTCGAAGGCGTGGGCCTCGCGGCCCAGCACCTCGATGCCGCAGGCCACGAGGCCGCCGATCTTGTCCGGGTTGTTGGTCAGCAGGCGGACGCGCTCGACGCCGACGGCGCGCAGCATGGTGGCGGCGACCATGAAGCTGCGCTCGTCGGCGCCGTAGCCCAGCGCGCGGTTGGCATCGAGCGTGTCGAGCCCGCCATCCTGCAGCGTATAGGCGCGCAGCTTGTTCACCAGGCCGATGCCGCGCCCCTCCTGCGCCAGGTAGAGCAGCACCCCACCCGCGGGATCCTGCGCCATCCGGGCAATCGCGCCGCGCAATTGCGGGCCGCAATCGCAGCGCAGCGAACCCAGGAGGTCGCCGGTGAAACACTCGGAATGGGCGCGCACCAGGGGGGCCCCGCCCTCTGCCGCGGTCTTCTCCGGCGTGCCGACCAGGATGGCCAGGTGCTCGATGCCACCGTCCGCGGCGCGGAAGGCGACGATCCGGGCCTCGGGCGCGTCCTCGAGCGGCACGCGGGCCTCCGCCACGCGCGCGAGGGTGGTCGCGGCCGTGGTCGGATAATCGAGCACGTCCGCCGCCGCCACCTGCATCAGATCGAGACGGTCCGCCGCGCCTTCCGTCGCCGGCGCGGCGACCAGGGCGGGCAGCAGCCGGCCGAGCTTCGCCAGCGCGATCGCCGCCTGCGCCAGGGCGGGGGCGGCGACGCGTTCGGGAACCTCGGGCAGCAGGCGTTCGGCGGTAGGGTCGGCGAGGCTGCGCAGCGCCTCGGGCGCCAGCAGGGTGGGCGGCAGGCGCAGCGCGACGGCGCCTTCCTCATCGGCGGCGTGGGGGACGGGGCGCTGCAGCACGGCCGCGGCACGCACGGGGGCGAGAAGCAGCACCGCCGGCGCCAGCGCCGCCGCGGCGATGTCCGCCAAGCCCCGCCCGCCGACCGTCTCGGCGGCGGCGACGACCAGCGCCGTGTCGGTTCCGCGCAGGATCACCGGCGTGCCGCGCCGCAGTTCCGTCGCCGCCCGATGCACGTGACGCAGGGCAAGCGCCAGCGGATCGGCCTGCACCGGCGCGCCCGTGGCCGGCTCTGATGCGGGGCTCGCGGTTGGCGTCATCGTCTGGCGTTCCATTCCTCAGGCCATCGCGCGCCTGGAATATGGCCTGCGCGTGGCGTCTTCCCTTGGCGTGCTGCACATGTCGTCGCGTCTGCCAGCCTGGATGTGGTACGGAACGCCGGCGCGTCCAGATGCGTGAAGCGGCAATCACACTGCCGCGAGGACGCCGTCAGGTCTGTCTCGCATATGGCACAAGCCTCGCTTACAAGCCATACCTCCGCGGGGGACCCGGCGTTCCGGCATGCGTGCCGGGCGGCCGTGTTGAGAATTGGAATGGGGGAAGTTGGCGCATGACCGGTCCGCGCCCGGTGCTGATCGTGGACGATGACCCGGCGCTCCTGGCGACACTCGCCGAGCAGCTGGCACTTGAGGGCGAGTTCGCGCCGGTTGAGGCGGCCACGCTCGCCGATGCGGATGCGAAGCTGTCGGCCGAGGGCGCGCGGTTCGATATCGTGCTGCTCGACATCGGCCTGCCCGATGGCGACGGGCGCGAGTTCTGCGCCCGGATGCGGCGGCTCGGCCATCGGATGCCGATCGTGATGCTGACCGGCTCGGACAGCGAGTCGGACGTGGTCAGCGGCCTCGATGCCGGCGCCAACGACTATATCGCCAAGCCCTTCCGGCTGAACGAACTGCTCGCGCGCATGCGTGCCCAGTTGCGCGGCTATGACAGCAGCGAGGACGCGGTCTTCAAGGTCGGGCCCTACCTGTTCCGGCCCTCCGCCAAGCAGTTGCACGACCCGGCAAGGGGCAAGCGGATCCGCCTGACCGAGAAGGAAGCGGCGATCCTCAAGTTCCTCTATCGCGCCGGAGGGCGGCCGGTGCCGCGCACGGTGCTGCTGAATGACGTGTGGGGCTACAACAGCAACGTCACCACCCATACGCTCGAGACGCACATCTACCGGCTGCGGCAGAAGATCGAGCCGAACCCGGCCGAGGCACGCCTGCTGGTGACCGAGGGCGGCGGATACCGCCTCGAACCGTCGGCCGAGGCAGAGGCGGGCTGATCCCGCGTCTGCGTGGCGGAGAGCGGGTCACTGGCGGGTATCTCATAAAGATATCCTTATGACTGGTCGCTAAGGCTGGCCTCCCAGGCCCGCCCGTGCTACCGGCGCGGCACATCCCGCCGTGAAGAGAGTGAGAGAGAGCGCATGTCCGCTGCCGCCGACTACGTCGTGAAGGACCTTTCCCTTGCCGGCTGGGGCCGCAAGGAGATCTCGATGGCCGAGGACGAGATGCCCGGCCTGATGGCGACCCGCGCCGAATACGGCGCGAGCCAGCCGCTCAAGGGCGCGCGCATCGCGGGCTGCCTGCACATGACCATCCAGACCGCCGTGCTGATCGAGACGCTGAAGGCGCTCGGGGCCGACGTCCGCTGGTCGTCGTGCAACATCTTCTCGACCCAGGACCACGCCGCGGCCGCGATCGCCGCGACCGGCACGCCGGTCTTCGCGGTGAAGGGCGAGACGCTTCCCGAATACTGGCAGTACGTGAAGCGCACCCTGGAATGGGCCGATGGCGGCACGCCGAACGTGCTGCTGGACGATGGCGGCGACATGACGCTGCTGGTCCATTACGGCCTGCGCGCCGAGCAGGGCGACGTGGCCTTCCTCGACAAGGCGACGAACGAGGAAGAGACGGTCTTCTTCGCGCTCATCAAGGACTGCCTGAAGACCAAGCCGGGCTGGTTCGCGAAGCTCGCCGCCGCGATCAAGGGCGTGTCGGAGGAGACGACGACGGGCGTTCACCGCCTCTACAACATGGCGAAGGAGGGCAAGCTGCTCTTCCCCGCCATCAACGTGAACGACAGCGTCACCAAGTCGAAGTTCGACAACCTCTATGGCTGCCGTGAGTCGCTGGTGGACGCGATCCGCCGCGGCACGGACGTGATGATGGCCGGCAAGGTCGCGATGGTTTGCGGCTTCGGCGACGTGGGCAAGGGTTCCGCCGCGTCCCTGCGCAACGCCGGTTGCCGCGTGATGGTCAGCGAGGTCGATCCGATCTGCGCGCTGCAGGCCGCGATGGAAGGCTACGAGGTCGTGACGATGGAGCAGGCCGCTTCCGCCGCCGACATCTTCGTCACTGCCACGGGCAATGTGGACGTCATCACCGTGGACCACATGCGCGCGATGAAGCACCGCGCGATCGTGTGCAACATCGGCCACTTCGACAGCGAGATCCAGGTCGCCGGCCTGCGCAACTTCAAGTGGGACAACATCAAGCCGCAGGTGGACGAGATCGAGTTCCCCGACGGCAAGCGCATGATCCTGCTGTCCGAAGGGCGCCTCGTGAACCTCGGCAACGCCACGGGCCACCCGTCCTTCGTAATGTCCGCGTCCTTCACCAACCAGACGCTGGCGCAGATCGAGCTTTGGACGAACCCGGGCAAGTACGAGAAGAAGGTCTACGTGCTGCCGAAGCACCTGGACGAGAAGGTGGCATCGCTGCACCTCGCCAAGGTGGGTGCGACGCTGACGAAGATGTCGGCGCAGCAGGCGGCGTATATCGGCGTGTCGCAGCAGGGGCCGTTCAAGGCAGAGCAGTATCGGTACTGAGTGAAGGTCGGGGGAGGGGAACCTCCCCCGAACCCCCTCCCTTTTTTGGTCACTTGGCGCCGACCATTGCGGTCAGTTCCCAAGAGCCAAAGAAGGTTGAGGGGGGTTCGGGGGGAGAAGTTCTCTTCTCCCCCCGACCTGCTCAGGCGACTTCGAACAACCCCGCGGCCCCTTGCCCGCCGCCCACGCACATCGTCACCACCACGAATTTCGCCCCGCGCCGCTTGCCTTCGATGAGCGCGTGCCCGGCCATGCGCGCCCCTGACATGCCGTAGGGGTGGCCGATCGAGATCGCGCCACCATCCACGTTCAGCCGTTCCATCGGAATGCCGAGCCGGTCGCGGCAGTAGATCACCTGGCAGGCGAAGGCCTCGTTCAGTTCCCACAGGCCGATGTCGTCCATCTTCAGCCCGTGCTGCTTCAGGAGTTTCGGCACGGCGAAGACGGGGCCGATGCCCATCTCTCCCGGGTCGCAGCCGGCGACCGTCATGCCGCGGTAGATGCCCAAGGGATTCAGGCCACGGCGGGAGGCCTCCCGCTCCTCCATCAGCACGGCGGCGGATGCGCCGTCTGAGAGCTGGCTGGCGTTGCCGGCTGTGATGAAGCGGCCTTCCTTCACCTTCATCCCGTCCTTGAAGACCGGCTTCAGCGACTTCAGGCCATCGAGCGTCGTGTCGGCACGGTTGCCCTCGTCCTTCGCGAGCGTGGTGGGCACGTCGCGCACCTCGCCGGTGGTTTTGTCGGCCACCTTCATCACGGTGGGGAGCGGCACGATCTCGTCATCGAAGGCGCCGCGCTGCTGGGCTGCGGCAGTCCGCACCTGGCTGGAGAGCGCGTATTCGTCCTGCGCGTCACGGCCGATGCCGTAGCGGTCGGCGACGATCTCGGCCGTTTCCAGCATGGACATATAGAGATGCGGCACGCGCTCCATCAGCGTCGGATCGGCGCGACGGAACCAGTTCGCCTTCTCGTTCTGCACGAGGGAGACGGATTCCAGCCCCCCGCCCACGGCGACCTGCATGCCGTCATGCATGATCTGCTTCGCAGCGGTGGCGATGGCCATGAGGCCCGAAGAACACTGCCGATCGACGCTCATGCCCGCGACCGTGTCAGGCAGGCCGGCGGCGAGCGCCACCTGGCGCCCGACATTCGACCCCTGGCAGCCCTGCTGGAGGGCGGCGCCCATGATGACGTCCTCGACTTCCGCCGGGTCGAGGCGCGCGCGCTGCACGGCCGCGTGGACCACGTGGCCGCCCAGCGTCTGCGCGTTGGTATCGTTGAAGGCACCGCGATAGGCACGCCCGATCGGCGTGCGGGCAGTGGAGACGATGACGGCGCTGCGCATGGCGCTTCCTTCCCTGTCGACTATTGCCGACAGGGTAGCGAAGCGATCAGGGCGCGCCCAGCCGCTTCCAGACCCCATCAGCGGTGGCGACGATGCGGTCGCCGACCGTGATCTGGCCGCGGACGAAGACCACGGACTTGGTGGCGCGCACCGCCTCGCCGCGCGCTTCCATGAATTCGCCCGCGCGGGCGGCGGAGACGAAATGCGTGTTGAGCTGGATGGTCACCACCGGCGCCCGATGCGCCGCTTCCCAGCAGGTCGCGCCGAGGATCTGGTCGAGGAACGTCACCAGCATCCCGCCATGGACGATGCCATGGGCGTTGCCATGCCTCGGTTCGGCGAGCAGGCCATAGGCCAAGCCATCGCCTTCCTTCTTCGACCAGAAGGGGCCGACCAGGGTGGGGAAGCCGTCCTCGTGCCAGCGGAACTGCTTCCAGCCGGCGGCGGCGGGGTCGAACGGGGTGGGGGAGTCGGTCATGGCATTCGCTTCGCCTGCCGGGCTGGCGACGTCAACGGGGAGTGATAACGTGCGGCCATGCGCCTGTTTCACGCCCCCGGATCCCCTTACGCCCGCATCGCCCGCATGGCGGTGATCGAACTTGGATTGCAGGATCGCGTTGCCGTGGAGGAGGCGACGCTGCGCGACCCCTTCTCCATCCTGCTGCCCTTCAACCCGGTGGGTCGCGTGCCGGCACTGGTGCTCGACGACGGCACGACGATCACCGAGACGACGCCGGTGCTGACGATGCTCGACAGCCTGGTCGAGCCCGAGCGGCGCCTCCTGCCAGCGCCGGACCGGCCGCGCGCACTCGCCGCCTATGGGCGCGTGCTCGGTGCCATGGACGGCATCGCGGTGTGGAACCGCGAATTGCGGCGACCGCCGCATGAACGCTCGCCCGGCGTCATCTCGCTCGAGGCGCTGCGTGCGGTGCGCGTGGCCGATGCGCTGGAACGCGACGTGGCGTCGGGCGCCTTCGCGGCGAAGGATGCGGCCTTCCTCGCACTGGTCTCGCTCTGCGGCTACTGCGAGCAGCGCCACACGGCCTTCGCCTGGCGCCAGGGGCGGCCGGCGCTGTCGGAACTGTTTGACGCGGCGCAGGCGCGGCCTTCCGTGGCGCAGACGGTGCCGCCGGCGGGCATGGGTGGCGCGGCGCCGCCGATGCGCTGATCGGGCCGGCGGCGCCGCCACCCTTGGTCTCGAAGAAGGTGATGCCCGAGCGGATCAGTTCATCCCGCGATCCGCGCCAGATGTGGTCGCGGCGTCAATCCTGGCGCGGCAGCAGCGCGAAGCAGCCGACGAGATCCTTCACCGAGCCGCCCGGCAGGCCCATGACGAAGGCTTCCATGCGGTCATAGGCCTCGGCGGGCACGCCTTCCTCGGCGCCGATGCGGCGTACCAGTTCCATGGTGCGGGCGCGGTCGTAGCTGTAGTCGGCGGCGGTCATGCGCTGGTCCTGCACGATCTCGGTGCCGTCCGCGAGCCGCACGGCGATGACGGCGGAAAGCGTCGGCACAGCGGCATCCGCGACCGTCTCGACCGCCTGCATCAGCGCGTTCACCGGCGTGTCGTCGTAGTCGGTCATGATGCCCATGGTCGGCGTGCCGCGCAGCAGCGTGGCCGCGATGCAGAAGGGGATGGACATCAGCGTGCCGGACACCGTGCTGAACGGCCCCTTGCTGTCCATGCCGGCGTAGCCGATCTCGTAGGGGTTCATGCGAACCGTGACGCCGGCGATCTTCCGGCCGGCGATCTTCTCCTGCAACAGCAACGCGGCAGTCACCGGCGTCTGGTTGAAGGCGCAAACCGGGAAGGGCTTGAAGGCCACGCGCATGGTGGACCATTCGGTGCCGAGCCTTGCCGCGAGCCCCGCCGCATCCGGCGCGACACGAGCGAAGGCGCGGATGTAGCCGGCACTGCCCTCGAAGGCATGCGGCGCGGCGATCGCGCCCTGGCGCGCCAGTTCCGCCGCCATCAGTCCGTTCACGCCGGCCTGGCCGACCTGGTAACGCCATTCATCCGTGCCGTCGGCGAAGGACTGCAGGATGCCGCCAGCGAAATGCGCGCCGTAGGAGAGCGCGGCGGCGATGCGGTCCTCCGGCAGCGCCATCGCCTTCGCCACTGCGGCCGCGGCGGCGACCGTGCCGTAGATGGGGGAGGCGCGCAGCCCGGCCGGCGTCGTGTGGCCGGCATGCGCCTTCTCGAACAGCCCACCGGCTTCGTAGCCGGCGACGAGGGCAGGGATCAGGCGGCCGAGGGGCAGGTCGCGCACCTCGAACAGGGCGGTCAGCAGCGGGATCAGGATGGCGCCGAGATGCGCAGCGCCGCAGGCGTCCTCCTGCGCGCGGCCATGGGAGAGCGCCGCATTCGCCAGCGCAGCGCCGGCGATGGTGGTGCGTCGCCCGTCGCCCCACAGCGTCGCGCCATTCGCCTGTTCGCCTTCCATGGCGACGGCGGCGGCGCGCGCCACGGGCGCGAACCCCGTCGCGTGGCACCCGAGCGCGATGCCGTAGCCGTTCAGCAGGCAGGCGCGCGCCTTGTCCTCGACTTCCGGCGGGATGGTGGAAGGGCCAAGGCCATCGATGAAGCGCGCGAGCGCGCGGGCAAGCGGAACGGCATCCGTCATGGCGTGGTCTCCTCCCCTAATCCTTGCGCGCGAGTTCCTCGCGCAGAACGCGCTTCAGCACCTTGCCCGACGGGTTGCGCGGCAGCGCGTCGCGCAGTTCCAGCACCTTCGGCACCTTGAAGCCGGCCAGGTGCGCGCGGCAATGCGCCTGCATTGCGGCGAGGTCGATCGTCGCGCCTTCCCGCGGCACGACCACGGCCACCGGCGTCTCGCCCCAGCGCGGGTCGGGCACGCCGATCACGGCGGCCTCGCTGACCTCGGGCATGGCGTAGAGCACGCGCTCCACCTCCGAACTCGCGATGTTCTCGCCGCCGGAGATGATCATGTCCTTCTTGCGGTCGGTCAGGAACAGGAAGCCGTCGTCGTCGAGGTAGCCGACATCGCCGCTGCGGAACCAACCATCGGGATGGAAGGAGGCGGCAGTCTTCGCCGGATCCTGCCAGTAGCCCTTGAAGACTTTCGGGCCACGCAGGCAGATCTCGCCTTCCTGGCCGACGGGCAGGAGGTGCCCGGCGTCGTCGCGGATGGTGATCTCGACATGCGGCGTGGCGCGGCCGGTGGAGCCGATCTTCGCGATCTCCCACCCCGCTTCCATCATGGTGTCGCCGCTGCAGGTCTCCGTCAGGCCATAGGCATCGATGTAGCGGCCATTCGGGAAGAGGCCCGTGAAGGCGCGGATGCGGCCCTCGGGCGTCTTCTCCCCGCCGCCGACGCACCAGCGCAGCGAAGTGAGGTCGAGCCCGTCCGGATTGCCGTATTCCAGCGTGCGGGACAGCATGACGGGCGCCATCCACGCGCCGGTGAGCCCCTCGCGCGCAATCGCGTCGACGGCGGCGGCGGCATCGAAGTCGCGCAGGATGCAGAGCATCCCACCCACCCACAGCACGCCGACACCCGGCAGATCGAATGCGCCGACATGATAGAGCGGCCCGACCACCAGCAGTCGGTCCGCCGAGGTCAGCCCGAGTGCGACGACATGCTCCATGCACTTCCAGTAGAAGTTGCCATAGGTGTGCATGACGCCCTTCGGCCGGTCCGTCGTGCCGGAGGTGTACATCAGGCGGAACAGGTCGCCTTCCTGCCGCGCGGCCGGCGGCGGCACGGGCAGCCCTTCCGGTACCAGGCGCGTCGGATCCTCCTGCGCGGCAGTATCGACGGTGACGAGGCCGGGCAGGCCGCCGACGATCGCGCCGAACTCGGCATCGGCGAAGACCAGCCGCGCGCCGGCGTTCTCCAGGATGTAGGCGGCTTCCTCGCGCGCCAGGCGGAAGTTGATCGGCAGGAACACCGCGCCGATGCGGCTGGTGGCGATCGCGAGTTCCACGAAGGCGGCGGAGTTCTTCATGAACGCCGCCACCACCTGCCCCGCTTGCACGCCGCGCGAGGCGAGCAGCGCCGAGAGCGCCTCCGTCCGCCCTTGCAGCGCCGCGTAGGTGATGCGCTCCGATCCGTAGACGATGGCCAGCGCCTCGGGCCGCTGCCGCGCGTGGAAGGCGACGAAGGCGGACAGGTTGAGCATGCTCAGGCCCCTCAGTAGCCGCGCGGCATCCCCAGGTCGTGGATGGCGATGAAGTTCAGCACCATTTCCTCGGAGACGGGCGCGAAGCGGAACAGCCGCGCATCGCGCCACAGGCGCTCCACGTCGAACTCCTTCGCATAGCCCATGCCGCCCATGGTCTGCATGGCGCGCTCGGTCGCCTGCGCGGCGGCCTGGGCGGCGAGCAGCTTCGCCTGGTTGGCAGCAGAACCGTAGGACTCTCCGAGGTCGCAAAGCGTCGCGGCCTTGTGATTGAGCAGGCGCGCCGCCTCCCCCAGCGCATGTGCCTGCGCGAGCGGGAATTGCAGCCCCTGGTAGGAGGCGATCGGCTTGCCGCCGAAGACCTTGCGCCCCTGCGCGTAGGCGACGGCGCTGCGGATGGCGAGTTCCACCGTGCCGACAAGACCCGCCGTGGTGACGATGCGCTCCGTGTTCAGCACGTCGAGCAGCGCGGTCCAGCCATCGTCCAGCGTGCCGATCAGATCGTCGGGCTCGACCCGCACATCGTCGAAGAACACCGAGGAGGACGGCAGCGTGTTGGTGCCGAGCTTGTCGATCGCGGCATGGCTGACGCCGACGCGGTCGGGCTCGATCATGAACAGGCTGATGCCCTGGGTACGGCGCTGCACCTCCTCGACCTTCCGGGTGCGCGCGACCACCAGCATCTTCTTCGCCTGCGGCACGGCGGTGATCCACACCTTGCGGCCGTTCAGGCGCCAGCCATTGCCGTCGGCGCGGGCGAAGGTGCGAATTTCGAGGCTGTTGGTGCCGGCATCGGGTTCCGTCAGCGCCATGCAGAAGGTGATCTCGCCGCTGACGAGGCCGGGCAGAAGCGCCTTCTTCTGCTCGTCAGTGCCGAACTTCGCGATGCTGACGCCGCCGAAGATCGGGTTGAGCATGAACATCTGTGCCAGGGTCGCGCCCGCGCCGGCCGCCGTCAGCGCCTCGATGGCGAGTGCCATCTCCAGCATGCCGAGGCCGGAGCCGCCGTATTCCTCGGGCAGGGTGATGCCGCAGAGGCCGGCCTCGCAGATCGCCGTCCAGGCTTCGGTCGGATAGGCCTTCCGCGCATCGAGATCGCGCCAGTATTCGGGGCCGAAGCGTTCGCCCACCTTGCGGGCGGTCTCGACCAGCATGCGCTGGTCCTCGGACAGCCGGAACTCCATGGCTCAGATGCTCCCTTCCGCCGGCGCGATCAGCAGGGCCAGCGGCTTTTCCAGAAACGCGACGATGCGGGCGAGGAAGGCGGCCGCGGCCGCGCCGTCCAGCACACGATGATCGGCGGCCAGCACGAGCGTGATCTCCCGCCGCAGCGCGGGCGCGCCTTCCGCATCGGGCCGGAACAGCGATTCCATCGCACCGAGGCCCAGAATCATGGACTGTCCCGGATTGACGATGGGCACGAGGAAGCGTGCGCCATGCATCCCGACATTGGAGAGCGTGATGCTGCCCCCCCGAAGCTCGTCGGGCGAGAGGCGGCCGGCACGCGCGCGCTCGACCAGCCCATTGGCCCGGCTGGCGACCGTGCCGAGCGAAAGCCGCCCGGCATCGTGCAGCACCGGCGCGAAAAGCCCGCGCGGCGTATCCACCGCAAGGCCGACATCCGGCGATGAAAGGCGCCGCCAGCCCTCGCCTTCCCACACGCGATTCAGCTCCGGCATCGCATGCAGGGCGCGGCCGATGGCAGCGAGCACGGCATGCGTCACGGTCATACGAGGCGCGTCCGGAATGTCGCGCCATTCGTCCCGCAGCGCGAGCAGGCGAGAGATCTCGGCCGCGGCGCCGACGTAGAAATGCGGGATCTCCTGCTTGGCCTGGGTCAGCCGGCGTGCGGAGGCGGCACGTACGCGGTCGAGCGCGATGAACTCGCCCGCCGTCGGCACGGCTGCGGATGCCGGGACCTGCGCTCGCGCCTCCGGCACGTCCTTCGCCTTGATGCGGCCGCGCGGACCGCTGCCGCTGACGCCGGTGAGATCGACGCCCCGTTCGCGCGCGAGACGACGGGCGAGCGGCGTGGCGAGGATGCGGCCGCCCGATGCGGCGGGCAGCGGCGCCGCGGCGGGTTGCGCAGGCTCCGCCGCGCGCGGTGCTTCCGGCGCGCCCGCAGCGGCGCCCGTCCAGCGCGCCACCGGCATGCCGACCGGAACCGTGCTGCCGGCGGCGACCAGCAGCTCGACGATCTCGCCGTCGCCCGAGGCCTCGATATCGGTCGCGATCTTCTCGGTTTCGACGACGAAGAGGATATCGCCCGCCGCCACCCGCGCGCCCGGCTGCACGCGCCATTCGGCGAGCAGCCCTTCGGTCATGGTGAGGCCAAGCTTCGGCATCACGATCTCGGCGAGCGCCGTCATCGCGTCAGCGTCCCGTGAAGTTGGCCGGACGCTTTTCGAGGAAGGCGCGGCAGCCCTCATGCGCGTCGGCCGCGTCCAGCACCAGGCCGATCATCGCGTGCTCATGCGCCAGCGCCTGCGGCAGCGGCATCTGAGCGCCCTGGCGCAGCGTGCGCTTCAGCAGCTTGAGGATCAGCGGAGACTTGGAGGCGCAGCGCTCCGCCAGCTTCATCGCCTCGGCCATCAGCTCCGCCTTCGGCACGACGCGGTTGCAGAGGCCGAGTTCCACGGCCTCCTGCGCCGTGATCTGGCTGCCCGTGAACATCATCTCCCGCGCGCGGCAGGGGGCGATCTCGCGGATCAGGCGCTGCGTGCCGCCCGCGCCGGGGAAGAGCCCGAGGTTGATCTCCGGCAAGCCGAGCCGTGCCGTATCCGCCACCAGCCGCATGTCGGTGCAGAGCAGCAGTTCCGTCCCGCCACCGAGCGCGAAGCCGTTCACCGCCGCGATGGTGGGTTTGTCGCAGGCCTCGACGCGGTTGAAGACGCGGTGCAGTTCCTCGCCGAACTCGATGTAGTGCGGCAGGCCCTGGCGGCTCTCCAGGTCGCCGATGTCACCACCCGCGACGAAGGCCTTCTCGCCCGCGCCGGTGATGACGATGACGCGCACCGCCGGGTCTGTTTCGGCCGCCACGAAGGCAGACTCAAAAGCCTTCAGCGTCGCCGCGTCGATGGCGTTCAGCGCGGCCGGGCGGTTGAAGGTGAGCACCGCGACGGCGCCCTTGGTCTCGGAGAGGATGACGGGGTCGGCCATGGGGGTGTCCTCTAGTCCAGCGTCCGGCGGACGGCCGCGGCAATGCGCGCGGCGTCGGGGCGATAGGCGCGCTCCAGTTCCTTGGCGAAGGGCACCGGGGTGAAGGGCGCGCCGACGCGCAGGATGGGGCCGTCGAGCTCGTCGAAGCCGATATCCGCCATGCGCGCGGCGATCTCGGCGCCGACGCCGAAGGCTTCCACAGCCTCCTGCGCGATGACCAGGTGATGGGTGCGGGAGAGGCTGTCGAGCACCGTCGCTTCGTCCCAGGGCTGAAGGCTGCGGAGGTCGATCACCTCCGCCTCGATGCCGTCCTGCGCGAGGGCCGTGGCCGCTTCCGTCGCCCAGTGCACCGCGGCGCCGTAGGCGACGATTGTCGCATCGCGGCCAGGGCGGGCAATGCGGGCACGGCCGATCGGCAGCGGGGCGGGTGCGTCCTCGACTTCGCCCTTCATCGCGTAGAGCGCCTTGTTCTCCACCACCACCACCGGATCGGGATCGGCGATCGCCGCGCGCAGCAGGGCGTGCGCGTCGGCGGGCGTGGCGGGACAGACGACCTTGAGGCCAGGGATGTGGCAGAACCACGCCTCAAGGCACTGGGAATGCTGCGGCCCGGCGGAAAGCCCGCCGCCATGCGGCGTGCGCAGCACCATCGGCACGCCGCGCTGGCCGCCAAACATGAAGCGCGCCTTCGCCGCCTGGTTCACCAGCGCATCCATGGCCAGCGTGATGAAGTCCATGAACATGATCTCGGCGACCGGCTTCAGCCCCGAGAGCGCGGCGCCGACGGCAGCGCCGACGATGCCGGCCTCGGAGATCGGCGTGTCGCGCACGCGGTCCGGGCCGAATTTCTCCTGCAATCCTCGCGTCGCGCCGAAGGGGCCGCCGGCGGCGCCGATATCCTCGCCGAGCAGGATGACGGTCGGGTCTTCCGCCAGCGCCTCGGCGAGAGCGCGATTGACCGCCTGCACCATGCGAAGTTCCGCCATGACTCAGACCTCCGCCGGCGCGTAGACGCCGTTGAGCGCGGCCATCCAGTCGGCGGGCGGCGCGGCGCGCGCGGCGGCGATGGCGGCGGCGACGGCGTCGCGGGCCTCGGCTTCCGCTGCATCCAGCGTGGCTGCCGCCGCGCCGGCCGCGATCATCGCTGCGCGCGCACGGGCGATGGGATCGTGTTCCGCCATGCGGCTGGCTTCCTCGGGGTCGCGGTAGCGTTGCGGGTCGCCTTCGTAGTGGCCGCGCCAGCGATGCGTGCGGGCCTCGATCACGCGCGGGCCCTCGCCACGGCGCAGGCCGGCGACCGCGTCCGCGGCCGCGGTGGCGACGGCCTGCACGTCATTGCCGTCCACCTCGACATGCGGGACGCCATAGGCAGCGGTCCAGGCAGGGAGATTCACGGCCACCTGCGTGTCGCTGCGGCTGAACTCCGCCCAGCCGTTGTTCTCGCACACCAGCAGCAGCGGCAGGCGCCAGATTGCGGCCATGTTCAGCGTTTCGTGCATCGTGCCCTCGGCCAGCGCGCCATCGCCGAAGAAGGCGACCGCGACGCCGTCCGTGCCGCGCGTGCGGTGGGCCAGCGCGGCGCCGAGCGCGATCGGCGGCCCTGCGCCCACGATGCCATTCGCGCCGAGCATGCCGCGCTTGAGGTCGGCGACATGCATCGAGCCGCCGCGACCGCCGCAAAGGCCGGTGGATTTCGCCATCACCTCGGCGAAGAAGCCTTCGAGCGCCATGCCGCGCGCGAGAGCATGGCCATGGCCGCGATGCGTGGACGCCACCGAGTCCTGCGGTCCGAGGGCAGCGCAGACGCCCGCCGCCACCGCCTCCTGCCCGACCGACAGATGGATGAAGCCAGGCACTTCGCCATCGGCGAAGAGGCGCGCGAGGGCGAGTTCCGCCTCGCGGATCGTCAGCATCATACGGAACAGGGCGATCGGGTCGGACATGCGCATCACACCTGCAGGTAGCGGGCCTGGATCGACGGATCGGCGCGGAACTGCTCGACGCTGCCGCGCCAGACGATCGTGCCTTTGTCGATCACCGCGACCTGCGTCGCGACGCCGAGGCAAAAGCGGCTGTTCTGCTCGGCCAGGACGATGGTCGTGCCCATCTCCCGCAGCTTGCGGATCAGTTCCCCGATCTGCGCGACGATCAGCGGCGCCAGGCCCTCGGAAGGTTCGTCCAGCAGGAGCACCGCGGGGTTGCCCATCAGGCTGCGTGCGATGGTCAGCATCTGCTGCTCGCCGCCGGACAGGCGCCCCGCCATGCGCTTGCGCAGCGGCACGAGCAGCGGGAAGACCTCGAAGGCGCGCTCGACATTCCAGTTGCCGCCGCCAGGGCCGGGCTTCTGGGCGATCTCGAGGTTCTCCTCGACCGTGTGCTCGGGGAAGACCTGGCGGTCCTCAGGCACGAAGCCGATGCCGGCACGGGCGATGCGATAAGGCTTGGCCCCGGCGAGGTCCTGCCCGCGCAGCGCCACACGACCGGCGCGCGGCGGCAGCAGGCCGGCGATGGCCTTGAAGGTCGTGCTCTTGCCGGCGCCGTTGCGGCCCATCAGGGCCAGCGTCTCGCCGGGCTCGACCTCGAATTTCACGCCGAAGAGCACCTGGCTCGCGCCATAGGCGGCATCGAGCCCGTCGACGGAGAGTTCGGCCGTCATGCCGCGCCGCCTTCCAGCGCATGCTCGGCGCCGAGATAGGCCTCGATCACCGCCGGGTTGCGGCGCACTTCTTCCGGCGTGCCCTGGGCGAGCACGGAGCCGTACCGCAGCACGCGCACCGTCTCGGCGATGCGGAAGACGATGTCCATGTCGTGCTCGATGAAGACCAGCGTCATGCGCCGCGCTTCCCAGAGGCGATGCACGCGCTCGATCATGCGCCAGCGTTCCTCCGGGCCCATGCCGGCGGTCGGTTCGTCCAGCAGCAGCACCTTCGGGTCGAGCGCCAGCGCCAAGGCGATGTCGAGCAGCTTCTGGTCGCCGTGCGAAAGATGCTTCGCGAGCACATCCGCGAGGTCGGCCAGGCCGCACAACTCCATCACCTCGGCCGCGCGCGCGGCGATATCGGGTGGCGGGAAGGCACGGAACAGGCTCGCGGTGCGTCCCTCATGCGTCAGGATCGCCGCAGCGAGGCTTTCCGCGACGGTGAAGCTGGGGAAGAGGTTCGCCACCTGGAAGGCGCGACCGATGCCACGGCGAACAATGTCCTGGCGATCGAGGCCGGTGATGTCCTGCCCGTCCAGCAGCACGCGGCCGGCGGTCGGCTTGGTGCGGCCGCTGATGAGATGGAACAGCGTCGTCTTGCCCGCGCCGTTCGGTCCGATGATCGCCGACAGCGTGCCCGCAGCGAAGTCGAGCGAGACATTGTCGGTCGCCACCACGCCGCCGAAGGTGCGACGCAGGCCCTGGAGTTCGAGCCGCCCGCCTCTCATGCATTCCCCCGTGGGCCGGGAAGGCCGCCATAGCTGGCCCAGGACCCCGTCACCAACCAGCCGGCATCCACCGGCACGTTGATGCCCGTGATCGCGCCCGCGGCATCGGAGCAGAGGAAGCAGACGGCCTCCGCGATGTCCTCGGGCGTCACCATGCGGCCGAGGGCGCTGTTGCCTTCGAGCAGGGAGACGTCGCGTTCCCCCTTGTCGATCGCCGCCTGCAGCGCGGGCGTCCGCGTGAAGCCCGGCGAGACCGCATTCACCCGCACGCCCGAACGCCCCCATTCGGCGGCGAGGCAGCGCGTCATCTCGATCACCGCAGCCTTGGCCGGCGAATAGGCGTGCAGCGGCATGGAGCGGATGCCCGCGATGGAGGCGATGGTCACGATCGCCCCGCGGCCGCGCACCGCCATGCGGCGGCCGAATGCGACCGCGGAATTCCAGGTGCCGATCTGGTCGATGCGGATCACGTCCTCGACGTCGCGTTCCGAGAGCTCCTCTGCCCGCAGCGGTCGCTGGATCACGCCCGCGGAGGTGATCAGAATGTCCACCGGGCCAAGCTGCGCCTCGACCGCCGCCGCGGCTGAGTCGTTCGCGGCCATGGTGGCGACGTCGTGAGCAAAGGCCACGCCGCCGATCTCTCGCGCCACGGCCTCGGCGCGCGTAATGTCGCGGTCCGTCACGGCCACCTTCGCGCCGCGTGCTGCGAGGATGCGGCAGCACGCCGCGCCGATGCCACTGGCGCCGCCGGTGACTGCGGCCACCTTGCCGGCGAAGGTCTGCTCGCTCATGCCCGCTTCTCCCGGCGTTCGCGCCATGCATCGACGATGTAGTCCAGCAGGCCCTTGCGCAGGCCAAGCACCAGCACCAGCAGGATGCTGCCCATCACCAGCCCGTGGTGCTCCGTGATGTTGGTGATGCGGTCGTTGAGCACGAGGAAGATCGCCGTTCCGACCAGCGGCCCGAGGAATACCGTGATCCCGCCCAGCATGATCATGAAGATCGCCTCGCCCGAGGTCGTCCAGTAGAGGAAGGTCGGGAAGGCGCCGGAGACGTAGAGGCTCATCAGCACACCCGCGAGCCCCGCGAATGTCCCGGCGATGACGAAGGCAGCGAGCCGATAGCGGAAGATGGACATGCCGAGGAAGGCTGCGCGCTCCGGATTGTCCCGCAGCATGCGCAGTGCCGCGCCGAAGGGCGAGCGCACGATCTGCCGCAGCGCCACCACCGATGCGAGCAGGCAGAAGGCGGAGAACATCGCCAGATGCCGCCCGTCGCCGAGGTCGATCCCCAGGAAGGGCGGCTTGGGCACGCCGCCCATCAGCCCCTGGTCGCCACCCGTCAGCGACACCCAGGAGATGACGATCGAATGGATCAGCATCTGGAAGGCGAGCGTCAGGAAGGCGAAGTAGATCTCCGACAGGCGCACGCATAGCGCACCGATCACGAGCGCCAGCAGCGCCGTAAAGGCCATGGCGGCAAGGATCGCCATCGGCACCGACCAGCCGCCGGACTGCATCAGCAGCCCGAAGGCATAGGCGCCCGAACCGAAGAAGGCGGCATGGCCGAAGGAGACGAGGCCCGTCGTGCCGATGAGCAGGTTCAGGGACATCGCCAGCAGGCCGAAGATCGCGAAGCGCACCGCGAAGTCGAGCACCGACTGCATGCCCAGCGCGAAGGCCGGGACCGCCAGGGCGGCGAAGGCGAGCGCCGCGACCAGCATGTCGCCGCGCCAGGAGAGCGTCGTCCTCATGCCTGGCGCTTCCCGGCGAGGCCGCTCGGCTTCAGCAGCAGGACCAGCGCCATCATCAGGAACATCATGCCCTCGGTGAAGAGCGGGAAGCCGATCGACCCGAAGGACCGCGTGAAGCCGATCAACAGGGAGGCGATCAGCGCGCCCCAGATCGATCCCATGCCGCCGATGACGGTGACGATGAAGCTTTCGATCAGGATGGAGACGCCGGCACCGGGCACCACCGAGCGGATCGGCGCGGACAGCGCGCCCGCGAGCCCCGCCAGCATTGCGCCGATGCCGAAAACCGCCGCGAAGATGGCCGCCGTATTGATGCCGAGCGCGCCGACCATGCCCGGGTTCACCGCGGCCGCCCGCACGGTGCGGCCGAAGCGCGTGCGCCCCATCCCGTAGGCGAGCACCACCGCGATGACCGCCGTGATGGCAAAGAGGATCACGTAATAGTAGGGGATGATCCCACCCGCGATGATGATCGGCGGGCGACGGAAGGCGTCGGGCAGGTCCATCTTCAGGAAGTCGCCGCCCCAGACGATCTTCACCACGTCATCGACGATCAGGATGATGGCGTAGCAGACCAGGAGCTGCATCAGCACGTCCGTGCCGTAGATGCGGCTCAGCAGGAAGCGCTCCATCAGCAGCCCGACAACCGCGACGCCAAGGGCGCCGGCCGCCATCGCCACCAGGAAGCTTCCCGTCGCGCCATAGGCCGTCAGCGCGAAATAGGAGCCCAGCATGTAGAGCGTGCCGTGCGCAAAGTTCACCAGGCCCAGCACGCCGAAGATCAGCGTCAGCCCGGAGGCGACCAGGAACAGCAGCAATCCGATCGTAAGCCCGGCCGAGACCTGGGTGACGAGACAGGATGCCGAGCCGAGGCAGGATGCAAGTTCGCCGAGGTCCATCAGGTCGCTCCGCTTACGGCCGAAAGGGGGGCGCGGCGGACCGCGCCCCGGCTTGCGTCAGGCCCAGCCCTTCGAACGCTTCCACTCCTGCTCGTGGCGGAAGATGGTGGTCCAGTCGGCCGCGGTCATGTTCTCGACGAAGGGATCGGCGGAGATGGTGGTGCCCCAGCCGATCGCGTAGCCGACCAGCGTCTGGTCCTCGGCCCGCATCGTCACCTTGCCGTCGGCGCCGAAGGGGCTGTCGATGGTCAGGCCCTTGAGCGCATTGGCCAGCGCGCGCGGATCCGTGCCGCCGACCTTCTTCAGCGCCTCGGTGATCAGGTGCACCGCGGTCGCCGACTGCCAGGCCCAATTGGTCGGGTAGGTCTGGTAGCGGCGGTTGTAGTCCTCGGCGAAGGCGAGGTTGCCCGGCACCGGGGGGAAGGTCTTGAGGTAGCGATTGCCCGAATGCACGCCGCGCGGCAGCTGCTTGATCTGCTGCAGCGTCGTGTAGTCGGCCATGTTCACGCCGAAGAACTGCGACTGGTTGAACAGGCCGTAGAGCGAGGCCTGCTCGACGAAGGTCACCAGGTCGCCGGCCCAGAGGCAGGAATAGATCGCCTGCGGGCGGCCCTGGGTCAGGCGCGTCACGTTCTCGGTGTAGTCGGGCTGGAACAGGCGCGGCCAGGTCTCGCCGATCACCTGCACGTTGGGCGCGAAGGCCTTCAGGTATTCGAGGAACTCGGCCGTGGTGTCGCGGCCATAGGCATAGTCGGGGGAGACCGTCATCCAGCGCGTGAGGTTGCGCGCCTTCACGATCTCCGCCGCATAGGCACCACCGGCGATCGAATCATGGATGCCCTGCCGCGCGACGCGGAAGGCGTTCCAGAAGCGCTGCCGCGGGTCGGCGGTGAGCGAGGAGGTCTCCGAATTCAGGTGCAGGGTCAGCGTGCCGGTCTCGCGCACGACCTCGTGCACCGCGAAGCCGCCCGAGGACGGCTCGCCGTCGAAGAGCAGGTCCACGCGGTCGGAGGTGATCATCTCGCGCGCGATGCGCGCCGCTTCCGCGGGCACGCCGCGGCTGTCGCGCACGATCACCTCGATGGGGCGCCCGTCGAGGCCGCCGGCGGCGTTGAACTTCTCGACTTCCATCATCACCGCGTTGCGGGAGGAGACGCCGAGCTGGGCGACGCGGCCGGAGAGGATGGTCGGCATGCCGATCTTGATCGGCTGGCGGCCCTGGCCGCGAGCGATCATGGGGAAACCGGTCATGGCAGCGGCACCGAGCGCGGCGCTGGCCTTCAGGGCGGAACGGCGGTCGATGCCGCGATCATGCTGGGACATTGCTTCCTCCTCGTGGGGTCGTCATGGCTGCCCGGCCCCTTTGACTGGACTCGTAGGCCGACCCGGGCGCGACGGTCAATGCATTGATGAGTTCCGAATCATGATTCATTTTTCGGCAGCCAGGGTGTTCCATGATCCGCGCGGCTCAAGGGCCCGCGGTACCCCCTGCCAGCCCGTGGCGCAGCAGCTTCACATAGGCGCGGATCAGGCTCTCCGGCGGTGCCTTTACCCGGCCGGCGGGCCCCTGCGCATAGCGCAGGCTGGTGTAGCTGCGCGCGGCCATGAGCAGGAAAACCAGCGGCTCGATCTCGTCATCCGCGAAGCCGGGCAGCGCGCCGCGCTCGTGGGCGCGCTCGAGCGCGCGGCGATACTCCGCGGCGATGTTCGCGAAATGCGCGCGGAAGCCGCGCGGGGCGTAGACCTCGGCTTCGTTGAGGATGCGCAGGAAGGCTGGGCGCTTCTGCAGGAAGCCGAAGAAGGCACGGAAGCGCCTCTCCTCGCGCGCCACCTCGTCGCGCTCGCCGCGAACCTCGGCGGCGATATGCGCCAGCATCTCCTCGCCCATCGCGGGAAGCAATTGGTCGAGCAGGTCCTGGCGGGACGCGAAGTAGTTGTAGAAAGTGCCCTGCGCCACGCCGGCCAGCGTCGTGATGCGCGCGACGGACGCTCCGGCATAGCCATGCTTGCCGACGACGCGCGCCGCTGCATCGAACAGTGCCAGGCGGACCTGCTCGGCCTTCTCCTGGCGGCGCGTGCGTCCGGCGGGCTTCGCCTTCGCGGCGGCATTGGCGCGGGGGGTCCTGATCATGGCGTGCGGCGCGGAGGCTGTCACGCCCGCCACCGCGCCGTCAAAGGGGGCCCGCACGCGATCAATCCCCGCAGGCCGCGCCGGGGGACGGCGTGGGCGTGGCAGCCGGTGCGGAGAGCAGGGCCCGCGACGCCCCCCATCGGTCAGGTAACATCGAGCTGCACGCCCTCGCGGCGCACCACCGCGCCCCATTTCTCGATCTCGCCGCGAATGAAGGCCGCGAACTGGTCCGGCGTGCCATAGGCAGGCACGCCGCCCATCTCCGCGAAGCGGGCGATGGTGGCGGGCATCTCGAGAAGGGCCTTGATCTCGAGGTTCACGGTCCGCAGCGCATCGGCCGGCACGCCGGCGGGCGCCATGATGCCGAACCAGGTGTTCACCTCGTATTCCGCGAGCTCGGGCATGGTCTCGCGCATCGCGGGCAGGTCCGGCAGTGCGGGGTTGCGCTCCGCGCTGGTGACGGCGAGCGCGCGCACCCGCCCGCTGCGCACATGCGGCATCGCGGTGGAGAGGTTGTCGAACATGAACTGGATGTTCCCGCCCAGCAGGTCGAGCATCGCGGGCGCCGAGCCACGGTAATGCGACGGAACCGCCTGCGCGTTGACGAGTTGCAGGAACCAGGCCGCGGAGAGATGCGGCGACTGCCCGACACCCGCCGTGCCGTAGGTGAGCTTGCCCGGATCGCGTCGCAGCAGGCCGACGAGGTCCGCCACCGAATTCGCCGGCACCGAGGGATGCACGACGAGCACATTGGGCCCGCGGATCATGTTGGAAACCGGCTGGAAGCTTTCCGGCCGATACGGAAGGTTGCGGAAGAGCGAGTAGGCAATGCTGCTCGGCCCGATATTGGTGCTGAGAAGGTTCAGCATGTCGGGCGCTGCGCGGGCGATCTCCGCGGTGGCGATGGTGCCGCCGCCGCCGCCCTTGTTCTCCACCACCACGGTGGTGCCCCAGCGTTGCTGGAGGTGGCCGGCCAGGATGCGCGCCATGATGTCCGTCGTGCCGCCCGGCGCGGCATTGACGAGGATCCGCATGGGGCCGGAGGGCCTCCAGGTCTGCGCCGATGCGCTACGCATCGGGAGCACGGTGGCAAGCGGTGCCGCCAGAGCGGCGCGGCGGGAAATCGTGTTCATCCTTGGCGTTTCCTCCTGTTCGTTCACGCCGGTTGATCCGGCTTGCGTTCCCCGGCGCCGCTTGGCCAGGCGATGCCGGCAATCACATCCAGGCCCGCTGCGTCACGGACCCAGACATCGTAGGCGCCGTCCTCCCGGCGCCGTCCGCCGGCGGTGACCTGCGTGTCCTGCAGCACGGGGCGGACGAAACGGACCTCCAGCGAGATCGGCATCGCCTCGCCGAATGCGCGGCGCAGCGACTGCCACACCAGGTTCAGCGAGAGCATCCCGTGCGCGATCGGCCTGCCGAAGGGTGTCGTCGCGGCGAAGGCCTCGTCCACGTGCAGCGGGTTGAAGTCGTCGGTGATGGCGGCGTAGGCGAGGATGGCGGCGCGATCCACCATCTTGCCGACCTCGGGCAGCGTCTCCGGCATCATGCGGCCCACAGCACCGTCATGCGGCCGCGGAAGGCGGGGCCTTCGCTGCCGACAGTGTCCATGCCGAGCGTGACCCTGAAGCGGCCCTTGCGGATCTCCTTCTCCAGGCAGGTGATGGTCGTCGTCAGGCGCTCGCCTGCGCGCGGGAGGCGGAACAGATCGAAATGCTGCGCAGCGTGGACATTGCCGGGCGGCCGTGGCTGCAGCACCTCGGCATAGGCGCGCATGGCGATCGCGGCGACCATGCCGTGCGGCATCTCGCCGCCGAAGTCGTCCTCAGGAAACAGCGCCCGCCACGCCTGCAGCTTCGCGGTGTCGAGCACCGCCTCGCTGCTGCCCATCACCTGACCGGGCGAGAAGGTCTCGTAGGTGATCATGGCGCCGCCACGGCGACGGCGTGGGGGAGCGCGATGTTGTCGGGACCCGCCGGCGGGTCGAAGCCGATGCGCACGGCGTCGCCGATGCGCGGAGCATCGGCCGCGGCACCACGCAGGTTCACCATGATGCGCGGGCCTTCCTCCAGCGTCACCAATGCGACGACATAAGGCACATCCGCCTTGAAGGCAGGCGACGGCGGCCGATGCACGCGCGTGTGGCTGACGATGCGGCCGCGGCCGCTCGCCTTCTCCCACACCGGCGACGGAGCGTGGCACGCCGCGCAGAGCGCGCGCGGCGGGAATTGCGCATTGCGGCAGGCCCGGCAGCGTTGCAGCCGCAGTTCCCCCTGGGCGCAACCTTCCCAGAAGGCCCGCGTATCGGCGTTGGGGATCGGCAGGAGCTTGTCCGTCATGTCACTGCCTCCCGAGCACGAGCGAGCAATGGGCGGAGAGGATGCCGCCATCGCCATGGACGAAGGCGAGTTCCGCGTCGCGCACCTGGCGCGCCTCGGCCTCGCCGCGCAGTTGGCGCACGGCCTCGACGACGTGGAACAGCCCGCCGGCGGCGCCGGAATGGGCGTAGGACATCAGGCCGCCATGCGTGTTGCAGGGCAGCCTACCGCCCAGGTCGAGCGCGCCGGCGAGCGCGGCCGGACCGGCCTCGCCCTTCTGGAAGAAGCCGATGGATTCCAGTTCCACCAGCAGGGTGATGGTGAAGCTGTCATAGATCTCCGCCACGTCGATGTCGGCGGCTGTCACGCCGGCGCGGCCGAATGCCTGGGCGGCGCTGTCGCGGCAGCCGAACTCGGTCAGGCTGGGCGCGGCGACCAGGTGCTCATGCGTGTTCTTCTGCCCGGCTCCGAGCAGGGCGACGGGCCGCTTCGCGGTGTCGCGCGCCGCATCCGCCGCGCTGACCACGATCGCCGCGCCGCCGTCGGAGATCAGGCAGCAATCGAGCAGCCGCAGCGGCTCGGAAATGAAGCGGCTGGCGAGCACGTCGGCCACCGTGATCGGCTTGCGCATCTGCGCCTTGGGGTTGCGGGCGGCGTGGGTGCGGCTGTTCACCGCCATCGCCGCCAGGTGTTCCGGCGTCGCGCCGTATTCGTGCATGTAGGCCTGCGCGACGAGCCCGTAGAGCGCCGGGATGGTCACGCCGAAGGGCCGTTCGAACTGCGGATGGCCGACCTCCGCCAGCGCCGCGACGGCCTTGTCGCGCGACAGGCCGCTCAGCCGATTGTCGCCGGCCACCACCAGCACATGGCGGCAGACGCCAGCCTCCACCAGCGCCGCCGCCTGCATGGCCATGACGCAGCCGGTGGCGCCGCCGGCATGGATCGCCGCGGAATAGGCGGGCTGGATCCCGAAATACTCGCAGAAGACCGATGCCAGCATCAGGTGCGGCTCGGTGAAGGAATAGGCGCAGAGCACGCCGTCGATGTCCGAGGGCTTCAGCCCCGCATCCGCCAGCGCCAGCGACGCCGCCTCGGCGTGCAGGCCCATGCAGGTGGAGCCAGGCACCTCGCCCACCGCGGTATCCGCCGCGCCGGTGATGATGGCGCGCCGCGTCACAGCCCGAGCCCCCGCGCGATCAGGTTGCGCTGAATCTCCGATGTCCCTTCGCCGATGACGTAGACGAGGGAGTCGCGATGGATCCGCCCGACCGGGTAGTCCCGCATCAGCCCCGCGCCGCCATGGATGCGGATCGCGGCTTCCGAGACGCGCACCGCGCATTCGGAGGCCACCAGCTTCACCTTCGCTGCCGTTGCCGCATCCAGCGTACCCTGGTCCACGCGCCAGGCGCCGTAGTAGACCAGCCAGCGTGCCGCCTCGATCTCGGCCGCCATGTCCGCGAGCTTGTGCGCGATGGCCTGGAACTGCCCGATCGGCTTGCCGCGCACGAGGCGCGTCTTGGCGTAGTCCAGCGCCGCCTCGAGCGCACCCTGCGCCATGCCGAGCGCATTCGCCGCGACGCCGACGCGGTTCTCGACCAGGCTCTCGATCAGCAGCGGATAGGTCCCGGTGCGTGCGCCGAGCAGGCAGTCATCCGGAACGAAGGCGTCTTCGATGTAGAGCAGCCCGGTGTCGGATCCGCGGATGCCTTCCTTCTTCAGCCGGTGGATGGTGATGCCGGGGTTCGGCAATTCCACGAGGAACAGGCTCACGGCATCCGGCGTCATCTCCGGCTTGGTGCGCGCCGCGAGGGTCAGGAAGTCCGCGATCGGCGCATTGGTGATGTAGAGCTTGGAGCCCTTCAGCCGCCAGCCGCCATCCACCTTCTCCGCCCGCGTGCGCATGGCGCGGATGTCGGACCCGCCATCGGGTTCCGACAGCGCGAAGCCGGCGATCTTCTCGCCCGCCAGGCCGGGGATGAAGAAGCGCTGCTTCTGGGCCTCGGTCCCGGCCTTCCAGATGGGCCAGATGCCGAGATGGCTGTGCCCGGACCAGGATGAGGAGAAGGCCTGGCAGACCCGCGACATCTCCTCCCGCAGGATGCAGTCGGAGACCTTGTCGAAGCCAGCGCCGCCATCCTCGGCAGGGTAGCGCACGCCGATCAGGCCGAGTTCGCCGAAGCGGCGGAAGAGGTGCTTCGGAAAAACCTCGTTGTCGTCGGCCTCGCGCACCAGCGGGGCGAGCTCCGTCTCGGCGAAGCGGCGCACGGTTTCGCGCAGCGCTTCCTGCTCGGGGGTAAAGGTGAAATCCATGCTTTCCTCAGGCGGCTGGCAGGATGGCGGGGGGGCGCGCGCCGAGGGCGCGGCCCACTTCCTCGGCTGCCGCGGCGATGGCGGCGCCGAGGCGGCGCGTGGCGGCGCGGTCCAGCCGCGCGGAGAGATCGACGGCCGAGATCGCCATTACCGGCAGCCCCGCCCCGTCGCGCACCGCTGCGGAGACGGTGGTGATGCCGGAGACGAAGTTGTCAGTATCGACCGCGTAGCCCTGCTGCCGCGCCTGCGCGACCTGGCGCAGAAAGGTGGCAAAGGGCGGCAGCGCGTCCGACCGCAGCAGCGCATAGCGCCGCGCGAGTTCCTCCTCGGCGAGCCCGGCATGCGCCGCCATGCAGCGGCCGAGAGCGCCGATCAGCATCGGCAGGCGCTGGCCGATGCTCATGTGGATGCGGATCATGGCGCTGCCCTCGGCGCGGTCCACCAGCACCACGCGGTCGGGGCCGGCGCGCAGCCACAGCGTCATGGTCACGCCGAAGCGGTCGGCCAGCGCCTCGAGATGCGGGCGCACCACACGCACCGCGCCGACGCCGTCCAGCGCCGAGGCAGCGAGTTCCGCCAGCCCCAGGCCCGGCGAATACGCCTTGGTGGCCGGGTCGAAGGCGACCAGCCCCTCGGCAGTCAGGGTGCGGAGGATGTTGAAGCAGGTGGAGGGGTTCAGCGCGAGGCTGCGCGCCACCTCCGTCACGCCCGCCGGCCGGCGGTGCGTGGCGAGGAAGCGCAGGATGCGCGTGGCAGCGACGACGGCGCCGACTTCCTTGGCCAATGTTCTCATATTCTCCTTGGAGAATTGCCTTCTCCTTGTCGAATGACGATAGGCCCACCCCCCACCCGCTGTCAAAGATGCCGCCCGCCGGGTCTATGCTTGCCGCGATGGCCATCATCGATCCGATCCTCGTGCTGCGGGTTCTCCTGCTGCTGTCGGTGGCCAACGGGGCGCCGGTGGTGACGGGGTGGCTGCTCGGCCGGTGGCGCGACGCGCCGCTCGACCGCGGGGGGGCATGGCGGGACGGGCGGCCGCTCTTCGGCACGTCCAAGACGATACGCGGCATCGCCGCCGCACTCGCCTGCACCAGCGCCGTCGCGCCGGTGCTGGGCTTCGAGATGGCGACCGGCTTCCTCGCCGCCGCCGCCGCCATGGCCGGCGATCTGTTCTCGAGCTTCGTGAAGCGCCGGCTCGGCCTTGCCCCGCACGCCGAGGCGCCCGGCATCGATCAGGTGCCGGAGGCGCTGCTGCCGATGCTGCTGCTGCGGTCCGCGCTCGGCCTTTCCGTGCCCGACATCCTCGTCGTGCTGGTGGCCTTCACCATCCTCGACCTGGTCCTGTCGCGCCTGCTGTCACTGATCGGCGCGAGCGGCCGGCCACGCTGACGGACGCCCGTTCAGGCGGCAGGCGCCCGCCGCAGCCGATGCAGCGTGACCTCCGGCGGGCAGTTCAGGCGCACATCGACGATGCAGGACCCCGCGCCGGCGGAGGTGTATCCGGCCAGCCCGTGGTAGCTCCATGGCCCACGCACCAGGCTGCGGGGGCTGTCCGCGTCGGTGAGCACCGCCACCCCGCCGGGCAGGCAGATCTGGCCGCCATGCGTGTGGCCAGAGAGCATGAGGTTGAACCCCGCATGCGCGGCGTGGCGGTAGGTCTCCGGCGTGTGCGACAGCAGGATGGAGATCGCGTCGCGCGGGATGTCGTGCGCCGCGCGGTGGAAGTTGTCCATGCGGTAGAAATGCGCGTCGTCAATGCCGGCCAGGTAGATGGCCTCTCCGCCGCGGACGAGCCTCACGCATTCGTTGAGCAGCATCCGGTAGCCCATGGCCTCCATCGCCGGGACCATGCGGATGGAATCGTGGTTGCCGAGGATGGCGTAGACCATGCCGTCCAGGTGCGGCCGCAGCGTCGCGAGCCCTTCGAGCGCCGCGGCGAAGGGGCCGAAGGTGCGCGCCCGGTAATCCCCCGTGAGCACGCAAAGGTCGTAGCGCAGGGCGCGGGTGCGCTCGACCAGCACCTCCGTGAAGCCCGGGCTGATGTCCAGATGCAGGTCGGAGAGCTGGAGGATGGTGTAGTCCTCGAAGGCTTCCGGCAGGCCGGGGATCAGGACGACGTTCTCGCGCAGTTCGATGGTGCGCGCGTTGCGCCGGCCGCGGCCGTGCAGGCCGACGAGCCAGAGCGCCGCCCGGATGAACGAATGTACCGAGTACCAGTTCTCGAGATGGAAGAAATGCGTCCCCTTGCGGAAGACGTGCGTCTCGTAGTCGTGCTCGAGACCGAGCCGCTGCCGCACGTGCAGGTGCCCGAGGCGCAGTTCAAGCGCCGACAGGGCGGTCCTCTCGCTGGGTGTCGGCTCGGGCGATCTCATGCGGGCGGCCGTCGGGTGGGCGGCAGGGGATCCGCAACCATCGCCGCGAAGCATGCACCCATCGCCCCCAGCCGGCTAGGCCGAGGGAGCGGCCCCGGCCGGCCCTCTTGATCCCACCCCGCTCGCCGTGATCCTTCCTGCATGTCCGGTGACGCAGGCCGGGCCGAGGGAAGGAGCATACGGATGCCGCGACAATCTCCTGCACGACGGGCGCCGGCGCCATGACCGACCGTCCCGCCCCCGGCACGCTCGCCGACTACCGCCAGCACGTCGCGATCACCACGCGCTGGTCGGACAACGACGCCTACGGCCACATCAACAACGTCGCCTATTATTCCTTCTTCGACACCGCCGTGAACATGTGGCTGATCCGCAGCGGCGTGCTCGACATCCAGAAGAGCCCGGTGATCGGCCTGGTGGTCGAGACCGGCTGCCGCTACTTCCGGCCGCTCGCCTACCCCGTGGAGATCACCGCCGGCATCCGCGTCGCGCGCATCGGCACGTCCTCCGTGCGCTACGAAGTGGGCATCTTCGGCGGCGAGGACGCCACCGCCGCGGCGGAGGGCCACTTCATCCACGTCTACGTCTCGCGCGACACCGGCCGGCCCGTGCCGCTGCCCGCCGATCTGCGTGCCGCGCTCGAGACGATCCTGGTCCTCTGAGGCGCCCCCTCAGCCGCTCCGGGCGGAACGCCGCTTGCGCGCGGGCGGCTTCTCCGGCTCGGGCTGGTGCAGATGGCCGGTGGGCAGGGCCGTGGTGTATTTCACCTGCTCCAGCGCGAAGCTCGACCGCAGGTTGGCGACGCCGGGGATCGTCGTCAGGTGATCGACCACGAAGCGGTGGTACTTCGACAGGTCCTCGACCACCACGCGCAGGAGGTAGTCGGAGTCGCCGCTCATCAGGTAGCACTCCATCACCTCCGGCCGCCGCGCGATCCGCGTCTGGAAGGCGCGCAGCGCGGCTTCGTTCTGCTTCTCGAGCGTCACCTGCACGAAGACATTGACGGCGAGGCCGATCGCCTCGGGATCGACGACGGCGACCGAGCGGCGGATCACCCCGCGGCTGCGCAACTCGTCCAGCCGACGCCAGCAGGAGGACGGGGTGGTGCCGATCGCCTCGGCCAGCTCGGCCAGGCCGAGGTCGCTGTTCTCCTGCATCTGCTCGATGATCCGGACGCTGAGGGGGTCGAGCAGATCGTTCGCGACTGTTTTCCGCATTCCTGTCCACTTCCGGATGGATTTGCCAGATTTGCGCGCCGGCGCGGCAAGTTTGCAAGCCATTCCCACGCGCGCTCCGCCAGGATCGGCCTGCACGCGGGGAGGAAGCATCCCGCGCAGGGGATACGCGCCATGCTCGACCAGATCGGCCTCGCCACCACATCCGTGCGGCAGCACTCGGAGGAGGAGCGGCTGCTCGCGGAAGTCGATCGCAAGGTGCTCTGGCTCTCGGCCTGGATGATCCATCATGCCAACCACCTGCGCCCCTCGGCGGACGGGCTGAAGGTCGGCGGGCACCAGGCGTCGTCCGCTTCGATCGCCACCATCATGACGGCGCTCTACTTCGCCGTGCTGCGCCCGCAGGACCGCGTGGCGGTGAAGCCGCACGCCTCCCCGGTGTTCCACGCCATCCAGTACCTGCTCGGCAACCAGACGCGCGAGAAGCTGGAGGCGTTCCGCGCCCTGGGCGGCGCGCAGTCCTACCCGTCGCGCACCAAGGACGTGGACGACGTGGATTTCTCCACCGGCTCGGTCGGATTGGGCGCGGCGCAGACCATCTTCGCGAGCCTGGTGCAGGACTACGTCCGCCTGCATGGCTGGGGCGACGGCACGCCGGAAGGCCGCATGGTGGCGCTGGTGGGCGACGCCGAGATGGATGAGGGCAACATCTACGAGGCCCTGCTCGAAGGGTCCCGCCACGGGCTGCGCAACACCTGGTGGGTGGTGGACTACAACCGCCAGAGCCTCGACGCCGTGATCGGCGAAGGCGTGAACGACAAGATCATGGGCGCCTTCACCACCATGGGGTGGGAGGTGGTGGAACTGAAATACGGCCGCCTGCTGCAGGCCGCCTTCGCCGAGCCGGGCGGCACGCGGCTGCGCGACTGGATCGATGCCTGCCCCAACCAGCTCTATTCCGCGCTGGTGTTCCGCGGCGGCGCTGCCTGGCGCGAGCGGCTGCTCGAGGACCTCGGCGACCAGGGCGATGTCAGCGCGCTGCTCGCGCGGCGCAGCGACGACGAGTTGGCGCGGCTGATGACCAATCTCGGCGGCCATGACCTCGGGCTGCTGCTCGATGCCTTCCGCAGCATCGACCATGACCGGCCGGTCTGCTTCCTCGCCTACACCATCAAGGGCTTCGGCCTGCCGCTCGCCGGCCACAAGGACAACCATGCCGGGCTGATGAACCCCGCGCAGATGGACGCCTGGCGCGTCGGCATGGGCATCCGGCCGGGCCATGAATGGGACATCGCCGAGGGCCTCGGCATCACCGAGGCGGACCTGCGCGGCTTCCTCGCGCGCGTGCCCTTCAATGCGCGCGGCCCGCGCCGCACCACCGCGCCCGCCCTGCCGGTGCCGGAGACGCTGGCGATCGAGAAGCAGGCCCAGGCCTCCACCCAGGCCGGCTTCGGGCAATTCATGCACGCGCTGGCGCGCAGCGATGCGCCGATCGCCGAACGCATCGTCACCACCTCCCCCGACGTCACAGTTTCCACCAATCTCGGCGCCTGGGTGGGGCGGCGCGGGCTCTTCGCGCAGGAGGCGCGGCACGACCTCTTCCGCGAGGCGAAGATCCCCTCCGCCTATCGCTGGGAAGCCGGGCCGCGCGGGCAGCACCTGGAGCTCGGCATCGCCGAGATGAACCTGTTCCTGATGCTCTCCGCCCTCGGCCTGTCGCACAGCATCTTCGGGACGCGGCTGATCCCGGTCGGCACGCTCTATGATCCGTTCATCGCGCGCGGGCTCGATGCGATGAACTACGCCTGCTACCAGGATGCGCGCTTCATCCTGGCGGCGACGCCCTCGGGCATCACGCTCGCGCCGGAAGGCGGCGCGCACCAGTCGATCGGCACGCCGCTGATCGGCATGGCGCAGCCGGGGCTCTCATCCTACGAACCGGCTTTCGTGGACGAACTCGGCGTCATCATGCGCTGGGCGCTGGGGCATGTGCAGCGGGACGGCAGTGAGGGCGGATCGGTCTATCTGCGCCTGTCCACGCGCAGCATCGAGCAGCCGCGGCGCGACATCACGCCGGCACTGGCCGAGGACATCGTCGCCGGCGGCTATTGGCTGCGCCCGCCCGGGCCGAACTGCGCGGTCGCGATCGCGTTCTGCGGCGCGGTGGCGCCGGAGGCGATCGCGGCCGCGGGCCTACTCGCGGAGCATCGCCGCGATGTCGGCGTGCTCGCCGTCACCTCCCCTGACCGGCTCTTCGCCGGATGGCGCGACGCCGAGACGGCGCGCATGGCGGGCTCGGCGCCGGCGCCGAGCCCGGTGGAGCGCCTGCTGCGCCCGCTGCCGCGCCATTGCTGCCTGGTGACGGTGGCCGATGCGCATCCGGCCGGCCTAGGCTGGCTCGGTTCCGTCGAGGGGCACCGGGTGAAGGCGCTCGGCGTCGACGCCTTCGGCCAGAGCGGCAGCATCGCGGAACTCTACGGGACCTACGGCCTCGACGCCGCGGCGATCCTGCGCGCGGCGCAGGCCGGCAGCCCGGGGGCGCCGCTGCCGGTGTGATCACGGCCGACGACATGCATGCCCCGGACCTTGTCGAACGGCGTAGGCGGTCGGTCGTTGGCCCCGGTCCTTACCGACAGACCTGATGGCCCGCCGCCTGGCCCGCGACGCGCCCCAGCGCGATCGCGGCCAGCAGCCCGTTGCCGGAAAGATAGCCCGCCGGTCCCGCACCGGAGACGCCACAGGCCGCCCCACCCGCGGCATAGAGGTTGGGCAGCGCCGAACCGTCCGGGCAAAGCACCCGCGCCGCGTCATCGACCACCAGCCCGCCCTGGGTGTGGAACAGCGCGCCGGTGACGCGCACGGCGCAGTACGGCGCGGCCAACTGCGGTATGTCCACGAAGCGGCGGCCGAAACCATCCGTGCCGCCCGCCTGCTTCAGCGCGGCCACCTCGGCCAGCGTCGCCACCAGCGCCTCGGTCGGAATTCCAAGCCGAAGGGCCAAGGCCTCCGGCGTGTCGGCGCGCAGGATGGCGCCGCCTTCCTCGGCCTTGCGGAAATCCTCGAACTGGCGGGCAATGCCGGCGATGCGTCCGTCGAAGATGGTCCAGGCGACACCACCGGACTGGCGCAGCACGACCGCGGCCTGTTCGGAGTAGCCGTGCGCCTCGTTGGAGAAGCGACGGCCCTCGGCGTTCACCTGCACGCCGCCCTCGGTGATGGTGGCCCAGGTGATGAGGATGCCGTGCGGCTGCGCCACCGAGCCGTGGCCCTGATGCCCCGAGAGATGGCGCGTCGCTGCGCCCAGCGCCTGCCCCCAGAGCAGTGCGTCGCCCTGGTTGCCGGGGTGGCCGAAATAGAGCGCATCGGCCATGGCGGGGATGTGCTCCGCGACGAGTTCCCGGTTGCCGCCATAGCCGTTGCAGGCGAGCACCAGCGCATCGCAACCGATCTCTTCCCGCGAACCGTCCGGGCGATGCAGGCCAATGCCGGCGATGCGGCCGTCGGCGGCGGCGAAGAGACAATCCACCTGCGTCTCGCACAGCAGCGGAATGCCGGCGGCTTCGGCGGCGCTGCGCAGCGCGTCGACCAGCGCCTCGCCGGATCGGCTCGGCAGGCCGTGCATGCGAAGGGCGGAATGGCCAGGGTAGCGGAAATCCGTCACCAGCGAGAAGCCGAGGCCGTGCGCCTCGTGCAGCCATTCCAGCGTCGGCGTGATGTGCGTGGTCAGCAGGGCCACCAGCGCCCGGTCAGGTTCGTCGGCCGCCTTGGCCATGATGTCGGCGGCGAAGTCCTCCGGCGTGTCCTCCACCCCTGCCGCGCGCTGCCACCGCGTGCCTGCCGCCGGGATCAGCCCGGCGGAGAGCGCCGTCGAGCCGCGCGGCACTGCGTCGCGTTCGAGCAGCAGCACATCCGCCCCGGCTTCCTGAGCGGAGAGGGCGGCGACCAGGCCCGCCGCGCCTGCGCCCACGACCACGACCGGCACACAGGCCCCGAATCGGGCCTCCCCGGCGGGGCGGATGGTCACGCCGCGGAGACCTCGGCCACCAGCGTCGCGATGTCCGCCACGCGGCAGACCGGGCGCAGCGCCTCGATGGCGGTCTTGTGCGTGGCGGGGGAGAAGGCGGCGCTGCCATCCTCGATCACCGTCACGTCGAAGTCGCGCACATGCGCGTCGCGCACGGTGGAGGCGACACCGCCATTCGTCACGATACCGCCGACCAGCAGCTTCTCGATGCCGCACTTCCGCAGCACCCATTCCAGCCGCGTCATGTAGAAGGCCGAGTAGGCGACCTTCTCCACCGAGAGATCCGCCGGCTGCAGCGTGTCCACCAGCGCATGGCCCCAACTGCCGGGCTCGAAGTCGCCGTGCGTGAGGAAGGGGCGCAGCTGCCTGAGATGCGGGGAGATGATGGGCTCCCCGCGCTTCGCGGGCACCAGGGTGAACTGGGTGGAGACGACCCAGCCGCCGCGCGCACGCAGCGCATCGGCGAGCGGCTTCAGTTTCTCCGGCAGTTCGGCGATCTCCGGCGCGCCCTGGCCGGCACGGCCATAGGCGCCGTCCGGGTGCAGGAAGTCGTTCTGCAGATCGACGATCAGCAGCGCGGTGCGGTTGACGGGGATCGGTTCGGCACTCATGCGGTCTCTCCCAGGCGTTCGACGATCACATTGCCCAGCGCATCCACCCGCGCCTTCAGATCCGGGTCGATCAGCACCGTGGCGTCGGGCTGTTCCAGCACGGCGGGGCCGTGCACCTCGGCACCGATGGGCAGCAGCAGGCGGTCGTGGACCGCAGCCTCGTGCCATTGGCCGGCGAACCAGACCTGGCGGCTGCCAAGGCGCGCCGCCTCCATCGAGGCTTCCGCCCCCGGGGCCAAGGCGGCCAGGTCGAAATGCGGCCGGCGGCCGATGGCGGCGGTGCGCAGGTTGACGATGCGCATGCCGACGCCGGGCAGCAGGCGGCTGAAGCTGCGCCGGTAGGCTTTCTCGAAGGCCGCCTGGATGATGGCCTCGCTGACGCCGGTGGTGCCGTGGTCCATCGTGACGGGCAGCGGCACGGCGACGGTGTGCGTCTGGCCCTGGTAGTGCATGTCGAGTTCGAAGACGGTGTCGATGCCCTCCACCGTCAGCCCGGCGGCCTCCACCACGGCGCGCGCCGCCACGGCCTCGGCCACCATGCGCCGGTCCAGAGCCGCCACATCCATGCCGCCCAGCGAGAGGTTCAGCGTCTGCACCTGGTCGTGCCGGATATCGGCGATGACGCAGCCCAGCGCCGAGGTGACACCCGGATAGCGCGGCACCAGCGCGCCCTTCAGCCCGACCTCCTTGATCAGCGCGCCGACATGCAGCGCGCCGCCTCCGCCAAAAGGCACGGCGACGAAACGCCCCGGATCATGGCCGCGCTCGATCGAGACCAGGCGGATCGCGCCCGCCATGCGCGCGTCGGCGACGCGCACGATGGCTTCCGCCGCCGCCATGACCTCAAGGCCGAGCGGTTCCGCGACATGTCTCGCGATCGCCGCGCGCGCGGCCTCCAGGTCCAGCCGCGCGAGCTTGCCGCCGATCGGGCGCTCCGCGTTGATGCGGCCGAGCACGACATTGGCATCCGTCAGCGTCGGGCGTGTATTGCCCTGGCCGTAGCAGACCGGCCCGGGGCGGGAGCCGGCGCTTTCCGGGCCGACCTGGAGCAGCCCGCCGGCATCGACATGCGCGATGGAGCCGCCGCCGGCGCCGATGGTGGTGATCTCGATCATCGGCGTGCGGACCACCAGGCCGAAATCGATCGTGGTCTGCGCCGCGAGTGCGGTCGCGCCCTCCACCACGAGCGACACGTCGAAGGAGGTTCCGCCGAGGTCGCCGGTGATCACGTTCGGGAAGCCCGCCGCGCGCGCGATGGCGGCAGCGGCGATCACACCCGCCGCAGGACCCGAGAGCGCCGTGCGCACCGGCAGCCGCCGCGCCGTGTCGGTGGACATCACGCCGCCATTCGACTGCACGATGTGGAAGCGGCCCGAGAAGCCTTCTCCTTGCAGCGCGGCATCGAGCTTGGCCAGGTAGCCGCCGACCACCGGCTGGAGATAGGCATTCAACACGGTGGTGGAGGTCCGCTCGAACTCTCGGATCTCCGGCAGGATCCGCGCCGAGCATTCGATGTTGCCGTTCGGCCAGACCGCAGTCGCTGCCTCCAGCGCGGCGAGCTCATTCGCCGGATTGGCATAGGCGTTGATGAAGCAGATCGCGAGCGCCTCTGCCCCCCGCCCGAGCAGCGCGCGTGCGGCGGCGGCGACCTCGGCCGGATCCACCGCGCGGCGCAGCGTGCCGTCGGCCAGCGTGCGCTCCGCAACCTCGAGGCGCATGTCGCGCTCGACCACCGGCACGAAGTCGCCCCACAGGCCCCAGGTGTGGCGGCGGTCGCGGCGGCGCATCTCCAGCACGTCGCGGAAGCCGGCGGTGGTGATCAGGCCGATGCGCCCGCCCTTGCGCTCCAGCAACGCATTGGTGCCGACCGTCGTGCCGTGCACGATCGAGGAGAGCCGCGCCACCGGGCCGAAGCTCCGCAGGCCCGCGAGGAATCCCACGGCCTCGTCGCCACGGTTGGACGGAACCTTGGCAGTGCGGAACTGCCGCGCGGCCTCGTCGTAGAAGAACAGGTCGGTGAAGGTGCCACCGACGTCCACGCCGACGATCGCACTCATGCCTCGCTCTCCACGCCGTAGTCGCGCCGAGCCGCTGCCGGCGTGATGAAGCCGAGCCGCAGGTCGCGGCGAACCTTCTCCGGATCTCGCTGCGCCGGCGGTCCCCAGCCGCCGCCGCCCGGGGTTTCCAATCGCACGCGCCGACCCGCCCTGATCTTCACGTCCGTCACCTTGGAGACGAGTGGCGGGCTGGCCTTGCCCTCGGCCGTGTCCCAGGTGAATCGGTTGGTCGCCGCAGGCTCGCCGCCCAACACGCCGAAGGGCGGCACCTTGCCGCGTTCGCCGAGCAGGAAGACGTCGGCATCGGTCAGCACCTCGATCTCGTAGATCGCACCGAGACCGCCGCGATGCTCGCCGGCGCCCGCGCTGTCCGGGCGCAGCGCCCACTGGGTGAACATCACCGGATAGGCGGCTTCCAGGATCTCCACCGGCGGGATGGTCGCCGTCGAGATCGGGTTGTTGGCGTGGTTCAGCCCGTCCGATTCAGGATTGCCGCCCAATCCGCCACCGAAGAAGGAGAACATCACCCAGCGGCTGCCGTCCCCGCGGTGGCCGGCCAGCGAGAGCGCGTTGATGGTGCCGAAGGGTGCGGCGGTGGCGCGCGCAGGGTCGGCTTCGGCCAGCGCGCCGAAGACAACGCCGATCAGCCGCAGGATCGTCTCCGTGTAGCCCGCCATCGGCTTCGGCGCCTTGGCGCCGAGCAGCGTGGTGTCGGGAATGACGAAGTCGATCGGTCGCAGGCAGCCCGCATTTGCCGGCACGGCGGTGAAGACGTGCTTGAGCGCCACGTAGCAGGCCGCGACGCTGGTCGCGTAGGAGATGTTGATCGGCCCCTGCGGCGGCGGCGAGGAGCGGGAGAAGTCCAGCACCATCGCATCGCCCCTGATCGTCAGGTCCAGCGCGATGGTCAGCCGTTCGTCGGTGATGCCGTCATTGTCGAGGTAGTCCTCGAAGCTGTAGGTGCCGTCGGGCAGGGCTTGGATGGCGGAGCGCATCAGCGCCTCGGCGCGGGTGGAGAAGGCGTCGAAGGCGGCGGAGACGGTGGCGTCGCCGTACTCGTCGAGCAGCGCGTGGAAGCGCCGCTCCCCGAGGTCGAGCGCATTGAGCTGGCCGTTCAGGTCGCCCCAGTTGGAGATCGGCAGGCGCGAATTGGCGGCGATGATGTCGAGCACGTCCTGCCGCATCTCGCCCGCCGCCACCAGCCTCACCGGCGGGAAGCGCACGCCTTCCTGGAAGCATTCCGTGGCCTTGGGGTTGTAGCCGCCCGGCACGTTGCCGCCGATATCCACCCAATGGCCGACCGAGGCGAGCCAGCAGAACAGCGACCCGCTGCGGAAGACCGGCCGCACCAGGCGGAAATCGTTGAGATGCGTGCCGCCGTCATAGGGGTCGTTGAACAGGAAGGTGTCGCCTGGCTGCAATCCGCCCTCGCGCGCCACCTTCGCGATCACCGACCTCACGGCGAAGGACATGGCGCCGACGAAGATCGGCAAGCCCTTCGTGCCCTGCACCAGCGTGTCGCCGGTCTCGGCGTGATAGAGGCCGTGGCACGCGTCGCGCGCCTCGGCGATGATCGGGTTGAAGGCGGAGCGGTAAAGCGTCGCGTCCATCTCGTCCGCGATCTGCTCCAGCCTTCCGTTCAGGATGGCGAGGGTGACGGGATCGATCGCAGTCATGCCCGGCCTCCCTTCAACGCGGCGCCGAAGCGCCCGTCATCCTGGCCGGATGCCAGCATCCTCGGCGTGCCGATCAACGCGTCCGGCGCCCCGAGTTCGAACATGCGGCGCCGAACAGGTTGGTTGTGGCCATGTCCCGCGAGGGCGCGATCGTGGTCCTGCACCGTGCGCGCGAGGACACCGGCGATGCCGGCCGGGGACATCACCAGGCGTCCGCCCTGCGGGGCTTGCTTCAGGCTCATGGCGTTCTTCCTGTCGGCGCGCTCCAGGCGCGCCCCTTCTGTCGTCTCTAGAGGCCGAGATAGGCGCGCTTGACTTCGGGCCCGGCAAGCAGCTCGGCCGCGGTGCCGTACAGGGCCACGGCACCGTTCTCGATGATGTAGGCCCGGTGGGCGATCTCCAGAGACTGCACCACGTTCTGTTCCACCAGCATCACCGTCAGCCCCTCGGCACTGAGCCGGCGCACCAGGATGAACATCTCCTCCACCAGCAGCGGCGAGAGGCCGAGCGAGGGTTCGTCGAGGATCAGCAGCCGCGGCTCGGCCATCAGCCCGCGGCCGATCGCCAGCATCTGCTGCTCACCGCCCGAGAGCGTGCCCGCGGCCTGGCGCGTGCGTTCGCGCAGCCGCGGGAAGATGGTGAAGACACGCTCGATATTGCTGCTGCGCCGCGTGCGCGCGCGGCGGTAGCTGCCGAGCTCGAGGTTCTCCCGCACCGACATCTGCGGGAAGATCTTCCGTCCCTCCGGCACGTGAACCAGGCCTGCCGCGACGATGGATGCCGCCGGCGCGCGGTCGATGCGCCGGCCGTCGAAGCGCACCTCGCCGGCGCGTGCCGGCACGACGCCGGAGATCACCTTGTTCAGCGTGGTCTTGCCGACACCGTTGGCGCCGAGCACGGCCACGACCTCGCCGGCCGCCACCTGCATGTCGATGCCGCGCAGCACCTCGGTGCCGCCATAGCCGGCACGCAGGCCCGTGATCTCAAGCACGGGGGGCCTCCGCCGCGTTCAGCCGCGCCGCGGCGCCGGGGCCGAGGTAGGCTTCGATCACCTTTGGATCGGCGCAGACCATGTCGGGCGGGCCGACGGCGATGATCTCCCCGCGCGCCAGCACATGCACGGTTTCACACAGGGTCATCACCGCCTGCATGATGTGCTCGATCAGGAAGATGGTGACGCCTTCGTCGCGGATCGCACGGATCAGCGGGAGTATGTCGCGGATCTCGGCAGGGTTGAGGCCGGCCAGGACCTCATCCAGCAGCAGCAGCTTCGGTTCCGTCGCGAGCGCGCGCGCCACCTCGAGGCGCTTGCGGCCGGCGACCGTCAGGCTTGCGGCGGGTTTGTCGAGTTGCGGGCCTAGGCCCAAGCGTTCACCGATCAATGTCGCGCTCGCCAGCGTCTCGGCGCGTTGCGGGTGGCGCAGATAGGCGCCGACGGCGATGTTCTCCCGCACCGACAGCCCGGCGAAAGGCTTCACGATCTGGAAGGTGCGCGCGATGCCACGGCGGGCGCGGCGGTGCGGCGCTTCCGTCGTGATGTCCTCCCCCGTGAAGAGGACGCGGCCGGCACTTGGCGCCAGGAAGCCGGAGGCCATGGCGAAGAGCGTCGTCTTGCCCGCGCCGTTCGGCCCGATCAGGCCGGTGATCGAGCCTTCGGCCACCGACAGGGAGGCGTTGTTGACCGCCAGCAGCCCGGCGAAGCGCTTGGTGAGGCCTTCCACCACCAGCATGTCAGCGGCCCTCCCGCGCTGCGGACCGGCTTTGGAGCACCCGCGCCGCGAGGCCGGCGATGCCGCGCGGGGCGAAGGCGATGGCGAGGATCAGGCAGCCGCCGAAGACGACCAGGTCGAGGCCCGGACGCCCGCCGGCCAGCAGCTTCGTCGCCTCGCCGACGCCATGCAGCGCCAGGGCGCCGACCAGCGGGCCGAAGGCGGTCCCGATGCCGCCGACGATGGGCGCGAGCAGCGCCTCCACCGAGATCCAGGTGCCATAGGCGACGTTGGCGTCGATGTAGAGGTAGTACTGGGCGTAGAGGCAGCCCGAGCATGCCGTGATCGCGGCCGACAGGGCGATGGCCCCGAGCTTCACGCGCAGCGTGTCGACGCCGAGCGCCTTCGCGGCCTCCTCGTTCTCCCGCACCGCGACCAGGTGCGCGCCGAAGCGGGAGCGCTCCAGCCAACGCGAGAGGATCAGCGCCACGCCGACGAAGCCGAGCACGAGCAGGTAGAAGTGCCGCCGGTCGGCAAATTGCAGGTTCTCGAAGCCCGGCTGCAGGCGGATCAGCAGCCCGGCCGCACCGCCGGTGAAGCCCGCGGCATTGGCGACGATCCGCAGCACCTCGGCGAAGGCCAGCGTGACCAGCGCGAAATAGGATCCGCGAAGCCCGGCCCGGAAGCTGAGAAAGCCGATCGCCAGGCCGACGATGGCGCCGACGACAAGGCTGGCACCAAGCCCCACCCACGCGCCCCAGCCGAGCTGCACCTGCAGGATCGCGGT
Source organism: Neoroseomonas soli (assembly GCF_018129065.1). Classification (GTDB taxonomy): domain Bacteria; phylum Pseudomonadota; class Alphaproteobacteria; order Acetobacterales; family Acetobacteraceae; genus Neoroseomonas; species Neoroseomonas soli. The sequence goes on along the minus strand of NZ_JAAEDM010000023.1, from coordinate 11,277 downwards.
GGCATAGGCGCCGCTACCGAAGAAGGCGGCATGGCCGAAGGAATACTGCCCGCCGAATCCGCCGAGCACGTTCCACCCCTGCGCCGCCAGCGCGACGATGAGCACCGCGATCAGGAAGTTCAGCGTCGGCCCGGAGACACCGAGATACGGCACCACGGCGAGCGCGAACAGGAAGCCCAAGTGCGGCAGGACGTCGCGCAGGGTCATGCGCGTGCCCCGAACAGGCCCGATGGACGGAACAGCAGCACCAGTATGAAGATCACGAAGATGCCGAGCTGGCCGAGGCTGTCCCCGAAATAGAGCGCCGAGTAACTCTCCACGACGCCGATCAGCAGCCCGCCAAGCAGCGCCCCCGGCACCGAACCCATGCCGCCCAGCACCACGATGGTGAAGGCCACCAGCACGAAGACGCCGCCGCTGCGCGGGTTCACATAGAAGATCGGCATCAGCAGGCAGGCGACGACGCCGAGGCAGGCCGTACCGATGCCGAATGTCACGGCGTAGATGTGCCGCACGTCGATGCCGACGAGCTGCGCGCCCAGCTTCTCATGCGCCACGGCGCGGATCGCCCTGCCCGTGTCGGTGCGGTTGAGCAGCAGCCAGAGCAGCCCCGTCACCACCAGCGTCGCCGCGGCGCCGATCAACCGCGGCGTCGAGAGCAGCAGCGGCCCGACCGGCACCACATCGAAGGCGTAGTCCGTCTGCAGTGTCCTCGTGTCGGACCGGAAGACGGCGAGCAGTGCGTTCTCGAGGATGATGGAGAGGCCCAGGGTGACGAGGAGGATGTTGTTGTCCTCCCCATGGCTCGCCGGCCCGATCACCCAGCGCTGCACGCCGTAGCCCAGCGCGAACATCAGCGGCACCACCGGCAGCAGCGCGACATAGGGATCGAGACCCACCAGCGCGAAACCACCCCAGACGAGGAACATCGCGCAGGTCAGCAACGCGCCATGCGCGAAGTTGATGATGTGGAGCACGCCATAGACGAGCGTGAGCCCAAGCGCGATGAGCGCATAGATCGCCCCGGTCATGAGGCCGTTCAGCAGGGCCTCCAGCAGGATCTCGGTGGGGAACATCCGCCCTCGGGCTTCAGGGTGTTGCGGGCGGACGGCCGGCGCGCGGCCGCCCGACGGCAGGGAGGTCAGCCGGTAACCGGGAAGACCGGCCGCACCTCGGCGTAGCGCTCGGGGAAGATGACCTTGACGTCGCCGTTCTGGACCTGGGTGTTGAGCGGCAGGGCGCTCGTGTTCTGGCCGTTGCGGAAGCGCACCTCGCCATAGGGCATCACCGAGCTGCCGAAGGCCTGGGTGTTCAGCGTCTCGATGATCTTCGCGCGATCGGCGCTGGCCGCCTTCTCGAGCGCTTCCGCGATCAGGTGGACCGCGCCGTAGTTGATCGGAACGTTGTAGGCGTAGCTGCGGCCACGGGCCTCGACGCGCGGACGCAGCGCGACCGCGGCGGGGTTCTTCGGGTCGTGCCAGTGGTTGCAGTCCATCACGCCGTCGGCCGCCTGCGGAAACTCCTTGACGAAGCGCAGGCTGGACGCGGCGCCGCCGAAGATCGCGTAGATGCCCTTCGGCCGCACCCGCTGCTGCAGCAGGGTGCGCGCCATCAGCACGAACTCCCCGTAGTAGTGCGAGGGAATCACCAGATCCGGCCGCAGCGAACGGATGCGCAGCACGACGTTGGACATGTCGCGCGCCGGGGTCGGGTGGGAGATGGTCTCGAGGATCTCGAAGCCGAGCCTGGGCAGTTCCGCCTGCATCAGCCGGGCGAGGCCGCTACCGAAGAGGCCGTCCTCGTGGACGATGACCGCCGTGCGGGCCGGCTTGCCGGCATTGTCGTTCAGCCGCACCAGGTTCTGCAGCGCGACCGCCGTGGCCATGGAGAAGCTGGGGCCGAAGCGGAAAGTGTTGGGCAGCCCGCGCTCGGTGAGCTGGTCGGCGACGGCGCTGTCGATCATGTAGGGCAGGTTGTAGCGCGCCGCGGCCTGCGTTGCGGTGGCCGCGAGGCCGCTGGCGAAGCCGCCGACGATGGCGCAGACACCCTCGTTGTTCAGCTTCTCGACTTCCTGCGCCGCGGCCTCGGGGTTCGAGCGGCTGTCGCCGAACACCATCTCGAGCCGCGCGCCGCCCAGCGCCTTGATGCCGCCAGCGGCGTTCAGGTCCTCGATCGCGAACTCGGCGCCGAGGCGACCGAGGTCGCCATCGTTCGCGAGCGCGCCCGTCACGGGCTGGAGCACGCCGATCTTCACCACCGGTGCCTGCGCACGCAGCACGCCGGGCGCAGCGAGCAGCGCCGTGGCTGCCGCCGTACCGCACATCAGGGCGCGGCGGGACAGCGTTTCCTGGAACGTCTTCATCGTGATCCTCTCCTGTCGACGACGGCAGTCGTGGAACTGGCCTGCTGCCTTGGCTTGGCGGGACCCTCCGCTGCGGGCGCCCAGCGTCGCGCCCCGGCATCGCCGGTACGCAGGAGGTCCATGCGAAACGAGTAGCGGTCCGGCCGGTACAGCGCGTGGAGATGCTCGATGCCGCGGCCCGAGGCATCATAGACCACGCGCGTCATGGAAATGAGCGGCGAGCCGACGTCGAGTTGCAACGCGTCGGCCACTTCGGGGCCGGCGAGCGACGCGCTGATCTCCTGCGTTGCACGCTCGGCCGACAGACCGGAGCGTTCCATCAGTTCGAGCAGCGGCGTCGCCGCAAGCTCGCCTTCCGTGTAGGTCAGGCCGATCCGCTCCGGCACATGCGTGGTGAGGTAGGAGAAGGGCGCGCCATCGAGCAGGCGGACGCGCACGGAACGCTGCACGCGCTCCTCGGGCGTGAGTCCCAGGGCCTCGGCGATCCCCGGCGCGACCCGCGCGTATTCAAAGGCGAGGAGCCGGACATCCGTGCTCCGCCCCATCTGGATCAGCCCGGACAACAGGTCGGCGAAATCGGCCACCATCGGCCGTGGCCCGGCCTGGCCGCGCACATAGGTTCCGGAGCCGGGACGCCGGCGCACCAGGCCTTCGTTCGCCAGCAGGTCGATCGCGCGCCGCGCGGTGACGCGGGAGATGCCGTGCTCGACCGCGAGCGCCGGCTCGCCCGGCAGGCGCGCCCCGTCGGCCAGCCTTCCGCTCGCGATCTGGTCGCGCAGCAGGAGGTAGAGGCGGCGGGCCTTGTTGGGCTCGATCGCGGCGCTCACGCATTGCTCCCTGGCGTCCGGTTTGCCTGCCTGCCGCAGCATCCTTGACGCTTGTCACGCTACAGAGACAGCATTCTGTCCGTCAATTGATACAGGCTTGCCGGGAAACGGGCCGGTTCGGGCAAGGTCGGCCTTGCCGGCGGATACGGACAACGAAGGGAACACAGGATGACGGCCGAATTCCCCCATGTGCAACAGCCGCTCCGGGTCGGTGGCCTGACCTTCCGGAACCGCATCCTGGTCCCCGCGCACACCACGAATTTCGGCCACGACCACATGCCGAGCGAGCGGCACCTGCACTACCACCTCGCCCGTGCGCGCGGCGGGGTCGGTGCCATCATCTTCGAGTCCATCCGCGTCCACCGGAACTCCCTTGGCCGCCCGCCCGCCGTCTGCGGCTTCGATCCGGCCTGCATCGAACCCTTCCGCCGCATCGTCACCGCCGTGCAGGCGGAAGGTGCGAAGATCCTCGGCCAGATCATCCACCTCGGCCGGCACATCGACGGCGACTTCGAGCGCACGGTGTCCTGGGGTGCCTCGGCCATTCCCTGGACCACGACGGCCGCGCCGCCGCGCCCGATGGACCTCGAGGACATGGCGGCCGCCACCGAGGGGCACGTCGTCACCGCGCGCAACCTGGTCGCCGCGGGGTTCGACGGGATCGAGCTGCAGATCGCGCACGGGCACCTGCTGCAGCAGTTCCTCTCGCCGCTCTCCAACCAGCGGACGGACGAATTCGGCGGCTCGCTCGAGAACCGCATGCGCTTCCCGCTCGCCGTGCTGCGCGCGGTGCGGGAGGCGGTGGGCCGCGACTATTGCCTCGGCATCCGCGTCAGCGGCGACGAGTATGTCGAAGGCGGCCTCCATCTCGACGAGATGCTGCAGGTCGTCACCGCCATGGCGCAGGCGGTGAAGGTCGATTTCGTCAACGTCTCCCACGCCGCCTACCACGGCAGCTACTCGCTGGCGACGCAGATCGCCGACATGGCCTTCGACGTCGCGCCGTTCCGCGAGTTGCCGCGCGCCATCCGTGCCACGCTGCGAGGCGCGGGCTTCGATACCCCGGTCTTCGCCGTCTGCCGCTTCGACTCGCTCGCGCAGGCCGAAGCGACGCTGGCCGCCGGGGATGCGGACGCCATCGGCATGGCCCGCGCGCATATCGCGGAACCCGCGCTGGTGCGGAAGACGCTCGAAGGGCGCGCGGAGGAGATCCGCCCCTGCATCGCCTGCAACCAGGGTTGTGCCGGCATGCTGGAGAAGAACGTTCCGATCCGCTGCCTGGTGAATCCCATGGCCGGCATGGAAGGCGTCTGGGCGGAGCCGGCGCACGACCGCGCCGCGCAACCGAAGCGCGTGCTCGTGGTCGGTGGCGGTCCGGCCGGGCTCGAGGCTGCTGGCGTCGCCGCGGCACGTGGCCATCGGGTCACGCTGTGGGAGGCCGGAGCGAGGCTCGGCGGTCAGCTCGCCTGGCTCGAGGGCGTGCCGAAGCGGCGGGAATTCCTGCGCCTCGTCGAGGCCCAGACCGCGGTGCTCGCGCGCCATGGCGTCCAGGTGGAAACCGGCCGCACCGCAACCGTCGAGGCGATCGCCGCCTTTGGCGCCGACCAGGTCGTGCTCGCCACCGGATCGGTCAATGCGCCGTCGCCCGTCTCCGATGCCGGGCTGAGCCTGACGCTCGAGGAAGCCACCGAGGCGCCGGAGCGGCTCGGGACGACGATTGCGGTCCACGACCTGACGGGTGAGTTCAGCACGCTGGGCCTGGTCGAGTATCTCGCCGACCTCGGCAGGTCAGTGACGGTGTTCACGCCGGCGGCGGCCTTCGCCTGGCGCACGACGATCTACAGCACGCTCGGCAACCTGAAGCGGTTGCGGGAACGCAAGGTGCGGCTTGCGCTGCTGCGCAAGGTGCACCGCTGGGACGGTGCGCGGCTGTCCGTGGAGGATGTCTCCACCGGAGAGGTGGAGGATCTGCCGGGCTTCACCGGCCTCGTCGTCGCGCGCCACCGCATCGCGAATGATGGCCTGCTGGCGGAGTTGAAGGCGCTCGGCGTGCCGGTGAAGCCCATCGGCGACTGCCTGGCGCCGCGCACGGCGTTGGAGGCAGTGTACCAGGGCCACGAACTGGCGCGGGCGATCTGACGCGCATCGCACGCACGCCGGTCCCCGGGATCGCGGCCCGGGGCGGCCGTACGCGCCTGGCGTGATGCACCCGCCTGGCTTGCGGGCCTCGCAACTCGGCGCGGCGTCTTCGCCGAAGGCCCAGGCGTACCTTGCTGCCCTGACCTATGCGCCCTTGCGTGGGCCTCGGCGGCCATTGCGCGTGGCGGAGTGTAGAGACGGAACCCGCTGCCTTGCCCTGCTTGGGTGTGGCGGGAGGGTCCTTGTGTCGGATTGTCGGCCTGGAAAGGCAGCCTGGCCGGCAGCCATGCATGCAGGAAAAGCCTGTGTGGAAACAGGCCCTAACCTACTGATCTAATTGAAGAAAGCGGGGGTGGTGGAGCCACGGGGAATCGAACCCCGGACCTCTTGAATGCCATTCAAGCGCTCTCCCAACTGAGCTATGGCCCCCCGGGAAGAGGCGCGCCGTATAACCTCCGCCGCCAAACCCCGCAAGGGGGGCATCGCCCCCTTTCGGCGCGGCGCAGGGAACGGTAGGGAGAAGGCCTCACGGTTCGTGATCGGGGAATGTCCATGGGCAAGGTCTATCCTGACGCCAAGGCAGCGCTGGCGGGCGTGCTGCGCGACGGCATGGTCATCCATTCGGGAGGCTTCGGCCTCTGCGGCATCCCCGCCCTGCTGATCGAGGCGATCCGCGAATCGGGGGTGAAGGACCTCACGGTCGTCTCGAACAACGCCGGCATCGACGACGCCGGCCTCGGGCTGCTGCTGAAGACGCGGCAGATCCGCAAGATGATCTCCTCCTATGTCGGGGAGAACGCCGAATTCGCCCGCCAGTACCTGGCCGGGGAGCTCGAGATCGAGTTCAACCCGCAGGGCACGCTGGCCGAGCGCATCCGCGCCGGCGGCGCCGGCATCCCCGCCTTCTTCACCAAGACCGGCGTCGGCACCGAGGTGGCGAAGGGCAAGGAAATCCGCGAATTCGACGGCGAGACCTACGTGATGGAGCGCGGCATCGTCGCCGACCTCGCCATCGTGCATGCTTACATGGGCGATGCCGAGGGCAACCTCGTCTATCGGAAGACGGCGCGGAACTTCAATCCGATGATGGCGACCGCGGCGAAGGTCACGGTGGCGCAGGTCGAGCACCTGGTCCGCCCCGGCGAGATCGACGCCGACCAGATCCACACGCCCGGCATCTTCGTGAAGCGCATGATCGTCTGCCCGCAGGGCTACGAGAAGCGGATCGAGCAGCGCACCGTGCGCAAGCATCCGGCCGCCGCGGCCGCCGGCGCCGAATCCCAGGCCTGAGGAGAGCGCACATGCCCTGGAACCGCGACGAGATGGCCGCGCGCGCGGCCCGCGAACTGCAGGACGGGTTCTACGTCAACCTCGGCATCGGCATCCCGACGCTGGTGGCGAACCATGTCCCCGCCGGGATGAACGTGCAGTTGCAGAGCGAGAACGGCATGCTCGGCCTCGGCCCCTTCCCCTATGAGGGAGAGGAGGACGCCGACCTGATCAATGCCGGCAAGCAGACCATCACGCAGCTGCCGACCTCCTCATTCTTCGATTCCGCGCAGTCCTTCGGGATGATCCGCGGCGGGCACATCGACCTGTCCATCCTCGGCGCGCTGCAGGTGGCCGCGAACGGGGACCTCGCGAACTGGATGATCCCCGGCAAGATGGTGAAGGGGATGGGCGGCGCGATGGACCTCGTCGCCGGCGTGAAGAAGGTGATCGTGCTGATGGAGCACACCGCCGGGGGCAAGCCGAAGCTGCTCAAGCAGTGCACGCTGCCGCTCACCGGCGCGCGGGTGGTGGACATGGTCATCAGCGACCTCGGCGTCTTCGAAGTCGCGCGCAAGGGCGCGACGCGGCTGGTGCTGACCGAACTCGCCCCGGGCGTCACGGAAACCGAGATGCGCGAGAAGACCGAGGCCGAGTTCGAGGTCGCGCTCAGCCGCGCGGCATGAGGAAGGACCGCGCGGCGCGGCACTGAGCCACAGTCAAGCCGACCACCATGGCGCCGGTCAGGCCCGCCCTCTCGATCGTCGCGCCGTGCTTCAATGAGGCGGCGTGCCTGGACGAGTTCCATCGCCGCGCGGCCGCAGCGGCGGCGGCAACTGCCGGCGCTGACTACGAGACCGTCCGGCATCGGCCCTGGTCAGGGAGCGTTCGGGAATGCGCCGGATGGCGCATTCCCGGATAAGGGCCAGAGCTGCCATTCCCAATCGGGCCCTTGCCAGGGGCGGGACGTCTTGGCGCGATCGCGGTCGTACCGCTGCCGATCAGCGCGGTGGGGCACGGGCTCGCCCGCCCCGCTGGGGCCGGAGGTCGTCGCGACGTAAAGGGTGACACCGCGCTGCGCCCGTGATGTCCTCCCGATCAAGCCGGGGAGAGAACATCAAATGAGCAGTGCAATGCCCGCCCTCCTGTCCGCGGGGCCTGCTGCCGCCACGACCGGCCTCCGGCGCGACGGAACGGCACGACGGGATGTGCTGCTCGGATCCACAGGCGACGACACGCTGCTCGGCTATACGGATTCAGATGACCTGCGCGGCGGCGATGGCGACGACCTGCTCGTCGGCGGCGCCGGCGACGACGTGATCGGCTGGACCGGCTACCGCCCCGTCCCGGCCGGGGAAGCCAATCCGGGCGAGGAAGCCGGCAACGACACCCTGCTGGGCGGCGCGGGGAACGACACGCTCGGCGGCGGGGACGGCAACGACCTGCTCCTCGGTGCCGCCGACCGGGACCTGGTGCGGGGTGGCACCGGCGACGACACGCTGCTGGGCGGCGAGGGCAACGACTCCCTCTTCGGCGACGAGGGCCGCGACCTGCTGCTCGGCGGCAGCGGCGCGGATGTCCTCGAGGGCGGCGCCGACGCCGACACGCTGACGGGCGGCGACGGGGACGACCTCGGGCGCGGCGGCGCGGGCGCAGACCTCCTCGTCGGCGGTGCGGGGCGCGACACGCTGCACGGCGATGCCGGCGACGACAGCGGCCTGGGCGGAACCGAAGGAGACGCGATGTTCGGCGGCGCCGGCGCCGACACCCTCTCGGGCGGGGCGGGGGACGACCTGTTGGTCGGTGGCGTGATCTCCGGCCCCGGCGCGCCGGACGTCGACCCGGGTGCGGATGCGCTCTACGGCGGCGACGGGGCGGATACGCTGATCGGCGGCGGCGGGGCGGACCGGCTCGGCGGCGGGACGGGCGCCGACCTGCTGCGCGGGGGCACCGGCAACGACACGCTGGCCGGCGGCACCGGGGACGACACGCTGACCGGCGGTGCCGGCGACGACGTCTTCGTGCTGCGGCCGGGCGATGCCGCGACCATCACCGATTTCCGTCCTTCTTCGCGCAGCGTCTCCCTGACCTTCGACGAGCTCGAGCCCGGCACCCCGATCCCGGAGGCATACGGCGGCCTCGCCTGGGGCGCCGTGCACGACCCCGACACCGGGGAGTTCACCGGCTTCAACGCCGTCACGGTGCGCGAGGGCGGATCGATCCGCGCGCCGACCGGGACGCTCGGCATTTCCGACCCCGACGGCCGCGCCTTCGTGGTGGAGGGCGGCGTCGTCCTCAAGCACTCGGGCACCATTGGCCAGGTCCGCACCTACCGCGACGGGGACCTGCTGCAGACCTTCGGGTTCGAATACGACGCCGAGCGCGTGGACCTCGGCCTGGGCCTGGCCGGCATGCTGCCCGCCGACCACATCGAGATCGAGGATCATGCCGCGTTCGGCGGCGTGATCCTCTCCGTGCCGCTGGACAGCCTGAGCATCCGCTACGTGGAAGCGCCCGAGCAGGACCTGCTGCATGTTGCGACGCCCGCCCTGGCGGCGGGGCTGGTCGCCTCCGCCGCGGATGTCGAAGGGGCGGTGGCGATGTCCTTCGGCGGGATTTCGGTAACGCTGCTGGGGCGGGCCGCGGCGGAGGCATCGCTCGACTGGTTTGGCTGACGCCTGCCCGGATTGACGCGCCCGCCGCGCCGGCGTCAGGGAAGCGGCCGGCCGTAGAAGCCGATCCCGACGCCGTGCCCGGTGGCAGTCCGGACGCTGAGGTCGTAGCGATCGTCGTGGATGGTCGATTCGGTCACCTGCCCGCCGACCATCAGACGCTCGGCGATGCGCCGCTTCGCACAGCCTTCCCGTTCCGCGCGCGGCTTCGTCGCGTCGTTGAGCAGGCTCCAGAGGTATTCCGGCACGTAATGCAGGAGATCCCGCGTCGAGAGGAGGCAGCGCGGCTCCGGCGCCGCCAGGATCGTCTCCGGGAACTCCATGGTTTCTGACAGCGTGCCGTCCACGACAACCTTGATCTGCATCGATCCCGGTCTCCCTGTTGCCCGATTGCTGCCCTCCGCCCGAATGTTGCCGGCGCCAGGCGCGGGCAGGCAACCGGAAACCGTGGCGCATGCCCGCTGACGCCGAGGCCGCCGGCGCGGCGCCGGCTTGCCCCCTTGCCCGTTTACCCGGCCCCTGCGATGCACTCGCACCTGCGCATGGAGAGGACACGATGACCCTGACCGCCGCCCAGAAGACCGCCCTCGAGGGCGTCACGACCGCTACGCTGACGACCGTGCTGCTCAAGAAGGGCGTACGGTTCTGCTACATCGCCGGCTCGCGCCCGATCGTGCCGGGCAACACGAAGCGCATCGTCGGCCCCGCCTTCACGCTTCGCTTCACCCCGACGCGCGAGGACCTGGCGACCGTCGATTCCTGGTCCTCCCCCCGCTCCACCCGCGCAGCGATCGAGGACATGCCCGAAGGCTGCGTCGCCGTGGCGGACGCCATGGGCAACACCGCGGCCGGCATCTTCGGGGACATCCTCTGCGCCCGCATGGCGAAGAAGGGCGTGGCCGGGCTGGTCACGGACGGGATGGTGCGCGACGGCGCCGGCGTGATCGGCACCGGCCTGCCGGTCTTCTGCCAGGGCTATGTCGCCCCGGCCTCGGTCGCCGCGCTGAACTTCGTCGGCTGGCAGGAGACGATCGGCTGCGGCGGCGTCACCGTGATCCCCGGCGACATCATCGTCGCCGATGCCGACGGCGCCGTGGTCATCCCACAGGCGATGCTCGACGCCGTGGTGGAAGCCGCGGTCGAACAGGAACGCCTCGAGGCCTGGATCATGACGGAAGTCGAGCGCGGCGTCCCCCTGCCCGGCCTCTATCCGCCGAATGCGGAAACCAAGGCGCGCTACGAGGCCTCGCGCAAGTAGCGCGCCGCGGCGCGCGGGGTATGGCCCCGTGCGCCGCGTCACGCCGGATGGCCAAAGGTCAAACCCTTGGCCATCTGGGGTTTCATTCCAGCGTCACGCGCGTCGGCGTGACCACCACCCCAATCGATCGGCGTCGCCCGTCCGCTGCTACGGCGAAGCGCTCGATCCGGGTCGCGTAGGATTGCGCGACCAACATGCCGGTGTTGGTATCCACCGCCATGCGTACGGAGATCTGGACCTCCATGGGAGCGGCGTCGCTTCCCATGGTGCCCGCAAGCTCGACGCCGCAGATCAGCACCACGACGGCACGGCCACGGATTGCCGCCGTGCTTTCCGCGCGACACCGCATGCCCCGCGCCGAACCGCGCATCGGCATTTCGAAGATCTCGCGCGCCGGAATGCGCCGACGCTCGAGGCTCAGCGTCGCGAACTGGTCCCGCCAGGACGCGACCAAGCCGTCGCGCGCCGGATCGGGCGGTTCGGCGGAACCATCGGTCCGCACGGCCGCGAATTCCGCGATGCGCCCCTCGGCCGTCCGGAGCGCGGAAATTCGCAGCCCCGTCGCTTCCTGCTGCAGGAGGAGGCGCATGCCGCCAGCCTCCGGCCGGGCCTCCGCCACGGTCAGGCAATCGCGCTGCGGCGGCCGGCCGGGCCGCAGGGTCTGTTCGCGGCAGATGCGCTGCCACGGCCCCCAGGCCGTGCCGCCGATGGCGACCGGCGCGGTGACCGGGCCGGCCGCGCCGTCGAGCG
>NZ_JAAEDM010000022.1 GCF_018129065.1 Neoroseomonas soli | reverse complement strand
GCCATCCTGCCGGGCAGCAAGCCTGCCCCGGCCGGAGCCGCCGTCGCCGCCGCAGGCAAGCCGCCGCCCCTCGGCCGGGCCGTCGCGACGCGCAGCGCCACCGCCTTCACGCCCGATCCGACCGTCAGCGCCCGCGTGCGGCAGGAGGTACTGGCCGGCGCCCTGCCCACCAGCCCCAATCCCGCAGGGCTGCGCGCGGCGGTCGAATCCGGCGCGCCCTGGCAGGAATTCGACCGGCTGCTGCAGCAGCACGGCTACGACCCGCGCGACCTCGCGGACGTGGTCGCGGCCTTCTACCTGATCGCCTGGGAGGTCGCGACCGGCGGCGACGCCACCACCCAGCCTGCCGGCATCGCGGCGGTGCGCGGGCAGGCGCGGCAGATGCTCTCGGCCTCCCCGAACCTCGCGCGCCTGGACGAGGCCGAGCGCCAGGCGACGGCCGAGACTCTCGCCTTCCACGCCATGGCGATCGCCGCACGCCACCAGGACCTGCGCGCGGCGGGCGGCGACCTCCTCGCCTACCGCGCCGAGGTCGCGCAGGCGGTGGTGCAGTTCCAGGGCATCGACCTGCGTCGCTTCGCCCTGACGCCGGCCGGCTTCCAGCAGCGGTAGGGCAGATCCCGATCGGGCGGGATCACCTGCTCGGTCGAGGATGCTCGCGAAAACAGGCGCCTGGCGCGGCGGCCGGGGGTCAGGGCGAGCGGAAAACCGCGCGAGGGGTTCAGCCCGCCCCGGCCGCGCGCCGGTAGGCCAGCACCGCGGCGGCGAGATCCTCCCCCGCCCAGCCGACCGACTTGAACACCGTGACCTCCCCGGCCGAGCGGCGGCCCGGATGCGTGCCGCGGCAGAGATCCGCGAGTTCCGCCGCGATCTGCGCCTCGGTGATCGCGCCCTCGGCGATGGCCTGGACGATATCCCCCGCCTCGGCGAGCGCACCGGCGCGGGTGTCGGCCACCAGCGTCGCGCGGGCCATCAGCGCCGCGTCCGATTCGCGCATGTCGCGCCGATAGGCGCCGACCAGGTCCACATGCGTGCCCGGACGCACTTCCGCCCCGCGGATCAGCGGCGCGGTGGACAGCGTGGCGGCGGCGACGATGTCCGCCTGCGCGGGGTCGGGCCGATCCACCGCGCGGGCCGGCAGGCCGTGTTCCGCCAGGGATACCGCGAGCCGCCCCGCATTCGCCGCCGTGGGCGACCAGACGGCGATATCCGTGATCGGGAACCGCGCCGCATAGCCTTCGGCCAGCGCCCGGGCGACCTTGCCGCTGCCGAGCAGCAGCAGGCGCGAACTCTCCGGTCGCGCCAGATGGCCGGCGGCGAGCAGGCTCGCGGCCGCGGTCCGCCGATCCGTCAGCTCGCCCCCGTCGAGCAGCGCGAGCGGCGCGCCCGTCGCGGCGTCCGAGAGCAGGTAGGCGGCATGCACCGCCGGCTCCCCGCGCGCCGCATTCCCGGGCGCGACATGCACGATCTTCACGCCGGTATGCCCGCCGGCGCGCCAGGCCGGCATCAGCAGCAAGGTGTTCTCCGCCCCACCGGTGCCGGGCATGACGTGGCGGTGGCGCAGCGGGGCCTCGCAGCCCTCGCGGAACATCGCGGCCAGCGCGTCGATCAACGCGTCCCACGGCAGGGCGGCGCGGATCGCGTCCCGGTCCAGTTGCAGCATCGCGTCGCATCCCCCGTCACCCGCCCCGCCCCCACGGGCGGGAGGGGCAGGTTTGCCTTCCCGGCCCGGTGTTTGCTAGGCCCCTCAGCCCGGAACATGCGGCTGCCGGGGCAGGGCGCGCGATGCGCGTTGATCCGCGCCCTGCCGTGGAGCAGCATGCGCGCCTCGAACGACATGGGCCCGCCGGCCGTCCACCAGGCGGGAACGACAAGGGAGAAGACTCGTGAAGATGCCATCTCGGCCGACCTTCCTGCGCGGCCTCGGCGCGGCCCTGCTCGCGACGGCGATCGCGCTGCCGGCCGCAGCGCAGCAGCAGCCCGCGGCGCCGGCCTCGTCGACGATCGACGCCATCCGCGCGCGCGGCACGCTGGTCTGCGGCGTGAACACCGGCCTCGCCGGCTTCGCCCAGCCCGACAGCCAGGGCGTCTGGCGCGGCTTCGACGTGGACTACTGCCGCGCGGTCGCCGCGGCGTTGCTCGGGGACGCCAACAAGGTCCGCTACGTGCCGGCGACGGCGCAGGCGCGCTTCACCGCCCTGCAGTCGGGCGAGGTGGACATCCTGGCGCGCAACACGACCTGGACGCTGTCGCGCGACACCTCGCTCGGCTTCGACTTCGCCGCCATCACCTTCTTCGACGGCCAGGGCTTCATGGTGAAGCGTTCGCTCGGCGTGAACAACGCGGCGCAGCTCGATGGCGCCACCATCTGCGTGCAGCCGGGCACCACCACCGAGCAGAACCTGACCGACTGGGCGCGCGCCAACCGCATCCGCTTCACCCCCGTGGTGATCGAGCGGCTGGAGGACAACATCAACGCCTACCTTGCCGGCCGCTGCGACGCCTACACCACGGACGTCTCGGGCCTCGCGGCCACGCGCGCCGTGCAGGCCAACCCGAACGACCACGTCATCCTGCCGGAAGTGATCAGCAAGGAGCCGCTCGGCCCGCTGGTGCGCCACGGCGACCAGCGCTTCGCCGACCTCGTGCGCTGGGTCCATTTCGGCCTGGTGGGCGCCGAGGAGCTCGGCATCACCACGGCCAACGTGCAGGAGATGGCGGCGAGCGACGCGCGCCCCGAGGTGCAGCGCATGCTCGGCCGCAATGGCGACCTCGGCCGCATGCTGGGCGTGGACAATGCCTGGATGGTCAACGTCATCCGCTCCGTCGGCAACTACGGCGAGGTCTTCGCCCGCAACCTGACGCCGATCGGCATCCAGCGCGGCCCGAACGCGCTGTGGACGACGCCGGGCGGCCTCCAGTACGCGCCGCCCTTCCGCTGAGCGACCGACACGCGGGGCGGGGGACGACGTTCCCCGCCCCGCGGCACTTCCCCCGCCCCTTTGGCGGGCAACGACACAGGTGAGGCCCGAGAACAATGTCAGATGCGACCGCCGACCCCCGGTTCCGGCGCAAACCGCCGAAACGGCCGCTGCGCCTTTCCTGGGCCGATGAACGCATCCGCGGCATCTTCTGGCAGATCATCGTCGTCGGCATCGTCGGCACGATCGTCTGGTGGCTGTGGTCGAACACCGCCCACAACCTCGAGGTGCGGCGCATCGCCACCGGCTTCGGCTTCCTGCACCGCGAAGCGGGCCTGCCGATCGCCGAGAGCCTGATCTCCTACGAGCCCACCGACACCTACCTGCGCGCGCTGACCGTCGGCGTGCTGAACACGCTGAAGGTGGCGGTCATCGGCATCGTGCTGGCGACCATCATCGGCACCGCCATCGGCATCGCCCGGCTGTCCCGGAACTTCCTGGTGGCGAAGATCGCCGGCTTCTACGTCGAGGTGATCCGCGACCTGCCGCTGCTGCTGCAGCTGCTGTTCTGGTACACGATCATGCAGAGCCTGCCGGGACCGCGGCAGGCCATGCAGCCGGTGGACGGCGTATTCCTGTCCAACCGCGGCTTCAAGGTGCCGGCGCTGGTGTGGGAGAACGCGCACACCGCGGCCGCCCTCGCCTTCGTCGCCGGCATCGTGCTGACCTGGCTCTACGCCCGCGCCGCGCGCGCGAAGCGGATGATCGACGGCCAGCCGCGCAAGGTCTGGCCGGCCGCGGTCGCGCTGGTGCTCGGCCTGCCCATCCTGACCTGGCAGGTCATGGGCGCGCCGTGGGAGATCGACTGGCCCGCGCTGCGCGGCTTCAACTTCCGCGGCGGCCTGACGGTCAGCCCGGAATTCTTCGCCCTGCTGGTCGGCCTTGTCACCTACACCGCCGCCTTCATCGCCGAGGTGGTCCGCGCCGGCATCCTCTCGGTGAGCCTGGGGCAGTGGGAAGCGGCGCAGGCGCTCGGCCTGCGGTCCGGTTCCGTGCTGCGGCTGATCGTCATGCCGCAGGCGCTGCGGGTCATCATCCCGCCGATGACGTCGAACTACCTGAACCTGACGAAGAACTCCTCCCTCGCCGTCGCCATCGGCTACCAGGACATCGTCAGCATCGCGAACACGACGCTGAACCAGACGGGCCAGGCGATCGAAGGCATCGCCATCATCATGCTGGTGTACCTGACCATCAGCCTGTCCATCAGCCTCTTCATGAACTGGTACAACGCGCGCATCGCGCTTGTGGAACGGTGAGGGCACGGCCATGAGCGACATCACCGTCAACACCCCGATCGGCAGCGAGCCACGCAGCGCGCCGATCACCGCCGTCGGGCCGATCGCCTGGCTGCGGGCCAACCTGTTCTCCGGCTGGCTGTCCACCGCCGTCACGCTGGTGATCGGCTACGTGCTCGTCCGCGCCGTGATGGGGTTCGTCGACTGGGCCTTCGTCAATGCCATCTGGTCGGTGCCGGTGACCAATGGCGTGGCGCAGACCCAGGCCTGCCGCGAACTGCACGGCAGCGGCGCCTGCTGGGCCGTGGTGACCGAGAAGCACCGCTTCATGCTCTTCGGCACCTACCCCTACGAGCAGCACTGGCGCCCGGCGCTGGTCTGCATCCTGTTCGTCGCGCTCTACATCGTCTCCTCGCTGCGGCGCTTCTGGAACTGGCGCCTCATCCCGATCTGGACGGTGACGCTGACCGCGATCGGCGTGCTGATGTGGGGCGGCATCTTCGGCCTGCCCTATGTCCCGCAGGAACGCTGGGGCGGCCTGCCGATCACGCTGATCCTCGCCACCTTCGGCCTTGCCTTCGCCTTCCCGCTGTCGGTCCTGGTGGCGCTGGGGCGGCGGTCGAGCCTGCCGGCGATCAAGGTGCTCTGCGTGCTCTACGTGGAGCTGATCCGCGGCGTGCCGCTCATCTCGCTGCTGTTCATGGCGAGCGTGATGTTCCCGCTCTTCCTTCCGGAAGGGATGAACATCGACAAGCTGCTGCGCGCGCAGATCGCCATCATCCTCTTCGCGGGCGCCTACCTCGCGGAAGTGGTGCGTGCGGGCCTGCAGGCGCTGCCCAAGGGCCAGTACGAGGCCGCCGACGCCATGGGCCTGTCCTACTGGCAGAAGACCGGCTTCATCATCCTGCCGCAGGCGCTGCGGCTGGTCATCCCGCCCCTGGTCAACACCTTCATCGGCTTCTTCAAGGACACCTCGCTGGTGCTGATCATCGGCATCTTCGACCTGCTGACGGCCGGCAAGACGGCGATCGTCGAACCCTCCTGGCAGGGCTTCGGCGTCGAGGTCTACGTCTTCGTGGGCCTGATCTACCTGGTGTTCTGCTTCGCCATGTCGAAATACAGCCAGGGCCTGGAGGCGGAACTCAACCGCCACCGTCGCCGCTGATGCTCGCAACAACGGGTCTGGGACACGATACGAAATGAGCGCTGCCATCGAGACGCCAGGTTTCATCGCCTCCGCCGTCCGCACCGACGCCCCGCCGGCGATCGTGCTCGACAAGGTCAACAAATGGTTCGGCGCGCTGCATGTGCTGCGCGACGTGGACCTGCAGGTCGCCGCCGGCGAGCGCGTGGTGGTCTGCGGGCCCTCGGGCTCCGGCAAGTCCACCATGATCCGCTGCATCAACCGGCTGGAGACGCACCAGGAAGGCCACATCCTGGTGGACGGGATCGAACTGTCGGACGACGTCCGCGCCCTCGGCGCCATCCGGCGCGAGGTCGGGATGGTGTTCCAGTCCTTCAACCTGTTTCCGCACCTGTCGGTGCTGGAGAACTGCACGCTTGCGCCGATCTGGGTGCGCAAGATGCCGAAGAAGGATGCCGAGGAACTGGCGATGGAATACCTGACCCGGGTGAAGATCCCGGAGCAGGCGAAGAAGTATCCCGGCCAGCTTTCCGGCGGCCAGCAGCAGCGCGTCGCCATCGCCCGCGCGCTGTGCATGAAGCCCAAGATCATGCTGTTCGACGAGCCGACCAGCGCGCTCGATCCCGAGATGATCAAGGAGGTGCTCGACACCATGGTCATGCTCGCCGGCACCGGCATGACCATGATCGTGGTGACGCACGAGATGGGCTTCGCCCGCACGGTGGCCGACCGGGTGGTGTTCATGGACCGCGGCGAGGTGGTCGAGGTCGGCACCCCCACCCAGGTCTTCAACGACCCCAAGACGGACCGGCTGAAGCTCTTCCTCAGCCAGATCCTGCGCGGTCACTGACCGCGGGGGCGGCGATGGCGGACTGTTCCATCGCTGCCCCCCGCACCCCGTCCCGGCTCTGCCGCGGCGGCAGGATTGCGCCGCCCGGCCCGACCGGCTTAAGGCTTCCGGCCTTGCCGCCCCGCAGCGAGGCTCCGTGACCGCTCCCACCCCCGGCTCCGACCGAATCCAGCCGCTGACGCCAGCCCTCGTGCTCGGCGTTCTCGGTGTCGTCTACGGCGACATCGGCACCTCGCCGCTCTACGCGCTGCGCGCCGCGCTGCTGCACTTCAGCGACGACGGGCTCGAGGACTGGGAAATCCTCGGCATCATCAGCCTCATCATCTGGGCGCTGATCCTGACGGTCACGGTCAAGTACGTCGTCTTCATCCTGCGCGCCGACAACCGCGGGGAAGGCGGCATCCTGGCGCTGATGGCGCTGGCGCAGCGCAACGTCGAATCCCCACGAGCGCGCTGGGCCGTCGCAGTGGTGGGCATCATCGGCGCCTGCCTGTTCTTCGGCGACGGCATCATCACGCCGGCCATCTCGGTGCTCTCGGCGGTGGAAGGCCTCAAGGTCGTCTCCGACGCCTTCGACCACGCGGTCATCCCGATCGCGGTGGCCATGCTGCTCGCCCTCTTCCTCGCGCAGTTCCGCGGCACGGGCAGCATGGGGGCGATGTTCGGGCCGATCTGCGCCGTCTGGTTCCTGGTGCTCGGCGTGCTGGGCGTGATCGAGATCCTGCACAACCCCGCCGTGCTGCTGGCGCTGTCGCCGCACTACGCGGTGCAGTTCTGCCTCACCTACCGCCTGCTGGCCTTCGTCGCCTTCGGGTCCGTGGTGCTGGCGGTGACTGGGGCGGAAGCGCTCTACGCCGACATGGGTCATTTCGGGCGGCGCCCCATCCGCTGGGCATGGCTATGGCTGGTGCTGCCGGCGCTGGCGCTGAACTACCTCGGCCAGGGCGCACTGCTGCTGCGCAACCGCGCGGCGCTGGAGAACCCCTTCTACCTGCTGGCACCCGAGTGGTTCCGCCTGCCGCTCGTCATCCTCGCCACCGCCGCTACCATCATCGCGAGCCAGGCGATGATCTCGGGTGCCTACACCATCGCGCGGCAGTGCGTGCAGCTCGGCTTCATCCCCCGCCTCGAGGTGCGCCACACCAGCGAGACGGAGGAGGGGCAGATCTACATGCCCCAGGTCAACATGCTGCTGCTGATCGGCGTGCTGATCCTGGTGATGGCATTCCACACCTCGGACAACCTGGCCGCCGCCTACGGCATCGCGGTGACGGGCACCTTCGTCTGCACATCCTGCCTGGCGCTGATCGTCTTCCGCCGGCAGTTCGGCTGGGCCTGGCCGCTGGTGATCGGGGTGTTCGGGCCGCTGCTGGTGCTCGACCTGCTGTTCTTCGCCTCGAACGTGCTGAAGATCCCGCAGGGCGGCTACGTGCCGCTCGTGCTGGGCGCGGCGCTCTTCGCCATGATGACGACCTGGAACCGCGGGCGGGAACTGCTGTTCGCCCGCTTCCGGCAGGACGGGCTGCCGCTGCGCTCCTTCATCGCGCGGCTGCCGCAGTCCCGCACCATCCGCGTGCCGGGCATGGCGGTGTTCATGACCAGCCAGGCGGACTACCTGCCCGGCGCGCTGCTGCACAACCTCAAGCACAACAAGGTGCTGCACGAGCGCGTGCTGTTCGTGACCGTGACCAACGAACCGATCCCCTATGTCCCGGCCGATCGCCGGCGGGAGGTGGAGCAGCTCGCCCCCGACATCCACCGCGTAGCACTGCGCTACGGCTTCCAGGAAAGCCCCAACATCCCGAAGGAGCTCGAGGCGCTGAAGCCGCTCGGCATCGCCTACGAGGCGATGCAGACCTCCTACTTCCTGGGCCGCGAGACGGTGGTGGCGGCCGCGGTGCCGAAGATGTCGAAGTGGCGGCAGTGGCTCTTCGGCATCATGAGCCGCAACGCGGTGCCGGCCACCGAGTTCTTCCGCATCCCCCCCGACCGCGTGGTCGAGCTCGGCGTGCGGGTGGCGATCTGAGGAGGCATGCATGGCGACGGTGATCCTTGCACTGGCCGCCGGCCCCGGCTTCGCCGACGGCAGCCCCGGGCATCGCTACGAGATCGAACTCTCGCTCGACCCCGGCGGGCGGCCGGATGCGGCAGCGTGGCTCGCGGACTCCAATCCGTGGCGGGCGCGCCGGATCGTGCCCGAGGCCGCGCCGGTGCAGGGTGACGTCCAGTACGACCCCGATCATGGCTGGTCGATCCGCTTCTACGGCGCCTCGGCGGAAGGCCCGGACGCGCCCGAGACCCGCTTCGACTGCGGCCCGGACCCGGTGCGGCCGGGCGAGTACGTGACGGTCACCGAGCCGGACGGGCGTGAATACACCTACCGGGTGGTCGGCGTCGGCTAGAGCGGTTTCCGTTCGCCTCGGCTCACGAACACCGCTCCAGGCCTTTGTTCTTGCGAGCATCTTCACCCGATCAGGTGAGTCCACCTGATCGGGATCTGCCCTAAGGCCCGGCAACACGACGGGCGCCGAATGTCACCCCAGTTCGATCGGCAGTGATTCGTCCCTCGCCCATTCGTTCATCGAATTGTCGTAGACGGCGATGTCCTCGTAGCCGAGCTGATGCAGGAGGAAGGCGTCGAGCGTGGCCGCGATGCCGCCGCCGCAATAAACCAGGATACGCTTCGACTTGTCCGCACCGACGGCACCGAAGGTCGCGGCCACCGCATCTGCCGCGTTGAAGGTGAGGGATGCAGCGTCCACCAGGGCCAGCGCCGGCACGTTGACACTGCCCGGGACGCGGCCCGGCCGGCCGTATCGAGGATTCTCCCCCTTGTGCAGGTCCGATGCGAGCGCGTTGATCGTGCAGACCTTCGCGTCGCCGATCGCGGCCCTGATCTCCTCCTTGCCGACGAACAATCCGGGGCGCGGCCTGGCCGCGAGCCTCGCCGCCGGATAGCGCGTCTCCGCGGTCTCGACGGGGCGGCCTTCCGCGCTCCATTTGTCGAAGCCGCCGTCCAGGACCGCGGCGTCATCGAAGCCGATCGCCCGCAGCATCCACCAGATCCGCGTCGCCCATTGCAGGCTGCTGCGGGAGTAGAGGACGACGCGCGTGCCGTCACCGATGCCCTTGGCCGCGAAGCGCGCGGCGAGATCCTGCGCATCGGGCATCGTGAAATTGAACCTGCTCGAACTGTCCGAGAGTTCTCCCTGCAGGTCGAGGAAGGCCGAGCCGGGAATGTGCCCCTTGTCATAGTCGGCGCGGCCGCTCTCGATGCGATACGGCCGGCCCGTTCCCGTCTCGTAGCGCAGGTACGTCGTGCAATCGAAGACACGCAGCGATGCGTCCGAGAGATTTCCGGCGAGCCATTCGGTCGTGACGATGGCATCGGGATACGCGTAATGCTGTGTCGCCGGCATCGAGATCTCTCCGCGATCGACTTGATGGGCCGCATGGCCTTCCAGGGCCAGCGTGCACCCGCGGCGCGGGGCGTCGCAAGCAGGCCTGCCGTCGCGGACGCATGGCACGCACGTCCACGCCGCTCGCGCTGCCGCCCGATCGCCACGGTCCGTCTCTTTATGCGTGCGGAGGCAGCGGGCCGGGGATAGATTCCTTCCGTGCCGGGCTCACCACTTGGCGACGGCCTTGCATCTCCGGGTGGCATCATCGCTCCGGGATCCGAGGCATTCACCGATCTCGGGAAATCCGCGTTCCAGCACGAAAGGAGGCGCCATGACACGGTACAAGGTCGGCTACCTGATCGGGAGCCTCGCCGCTGGCTCGATCAACCGCAAGCTGGCCAGGGCGTTGATCCGCCTCGCCCCGGAAGGGCTCGAATTCCACGAGATATCGTTCAAGGACCTGCCGCTGTACAGCTACGACTACGACAGCAACTACCCGCCCGTCGCGCAGGCGTTCAAAGGCGCGATCGCCGCATCCGACGCCATCCTCTTCGTCACTCCGGAATACAACCGATCCATCCCGGGCGGGCTGAAGAACGCGATCGACTGGGCGAGCCGCCCCTACGGCACGAACGCCTTCACGCGCAAGCCGTCGGCGGTAATCGGCACGTCGCCGGGCTCGATCGGCACCGCGGTCGCGCAGCAGAGCCTCCGGAGCGTGCTCAGCTTCTGCAACTCGCCGCAGATGAACGCGCCCGAGGCGTACATCCACTTCACGCCGGGCCTCATCACGGATGACGGCGAGGTCACCGTGGCATCGACGAAGGAATTCCTGCGCAACTACATGGCCGAGTTCCACGCCTTCATCGGCAGGGTCCTGACCGTCCTGCCCCGGCAGGCGGGCGCGTAGGCCCGGCGGCGGATCGGCGCGGACCGCCCCCGCGACGCGACGCGCCCGCCGGTTCGGGGCGTCGAGGGTTCAGGCCTGCGTCCGGCCCGGCCGGATCGCCATGCGGTCGGTGGCCCCGGCCTCCGACCGCGAATGCGAGCCTGCATCGGTCCGGGCATGCGGGCCGATGCCATCGACAGCGCCCGCCCGTTGCGCTCCGACATCGGGCCCATCCTGTATTCGCGCAGGCACCGGATGATCGTCGGTGGAGGTCACGCGGGCCGAACGCCCGCCACCAAGATGCCGTGCCGCGTGCCGATCCGGCGGCGCCTCAAAGTCGATGACGGGACCGAGCGGCACCACCCCCGTCGGATTGATGGTGGCGTGGCTCTGGTAGTAGTGCCCCTTGATGTGGTCGAAGTCGACCGTCTCGCGGATCCCCGGCGTCTGGTAGAGTTCACGCGTGTAGGACCAGAGGTTCGGGTAGTCGGCCAGCCGCCGGATGTTGCACTTGAAGTGGCCGACATAGACCGGATCGAAGCGCACCAGGGTCGTGAACAGGCGCCAGTCGGCCTCGGTCTGCCGGTCGCCGCACAGGAAGCGCCGGCGCGACAGGCGCTCCTCCAGCCAGTCCAGCGTCGCGAACAACGGACGGACGGCTTCCTCGTAGGCGGACTGCGTGGTGGCGAAGCCCGCCTTGTACACGCCGTTGTTCACCGTGTCGTAGATGCGCGTGTTCAGCTCCTCGATCTCGGCACGCAGCGCGTCGGGGTAGTAGTCGCCCTTCGCAGCGCCGACACTGTCGAACGCGCTGTTGAACATGCGGATGATGTCGGCCGATTCATTGCTGACGATGGTCCGCCGCTGCTTGTCCCACAGCACCGGCACCGTCACGCGGCCGGAGTAGCGCGGGTCGGCGCGACGGTAGATCTCATGCATGGTCCGCGCGCCGTTGACGCCATCGGGGATCACCCCCGGGCCTGGATCGAAGGTCCAGCCCTGCCCGGCCATCAGCCAGTGCGTGGCCGAGAAGGAGATGGCGTTCCCGAGCCCCTTTAGCGCGCGGAAGATCATGGTCCTGTGAGCCCAGGGACAGGCGCGCGAGATGTAGAGGTGGTAGCGCCCGGGCTCGGCGGCGAAGCCGCCCTCGCCGGTGGGTCCCGGCGTGCCGTCAGGCGTCACCCAGTTGCGAAACCGGCTCTGGCTGCGCACGAAGCGGCCACCGGTCTTGCCGGTGTCGTACCACTGGTCCTGCCAGACGCCATCGACGAGAAGTCCCATACCAAATCTCCCAGCAGGCTACGGACATCGGACATGAGAATTCTCGTGCTGTCCGGATGACGACGACCGGGCGTGGCCCGTATCAGGCAGCCGCGCGCAGCGACAGCCCGTCGATCTGCGACTGCGCCTGCACGAAGGCCTTGTTGCGAGCGGCGTCGCCCATCGCGAGGCCCTCGGCGCGCACCACGGTGACGTCGGTGATGCCGAAGAAGCCCAGCACCGTCCGCAGGTAGGCTTCCTGGTGGTCGAGCGCCTGCAGCGTCGCATCGGTGGAGTAGGCGCCGCCGCGCGAGGAGGCGATCACCACGCGCTTGCCGCCGGCCAGGCCGACCGCGCCGGCTTCGGTGTACTTGAAGGTCTTGCCCGCCTGGGCGAGGCGGTCGATCCAGGCCTTGAGCTGCGTCGGGATGGCGAAGTTGTACATCGGCGCGCCGATCACCACGACGTCGGCGGCGAGGAACTCCTCGACCAACGCATCGGTGAGGGCCCGCTCCTGGCGCTGCGCCTCGGTCAGGCTGCCGGGCTCGGCGCTGGTCATCGCCTGCAGCACCTGGCCGGAGAGATGGGCTGGCGGCGCAGCGGCGAGGTCGCGGTAGGACACCACGGCATTCGGCGCGGAGTGGCGCAGGTTCTCGACGATGGAGCCGGTCAGGCGGCGGGACGCGGAGGCATCGCCGAGCACGCTGGTGTCGATGTGGAGGATGTTCATGGTCGTCATGTCTCGCCTTGGCTGGCCGGCTGACCCGCTGCGGGTGTCCGGCATCCGGTTGCGGAAGAGACGCCGCGTGGCGGTGCCTCGATCGAGACGGAAGTTAATATACCGAAAATATTGGATAAACGCACCTCTGATTGAAATATTGTCTATCGTTATTGTCCAATAAGCACCTTGCGGTGACGTGGAGGCGCGGGAAACCCGTGGCCTCCTGCGATGCGCCCAATGGGTGCGGCAGCGGCGCGCAGGGCCGGCATCGAAGCACGGGCGCCAGGATGCGGCGCCCCGGAACGCGCGTATGGCGGCCTGCCGGCGACGCGGCTTCCACATGCGCGGAAACCGCCCTCTCCCCGCGCGAACAGGCGTCTTCGCGCCCACGACCGGTTCGAGCCGCAAGCGATTCGCTCCAGGACGGCACTCCGCGAGGCGGACCCGAGAGCGACCCCGCCACTACGCCGGGCAGGCGGCGTCCGCGGCCGGGAACCGCCAGGCCGCGACGGGCCATGCCGGGGCCGCCCGGCCAATACCGCGAATGAAGCTCGCGGACTTCCCGACCACCTCATCGACCGTCGGCAGCCAGGGGCCCGACGAAACAGGGTCGAGGTGGCCCACGCCCGGGAGAACCTCAAGCGTCACGCGTCCGCCGCGGGCCTTGATCGCGTCATGCAGCACGCGGGATTCCTCGAGCGGCACGACGGCATCGGCATCGCCGGTCAGCAGCAATGTCGGCGGCGCGTCGGGGCGGATCATGTGACGGAGATCGATCTCCTCGTCCGCACGACCGGCAAAGACATCGGCGACGGCCCAGTGCCGGAGCCGCGCCCTGGTGTAGGGACCCGATATGCCGACCGTGCCGCGGATAGTGCCGGCCGGGACGCCCGCGGCGAGAAGCCGGCCAGGATCGTGCCCCAGCATCATCGCGTTGTAGGCGCCCGCGGAATGTCCCATCAGGTACACGCGGTCCGGGTCCGCACCCAGCGCGGCCGCCCGCCGGATCGCGTAGGCGACCGCATGCGCCGAATCATCGAGGAATGAAGGAAAGAGCACCTGCGGATAGGTGCGATACTCCGGCAGCGCGACGACAAGGCCGCGCGACGCCAGTGATCGGGCGAAGGTGCGATACATGACCTGGCCGCTCGCCCGCTGCCAGGCGCCGCCAGGGAAGAACACCACCAGCGGACGGCGCCAGCCATGCGAGGCCCGAAAGAACTCGATCCCAAGTTCATGCCCGTGGTCGTAGGTCTCGCTGTCCACCTCCTGGTCATCCAGCCCGTAGGTCGAGCCCAGCCGGGCCGAGAGGACGTCGGTCGAGCAACTGACCGCCGTCAGCGAGGAGATGCCGCCCAGCAGATGGCGACGCAGCGACCGCATGAATTTCGGGGGAATGGTCATGATCAGGCGGCTTCTCCGACCGCAGGGCGCGTGCCGTGCTCCTGTCGCGAGCCCTCGGAACGTCCTGTCGTGTTCATTCCGTATGATCGGTGGTGCAACTCTTGAAATAATCAGGTCTGCATTTGACAGATTGTCCATTCATGATGACCAATCTGCGCTGGGCGACGACATCGGCCGGGGTGGTCAGGCGGCGCCACGCGGGGGGAGTTCCGGATGGATCGTCTGGCGGCCATGGAGGCCTTCGTGAAGGTGGTCGAGCGCGGCGGCTTCACCGCCGCTTCCGACGATCTCCGCCTGTCCCGGGCGATGGTCAGCAAGCACATCCAGGACCTGGAGGCGCATCTCGGGGCGCGGCTGCTGAACCGGACCACGCGGCGGGTCAGCCTGACCGAGGTCGGCCGGCTCTATTATGACCGCTCGGTCCAGCTCCTGGCCGACCTCGCCGAAGCCGAGGGCGTGGTGGGCGCTCTGCAGACCACGCCGCGCGGGCGGTTGCGGGTCAATGCGCCGGTCTCCTTCGGCGCGTTGCACCTGGCGCCCGCGATCGTCGACTTCATGAAGGCCCAGCCAGACGTCACGGTGGAGCTGACCCTGAACGACCGCGTCGTCGACCTGGTCGAGGAAGGCTACGACCTCGCGGTGCGCATCGCCCGGCTTGCGGACAGCAGCCTGATCGCCCGCCGCCTCGCGCCCAGCCGGACGGTGGTGTGCGCATCGCCGGCTTATCTGGAACAGCGCGGCTGGCCTGGACAGCCCGCTGATCTCGTCCACCACGACTGCCTTCTCTACAGCTACGACGTGGGCGGCGACGAATGGCACCTCGACGGCCCGGACGGCACGGTGGCCATTCGAGTCCGAGGCCGCCTGCAGGCCAATAATGGTGACGCGCTGCGCGCGGCGGCGCTGCGCGGCGCGGGCCTCGTCGCCATGCCGAGCTTCATCGTCGGCGCGGATCTCGCTGCGGGGCGCCTGGTCCCGGTCCTGCCCGGCTACCGCGCGCCGGAACTGGTCATCCACGCGGTCTATGCGCCAGGCCGGCATCTTTCGGCCAAGGTCCGCAGCTTCATCGACTTCCTCGTCCCCCGCTTCGGCGAATGGCCGGAATGGGACGCCTGGATGTCCTCCGGAGGCGGGGCCGGCGCACCGGCCCCATGACCGGCGCGGCGCCGCTCCGTCCGGCACGCGGCGTCCCCCGGATTCGAGACGCAGTCTTCCTGCCCCCGCGTCCCGGGGGAGCGCAGGCGCGCATGGCAGCGACCGGCCCCGGACGCGACGGAACGACCGCCGCGCCCGGGGCCATTTCCGCCGACCTCAGGCGAGGTCGAAGCGATCCAGGTTCATCACCTTGGTCCACGCCGCCACGAAGTCGCGCACGAACTTCTCCTGCGAGTCGCCCTGTGCATAGACCTCCGCGAGGGCGCGGAGCTGGGAGTTCGAGCCGAAGATGAGATCGACACGGGTGCCGGTCCACTTCACTGCGCCCGTCGCGCGATCGCGCCCCTCGAACGCCTCCTCGGCCTCCGAGGTCGCCTTCCACGTGGTGCCCATGTCGACCAGGTTGACGAAGAAGTCGTTGGTCAGCGTTCCGGGCCGGTTCGTGAAGACGCCGTGCGGGGACTGCCCGACATTCGCGTTCAACGCGCGCATGCCGCCGACGAGGACCGTCATCTCCGGCGCGGTCAGCGTCAGCAATTGCGCCCGATCGACCAGCAACTCCTCGGCCGACACGCTGTAGCGGGTCTTGAGGTAGTTGCGGAACCCGTCCGCGATCGGCTCCAGCACGGCGAAGGAGTCCACGTCGGTCTGCTCCTGGGAAGCATCCGTGCGGCCCGGCGAGAAGGGAACCTTCACGTCGTGCCCGGCCTTCTTCGCGGCTTGCTCGACCGCCGCGCAACCGCCGAGGACGATGAGGTCGGCGAGGGACACCTTCTTCCCGCCGGTCTGCGCCGCGTCGAACTCCTTTCGGATGCCCTCGAGCTTAGCGAGCACGGTTGCGAGCTGGGCCGGCTGGTTCGCCTCCCAGTCCTTCTGCGGCGCGAGCCGGATGCGCGCTCCGTTCGCCCCGCCGCGCCTGTCGGAGCCACGGAAGGTCGAGGCCGACGCCCATGCGGTCGCGACCAGCTGGGGGATCGACAGGCCCGAGGCGAGGATCTTCGCCTTGAGCGCAGCGATGTCCTGCTCGTCGATCAGCTTGTGATCGACCGCCGGAACGGGGTCCTGCCAGATCAGGTCCTCGGCCGGAACCTCGGGGCCGAGGTAGCGGACGCGCGGCCCCATGTCGCGGTGCGTGAGCTTGAACCAGGCGCGGGCGAAGGCATCCGCGAACTGGTCCGGGTTCTCGTGGAAGCGCCGCGAGATCTTCTCGTAGGCCGGGTCCATCCGCAGGGAGAGATCCGTCGTCAGCATGGACGGCGCATGACGCTTCGACGGGTCGAAAGCATCCGGCACCGTGCCGGCGCCCGCGTCACCCTTCGGCTTCCACTGATGCGCGCCGGCCGGGCTCCTGGTCAGTTCCCATTCGTAGCCGAACAGGTTGTCGAAGTAGTTGTTGCTCCACTTCGTCGGCGTGGCGCTCCAGATGACTTCCAGGCCGCTGGTGATGGCGTCGGCGCCCTTGCCGCTGGCGTAGCTGCTCCTCCAGCCGAGGCCCTGCTCCTCGATGCCGGCGGCCTCGGGCTCGCGGCCGACGAGCTTCGCATCGCCCGCGCCATGGGTCTTGCCGAAGGTGTGCCCGCCGGCGATGAGGGCGACGGTCTCCTCGTCGTCCATCGCCATGCGCGCGAAGGTTTCGCGGATGTCCCGCGCAGCCGCGACCGGATCCGGGTTGCCGTTCGGCCCTTCGGGATTCACGTAGATCAGGCCCATCTGCACGGCGGCGAGCGGATTCTCGAGGTCACGGTCGCCGCTGTAGCGCTTGTCGCCCAGCCAGGTGTCCTCGGCGCCCCAGTAGATGTCCTCCTCCGGCTCCCACACGTCCTCGCGGCCGCCGCCGAAGCCGAAGGTCCTGAACCCCATGGACTCCAGGGCACAGTTGCCCGCGAGGACAATGAGGTCGGCCCAGGAGAGCCTGTTGCCGTACTTCTGCTTGACCGGCCAAAGCAGCCGGCGCGCCTTGTCGAGGTTGGCGTTGTCGGGCCAGCTGTTGAGCGGCGCGAAGCGCTGCGTGCCCGAGGAAGCGCCGCCGCGGCCGTCACCGATGCGGTAGGTGCCGGCGCTGTGCCATGCCATGCGGATCATGAGTCCGCCGTAATGGCCGAAATCCGCGGGCCACCAGTCCTGCGACGTCGTCATCAGCGCGACGAGGTCCCGCTTCACAGCCGCGAGGTCGAGCTTCCGGAACTCCTCGGCGTAGTTGAACGCAGCCCCCAAGGGATTGGACTGAGGCGGGTTCTGGTGAAGGATCCTGAGGTTCAGCTGGTTCGGCCACCAATCCCGGTTCGACCGGGTCGCCAGCCTGGGGGCTCCGTGCGCGACCGGGCACTTGCCGGCGCCCTGCCCGTCATTTCCATCCATGTTTCTCTCCCATCGTTGTGCCGATTGACCTGCTCGGTGAGTGAAAGCCGCGACGATTGTGCACGACGTTCCGGTTTCCCGGTCGCCACGATGACCGCGCCGGACCAGCAGAAGCACGAGGCCGTCCGGGCCGATGGTCAGGCCGTCATGGTTGACGACGACGGGCGCGCCGGCGCGCGTGGTCAGGCGTAGGATGCTGCCAATTCTGGCTCCAGCGAAAACCGTTGCGCAACGCTAGCGGCATCCCGAAGCCGATAGGAAGCCCCTTGCCTCAACAGGTGCGATAGGCCGCGCCTATCACGATGCGGCGACCGGCCGGGACGAACACCCGGGACCCACCGGCCATGAGTCCGTGCCGCCGAGGCCGGCGGCACCAGCGATGCCAATGCCTTCCCCGCCGCACCGCAAGATCCGGGAAGGGCCCGGCACCGGGCGGTTCGTGCGCGGCAACAGGGCCGTGGCGCCGGCTACCGCCTGCGATCGGCCGGTGCCCATGCCGGCGCGACGGTGCCCGCCTTCCCTCCTGCGCACGGGCCAGCGGTCCGGGGCATCATCGGGCCATCACCCCGCGGGCGCGGCACCGCCGGGGGCTGCGGCCTCGGTGGATCGTCCGACCAGCCGCGCCAGTTCGGCCGCATCGAGCGTCTCCTTCTCCAGCAGCCGCCGGGCCGTGAGTTCGAGCACGTCGCGCCGCTCACGCAGCAGCGCGACGGTTCGCTCCAGAGCGCGATCGATGATGGTCCGGACCTCGGCGTCGATCGTGTTGGCCGTCGCCTCGCCGAAGTCGTGCCCGCGCGAACCCGACATCGCGTCGGGCCCCGCCAGGAAGCTCCGGGGGTCCCGGTCATAGGCCACGCTGCCGAGCTTTTCCGACATGCCGTAGCGCGCCACCATGCTGCGCGCGATCTCCGTGACGCGCTCGAGGTCATTCGCGGCGCCGGTCGAGTAGTGGTCGTAGACGACCAGTTCCGCGGCGCGGCCGCCGAGCATCACCATCATCTTGTTCTCCAGTTCCTCCCGCGTCATCAGGAAGCGGTCCTCGGTCGGAACCTGGATGGTGTAGCCGAGCGCGCCGATGCCGCGCGGGATGATCGAGACCTTGTGCACCGGGTCCATGCCCGGCAGGGCGAGCGCCACCAGCGCGTGGCCCATCTCGTGATAGGCGACGACCTCGCGCTCCTTGGGGTTGAGCAGCCGGTTGCGCTTCTCGAGGCCGGCGACGATGCGCTCCACCGCATTGCCGAAATCCTCCAGCGTCACCGCATCGGCGCCGCGCCGCGTCGCAAGCAGGGCGGCCTCGTTCACCAGGTTCGCGAGATCCGCGCCAGTGAAGCCGGGTGTCAGCGCCGCCACCTTGTCGGCATCCACGTCGGGCGCGAGCTTCACCTTGCGCATGTGGACGTTGAGGATGTCCACGCGGCCCTTCCGGTCCGGCCGGTCCACCAGGACCTGGCGGTCGAAGCGCCCGGCGCGCAGCAGGGCGGGATCGAGGATCTCCGGCCGGTTGGTCGCGGACAGGATCACCAGGCCGGAGCGGCTGTCGAAGCCGTCCATCTCGACCAGCAGCTGGTTCAGCGTCTGTTCCGCCTCCGAATGGCCGCCGCCATAGGACCCGGCGACGCCACGGGCGCGCCCGAGCGCGTCCAGCTCGTCGATGAAGATGATGGCTGGCGCCTTCTGCCGGGCCTGCTCGAACAGGTCGCGCACGCGCGCCGCACCGACGCCGACGAACATCTCCACGAATTCGGCGCCCGAGATCGAGAAGAACGGCACCTTGGCCTCGCCTGCCACCGCCTTGGCGAGCAGCGTCTTGCCGGTGCCGGGCGGGCCGACCAGCAGCACGCCCTTGGGCATCCGCCCGCCGAGGCGGCCGTAGCGGTCGGGCTCGCGCAGGAAGTCGACGACCTCCTGCAGTTCCGCCTTCGCCTCGTCCACGCCGGCGACATCGGCGAAGTTCACGCCGGTGTCGGCCTCGACATAGACCTTCGCCTTGCTCTTGCCGATCTGCATCAGGCCGCCCTGGCCACCCATGCGCCGGCTGATCCACAGCCAGGCGCCGACGAAGAGCAGCACCGGCACCACCCAGGAGAGCAGCATCGGCAGCAGGTTGCTTTCCACCTGGCCGGTGTAGCGGACCCCGTGGCGGCTCAGCTCCTCGGCGAATTCGGGCGGCTCGACGCGGGTCGTCGAGAAACGGATCTGGCCGCCGGGCAGCGGCTCCTTCAGCGTGCCCTGGAGGAAGCGATCGGAGACCCCGACCTCAACGACCTTGCCGTCGTTCAGGAGTTGCTGGAACTGGCTGTAGGGGATTGTCGCGACCGGCTGCGCGACATTCGTCATGACGTACTGCACGAGCAGCAGGCCGAACAGCGCGGCGATCCAGTACCAGGTATTGAACTTCGGATCGAATTTCTGCTGCTTCACGTCACGTCCTCCTGTCCGACCCTGCTCCGCCGTCCTTCGCCCCCCGCGCTCCGTCACCCGCGCCGGTGCCGCGCCGAGGCGAGGCGGGTGAGCAGCTTGCTCGCCTCCCGCAGCCAGAGGACGGAACTCGCCACCGCCGCGCAGGTCAGCCAATCGCCGGCGTCCAGCGCAACGGTCGAGAAAGCCTGCTGCAGAACAGGAAGATGGATGACGGCGGCCTGCAACACCAGCGAGATCCCGATCGCCAGCCACAGCCAGTGATTGGCGAACAGGCCGACGAATGCGCTCCGCTCGTCGGAACGCGCATTCAGCACGTTGAACAGCTGGAACAGCGTCAGCGTCGTGAAGGCCATGGTCTGCCCGTAGCGCAGGTCGCCCGAGCCCTCGATCAGGCCGCCCGGCAGCGAGGCATCCAGCACGAGGAGGGTTCCCGCCGCCATGATGACGCCCACGAAGAAGATGCCCGCCCACATGCGGCGCGTGATCACGCCTTCCCCGCGCGGCCGCGGCGGCCGGCTCATCGCTCCCGCGTCCGCCGGGTCGGCGCCGAGCGCGAGGGCCGGCGCGCCGTCCGTCACCAGGTTGATCCAGAGGATCTGCGTCGCGAGCAGCGGCAGCACCACGCCCCCGCCGGTGGGCGGGATCAGGCCGATGACATCCGCGAGCAGCACGCCGAAGAACATCGTCATCACCTCGCCGATGTTCGACGAGAGCAGATAGCGCAGGAACTTCCTGATGTTCGCGAAGATCGCGCGGCCTTCCTCGACGGCGGCGACGATGGTCGCGAAATTGTCGTCGGCCAGCACGATGTCGGCCGCCTCCTTCGAGACGTCGGTGCCGGTGATGCCCATGGCGATCCCGATATCGGCGGTCTTGAGCGCCGGCGCGTCGTTCACCCCGTCGCCGGTCATCGCCACCGTCGCGCCGCCGCGCTGCAGGGCGCGCACGATCCTGAGCTTGTGCTCGGGATTGACGCGCGCGAAGACCGACGCTTCCTGCACCACGCCGTCGAGCGTGTCGTCGGGCATCCGTTCCAACTCGGTGCCCGTGACGGCCCGCCCGGCGGAGTCGAAGCCGAGCTCGGCGGCGATGGCGGCCGCCGTGCGCGGATGGTCTCCGGTGATCATCACGGTGCGGATGCCGGCACCCTGCGCGCGCGTGACGGCGTGCTTCGCTTCCTCGCGCGGCGGATCGATCATGCCGATCAGCCCGAGGAAGACGAGGTCCCGCTCCACAGTCTCGTCGAGCTCGTCCCGATCGGCTGCACCCTTCGGCAGCGAACGGAAGGCGACGCCGAGGGTGCGCAAGGCCTGGCCGGCCAGTTCCTCATTGCTCTCCAGGATGGCGGCGCGGCGCGCGGCCGTCAGGGGCCGTGCCTGCTCGCCGACCAGTTCCTGCGTGCAACGCCCGAGCAGCACATCCGGCGCCCCCTTCGTGAAGGCGAGCAGGCGTTCATCCCGCTCGGCGTCGCTGTGCACCGTGCTCATCAGCTTGCGCTCGGAGGAGAAGGGCACCTCCGCAATGCGGACGAAGCGGGCGTCGAGGGCCTCCGCCTCCAGCCCGGCCTTGCGCGCGGCGACGATCAACGCGCCCTCGGTCGGATCGCCCTGCACCATCCAGCGCCCGTCGCGCTCCTGCAGCACGGCATTGTTGGCGCGGTCGGCAGCGGAGAGAGCGCGCACGAACTCGGCGCGGAGGCCGTCGTCGATCTCGCCGCCGCCGTCCCGCCGAACTTCGCCTTCGGGCAGGTAGCCGCTGCCGCCGAGGCTCACGCCGCCGCTGGCGGTGATGATCCGGCGCACCGTCATCTCGTTCTTCGTCAGAGTGCCCGTCTTGTCCGAGGCGATGACATCCGCCGAGCCGAGCGTCTCCACCGCCGCGAGGTGGCGAACGATGGCGTTCCGCCGCGCCATGCGCTGCACACCGATGGACAATACGGCCGTGACCACCGCCGGCAGGCCCTCCGGCACCGCCGCGACAGCGAGGGCGACGCCGAGGATGAGCACGTCGAAGACCGCGCGCGCGCCGTGCACATCCTCCACCAGCAGGATCGTCGCGACCATCATCACGGCGATGGCGACGACGATCTTCCCCAGCAGCCGCCCGACGCCGTCGAGTTCCTTCTGCAGCGGCGTGGTGTCCTGGGGCGCCGCCTTCAGCATCCCGGCGATGCGGCCCATCTCGGTCCGCATCCCGGTCGCGGTGATCACCGCGCGCCCATGCCCGTAGGTCGCCGCCGTGCCGCTGAAGACCATGTTGCCGCGGTCGCCGAGGCCCACCTCCTCCGCGATCGGGTCCGTGTCCTTCGCCACCGGCAGGCTCTCGCCGGTGAGCGCCGCCTCCGCCGCCTGAAGGGCGACCGACTGGATCACCCGCGCATCGGCGGGGATGGTGTCGCCCTCCTCGATCAGTATGACGTCGCCGGGCACGAGTTCGGCCGCGGGGATATTCTTCTGCTCCCCGTCCCGGACGACCTTGGCCTGCGCCGCCGACATGCGGCGCAGCGCCGCCACCGCCTGCGCCGCCCGCGCCTGCTGGGCGTAGCCCATGACCGCGTTGAGCAGCACGACGGCGAGGATGGCCATCGCCTCGTAAGGC
Source organism: Neoroseomonas soli (assembly GCF_018129065.1). Taxonomy (GTDB): domain Bacteria; phylum Pseudomonadota; class Alphaproteobacteria; order Acetobacterales; family Acetobacteraceae; genus Neoroseomonas; species Neoroseomonas soli. The sequence goes on along the minus strand of NZ_JAAEDM010000022.1, from coordinate 34,410 downwards.
AGGGCGCTGTCGCGCTCGATCAACCACAGTCCCGCCGAGATCAGGGCGGCGACGAGCAGCAGGATGACGAGAACGTCCTGGAACTGGGCGAGGAAGCGGCGCCAGGCGGGAACCGGCTTCTCGGCAGCCAGTTCGTTCCTGCCGTGCCGCTCCAGCCGCGTCCGCGCCTCCGCCTCGCTGAGCCCGTGCCGCGCATTCGTGCCGAGCGCGGCCAGGACCTCTGCGGCCGATTGCCGGGAAGGGAGTGCCCGGTCCCGCGGCGGGACATCATCGGTCATCGGGTTCGCCCGTTGCCATGCACTGCAACCTTATCCTGGATATCGGGCCCCGCTCCGGGAGGAGCGCCAGGAACCCGCCCGCGGCGTCCGTCGTCGATCGTTCCGGGGGAGCGGGCATAGAAGTATCGGCTTGATCCGACGGATGTTCGACCCGGGGGACACCCACCACGCCAGATCGAATATCCGACAGATCAGGTCGGTACTTCTACAGCACATGCGTGTCGGCGGAGCGGTTGAAGTCGGCCTCGATGATGCCGATGGCCTCGGCCACCCAGCGACGGTGCACCGCGTTACCCTGCCAGCACTGCTCCTTGGAGCGCCCCTTGTTCCGAACTCCCAAGACGGTCCGACCAGCTCCGCCCGCATCGATCGTCCGGATTGAGGGTTGCTGAACCGCGGCGACCGCCGCGGCGGTTCGGCGCAGTCTCATGCGTCCCTGCTTCAATCCGGATTGCCATGCCCCGAATCGCGTTCCAGAAGCGGCGCGACGATCTTCGCGTATTCGCGCAGATCGCGTTCCACCGCAGCGCGCGCCGCATCGGCATCGTGCGCATCCAGCGCCCGCAGAAGGTCTTCGTGCGGATGGCCGTTGGGCCAGTCGGGACGCGGCACGGTGAGCAACAGGTTGATCGTCGGGCCGGCCTGGGTCCACAGGTGTTCGACGACCTTTTGCAGCACCGGCATCCGGGCGATCGCGATCACGCCGAAATGGAAGCGTTCATTCTCTGCGAGGACGACCGGGGCATCCTTGGCGCGTCGCCCCTCCATCAGCCGATCATGGATGGCGCGCAGCGTCGCGATCTCCTCCGGCGTCGCCAGGAGTGCCGCACGTGCCGCGGCCCGTCCCTCCAGCTCGCCACGCAGGTCCATGATTTCCGCATAGCGGCCCGGTGAGAGGCGCGGCACCCAGGAAATCCCGCGGACATCCAGATCGAGCGCACCTTCGGAAACCAGCCGCAGCAGCGCCTCGCGCACCGGCGTCGGGCTCACGCCAAGCTCGGCGGCCAACTGGCGATGGACCAGCTTCTGCCCCGGCACGAGCCGCCCTCCCACCAGGGCGCCGCGCAGGCGCCCATAGACCTTCTCCGCAAGCGTCTCGTCGCGGTCCACCGGAGCAAGGGTCGTATCGGATGCCATCACCAAGCTTGTCCCGGGGGCAAGGTTGACCTGTCAAGCGTCATGATGTTTGCTATAGCAAATATCATTTCGAAATTGGAGACGCCCGAATGCCCGATGCCGCCCCCCCCGCCACTGCAACCGCAAATGCGACCGTCGCGCTCCGTCTCGCCGAGGCCTTCGCGCGGCACGGCGTGACCACGACCTTCGGGCAGAGCCTCCCTTCCGCCTTCCATCTCGCGGCGCCGCACGCCGGCATCAGCCAGACCGTGTACCGCCAGGAGAACATGGGCGGCACGATGGCCGACGGCTACGCCCGCATCTCCCGCAAGGTGGGCGTGGTGACGGCGCAGAACGGCCCGGCCGCGACGCTGCTGGTCCCGCCCCTCGCCGAGGCGCTGAAGGCCAGCATCCCGGTCATCGCGCTGGTGCAGGAAGTCACCCGCGATGCCGTGGACAAGAACGCGTTCCAGGAACTCGACCACATCAAGCTGTTCGAGGGCGTGGCCAAGTTCGTCCGCCGCATCGACCGCGCCGACCGGCTCGAGGACTACGTGGACATGGCGTTCACGGCCGCGACCTCCGGCCGTCCGGGCCCGGCCGTTCTGCTGCTGCCGGCCGACCTGCTGCTGGAGAAGGCCGCGGCCGCGTCGCAGCGCCGCGCCATGCTCGGCACCTTCCCGCTCGACCGGACGCTCGCCGACCCTGCCCGCATCGAGGAAGCGGCGGCGCTGCTCGCCAAGGCCGCGCGCCCGCTGATCATCGCCGGCGGCGGCGTGCACATCTCCGGCGCGGCGCAGGAACTCGCAGCGCTCCAGCAGGACGGCCACCTGCCCGTCGCCACCACTTTCATGGGCAAGGGCAGCGTCGATGAGACGCACCCGCTCTCGCTCGGCGTGGTCGGCAACACGATGGCCCGCGGCGCCCGCACGCACGACCTGAAGCCGATGGTGACGGAGGCCGACGTCGTCCTGCTCGTCGGCAACCGGACCAACCAGAACGGCACGGATTCCTGGACGCTCTATCCGCGCGGCGCGCGCTACATCCACATCGATCCGGATCCCTCGGAGATCGGCCGCAACTACGAGGCGCTGCGCCTGACGGGCGATGCCAAGCTGACCCTCGCCGCGCTGCGCGAGGCGGTGCTGAAGCATGACCTCTCGGCCCGCGCCGCCGCCCGCCCGAAGGTCGAGGCGCAGATCGCCAAGGCCGTCGAGGGCTGGCAGAAGCTCATCGCCGGCGTGACCACGCGCGACGGCGGCCCGGTGCGGCCGGAGCGCGTCGCGACCGAGATCGACAAGCGCCTGCCCGCCGACGGCATCATGGTCGCGGATGCGTCCTACTCGTCGAACTGGATCAACATCTACATGACGGCGAAGCGCGCCGGTCAGCGCTTCCTCAGCCCGCGCGGCCTCGCCGGCCTCGGCTGGGGCGTGCCGCTGGCGATCGGCGCGCAGGTCGCGGAGCCGGGCAAGCGCGTCGTCTGCCTGGTGGGCGATGGCGGCTTCGGCCATTCCTGGGCGGAACTCGAGACGCTGCGCCGCCTGCAGGTGCCGGTGACGGTGGTGGTGCTGAACAACGGCATCCTCGGCTTCCAGAAGCACGCCGAGGACGCGAAGTACGGCGACCACACCATCGCCTGCGACTTCGCCGAGGTCGACCACGCCGCGATCGCGCGCGCCTGCGGCATCGCCGGCGTGCGCGTCGAGCGCGGCGAGGATGTCGGCCCGGCGCTCGACGCAGCCTTCGCCTCCGGCAAGCCCACGCTGATCGAGGTCATGACCGACCCGAACGGCAAGCCGCCGCTGGGCATCTACGCCGCCCACTACCCGGAACCCTTCTGACCATGCTGGCCCTGCGCAAGACGCAGGCGGGGTTCGGGCTCGAGGCGCTGGACGTGCCCGAGCCCGGCGCCCCCGCGCCGGGAGAGGTCCAGGTCCGCATCGAGGCCGTGGGCATCTGCGGCAGCGACGTCCATGCCTATGAGTGGACGGACGGCTACGGCCACATGGTGCCGTACCTGCCGCTGACCATGGGCCATGAATTCGCCGGGCGCGTCGTCGCGGCCGGCGCCGGGGTCGCGGTGGCGGAAGGCACGCGCGTTGCCGTGCACCCGCGCGTGCAGCGCGGCGACGGAATGGCGGCCTGGCCGGGCGACCCACGTCTGCGCGGCGCGCGGCTCAGCCTCGGCCTCACCGCCGATGGCGGCTTCGCGCGCTTCGTCAACGTGTCCGCCGGCAATGTCCTGCCGCTGCCGGATGCGGTCGATGCGGAACTCGGCGCGCTGGTCGAACCGCTCGCCGTCGCGGCCGAGGCCGTGCTGGTGGGCGATGTCGGCATCGGCGACACCGTGCTCGTGCTCGGGCCGGGCACGATCGGCCAGGGGCTGGCATTGATGGCGCGCGCGGCCGGCGCCGGCCGCGTGATCATCGCCGGCCGTGCCGACCAGCCGCGCTACGCCGTGCTGCGCGATCTCGGCTTCACCGACATCGTCGATGTCGCCGAGGGCCCGCTGGCCGACCAGGTGCTGGCGGCCACGGGCGGCAAGCCGGTGGACGTCGTGCTGGAAGCGACCGGCCACCCGCCTTCGATCACCGATGCCCTGCCCACGCTGAAGCGCGAGGGCGTCCTGGTGGTCGCCGGCATCCACGCCGCGCCGCTCGCCTTGCCGCTGACCACCTTCGTGCGCAACCGGCACCAGCTCCGTGCCTCCCACGGTTCCGAGCACCGGACCTGGGAGCGCGTGATCTCCCTGCTTGCGCGCGACCCCGAGGCCTACCGGCCGATGATCACGCACCGCATGCCGCTCGAGCGCGGGCTGGAGGGCTTCGAGCTCGCCCGCCAGCGCGCGGCGAGCAAGGTGATCCTGATGCCCTGAGCCCGCCGGCGCCTCCCGAGGGGCGCCGGCCAGCCACCGGCAGGCGCGGTGGCGGCGGCACGCCGCGCGCCGTCCGCCGGGGCATGTGACGACGACAAGCAACCATGAACCGGGAGTGACGAATGATGCCCAGCACCGCTGACGAAACCAATGCATCCGCGCCTGCCAGGCTGACGCGCCGTGCCGCGCTTGGACTCGGCGGCGTTGCCCTCGCCGCTCCTGCGCTGGCGCAGCCGCGCTACCCGGATCGCCCGATCCGGCTCGTCTTTCCCTGGCCTTCGGGCGGGTCCGCCGATGCGCAGATCCGCGGCATGTGCGAGACGGCCAGCCGCGTGCTCGGCCAGCCCATCGTCATCGAGAGCCGCCCCGGCGTCGCCGGCACGCTCGGCCCGCAGCAGGTGGCGGCCCAGGCGCGGCCCGACGGCTACACGCTGACGGTGATGCACCACACGGTGATGCGCTGGCCCTTCATGACGCGCACGCCACGCTGGGATCCGGTGGCGGATTTCACGCATGTCATCGGCCTCGCCGGCTGGCTCTTCGGCACGGTGGTGAAGGCGGACAGCCGCTTCCGCTCCTGGCAGGACGTGGTCGATGCGGCGCGCGCCAATCCGGGCAAGCTGACCTTCGGAGCGACCGGCGCGGGTTCCTCCCCGCACCTCACGATGGTCGAGATCCAGGAGAAGCTCGGCATCGAACTGACCCATGTGCCTTATCGCGGCGGGGCGGAGGCGATGACGGCGACGCTCGGTGGCCATGTCGACATGGTCAGCGACAGCGCCGCCTGGGCACCCTTCGTCGATTCCGGCGAGATGCGCGCGCTGCACGTGTGGTCGCCGGAGCGCTCCCGCCGTTTCCCTTCGGTCCCGACGCTGAAGGATCTCGACATCGATCTCGTTTCCGTCGCGCCCTACGGGATCAGCGGGCCGAAGGGCATGGATCCGGCCATCGCCATGCGGCTGCACGACGCCTTCAAGGAAGGCCTGTTCGAAGCGTCGAACATCGCCATCCGCGAGCGCTTCGACCTGCAGCTCGCCTATTTCGACCCTGCCGGCTACACGCGCTATGTCACCGAGCAGACGGCGCGTGAGCGCGCCCTGGTGCAGCGGCTCGGCATCACCGTCGATGGCTGACCTGACGCCCCCCGCCCTGCTCCATTCCAAGGACACAGCCATGAGCAACGCAGATCGCGTCGCCCTCGTCACGGGCGCCGCACGCGGCCTTGGCGCCGCCATCGCGCGGCGCCTCGCCGCCGCCGGGCATCCGGTCGTCCTGGCCGACGTGCTTGACAGCGTCGATGCCACCGCGGCGGAGATCACGGCAGCCGGACACCAGGCGCGCGCGATCCGCCTCGATGTCGCCGACGAGCAGGCGATCGCCGCGCTGCCCGAGGTGCTCGGCAACTGGTGGGACCGCCTCGGCGTGCTGGTCAACAACGCTGGCATCTCACCCAAGGTGAACGGCCGCAAGCGCATGGTGGAAGAAATACCCACCGATGAATGGCGCCGCGTGATCGACGTGAACCTCAACGGGCCGTTCATGCTGTCGCGGCAGGCGATTCCTGTGCTGAAGAAGCGCGGCTGGGGACGCATCGTGATGATGACGAGCCAGGCGGCGCGCGTGCCGAGTACCATCACCGGCGCCTATTACGGCGCGTCCAAGACCGGGCTGATGGGCCTCGCGCGCAACCTCGCGGCGGAACTCGGGCCGTTCGGGATCACCGTGAACAGCGTCGCGCCGGGACGCATCAAGAGCGACATGGTGGCCGGCGCGGCGCCCGGGATGAACGAGGCGTTCCTCGCGCGCATTCCCCTCGGCCGCCTGGGTGAGCCCGAGGAGGTCGCGGAGCTGGTGCATTTCCTCGCCTCGGATGCGGCTTCCTACCTCACGGGGACGACGATCGACATCGGCGGCGGCAGCTACATGCCCTGAGCCGCCGCGCGCGACGGCCGCGCCAGGACGCAGCCCCCGGACCAGGGCCGGGCGTTGCGTCCTGGCAGGTCGGTGCGGCATTCCCGTGACGCACGGAACTTGATCGCCGACGGCTCTACCACGTGCAGGGCGCGCTACTGGCGGAACGAACGATAGAAATGGAGTATGAACCATGACGATCGCGATCAGGCGCAGGCATATCCCCGGATTGCTGGGCGGCATGCTGGTGGCAGGCACGTCCGCGGCCCGCGCGGAATGGCCGGAGCGTGAGATCCAGCTGGTCGTGAACTACGGGGCCGGCGGGAACACCGACGTTTCAGCACGCGCCTTCGCGCGCGGGCTTGAGCGGCAACTCTCCAGGCCGGTGGTGGTGTTCAACCGCCCCGGTGCCGAAGGCACGATCGGTCCGGCCTTCATCGCCACGCAGCGGCCCGACGGCTACACCATCGGCGTCGTCACCTACTCGACCGTCGCCATCCAGCCGCATGTGCGGGATGTGCCCTACACGATCGACAGCTTCGACTTCATCGCCGGCTACGGGCGCTTCCGCTATGGCGTCACGGTGCGCGCGGATTCGCCGTATCGGACGCTCGACGACCTGGTGCGCGCCGCGAAGGCGGGCAACGGCCTGTTCGTCGGGGCTCCCTCCGCGCCGAACAATCTCGCGATGTTCGAACTGGGGCGCGTCACCGGCGCGAAGTTCGAGCAGGTCCAGTATCGCTCGGGTGCGGAAACGGTCGCGGCGCTGCTCGGCAGGCATGTGGACGTGATCGTGCAGAACCCGTCCGACGTGGTGTCGCAGATCCGCGCGGGGCAGCTCCGCTTCCTCGCCTCGGCCAGCCCGATGCGCTGGCCGGAGTTCCCCGAGGTCCCGACCATGCGGGAGGCGGGTTACGATGTGGAGATCGATTCCTGGCTCGGCGTTGCCGCCCCCCGGGGCACGCCGCGTCCGATCATCGAAAGGCTCGAGGCGGCGGCGCTCGCCGCGTTGCGGGACCCTGCCGTGGCCGAGCAGATCGGTGCGACCGGGGTCGATCCGCAGGCGCTGCCGGGCGCCGAATACGCGGCGCTGCTGCGTCGAGGAGCAGAAACCATGGGACCGATCCTGCAGCGGGCCGGGATGGCGAAGTGAATGTGGGTCGGCCTGGAAAAGGGCTCTGACTCACTCTCGGTGCGGTTCCTCCGGCCGTGCTACGCGGCCGCGAGGAGCCGCGCGCGGCCGTGGATCCGGCGCTTGACCAGCTTCAGCTTGCTGATCTGACCCTCGGTCTGGCCGTTGGACCATGCATCGGCCAGCCGACCAACCGCACGCTCACGAGGAGAGTGATCGCGGGCCGCGGCACGACTCTTCCCCCCTCGCCTGATTGCGGCGCTACGCATCCTTGCAGGTCACGCTGTCGCGTGAGCGACCACGACCGGTGCCCGTGACCGGCGCAGTGCAGCGGCAATCCGCCGATGCGCCCGCGGCAGCCTTCCACACCAGCAGCCGCGCAAAGACGCAGGCCAGCTCATCACCTTTGGCGCAGGCGGCAAGCGGACCCATGCCGCCGGAGCATCGTCGTCGGCGCAGGCTGTTCGGGCGATACGGCGAGAGGCGCCGTGCCGCGCCGCCGGCACCGCTTAATCTGGTATTGACGATACCAATTTAACGCGTAAGCATGGTTCTGGGCGTGGACGTTCATGCTCACGCCCGGCGTGAAACTGCCGTTCGACCGGCAGCTTCCCGACCCGATGCCTTCGTGAGTCGCAAGTGAGGATGCACCAATGATCGCATCGCTCAGCATGCCCGAGCGCCAGAGCGGCCTGATCCTCGCGATCGGTCTCGCGGTGCTGGGCCTCGCCATGCTGGGGGCCGCCAAGGAAGGCCCGATGGCGGTGCACGGCGCGATGGCGATGGTGCTCGGCATCCTGCTCGCCTTCGCACTCGCGGGGGCATTGTTCGAGCCGGATGCGCCCGCCGGGCGGACGGCCCTCTATTACGACGAACCCACGCGCTTCGGGATCGCGATGACCCTCGTCTGGGCCCTGATCGGGATGAGCATCGGCGTATGGGTCGCGGCCCTGCTCTACTGGCCGGAAGCGACGCCGCTCTGGCCCGCCACCAGCTTCGGCCGGCTGCGCCCGGTGCACACCACCGGCGTGATCTTCGGCTTCGGCGGCAATGCGCTGATCGCGACATCGCTGCATGTCCTGCAGCGCACCTCGCGCGCGCGCCTGGCGGATTCGGTCACGCCGTGGTTCGTGCTGATCGGCTACAACCTGTTCTGCGCCTGGGCGGTGACGGGCTACCTGATGGGCAGCACGCAGTCCAAGGAATACGCCGAGGCCGAATGGTACGCCGACCTCTGGCTGGTGGTGGTCTGGGTCGCCTATTTCGCGCTCTACCTGCGCACGCTGGCGCGCCGCAACGAACCGCACATCTACGTCGCGAACTGGTACTACCTGGCCTTCATCCTGGTGGTGGCGATGCTGCACATCGTCAACAACATCGCCCTGCCGGTCAGCCTTGCAGGATCGAGAAGCTTCACCGTCTGGGCCGGCATCCAGGACGCCATGGTGCAGTGGTGGTACGGGCACAACGCGGTGGCGTTCTTCCTGACCGCCGGCTTTCTCGGGATGCTCTACTACTTCCTCCCGGTGCGCGCGGAACGGCCGATCTGGTCCTACCGGCTGTCCATCGTCAGCTTCTGGGGCATCGTCTTCTTCTACATCTGGGTCGGCTCGCACCACCTGCACTATACCGCGCTGCCCTACTGGGTGCAGACGCTGGGGATGACGTTCTCCGTCATGCTGCTCGTCCCCTCCTGGGCGTCGGCGGGCAATGCGATCGCCACCCTGAACGGCGCCTGGCACAAGGTGCGCGACGACGCGACGCTGCGCTTCATGTTCGTCGCGGCGGTGTTCTACGGGCTTTCGACCTTCGAGGGGTCGTTCCTCGCCATCCGCCCGGTCAACTCGCTTTCCCACTACACGGACTGGACCGTGGGTCACGTGCATTCCGGCACGCTGGGCTGGGTGGCGATGATCATCTTCGGCGCGCTCTACACGCTGGTGCCGCAGTTGTCGGGACGCAGGACGATGGCCTGGCCGAAGGCGATCGAATGGCACTTCTGGCTCTCGGTGACGGGCACGCTGATCTACGTCGTCGCGATGTGGAACGCCGGCATCACCCAGGGCCTGATGTGGCGGACCTACGGCGCCAATGGCGGGCTTGCCTACAGCTTCCTGGAATCGGTGATGGCGATGGCGCCCTACTACCTGCTGCGCACGGTGGGCGGCGCGCTGTTCCTCGCCGGTGCCGCCATCTGCGCGCTGAACGTCCGCGCGACGATGCTTGCGGCCCCCGCGGCCGCCGGCGCGACGGACCGCCCGCTTCTGCCCCAGGCCGCGGAGTAGGCCGATGCTGCGGCTGCACTACAATCTTGAACGCGTCTCGATGGGACTGGTCGCGGCCATCATCGTCGCGGCCTCGATCGGCGGCCTGGTCGAGATCGCCCCGCTGTTCACCATCGACGAGACGCTCGAAGCGCCCGCCGACCTGCGCCCGCACACGCCGCTCGAACTCGCCGGGCGGGAGATCTACATCCGCGAAGGCTGCTACGCCTGCCACAGCCAGATGGTGCGCACCCTCGCCGACGAGATCGATCGCTACGGCCCCTACTCCCTCGCCGCGGAATCCGCCTACGACCATCCGATGCTCTGGGGGTCGAAGCGCACCGGCCCGGACCTCGCGCGGATCGGGGAGAAGTACTCCGATGCCTGGCATGCCGCGCACCTGGTGAACCCGCGCGCTGTCGTGCCTGCCTCGATCATGCCGGCCTACCCTTGGCTCGCGGCCACACCGCTCGAGACATCGTCCCTGTCCGCGCAGATGGCGACGCTCGCGCGCCTCGGCGTGCCCTATTCGCGGGAGAGGATCGCCAACGCCGCGCAGGACGCGCTGGCGCAGGCGCGCCCCGACAGTGCGGGCGCGACGGGCGTCGCGGAACGCTACGGCGCGCGCGTGGCGGTCCGCCCCTTCGGCGGCGACCCGACGCGCCTGACCGAAATGGATGCGGTGGTGGCGTATCTGCAATCCCTCGGCCGGCTGACGACGGCAGCCCACGATCCGCATTAGGCAGAGGAGGCTCGCGTGACCCACGACATGCTGGTGTTCATCGCCAAGACCTTCGGCCTGCTGTGGATGATGGGTTTCTTCGCCATCGTCGTGGTGCTGGCCTATAGGCCGAGCCGCAAGGCCGCCCATGAGCGGGCGGCGCGTTCGATCCTCGCCGACAGCGGCGTGCCGGGCGGCAGCCCATGAGCGCGGAGAAGCATCACGACGCGGAGATCGATCCCGTCACCGGCTACGAGACGACAGGCCATGACTGGAACGGCATCCGGGAGCTCAATACGCCGTTCCCGCGTATCGTCATCTGGGCGCTGGCGCTGACGTTCCTGTATTCCGTCATCGCCTGGGTGCTGCTGCCGGCCTGGCCGATCGGACGCGATTACACGCGCGGGGTCCTCGGTCTAGATCAGCGACAGGTCGCCATGCAGGGGTTCGCGGCGCTGGAGAAGGCCCGCGACGATTGGATGGCAGGTTTCGCCGCGGGCGACCTCGATGCGCTCGCAGCCGACCCGGCATTGATGGCGCGCGCCATGCCCGCGGCGCGGCGGCTCTTCGCCGACAATTGCGCCGCCTGTCACGGGACCCGCGCCACGGGCGGTCCCGGCTTCCCCGACCTGACCGATGCCGACTGGCTTTGGGGCGGCTCGCCTGCCGCCATCGTCGAGACGCTGCGCGTCGGCATCAACAGCGGACATCCCGACACCCGCGTCTCCCAGATGCCGGCTTTCGGGCGCGACGGCCTTCTGCCGCGCGAGGTGGTGCAGGCCGTGGCCGATTATGTGCTCGCCCTCCCGGGCGGCGCAGCCGGACAGCACCACGCCGGGGCGCAGGCCTTCGCCGAGAACTGCGTCGCCTGCCACGGCGAGACCGGCAGCGGAGGCCTCGGGACCGGCGCGCCCGCGCTCGCCGGCGGCCGCTGGATCTATGGCGGCGACAGGGCGACGGTCCTCGCCACGATCCATGGCGGCCGGCAGGGGGTGATGCCGTCCTGGGCCGATCGGCTGAGCGCGGCCGAGATCAACCTCCTCGCGGTCTATGTCTCCCGACTCGGCGCAAACGGCCAACGCGCGGAGGCCCCATGATCGGACCGCGCGCGCAGAAGCGGCTCGCCATCCTGACCGCGGTGATCGTCGTCGGCGGGTTCCTCGCGGCGAACATCCATCTCGTGACGGTGGCCTTCACCTCGATGTCCGACTGCGTGCAGCCGGCGCCCGGCAAGCCGCCGGCGCGCCCGGCCTGCTGAAGGGAGGCCCGATGCTGAGACCGCTGCCCGCCCTCAATCCACCCCGCCGCCGCCCCGCGGCCTTCGCGCGCCACCTGCCGGCACATGCGGCGTTCGGCTGGCTCGCGGCAGGATGGGCGGATTATCGGGCGGCGCCGGGACCGAGCCTGGCCTACGGGCTGTTCCTGCTGTCGCTGTCGCTCATCGTGCTGGCCGCGCTCCGTGCGGCCGGGCTGCTCTACCTGGCCCTGCCGGCGATTGCCGGCTTCCTGATCGTGGGGCCGTTCCTGGCGCTCGGGCTCTATGCGAAGAGCCGCGCCCGCATGGAGAGCCGCGACCTCAGCCTGCGCGGCATGGTCCTGGTTCGCCCGGCATCCGGCGCGCAGGTCGCCTATGCGGGGTTGATGCTCGGACTTCTGGTGGTGTTCTGGCTGCGCGCGGCGGACCTTCTCTATGCGCTGTTCTTCGGACTCGCGCCGTTCCCGGGGGCTGCGGAGGCGCTCGGAAACGTTCTGACCACACCGCTGGGCTGGGCGCTGATCGGCGTCGGCAGCGCGGTGGGCGGGCTCTTCGCCTCCTTCGCTTTCGCCACAAGCCTGTTCTCGATCCCGATGCTGCTGGCCGGGCGGCGGGATGCGCTGACTGCGATGGGCATGAGCTTCGCGATGACGGTCCAGAACCTGAGACCCGTGCTCGTCTGGGGAGTGATCATCGTCGCGGGCCTGGCGCTATCGGCCGCGACGGGACTGCTCGGGCTCGTCATCGTGTTCCCCGTGCTCGGCTACGGCACCTGGCATGCCTGGTGCGCGATCGGCGCCGAGGATGCCCGGCGGTGATCCCGTTCATCCTCATCCCTCTGTCGATCGGCATGGGGCTCATCGGGCTCGGCGCCTTCTTCTGGGCGCTGGAACACGGCCAGTTCAACGATCCTGAAGGCGCCGCATCGCGGATCCTGTTCACCGATGCGTGCATCGAACCCAACCCCCACCGGAAAGGACACCGCCATGGACAATTGGTTGCCGACGCTCACCACGGCGACGCCGACTGAGGGCTTCGAACTCGCGATCAAGCTCTCCCGCATGGCCATCAAATCCACGCAGCCGGACGCCGCCGTGCGCGACCGCCTGCGACCGGACTACGCCGAGGATGCGGATTCCCTGATTGCCGTCTCGCAGGTCGTGGCCACGAATTTCGCGACCATCGCGGCGGCCAACGACCATTGGCGGGGGTCAAGGTGAGCGCCGTGCATGTCGACGGCGAGGCCTTCGTCGTCGATGCCGAGGATCTCGCCCGCGCCTTCCATGTGAACACGGCCGAGGTCTTCCGAAGTCTGCGGGAGGGCATCCTCACGAGCCGTTGCGAAAAGGGGATCGACGAGCATGAGGGGCGCCACCGCCTGATCTTCTCCCACCACGGGCGCGTGCTGCGACTGACGGTGGATGGCGAAGGCAGGATCCTCTCCCGCGTGGTGATTGCACGGCCACCAGGGCGCGAGCCAGGAACCTGACCCTTGCCGTCATGCGCGGTCGCGTCGCGCATGACGTGCACCCGGCAGCGCTGTGCGATGGCGTGCAGCACGCGCCGCACGGCCGCCTTCAGCCCCTCATGGGCGTCGGCGATGACGAGTTGCACGCCGCGCAGGCCGTGCAGGGCGAATGATCCGAAAGGAGCGCCGCCGCGAACGGTGCGGCGCTCAATTCCGGGACCGGCGTTGGGCGTGATGCGTCATCGCATGACGAATGGATTTGCAGGCACGCCCTGCGCTGTCGAGATCCACACGCTCTTGGTCTCGAGATACTCGCGGACCGCCTCGATCCCGCTCTCCCGGCCGATGCCCGAATGCTTCATGCCGCCGAAAGGCATCATGTAGCTGACCGCCCGATAGGTATTGACCCACACCGTGCCGGCCTTCAGCGCCGCCGACATCCGCACCGCACGGCCGATGTCCTTCGTCCAGACGCCGGCCGCGAGCCCGTAGATCGTGTCGTTCCCGATGCGCACGGCCTCCGCCTCATCATCGAAGCCGATGATCGACAGCACCGGGCCGAAAACCTCTTCCCTGGCGATGCGCATGTCCGGCGTCACGTCGGCGAAGATGGTCGGCTCCACGAACTGGCCGCCAGGCAGGTCCGGCGCCGGCCCCCCGCCCAGGATGCAGCGTGCGCCCTCCGCCTTCGCGATCTCGATGTAGTCGAGGATCTTGCGGTACTGCGGTGCGGTGGTGACGGGCCCGATATTGGTGTCGGGCAGCATCGGATCGCCCTTCCGCGCCGTCCGCCCAAGCTCCACCAGCCGCTCGGTGAACCGCTCCTTGATCGAGTTCTGCACCAGGACGCGGGATCCCGCGATGCAGGTCTGGCCTGTCGCCGCGAAGATCCCGGAGATGACGCCGGCGATCGCGGCATCGATGTCGCAGTCGTCGAAGACGATGTTGGGCGACTTTCCGCCGAGCTCGAGCGAGACACGCTTCATGGTCTTCGCCGCCTGCGCATAGATGCGCGCGCCCGTCGCGTCCGACCCGGTGAAAGTGACCTTCGCAACATCCCGGTGCTCGACGAGGGCCGACCCCACTTCCGGCCCATAACCGGTGACGACGTTGAACACGCCATCGGGGATGCCCGCCTCCTTGGTCAAGGCGGCGAACTCCAGCGTGGAGCAGGACGCGAACTCCGACGGCTTCACCACGACCGTGCAGCCGGCCGCAAGTGCGGGAGCGCATTTCCAGGCGATGAACAGCAGCGGCGAGTTCCAGGCCGTCAATGCCGCAACGACGCCGACGGGCTCGTGCCGCGTGAAGGCGAACATGTCCGGCTTGTCGATCGGAACCACTGCGCCTTCGAGCTTGTCGGCAAGGCCGCCGAAGTAGCGCCACCATTCCGGATTGTAGCGAACCTGGCCGAGCATCTCGGCCAGGAGCTTGCCGTTGTCCCGCACCTCGACCTCGGCCAGCCGTTCGGCATTCGCGGCGATCAGTTCGCCGAGCCGAAGCATCAGCTTTCCACGGGTCGAGGCGTTCATGCCCGCCCACGGGCCTTCGTGCATCGCTTTGGCGGCCGCCTGGACGGCCCGGTCCGCATCCTGGGCACAGCCTTGCGGAATGCGGGCCCAGGCCTCTCCCGTGTAGGGATTGAGGCTGTCGATCCACTTGCCGCCCGTGGGCTCCACATAGGCCCCGTCGATGAAATGGCCGTAGGTCTTCATGTCCGACTTTCCCCGGAGAGCATGCACGTCACGATGGCCGCGGCGACGCAGCGGCAGCGATCTGAGAACGCTTTCGCCGAGATGTCCATCAGGTGGCAATGCACGGCCGTCATGCCTGGAGCGGTCCCCGCAGCACGCGCCCGCAGCGGTTTCAGCAGGCGTCCTCGACGCAGTCGATCCAAAGCGGCAGGCTCGTGAAACCGCTGCCGGGATAGACGGCGCGCACGGGCAGTCTGTCGGGCATGGCTGCAATCCGTCGCGTCCGCCGAAGCAAGGCCTCGATTATCAGCCGGAGTTCCAGGCGCGCGAGCGGAGCGCCGGGGCACACGTGGATGCCCGCGCCGTAGAGGAGATTCTGCGGCCCGTTCCGGTCGGGGTCGAAGACGTCGGGATCGCCGAAGACGGCCTCATCCCGGTTGGCCGACGCCCAGATCAGGGTGACGCGCTGACCCGCCGGGATGCTGCGTCCACCGACCACGACGGGGCGCGTAGTGACGCGACGATTGGCGATCAGCGGCGCATGGATCCGGAGGATCTCGTCGATCGCCGCCGGCAACGCGGCCGGCATCCTGCGCAACTGGTCCTGCAGCGCCGGACGCTCGGCAAGGTAGTGGATGATGATTCCGATCGAGGCGGTGATGGTCCCGACCTCTCCGACGGTCCAATTGCGGACGATGCTGACGATCTCGGCTTCGGTCAGCGGCCGCCCGTCGACGCTGTCCCGCATCAGCCGCGTCGTCACGTCGTTCTGCGCCTGCTCGCCCGCGTCGCGGCGTATCTTCAGCAAGCCGCGGATATGCGCGTCGAACTCCAGCGCGACGTTGGCCATCTCCGTCCGGTCCCGCGCGAGGGTCGCCTCCGCATTGCGCCGGGCCCAGGCCCGCAGTGGTTCGTGCAGCTCGGCCGGCCACCCCATGAAGGCGCATTGCACCTTGAGGGCGAAATCCTCCGCCACGGCGGGAACAAGGTCGATCTCGCCGCGCGATGGCAGGCTTGCCGCGACGGCGTCCGCGATGCCCCGACAGGCCGGTTCGAATACAGCCATCGCATCCTGGGCGAAATACGGCTCGATGATCCGGCGGAACAAGGTGTGCTCCGGCGGATCCATCCCGTTGGGGACCGAGAGATGCGTCGACGCCGCGTTGCTGTAGGTATCGTGATCGCGAAGCGCGCGCATGACGTCGGCGTGCGTCAGGAACGACCAGTTCAGGTAGTCGCTGCGCGCAACGGGGCAGCGCCGGCGCAGCGCGTCATAGGCCGCGATCTGGTCGTCGAGCGTCTCACGCGAGCGCGGATCCCAATCGGGCCGATCCGGGTGCGCCGCTTCATTGTCCGTGCTGCTGCCCATGCCGCCTGACCTCGCCCGCGCCTCACCTGCCATCGAGGCGCGCCCGCCAATCCTCGACGTCGCCCCGTTCCAATCTCCGGGCCAACAGGCGTCGCCAACCTTCGGCGAGTTCCGGCAGCGCCGCCGCCTCTGCCAGCGCGCTGCGGTCCAGCGTGTCCCGATAGAGCAGCCGGAGCAACCTCGCGAGCGGCCATCCTGGCTGCGGGCGCCGCTCGAGCCGCGGCACGTCGTCCGCCGCGATCTCGCCAGGCACCACCACGCGGCAATACCAGCCGGTGCGCCCGCTTTCCTGAACGAGGCGCGCCATGCCCGGCACGCCGAAGCGATGGTCGAGCTTCCAGCAGGGCTGCCGCGCCTGGCTTACCTCCAGCACCGCGGTGCCGAGGCGCCAGGCATCGCCGAGGCAGACCGTCTCCTCGTCGAGGCCCGTGACCGCCAGGTTCTCCCCGAAGGCGCCGGGTGCGGCTAGGACCGCCAGTGCCGGGGGCTGTCCCGACAGCGCGGCGCGCCAGACGGGATAGTGGTCCAGCGCATAGAGATGCACCGCCTTCTCCGGCCCGCCATGGTGGCGCGGATCGCCCTGCTCGTCGCCATCGAGGCCGAGCAGCCCCACGGCGACGGCGCCCCCCCGCGGATGCTTGGCGATGGCGCTCCGGGCGCCGGGCCGCGCATAGGGCAAGGCGCGGCCGGTCAGGACGGCGGCGACGCCCGGCGCGCCACCCGCCCTCACGCCGTGCCCACCTGCGCCACGCCCGCGCGACCGTGCAGGAACCCGTTGGAGAAGGGCGCGAGAGGGAACAGCCCCGCCAGCGCGGCGCGGCCCGCCGCGACTTCCATCCGGCCATCCGCGACGTCCCGGAACACCTGTGCGACCGCCACCATGTCGCAATGCTGTGGCGAGAGGCGCAGCGATGCCACCCCCATTCCGCGCAGCGCCGGAATGTCCCCGATCAGGCTGGCGCAGCGGTGCGAGAGGGTCTGCAACCCGTTCACCGCGAGAAATGGCTCGTGGTCGAGCGTTTCCACGCCCATCCCGTCCGGGTCCTGGTCGCAGACGAAGCGGCAATTGTCCTTGTGCAGCCCGTGCACGCGCGCATGGTAGCAGCGCGCCGAGATGGCGAGCGGCACGCGGCCGAAGGCGAAGACTTCCAGCGGCACGCCGCCGGAAGCGGCGATGGCGGCAATGGAGGTGCCGGGCAGTTCCGGCGGCAGGCAGATTGCCCGCGCTCCGCGCGCGGCGAGCCATTGCGCCGTGGCCTCGTTGTAGACGTTCACGAAGGGCCCGATCAGGTGGGGCCGTCCGGCGAGCACGCGAAGGGTGGAGACGTCGTTCGCCTCCATCAGGATCGCATCGTCGGCGGCGAGTTCGGCGATGGCCCGGCGCTCGCGCTCGAGCGTCACCAGCGCCAGCGAGGCGAAGACCACCTCCTTGCCCGCGGCGGCGAGCCGTTCCGCCACCTCGGGAAGATGATCGGCGAAGAAGGGCGAGCGCTTGGAGCACACCACCTCCCCGATGATCACGCGATCCACCGGCGCCTCGTCGGCGATGCGGAAGTGGAAGTCGCGCCACGCTTCGGGCGCCCAGTTGAACAGCACGGGGCCGAGGGTGAGCCTCATCGCCAGGTCTTCCGATAGGCGCCCTGCGTCGTGCTCTGCCCCTCGGTCAGGGAGAGCAGGCCGGGCGAGACGATCGGGCGGCCCGCTTCCAGCGCATCCAGCGCCGCGCGGAAGGCGCGCACCACGCTTTCCACATAGGCGCGGCCACGCTGCCGCCCTTCGATCTTGAGGCCGGTGACGCCGGCCTTGCCCAGCGCCGGCAGCAGTTCCGCCGCATCGAGGCTGACCGGATCCTCGAAGATGTAGCCATCCATGCGTGGCGTGGCGAAGCGGCCCTTGCACAGCGTCGGATAGCCGGCGGGCTCGCCCTCGGCGAACTTGTTGATGGTGAAGTCGCCGAGGCGTGAGACGAGCGTCGCGCCGTCCTGCCGGTAGGCGACATGCCCGGCCGGAGAGCAGACGCCATTCATGTTGGGCGACTGCCCGGTCGCGTAGGAGGAAAGCGAGCAGCGCCCCTCGGCCATGACGCAGAGGCCGCCGAAGACGAAGACCTCCGTCTCGCAGGGTGCCACCGCGCGCGTGATGGCGGCGATCTCCGCCACGCTGAGAACGCGGGGCAGCACCACGCGCCGCACGCCGAAGGCCTCGACGTAGAAGCGCACCGCCTCGGGGTTCGCCGCTGCCGCCTGCACCGAGACGTGCAGCCGCTGCGCGGGATGGGTGCGCGCGGCATAGTCCAGCACGGCGATGTCGGCGAGGATCAGCGCGTCGGCCCCGGCGGCCACCGCCTCGTCCACCGCGCGGTGCCACAGATCGAGCGCGCCGGCGCGCGGGAAGGTGTTGATCGCCACCAGCACCCTGGCGCCGCGCGCATGGGCATAGGCGATCGCCTCGCGCATCTCGGCGTGGCTGAAGTTGAGGCCGGGGAAGTTGCGGGCGTTGGTCTCGCCGCGGTAGCCGCAATAGACGGCGTGCGCGCCGGCATCCACCGCCTGGCGAAAGGCCGCCGGCGTGCCGGCGGGGCAGATCAGCTCCATGCCGGCTTCCCCCGCGGGCGTGACAGCCGGTCCAGCAGGCGCCGGCCCCTGATGCCCAGGCGCTCCGCGAGCGGCGAGAGCGGGCCCAGCGCGGTGGCGACGTCGCGGACCAGGTCGAGCCCCTCCCCGTCCATCGCATTGCGCAGTGCCAGCACTGCCTCCATGTCGCCCTCCACGGTCAGCGTGCGGGAGAAGAACAGCGCGTCGCCGTCCATCTCCCCCTCCGCGAGCGCCACGAGGGCGCGCAGCGGGCCGCTGATCCGCGCATCGAGGCCGTGGCGCGGCAGCGACCGCACCGCCGCGATGCGCGGCGCCTCGGGGCATGGCGTGAGCACCAGGGCGAAGGGCAGGTCGGTCGGCCGCAGGCCGAAGCTCTTCTGCGCGTGCCCGCCCAGCCTGTCGAAGATGGCGGGGTGGCGCCGCAGCACGGCGCGCAGCACCAGGCCGAGCAACGGGTCCAGCGGCGCCAGCGGCAGCGGCCGCAGCGCCGCCTGAAGCAGGGGCGGCAGGGTCGCCGCCGCAGGCGCGTTCATGGGCATCGCGGCTTCGATACTGCCGTCCCCGCCGCCCGTCCTTGTCGGCCGACAAAGACGCGCCGCGGGTCGGCGGGCAGACAGGCGCCGCCTTGCCGGAGCATCGCCGTGCCGCGCCGAGACCTGCCCCCCTTCCGCGACCTGCGCGCCTTCATGACCTTCCTGGAAGATCGCCGGCAGCTCCGGCGCATCGCCGAGCCGGTATCCGCCGTGCACGAGATCACCGAGATCCACCGCCGCGTGCTCGCGGAAGACGGCCCGGCGCTGCTGTTCGAGAACGTCGCGCGGGCCGATGGCGCGCGTTCGGACATGCCGGTGCTGGTCAACCTGTTCGGCACGGTGGAACGCGTGGCCTGGGGGCTCGGCGTGCGGCCAGCCGGACTGCCGGGCCTCGGCGATGTGCTGGCCGAGCTGCGCGAGCCCCGCCCGCCACAGGGCCTGACCGACGTGCTGCGCAAGCTGCCCCTGGCGCGGGCCGCGCTCACGATGCGCGCGCGGGAGGTGACGCGCCCGGCCGTGCAGGCGCTGGTGCGGCGCGGCGCGGCGGTGGATCTCGGCCAGTTGCCCGCGCAGGTCTGCTGGCCCGGGGAGCCGGCGCCGCTGATCACCTGGCCGCTCGTCGTCACCCGCCCGCCGGACAGCGAGTCGCCCGAGGACTACAATCTCGGCGTCTATCGCATGCAGGTCCTCGGGCGGGACCGCGCGATCCTGCGCTGGCTCGCGCAGCGCGGCGGCGCGCGGCACCACCGGATGTGGCAGGCGCGCGGCCAGCCCATGCCTGTCGCCGTGGTGATCGGCGCCGACCCGGCCACCATCCTGGCCGCCGCGCTGCCGCTGCCGGAGACCGTGTCGGAGATCACCTTCTCCGGCCTGCTGCGCGGGGAGCGGCCGGCGCTGGCGCGCTGCGCGAGCATCCCTATGCAGGTCCCGGCGGAGGCGGAGATCGTCATCGAGGGCCATGTCGCCCCGGACGAGACCGCGCCCGAAGGCCCCTATGGCGACCACACCGGCTACTACAATTCGGTCGAGGACTTCCCGGTGATGCGCGTCAGCGCCGTCACGATGCGGGAGCGGCCGGTCTATCTCTCCACCTTCACCGGCCGGCCGCCCGACGAGCCCTCCCGCATCGGGGAGGCGCTGAACCCCCTCTTCCTGCCCTTCGTGCGGCGGCACTTCCCCGAAGTCACGGACATCTGGCTGCCGCCGGAGGCCTGTTCCTACCGCATCGCCGTGGTGGCGCTGCGCAAGTCCTATCCGGGCCAGGCGCGACGGGTGATGCTCGGCCTGTGGTCGCTGCTGCCGCAGTTCACCTACACGAAGATGCTGATCGCGGTGGACCCCGACGTGCACGTACGGGACTGGGCGGATGTGATGTGGGCGGTCGCGACGCGGTCCGATCCCTCGCGCGACCTGCTGCGCATCGACGGCACGCCGATCGATTATCTCGACTTCGCTTCGCCGAAGGCGGGGCTCGGCGGCAAGCTCGGCATCGACGCCACGGTGAAGATCGGGCCCGAGACGGAGCGTGAGTTCGGCCGCGTGCTGGAGATGGATCCGGCAGTGGTGGCGCGCGTGGATGCCGTGTGGTCGCGGCTCGGCCTGCCGCCGCGCGGCGCCGCGCCGGAGCGCGCGGCATGAGCACGGCCCCGCTGCGCGTGGTGGTCGGCATCAGCGGCGCCTCGGGCGCCATGATCGGCGAGCGGGTCATCGAGCTGCTGGCGCGCAGCGGGCGGTGCGAGGTGCATCTCGTCGTCTCCCGGGCCGGCGAGAGAACGCTCGCGCAGGAATCCGGCCCGGCGGCGCTCGCGCGCATCACCGGCCTGGCGACGCACCGCCATCCGGTCGAGGATATCGGTGCGAGCATTGCCAGCGGCTCCTTCCGCACCGCGGGCATGATCGTCGCACCCTGTTCCATCCGCACGCTCTCGGCGATTGCGGCAAGTGCGTCCGACAATCTGCTGGTGCGCGCGGCGGACGTTCAGTTGAAGGAGCGCCGGCGCCTGGTGCTGATGGTGCGCGAGACGCCCCTGCATCTGGGACATCTGCGCGCCATGGTGGCGGCAACCGAAATCGGCGCCATCATGGCCCCACCGGTGCCCGCCTTCTACCGCCGCCCCGCCAGCGTTGGAGCGATCGTGGACCACATGGCGCGGCGGGCGATCGACCTGCTCGCGCTCGACCTGCCGCCGCTCGCCGAGGAGTGGGCGCCGTAGCGCGCCATATCAGGCCCCGGCCAGGCGCATGAGTGCGCGACGATCGCGCACGACGAGGCGCATGCGGCCGCCGCCGAGGATCCCGGCCTGCTTCCAGGCGCTCAGGACGCGGCTCGCCGTGGCCAGCGTGGTCCCGGCGAGTTCCGCGAGATCCTGTCGCGCCAGCGGCGCCGCTATCGCAATGGAACCGTCTTCGAGACGCGCACCGATCTGGGCAGCCAGGCGCAGCACCGTGGCGGCGAGGCGCCGCTCCACCGGATCGCCGGCGGCCTCACGCAGCCGCGCATGCGCCTCCTGCGTGCGGGAGCCGAGGGCACGCATGGCATTGAGGGTGAGCGCCGTGTGGTGCTCGCGCAGGTCGTGCAGGGCCGCGCCGGCCCAGGTCAGCACGACGCTCGGCGCTACGGCCAGCACCGTGGCCGGGTAGGTCTGATCCGGGCCGAGCAGGGCAAGCACGCCGGCGGGCTCCCGCGGGCCGACAAGCCGCACCACGATCTGGCGGCCGTCGGGGCCGGTCTGCACCACCTTGAGAAAGCCCTCGAGCAGCAGGTGGAGGCTGGTTGCGGCGGCGCCCTGGGCGAACAGCGTCGCGCCGCGCCGGACGTCCTGCAACCGCCCGAGCCGGAGGATTTCCCCGATCGCAACGGGCCCGATCCCGCCGAACAGAGGCATTCCGCGCAACCGAGCCGGGTCCGCGCGGGCGGGTTCGGCTGAGGCGTTGGCGGGCATGGTCGACATTGATGGCGATGGCCTGGAAGGGATGGAGGAGTAGTCTTCTTATTGCATGGAAGGCTTCGCTGGCCGACTGCCTCGGAGCCCTTTCCGATCGGGGTTGTCGGGGTTCCGATGAAGGGCCGGTTCCGCAGGCCGTATCAGGCTGCCTCGGGGGTTTCCGTCCCGCGCGTAGGCAAGCAGAGTGTCACAAGCCAGCAGCTTGCCAGCATCAGGCCGGAGCCCAGCAAGCAGGCGGTCAGCCCGCCCCAGCCATAGAGCAGGCCGGACAGCAGAATCCCGCCGAAGCGCCCCGCGGCATTGGCGGCATAGTAGAAACCGACATCCTCTGCCGCCTTCTCCGATCCGGCATACACCAGCACCAGGTAGGAGTGGATCGAGGAATTCACCGCGAAGGCGAAGCCGAACGCCGCCAGCCCCACCACCACGACCAGGTCCGGCCGCGCGACACCCGCCATCACCGCCGCGGCCAGCGCCAAGGGAATGGCCGCCAACAGCAGGGACCACAGACGCGCGGCAGGGACTTCGGTGCTCAACCCATCCGAGCTGCGGCGGACCAGCGCCGGTGCCGCGGCCTGAACGACGCCGTAGCCGATGGTCCACAGCGCGAGGAAGCCGCCGACCATCGTGAAGGTCCAGCCCGACGCATAGAGGAACACCGGCAGGCCGACCACGAACCACACATCGCGCGCGCCGAACAGCACCACCCGCGCCGCCGCCAGCAGGTTCACGCCGCGGTTCCTGGCGAACAGCTCCCTTGCGGATCTCGACGCATTGGCCTTGCCCATCAGCGGTGGCAGCGACAGCACCACGCCGGCCAGGATGACGCCGAGCATCGCCGCCATGGCCCACAGCGCGCCGCGAAAGCCGAGCAGTTGCAGCAGCAGCCCGCCGAGGAAGAACCCCACCCCCTTCATCGCATTCTTGCTGCCGGTGAAGAAGGCGACCCAGCGGAACAGTCGGCCCGAGGCGTCGCCGGCCGTCAGCTTGATGGCAGACTTGCTCGCGGTCTTGGTGAGGTCCTTCGCCACGCCGCAGACGCCTTGCGCCGCCACCACCCAGGCAACGGAGAGTGCCGCGCCCCAGGCTGGCGACATCACGGACAGCATCAGGAAGCCGAGGATCTGCGTGGTCAGCCCAACCGCCAGCATGCGCGCGATGCCGAAGCGGGTGGCGAGCCAACCGCCCATCAGGTTGGCGCCGATGCCGGCTGCCTCGTAGAGCAGGAACAGGAAGGCCAGTGTGAAGGGCGAATAGCCCAGGCGGAAGAAGTGCAGCAGCACCAGCATCCGCAGCGCGCCATCGGTCAGCGTGAAGCCCCAATAGGCGGCCGTCACGATCGCGTAGTTGCGGGTGCCCGACGCATTGGCGGATGGCATGGCGCCGCTGCTCATCTCAGATTCCGACCGCGGCCATGTGGCAGGCCAGGTCGACCATGCGGCAGGCATAGCCCATCTCATTGTCGTACCAGGCATAGACCTTCAGCAGCGTGCCGTCCGTGACCATGGTGGAGAGCGCGTCCACAATGGAGCTGCGGGTATCGCGGGCATAGTCGGCGGAAACCAGCGGGCGGGTTTCGCAGCCCAGGATGCCGGCCAGCGGCCCAGCCGCCGCAGCGGCGAACAGCGCGTTCACTTCCTCGGCGGTCGTCTCCCGCTTCATCTCGAACACGCAATCGGTGAGCGAGGCATTCAGCACCGGGGCGCGCACCGCGTGGCCATTCAGCTTGCCCTTCAGCTCGGGGTAGATCAGCGCGATGGCGGTCGCGCTGCCGGTCGTGGTCGGCTGCAGGGACAGCATGGCGGAGCGCGCGCGGCGCAGATCCTTGTGCGGCGCATCGACGACGACGTTGGTGTTGGTCGGGTCGTGGATGGTGGTGATCTGGCCGTGCCGGATGCCGATGGCCTCGTGCACCACCTTCACCACGGGAGCGAGGCAGTTGGTGGTGCAGGAGGCAGCGGTGACGATCGGGTGCCGCGCCGGGTGGTACAGCGCCTCGTTCACCCCGACCACCACGTTGAGCACGCCGTCGAACTTGACCGGCGCCGCCACGATCACACGCCTGGCGCCACGGTCGAGGTGGCCCTGCAGCGTCTCCGGCGTCAGGAACTTCCCCGTGCATTCCAGCACGACATCCACGCCGAGATCGCCCCAGGGGATCTCGGCCGGCTTTGCGTGCTCGGAATAGGTCATGCGGTGAGCGCCGATGCGGATCCCGGCATTCGCCTCGGCCGTGATGGGTGCGCGCCAGCGGCCCTGCACGCTGTCAAACTCCAGCAGGTGGGCGATGGCCGCGGCACCGCCCTTGATCTCGTTGAGATGCACGACCTCGAGCCGGTTTCCGGCACGCGGATCCTCGGGCTGCCTGTCAGCCGCCCCCATGGCGGCGCGCAGCGCGAGCCGGCCGATGCGACCCATGCCGTTGATTCCGACCCTCATCGTCAGCGCGCCATCGCGTGCGGGTCAGCCAGCTCATCCAGCCGCGCCTTCAGCGCCATGCGATCGAGCGAGCCAACCGGGAGGGCCGCGAAGATCGCGAGGCGCCGGTGCAGGGCGGCGTAGAGTTCGTTCAGCAGCGTCGCCCGCTCCGCCGGGGAGCCACCAAACTTGGCGGGATCCGGCAACGGCCAGGCGCCCGTCATGACGGTGGCGCCAAAATCCGGGCAGGCCTGCCCGTTCAGCGTGTCGCAGAGCGCGATGACGAAATCGATCTTCGGCGCGGCCGGGCCCGTGAACTCATCCCAGTTCTTGCTGCGCAGAGACGAAACATCATGCCCCATCGCCTTCAATTGGGAGAGGACCTCGGGCAGCGGACCCTCCGACGCCGGATCGCTCCCGGCCGAGAAGGCCCGAAAGCGGTCACGGCCCAGCTTGGTCAGGATGGCTTCCGCCATGATGGATCGGGCTGAGTTGCGGGTGCAGAGGAACAGGACGTTGAAGAGCGATGGTGTCACGGCGGCATTCCCCATGGCCTGGTCCAGCAGAAGGCCGAGGTTGCCGCAGCGGGCGGGATTGCCGTCGCAGCAGGCATCGACCAGGAAGGTCACCACCGCCCGCAATCGTTCCATCTGGGCCGCATAGATGACGTGCCTGCCCTGGCGGGTAGCGGCGATCAGCCCGGCGGCCTCAAGCGCGCGAAAGTGGAAGGACAGCGTGGACGGCGGCACACCCAGGGCCTCTGCGACCTCGCCGGCGCCCAGACCGTTGGTGCCGGCGGCGAGGAGCGTGCGCATCAGCCCAAGCCGGGTTGGCTGACCCAAAGCATCGAAGCAGGTGGCCGCGTCCATCAATTCCATGGGCGTAGATTTACCGAATTGATCTGGCTGTGCGGGTGAAGCTTGTGTGACGGACTGTCAGCGAACCCTACGCAGAAGGATCGGAAACTACGTATGACCTCGGGACAGGATCGGTCGGCCGCGCCGATTGATCAAACGCAAGGCGCCTGACGTGCTACGGTGTCTTCTCTTCCGTGCGCATCGCGTGGCAACCACCAGAGACAATCGGGGAATGGTCGGACCCATCCCACATCCGGCGAAGCCGCGATCGTCACCCTTCGGGACTGACCCTGCCGCCTTCCCGGTTGTCGGCATCGGTGCTTCGGCCGGCGGCCTCGACGCTTGCCGCAAACTCCTGGATGCGCTGCCTGCCATGAATGGCTTGGCTTTCATCCTGATCCAGCACCTCGACCCAACGCATGAGAGCATGATGGTGGACCTGCTCGCCGGGCACACCGCGATGACAGTGCGTCAGGCGGCCGACGGCATGGCGCTGGAGCCTGACCACCTCTACCTCATCCCGCCGGGCACCTACCTTTCCGTCCAGGACGGCGCGTTGCACCTGTCGCCACCGCAGGCGCGCCACGGTGCGCGCCTGCCATTCGACTTCCTTCTGCACTCACTGGCTGCAGCGTATGGCCCGCGCGCCATCTGCATCATCCTATCCGGCACCGGGACGGACGGTAGCCTCGGCGCGCGGGCCGTGAAGGACAAGGGTGGCCTCGTCATCGCGCAGGATCCGGCCGAAGCCGCCTTCGACGGTATGCCGTGCGCCGCGATGGCCACCGGTGCGGTCGATCTCGTCCTGCCGGTGGCTGAGATCCCGAGCATTATTCTGCGTCCGGGCGATCGCACGCCGCCGAGTGCCGCCGACAAGGACTGCCTGCCCGACATCATCGCCCTGCTGGCCGCCGAGACCGGGCAGGACTTCGCGCTCTACAAGCCGGGCACCCTGCGGCGACGCATCGAACGCCGCATGACGATGGCGGGGATGGAACGCAGGGCGCTCGATCGCTACCTCGACCTGCTCCGGCGCGATGAAGGCGAACTCGAGGACCTCGCGAAGGACCTGCACATCCACGTGACCCGCTTCTTCCGGGATCCAAGGGTGTTCGAAGCGCTGGAGACGGCCATCCTGCCGGACCTCGTGCGGAACCATTCGCCCGACCGTCCCCTCCGCATCTGGATCGCGGGATGCAGCACCGGCGAGGAGACCTATTCGCTGGCGATGCTCATTCTGGAACAGATCGCCGCAACAGGCCTCGATATCAGGCTACAGGTCTTCGCCTCCGATATCGACCCGGATGCTGTCGCAAGCGCGCGCGAGGGTCTCTACCCGGACAGCATCACGGAAGCGGTGTCTCCCGCGCGGCTCGCCCGCTTCTTCAAGAAGGAGGAATGTGGCTACCGCGTCGTGCCGGACCTGCGCGCAA
Organism: Neoroseomonas soli; assembly: GCF_018129065.1. Classification (GTDB taxonomy): domain Bacteria; phylum Pseudomonadota; class Alphaproteobacteria; order Acetobacterales; family Acetobacteraceae; genus Neoroseomonas; species Neoroseomonas soli. Next base: position 7,544 of record NZ_JAAEDM010000022.1, on the reverse strand, counting down.
CAGTGATCTTCGCGGTGCAGGACATACTGGCCGATCCCCCCTTCTCGCACCTCGACCTTGTCTCGTGCCGGAACCTGCTCATCTACCTCGGCGCGGAGGCACAGGCCCGGATCATCGCCCTGTTTCACTTCGCCTTGCGCCCTGGCGGTGTGCTGCTGCTCGGCAGTGCGGAGACGGTAGGCAGCGGCGACGACGGCTTCGTGGCGATTGCCGGAACGGAGCGTATCTATCGCCGCACCGGCCGTAGCCGCTCCGGCGAGCTCCGCGTCGCGAGCACCACTGATGACGGTGCGCGGGCCGCGGCTCGTCTGGGGCCAATCGTCGCGACCATGCGCCCCACGGTATTGGCCGAACTGTGCCGCCGACTGGTGATCGACGCATTTGCGCCGGCAGCGGTCCTGATCGACCGCAACAAAGCCTGCCTCTATTCGCTGGGTCCGACAGACCGATACCTGCGCCCGGCGCTGGGACATCCGACCCACGAACTGCTCGCCATGGCTCCACCGGCTCTGCGCTCCAGGCTGCGTACGGCGATCCAGAAGGCCGGTGAAGGAAGGGCACGTGTCATCCTTCCTGGCGGCCGCACGCAGCAGGACGGCACGCGAACGCCATTCAATATCGACGTGCGGCCAGTGCTGCACGATGGCGAGACGCTGTTCCTGATCTGCTTCGTTGATGCGCCGACGCTGCTGGCCGCGCCGCGTGCTGCCGCGGGGCCGAAGGACCTCCCGCGGGTCACCGAGCTCGAGCAGGAGCTCGAGGTGACCCGCCTGGAATTGCAGGCCGCCATCCACAATCTGGACCGCGCCGCGGATGAGCAGAAGACGATCCATGACGAGGCGCTCTCGATCAACGAGGAGTACCAATCCGCGAACGAGGAGCTGCTGACCTCGAAGGAGGAGCTGCAGTCGCTGAATGAGGAACTGACGGCGCTCAACGGCCAACTCCAGGAAACACTCGAACGGCAGCGCACCACCTCGGACGATTTGCAGAACGTGCTGTACAGCACGAATGTGGCGACGATCTTCCTCGACCCGAGCCTCCGGATCCGCTTCTTCACGCCCGCCACGAGGGCGCTGTTTCGAGTCATCCCGGGCGATGTCGGGCGGCCGCTTGCCGATCTGCGTTCCCTGGCAACCGACGAGACCCTCCTGGCCGATGCACAGGCGGTGCTGACAACGGCGGTCCCGAACGGCCGCGAGATCCAGGGCCAGGACGGTGGTTGGTTCATGCGGCGCATCCAGCCCTATCGCACTCACGATGGCCGCGTGGAGGGCGTCGTCATCACCTTCACCGACACCACCGAACGCAAGCACGCAACCGCGGCGCTGGAGGCCGCCAAGCATCAAGCCGAACAGGCCAGCGTCGCGAAATCACGCTTCCTTGCCGCGGCGAGCCATGACCTCCGGCAGCCGCTCCAGACGCTGGTGCTGCTGCAGGGCCTGCTCGCAAAGGCCGTGCAGGGTAAGCCAGGGCAGGATCTGGTGGCCCTGCTGGATCCGACCCTGAGCGCGATGTCCAACATGCTGAACACGCTGCTCGACATCAATCAGATCGAGACAGGGACAGTGACCACGCAGATCACAAGCGTTCCCGTGAACGAAATCCTTGTTCGGATGCACGAGGAATTCACGTATCACGCTCGCGCTCAGGGATTGGCACTGCGTGTGGTGCCCTGCAGCCTATCAGTCTGCACCGATCGCCGGCTGCTCGAGCAGATGATCCGCAACCTGCTATCGAACGCGTTCAAGTACACTCGGCAAGGCAAGGTGCTGCTCGGCTGCCGTCGCAGCGCCGGAATGCTTCGCATCGAAGTCTGGGATACCGGGATCGGCATCGCGCCGGACGAGCAGCAGGCGATCTTCGACGAGTACCATCAGATCGATAATGCCGCACGCGAGCGCAACCGCGGGCTTGGGCTTGGTCTGTCGATCGTCCGGCGCTTGGGCTTGATGCTCGGCCATGCGGTGCGCGTTCGCTCCGCACCTGGTCGGGGCTCGGTCTTCAGCATCGATGTGGCCCTGGCTCTCGGTGGCGCCGATGTGTTTCCTCCGCACGACACGTCGCAGGCCGGTGACGCAGACGGCACGCGCCGCAGTGGCGTGATCCTGCTTACCGAGGACGATCCCGAGGTGCGCGACCTCCTGACCCGGGTATTGGAGGGAGAAGGTCATCAGGTGATCGCGGCACCCGACGGCAGCGCGGCACTGGAACTGGTGGCGAGTGGAGGACTTCGCCCGGATCTGCTTCTCCTGGACTACAACCTCCCAGGCGGCCTGGATGGCCTGCAACTGTCGACGAAGTTGCGGGAAAGGCTGCATCATCCGGTGCCGGCCATCATGCTGACAGGCGACATCTCGACCGGCTCGCTCCGTGAAATCGCCCTGCTGGACTGCGTGCGGCTGCACAAGCCCGTGAAGCTGCCCGAATTGACCGAGGCGATTCAGCAACTTCTGGTGTCGACGCGATCGCTGCCGCGCACCACCGATGCGGTATCGCAGACCGTCTTCATCATCGACGACGACAGCCAGGTGCGCGCCGCCATCCGTGCCGTGCTCGAGGATGCGGGCATGCACGTCGAGGATCACGCTGGCGGCAAGGCATTCCTCGAAGCCTATCGGCCTGGTGTTGAGGGGTGCGTGCTGCTCGACGTCCATCTGCCCGGGATGGATGGCCTGGAGCTGTTGGATCGGTTCCGAGCCGCGGGCCACCGGCTGCCCACGATCATGATCACCGGCCACGGCGATGCGAGGATGGTCGTGCAGGCCATGAAGGCGGGTGCAGTGGATTTCATCGAGAAGCCTGTCAGCCGCGACAATTTGCTCGCCAGCATTGGCCGGGCCCTCGAGTTGGCGCGGGATTCGAGCAAGCGTCTTGCCTGGCATGACAGCGCAGCGAACAGTATCGCTAGCCTGACGGCACGGCAGCGCGAGGTGATGGACCGTGTCCTCGCCGGGCACCCCAGCAAGAACATTGCCGCGGATCTCGGCATCAGCCAGCGCACCGTTGAGAACCATCGTGCGGCGATCATGCAGAAGACCGGGGCTGCGTCGCTGCCGGCCCTCGCGCGGCTGGCGCTGGCCGCGGCTGCGCAGCCATGATTCGCCGGCGGCGCTCCGAGGTTAGGTAGTTTCCGAGGCTGGCATGTATGCGTAGGTCGGCGTCTCTTGGCCCTGCCGGCACTGATGAGGGCCGTCCGAGGTCGCCGCAGAGCCGACCACGACTCCGGTCGATGACCCCGGGGCATTCGTGGCCGCACCGCGGCCGTGTCGCTCGGCGATCGGCCTCATTTGCTCGCAGGATCCTGGAGATCGCCATGACGCAGCTGCAATCGTGCTCGCCCACCGACAGCCTGCTGAGGATCGTGTTTGACCATTCGGTCGTCTCACGCGCGTTTGCGGGCACCGTGACGCTCGGTGAAGTCGCGCGAATGCTGGGACGTCGTGCGAGCCGCCGGTACGGGAGCCCTATTGCGATCTCTTTCACCCTTGGTCGTTCAGGCGATGAAGCCTCAGTTCACGCGTTGGCATCCCCGCATTGATGCAGGTGCACCCGCCGGGTCCTTGGGATGCCGTTCATGAATCGCCAGATCCTTTTCCAGATGCAGCAGGTTGCCGGGCGTCGCTGGGCGGTTTGACGTTCACGCCGCTCCAGAAACTCCCGGCTGCGCCGGTCTCGTATTGCCCCCCGGGACCGGCGCATTCTTCACGAACACCAACCCACATCTGCACCGTGGCGTCGTTCGAGCCCTAGGTTCGCATGGCAAGACATCGGCATGCTCGTCGTCATGCTGCACAAAGAAACGTCACGACGTCGTCACCGGGCCGTGTGTCCCTTCGTGCGTTCCGTCGATCGAGGCCTGCTGATGCCTCGTCTCTAAGCCTTCCGCGCAGGCGGGAGTGCCGCCTGCGCCCGTGTGGCTGCGAAAGGCGACGCAGCAGCGATGACCTTCACCTTGGGTCGCTTGGGCTTCTTCGCCTCCCGGTTGTTCCGCTTCTGACCCTTGGCCATTGCTTTCTCCTGTGATTGACGGACACAGCGCGCTGCCGGTCGTGGCCCGACGCATTCTCACGCCTCGCTGCGGACAGCGCGGCCGCAAGTGATGTGCCTGCACAGGGCAGGTCGTGATGCACACCTCGGAATCACAGGGCGCGGGGAAGCATCATTTCGTGCCGTTGGGCATCCACACCTCTCGCCATGGCCGAACGATCGCGGTCACGATGGCCGAGCCAGGCCAGCAGCGAGAATCCCCCCGCCGCCGAGATGACGGACGCGATGAAGATGCCAAGTTTCGCGGCTTCGAGAAGCTCGTCCTTGAAGGCAAGCTCGGCGATGAACAGCGCCATGGTGAAGCCGATGCCAGCGAGCATGCCGCCGCCGGCCATGACGCCCCAGCCCAGAGCCGTCGGTCGCACGGCCACGCTCAAGCGTACCGCCAGCCAGGCGAAGGCCAGAATTCCGACCGGTTTGCCAAAAGTGAAGCCGATCACCACGGCCAAGGTGACCGGATTGGCAAGACCGGCGAGGGAAATATGCACACCGGCATTGGCCAGTGCGAACAGCGGCATGACGCCGAATGCCACCCAGGGATGCAGGATCAATTCCAGTCGCTCCACCGGTGCCAGTGCTTCCCGCGCCGCCTTGCCAGCCGAGCGCAGCAACTTCCTGTCCTCGGTATCCCCGCTCCAATGGTTGCCGGGTGGATAGGCGAGAACGCGACGTAGGATGGCGCGCAGGCGCCGGTCGCTGACCCAGCCGCGCGTCGGCGTCAGCAGACCGAGCGCCACGCCGGCAACCGTGGGGTGGATCCCTGAGGCATCAATGGCAAGCCAGATCAGGATGCCCGCCAGCACATAGACCAGCACGCTCCGGATGCCGAGCTGCCTCAGGCCATACACGACCGCGAGGCCCGTGATGCCGACCGCGAGCGCGATCCAGCCGACGCCACTGCTGTAGCCGATCGCGACGACCAGGATGGCGCCGATGTCGTCAACCACCGCGAGGGACAGCAGGAAGACGCGCAGCCGCCGCGGCGCATTCTGCCCCAGCAGCGCCAGGCACCCTATGACGAAGGCCGTGTCGGTCGCCATGACGACGCCCCAACCATGTTCGCCAGGCTGGCCGAATTGCAGCACGAGGTAGATCGCCGCCGGCGCCAGCATGCCGCCTGCTGCCGCAGCGATCGACAATGCGGCGATGCGTGGCTCCCTAAGCTCGCCGACAACCAGTTCGCGCTTGAGTTCGAGCGCGACGACGAAGAAGAAGAAAGTCATCAGGCCATCGTTGATCCAGTCGCGAAGCGGGCGTTGGAACTGGAAGGAGCCGGTACGCAGGCCGATGGGTGTGTCCCAAAAGGCCAGAAAGCCATCGGCCCACGCCGAATTCGACAGTCCGAAGGCGACCATGGCAGCGATGAGAAGGACGGCGCCGCTGACAGTCTCGATCCGCAGGAACCGCGCGAGGGGCCTGGTGAACCGGTCGATGGGCTCCCTGGGCAATCGCCCGAGCCGAGGGTCTGCCTTCTGGTCCTGATCCAAGCCGGCTGACTCCGTTGCGTAGGCTTGGAACATGGTGATGACACCTGGTCGCTGCAGGACGGTGGCACCTTGCGGTACGTCGATTCCAGCACGCCTGGTCGGCCCTCACGCGCTTCGTCAGTCGTAGGCGATCATGTGGGGGCCGGTGCGGGATCGCTGCACGGTTCAAAACTCTATCCGAGCCCAGGCAACCTGAGAGGTCTGCGCCGGTTGCTCTTTCGATCGGCCTATCCGCCGACCAGCGACCTCCCGGAGAATACCACCCATGACCTCCCGCATCCTGATGCTGAAAGCCACCGCCTGCAGCGCGATGCTCGTTGTGCCAATGCTGGCCTACGCGCAGACTGCCGATACGCGTCCCCCCGCCGCCACGCAGGCGACGCCGATGCAACCGGCCGCGCCCGGAATCCCCTCCTCGACCACCACCACGCGGCCCGCTCCGTCCGTCGTGATTGCGCCCACCACCACCGCGGCAGGTCTCTCACCGATGCCGACGCACGCATCGTCAGAGCAGCGGACGAGCCGCATCGTCGGCTCCACCGTCTACAATAGCGGGAGTGATTCGATCGGCTCCGTGGATGACCTGATCCTTGGGACCGATCCAGCCGGACCGACGGCCGTGCTCTCGATTGGCGGGTTCCTGGGCATGGGCTCTCGTCTGGTGACAGTGCCGCTGCGGGATTTGACCTACAATCAACAGACGAGCCGTTGGCACCTTAACAGTGCCACGAAGGAGAACCTCGCTGCACGGCCGGCCTTCGCCTACGAGCCCCGTGGCTGATCCGACCTAACGTCGCACCCGCGTGAACGCACCGCAGCGTCGTCCAGGGCGCCGACGCTGCGGGTTTTGAGGTTCGGATGAGCCTCGGGTCTCCACAGCCCGTCTCCGGCCTTCTAAGCGCCGACAATGAGCCGGAGAGGACGTCCCGATGAAGCCGTGGTCCGCGCGTGGCCTGCCGCGCGGGCTGGCTGGTAGGCGGACTGCAACCGCTTGCGCATTGCGGCACGCGCACGATGCACCCGGCTCTTGATGGTGTTCACGCTGCAACAGGCATCCTTCGCGAATGTTGCATACGCAACATTGTCGTCGGCAGCACGCCGCAAGACGAGTTGCGCCTTGATTGGCAAAAGATCGAACTGGTGCCGCAGATCCTGGAGCTCGAGCCCATGCATCTGCGTGGGCGCGCTGCGCGCAGTGTCCAGATCCACGTCATCCAGACATACGAACCGCCGCTTGCTCGCCACCAAGGCGGAGAGGAAGCGGTTGCGCACGATGGTGAAGGCCCAGGCACGGAAGTTGGTCCCTGGTTGGAACCGATCCGCCGCGGCCAGAATACGGACAATGGAATCCTGAACCAGGTCTTCGCTGTCGTGATGATTGCGGGTCAGGGCCCTGGCGTAGCCTCGCAGGGACGGCAGCACCAGGAACAACTCGTCCTTGACGGAAGGCATTGGCCGATCCAGCGCAAGCGCCGGCGGATATTGGCCGAACTGGGCGTCGGGTGTTCGAAGCGGCCTCATGGCCACTCTCCTCTTTCAACGCATCGATGATGAGATGACGTCCGCCGGCGCTGACGAAGAGTCGTCTTGTGCCTATGTCCGTCAGGTGCGTAATCGCCAGCCGTTGACGGCGTGCCGCTCGGGCCAGGCAATCGCAAGGACGCATCTATCCACCGGCGAAGCAGCCGCGGAAGGATCGGCTTCTACCTAGAGCGGTTTCCGTTCGCCTCGGCTCACGAACACCGCTCCAGGCCTTTGTTCTTGCGAGCATCTTCACCCGATCAGGTGAGTCCAGCTGATCGGGATCTGCTCTAGTTCGGCGAGCGGTCTCGCAAGCCGATCGATGGCCTTCGCCCAGCGAGGCACGATCGATTGCTGGCAGACCGCCGCGCGTGCCTATGTTGGCGGCGCAATGATCCTGCGCCCGCCCACCTCCTTCGCCTTGGAAGCCATGCTCGATGCCATGCTTGCTGAGGGGCAGGTATCGCTCAATTGGCTCCTGGACCG
>NZ_JAAEDM010000021.1 GCF_018129065.1 Neoroseomonas soli | reverse complement strand
CCTGCGCGGCCGTCGTGCCGCCCTCGCGCTCGCCGCCGCGCCGCTGCTGGCGCCGCGGGCGCGCGCCCAGGCTTCCTGGCCCACCGGCCCCATCCGCTTCGTCTGCATCTTCCCGCCGGGCGGCTCCACCGACCTGCTCAGCCGGATCTGGTGCCAGCGCATGACCGAGATCACCGGCCACTCCTTCGTGCTGGACAACCGCGGTGGCTCGGGCGGGAATGTCGGGACCGAGGCGATCGCCCGCGCCTGGCCGGACGGCACCACGATCGGGCTCGCCTCCGTCTCCTCGCTCGCCATCTCCCCGACACTGTACCGCCGGCTGCCCTTCGACGTGGCCCGGGACTTCTCCTACATCTGCGGGCTCTGGCAGTTGCCGAACCTGCTGATCGTGCGGCCGGAGATCCCGGCGCGGGACATCGCCGAACTGATCGCCCTCTGCCGCGCGGAGCCCGGCCGCTACACCTTCGCGAGTTCCGGCGCCGGCACGACGCTGCACATCGCCGGCGAGATGTTCAAGCAGATGGCCGGCGTGAACATCCTGCACGTGCCCTATCGCGGCGGCGGGCCGGCCTACACCGACCTGCTGGGCGGCCGGGTGGACATGATCTTCGGCAACTTCCCGGAGGCGAGCCGGCTCTACCACGAGGGGAAGGTGCGCGCGCTCGCCGCCACGGGCGCCACGCGCAGCCCGCAGGCGCCGGAAGTGCCGGCGATGGCGGAATTCCTGCCCGGCTACGAGATCAACTCCTGGGGCGGCGTCTGCGGTCCCGCCGGCATCCCGCCGGCCATCGTCCTGCGCATCGCGGAACTCGGCCGCCAGGCGGTCGAATCCACCGAGGTCCGCCGCCGCTACGAGGAAGGCGGCGCGACCGTCTGGTGGACGACGCCGGAGGGCCTGGCCGATTTCCGTCGCGACAACGAGGCGCGCTTCGCGCCGCTGATCCGGGCCTCGGGCGCGATCGTGGAATAGGGTGCGCAGCGTGCTTGACGCCACCCCCGCTCCGCCGCTTCGGTTGCGGCATCGGCCGCAGAGCCGGCAGGGAGGCAGGACATGACCAGGAAGGCACTTCGCGGCGCCGCGCCGGCGCGCGTCATCGGCCGGCGGGGCCTGCTCGCGGCATCGGCGGCCGCGGTGGCGGCACCGGCGCTCGGCCAGCCAGGCGCCGCCTGGCCGGCGGCATCCGTCCGCTTCATCGGGATCTTTCCGCCGGGCGGGGGCACCGACATCCTGTCCCGCATCTGGTGCGCCAAGATGGGCGAGATCACGGGCCATTCCTTCGTGGTCGAGAACCGCAGCGGCTCGGGCGGCAATGTCGGCACCGAGGCGATCGCGCGCTCGCCCGCGGACGGGACGACGATCGGCCTCGCCTCGGTGGCGCCGCTGGCGATCTCGCCGACGCTTTACGCGCGGCTGCCCTTCGACGTGAACAAGGACCTCGCCTACATCTGCGGCCTGTGGCAACTGCCGAACATGCTCGTCGTCAACAACGACGTGCCGGCGCGCACGGTGCCGGAACTGATCGAGCTCTGCCGGCGCAACCCGGGCCGCTATTCCTTCGCGAGTTCGGGGTCGGGCACCACGGTCCATCTCTCGGGGGAGATGTTCAAGCAACTGGCCGGCATCGACATCCTGCACGTGCCCTATCGCGGTGGCGCGCCGGCCAATGTCGACCTGCTGGCGGGCCGCGTGCACATGATGTTCGACAACATCCCGCAGGCGCTGGCCCACCACCGGGACGGCAAGATGCGCGCGCTCGCCGTCACCGGCGCCGAGCGCAGCCCCCAGGCGCCGGAGATCCCGACGATGGCGGAATTCCTGCCGGGCTTCGAGATCACCTCCTGGGGCGGCGTCTGCGGCCCGGCGGGTATCCCGCCTGCCATCGTCGCGCGCATCGCGGAACTCGGCCGCCAGGCGATGGAGAGCCCCGATGTGCGTCGCCGCTTCGAGGAGAACGGCGCCGCCGTCTGGTGGACGACGCCGGAGGGCCTCGCCGATTTCCGCCGCGACAACGAGGCGCGCTTCGCCCCGCTGATCCGCGCCTCCGGCGCCCGCGTGGAGTGACGCAGGATGGGCGCGCCCTTTCGTGCCGGGCGCGCCTTGATGACAGACAAGAAAGGGAGGGGGAGCGGGGGAGGTTCTCCTCCCCCGCGCTGCCTGCTCAGCCCCGCCTGACGACGTAATCCGCCGCTTCGAGCGCGGCGATGATCGCATTCCCCTGCGCCGCGTCGCGCACTTCGATCATCAGTTCGAGTTCCGCGCTCTGCACCGACGGCGCCGCGAACAACCGCTGGTGGCTGACCTCGATCACGTTCCCGCCCGCTGCCGCGACGCGCGTGGCGATGTCCGCCAGCACGCCCGGCCGGTCCGGGATGTCGAGGTGCACGCGCAGGATGCGCCCGTCGCGCAGCAGGTTGCGCAACAGCACGTTGGCGAGGATGCGCGGATCGATGTTGCCGCCGCAGACGGTGGTGCCGACGCTGCGTCCTGCGAAGCGCTCGGGGTAGGTGAGCACCGCCGCGAGCCCGGTGGCGCCGGCGCCTTCGGCGACCACCTTGGCGCCTTCGGCCAGCAGCGCGATCGCGTGCTCGACCGCGCGCTCGGGCACCAGCAGCACCTCCACGCCGAGGCGGCGGAGGATGGCGAGCGGGGTCTCACCCACGTCGCGCACGGCGATGCCCTCGGCGATGGTCGGCCCGCCGACGCGCACCGGCTGGCCGGCGAGGCGCTGCGCCATGGCGGGGTAGCCCTCGACCTCGACGCCGAAGACCGGCATGCCCGGGCGCAGTTCCGCCATCGCGGCGGCGACGCCGGAACACAGGCCGCCGCCGCCGATGGGGATGACCAGCGCCTCGATCTGCGGCGCGTCCTCGATCATCTCGAGCACCATGGTGCCCTGGCCGGCGATCACGCCGGGGTCGTCGTAGGGGTGGACGAAGACCAGGCCTTCCCGGAGCGCGAGGTCGTGCGCGTGGGCGGCGGCCTCGGCCAGCGTCTCCCCGTGCAGCACGACGCGCGCGCCCCAGGATTCGGTGCGCACCACCTTCGTCGCCGGCGTGAATTTCGGCATCACGATGGTCGCTGCGACGCCGGCGAGCTGCGCGTGGCGCGCCACCGCCTGCGCGTGGTTGCCGGCGGACATGGCGATGACGCCGGCCGCGCGTTCCCGCGCCGTCAGCAGCGCGAGGCGGTTGGCCGCGCCGCGTTCCTTGAAGGCGCCGGTGGGCTGGAGGTTGTCGAGCTTGAGGAAGACGCGCGTGCCCGCCTCGCGGCTGACGGCCGGGTTCTCGATGGTGGGCGTGCGCAGGATGGCGCCGCGAATTCGCTCCGCCGCGGCCCGGATGTCGGCGAGCGTGACGCCCGGCGCGACAGGTGCCTCGGCAGCCGCGGCGAGGCCGCGGATCGAATTCACGGGAGACATCGTTTTCCTCGTGGTGGTGGAAACGCGCAGCGTGCGCCCGCGGATGGCGGGCGCGTCAGGAAGCGAGTGCGGACGCGCCCGTGGTCAGGCGAAGCGGACGGCGGTTATCTCGACCGAACGGGCGCCGCCAGGTGCCGGCACCTCGACCGAATCGCCGACCGTCTTGCCCATCAGCGCCTTGGCGAGCGGGGAGGTGACGGAGATCGACCCGTTCTTCATGTCCGCCTCATACTGGCCGACGATGCGGTAGGTCTTCTCGTCGTCGCTCTCCTCGTCGACGATCGTGACCTTGGCGCCGAACAGGACCTTGTCGCCGGTGAGGCGCGCGACATCGATCACATCGACCGAGGGGATGATGCCCTCGAGTTCCGCGATGCGGCCCTCGATGAAGGACTGGCGCTCGCGCGCGGCGTGGTATTCCGCGTTCTCGGAGAGGTCGCCATGCTCGCGTGCCTCGGCGATCGCCCGGATGATCGCCGGACGCTCCTCGCCCTTCAGGGCCTTCAGCTCCTCCTCCAGACGCGCGAGGCCCTCGGCGGTCATCGGGAACTTCTGCACGGCGAACCCTTCCCAGATATGGCGCCCCCCGCCGGCCCTCGGTCCGGTTCAGCCAGGCCTGGCGGTCGGTGGGGGAAAGACGCCACGGGGGCCGGAAACGGCCCCCATGCGGTCAGAACGACGTAGCAAAATAAGCCTGTAGGGGCGCCACATCAAGGGTTCCGGCCTTCAGGGCCGCGATCGCGTGGACCGCCGCGCGGGCACCCGCCGCCGTCGTGTAGTGCGGAATGCCGTGGGTCAGGGCGCTGCGGCGGATGTCGAAGCTGTCCGCCACCGACTGCCCGCCGCCGGTGGTGTTGATCACCAGCTGGATGTCGCCGGACTTCATGGCGTCCACGCAATGCGGGCGGCCTTCGAGCACCTTGTTGACGACCTGGCAGTCGAGCCCGGCCTCGCGGATGCGCACCGCGGTGCCGCGGGTGGCGAGGATCGAGAAGCCCATATCCGACAGCCGCCGGGCCAGCATGACGGCTGCGCCCTTGTCGCTGTCCTTCACCGAGATGAAGGCCGTGCCGGATTCCGGCAGCTTCACCCCCGCACCGAGCTGGGACTTGAGGAAGGCGCGCTCGAAGGAGTGGTCGAGGCCCATCACCTCGCCGGTGGACTTCATCTCCGGCCCGAGGATCACGTCCACATTCGGGAAGCGGTTGAAGGGGAAGACCGCTTCCTTGACCGCGACGTGGCGCGAGACGGCGTCGTCATCGAGCCGGAACTCGGACAGGCGCGCGCCGGCCATGACGCGCGCGCCGATCTTCGCCACCGGCACGCCCGTCGCCTTGGCGACGAAGGGCACGGTGCGCGATGCGCGCGGGTTCACCTCCAGCACGTAGATGTCGCCGTCCTTCACCGCGTACTGCACGTTCATCAGGCCCTGCACCTTGAGCGCGCGGGCCATGGCTTCCGTCTCGGCCTTGAGTTCCGTGACGATGGCCGGCGGCAGCGAGTAGGGCGGCAGCGAGCAGGCGGAATCGCCGGAATGGATGCCGGCTTCCTCGATGTGCTCCATCACGCCGGCGACATAGACCTGGCCCTCGGCGTCGCAGATGCAGTCCACGTCCACCTCGATCGCGTCCTGCAGGTACTGGTCGATGAGGATCGGGTTCTCGCCGGAAACCTTCACGGCCTCGGCGCCGAAGCGGCGGAGCTGCTCGTCATTGTGCGCGATCTCCATCGCGCGGCCGCCGAGCACGTAGGACGGGCGCACCACCACCGGATAGCCGATGCGGTTCGCCTCGCGCACGGCTTCGTCCAGCGTGCGCGCGGTGCCGTTCTGCGGCTGCTTGAGGCCGAGGCCCTTCAGCAGTTGCTGGAAGCGCTCGCGGTCCTCGGCGATGTCGATCGCCTCCGCGCTGGTGCCGAGGATCGGGATGCCGACCTCGTGCAGCGCCTGGGAAAGCTTCAGCGGCGTCTGCCCGCCATACTGCACGATGCAGCCGAGCACCTCGCCGGATTCCTGTTCCTTGCGGATCAGGGCGATCACGTCCTCGGCGGTCAGCGGCTCGAAATACAGGCGGTCGGAGGTGTCGTAGTCGGTGCTGACCGTCTCCGGGTTGCAGTTGACCATGATGGTCTCGAAGCCCGCGTCGCGCAGCGCGTAGCAGGCATGGACGCAGCAATAGTCGAACTCGATGCCCTGGCCGATGCGGTTCGGGCCGCCGCCGAGGATGATGACCTTCTTGCGCGCGGTCGGGCGGGATTCGCAGACTGGCGTGCCGAAGCCGCCCTCATAGGTCGAGTACATGTAGGGCGTTTCGGAGGCGAACTCCGCCGCGCAGGTGTCGATGCGCTTGTAGACCGGCTGAACGCCGAGCCTGCCACGCAGTGCTTCGACCTCCGTTTCCTTCACGCCCGCCAGCACGGCGAGCCGCTTGTCGGAGAAGCCGAGCGCCTTGAGCGTGCGCAGCGCCGTCGCGGTCTGCGGCAGGCCCTTCGCGCGGACCTCGTTCTCGGCGTGGACGATCTTCTCGATCTCGCGCAGGAACCACGGGTCGAACTTCGACGCTTCGTGGATCTCCTCGAGCGACACGCCCGCCCGCATCGCCTGCGCGGCCATCACCACGCGGTCGGGCTTGGCCGTCGCCAGCGCGGCGTGGAAGGCCAGCGCCGAGCCGTCGCCGGGTGCCGGCACGTCATCGAGGCCCGTAAGCCCCGTCTCCAGCCCGCGCAAGCCCTTCTGCAGGGCTTCGGCGAAGGAGCGGCCGATCGCCATGGTCTCGCCGACCGACTTCATCGAGGTCGTCAGCGTCGCCGGCGTGCCGGGGAACTTCTCGAAGGTGAAGCGCGGGATCTTCACCACCACGTAGTCGATCGTCGGCTCGAAGGAGGCCGGCGTGACCATGGTGATGTCGTTCTGCAGCTCATCGAGCGTGTAGCCGACGGCGAGCTTCGCCGCGACCTTGGCGATCGGGAAGCCCGTCGCCTTCGACGCGAGCGCGGAAGACCGCGACACGCGCGGGTTCATCTCGATGATGACCATGCGGCCATCGGCGGGATTGATGCCGAACTGCACGTTCGACCCGCCGGTATCGACGCCGATCTCGCGCAGGCAGGCGATGCTTGCATCGCGCATGCGCTGGTATTCCTTGTCGGTCAGCGTCAGCGCGGGCGCGATGGTGACGGAATCGCCCGTATGCACGCCCATCGCGTCGAGATTCTCGATGGAGCAGATGATGATGCAGTTGTCCGCCTTGTCGCGGACCACCTCCATCTCGAACTCCTTCCAGCCGAGGACGCTCTCCTCGATCAGCACTTCGCTGGTCATCGAGGCCGACAACCCGGCGGAGACGATCTGCTCGAACTCCTCCTTGTTGTAGGCGATGCCGCCGCCCGTGCCGCCGAGCGTGAAGGAAGGCCGGATGACGCAGGGCAGGCCGACGACCTTCAGCCCCTCGCGCGCCTCGTCCATCGTGTGCGCGATGGTCGACTTCGGGCTTTCGATGCCGATCTTCGACATCGCGTCGCGGAACTTCTGCCGGTCCTCGGCCTTGTCGATGACCTCGGCCTTGGCGCCGATCAGCTCGCAGCCGTACTTCGCGAGAACGCCCGCCTCGGCCAGCTTCAGCGAGGTGTTGAGCGCCGTCTGCCCGCCCATGGTCGGCAGGAGCGCGTCGGGGCGTTCCTTGGCGATGATCTTCTCGACGATCTCGGGCGTGATCGGTTCGATATAGGTCGCATCCGCCAGGCCCGGATCGGTCATGATCGTCGCCGGGTTGGAATTCACCAGGATGACGCGGTAGCCCTCGGCGCGCAGCGCCTTGCAGGCCTGGGCGCCGGAATAGTCGAACTCGCAGGCCTGGCCGATGACGATCGGGCCGGCGCCGATGATGAGGATGGACTTGATGTCGGTGCGCTTCGGCATGGGGGTCAGGCTTTCCGCGGGAAGAGAAGAAGGATGAGGAAGGCGAGCACGGCGAAACCCGCGCCGGCGATCAGCGCGCCGCCGATCGCCTCGTCGGCGTAGCCGGGGCGTTCGAAGCCGAGCGCCCAGATTCCACCGGCTGCGGCCATGGCGCCGTAGGCGGCGCAGCAGGTGACGAAGGGCCGCAGCGCGCGATGCCCGGAAGCGAGCAGCGCCGTCAGCCGCCAGAACAGGAAGACCGCGGGCAGCACGGCGGCCAGCGCCGCCGCCGCGCCATGCGCGAGCGCATCGAGCCCGTACATCACGGCCGCACCCGGGATTGCTGCCGCGCGCTCCAGAGCAGCAGCGGCAGCAGGATCAGGTGCGGGATGCCCCAGAAGGCGAGCGCCAGCGTTGCGTGCTCGCCTGCCATCAGGGTGGACGCGCCATGCACCACGACGGACAGCACGAAGGCCGTCAGCGCCGCGCGCATCGGCGGGTAGATCTTGCGCAGGCTGGACGCCAGCACGAAGAGCACCAGTCCCGAATAGGCCAGCGCGAAGAGGGCCGCTGCACCTTCCATCATGCGCGGCTCTCCGTCGCGAGTTTCACCGCGAGCAGCGCCAGCGCGCCGCCCAGGATCCAGCGTTGCGCCGCCATCCAGCCGGGACGTTCGCCGAGGAACCGTGCCACGCCCGCCGAGCCCCAGACCAACGCCGCGTCGAACATCGTGCAGACCGCGATCTGCACCGCGCCGAGGATCGCGCCCTGGGTGAAGACGTCGCCGAGCGCCGGATCGATGAAGGGCGGCAGCACCGCCACGTAGAACAGCGCCACCTTTGGGTTCAGCGCCGCCGTCGCCATACCGACGCTGAACAGGCGCGCGGCCGGTTCCTTCGGCATCGGCCGCGGCGTGAAGATCGGCTGCCCACCCGGCCGCAGGCATTGCCACGCCAGCCAGGCGAGATACGCCGCACCGCCGAGGCGCAGCGCATCCCAGGCATAGGGCACGGCGAACAGCGCCGCCGTGATCCCCGCCGCCGCGCAGAGCATCACCAGCAGTGACCCGAACTGGCACCCGACGAGCGACACCATGCCCGCCCCCGTCCCCTGCGCCAGCGAGCGCGAGACGAGGTAGAGCATGTTCGGCCCGGGCGTCACCGCGAGCCCGAAGGACAGCGCGGCGAAGACCAGCAGGGTTTCGGCGCTGGGCATCACCCGTGGACCGAAAACCCGCCATCCACCGGGATGGACACGCCCGTGATGAACGCCGCCGCGTCCGACGCCAGGAACGCCGCCACCCCTTCGAAGTCGCGCGGATCGCCCCAGCGCTTGATCGGCGACCGCCGCAGCACGTCGTCGTGCAGCGTCGTCATGTCCTGCCGCGCCTTCCTCGTCAGCTCGGTGTCGATCCAGCCCGGCAGCACCACGTTCACCGTGATCCCGTCCTGCGCCCAGGCGACCGCGAGCGACTTCGTCAACTGCACCACGCCGCCCTTCGACGCGCCATACGCCGCATGCGGCGCCAGCCCGAAGATCGACAGCATCGACCCGTTGTTGATCACCCGCCCCACGCCGCCCGTCTTCAGGAAGGGATGCGCCGCCTGGCTCGCGATCATCGCGCTGGTCAGGTTGGTCGCGAGCACCGTGTGCCAGTCCTCCATCCGGTATTCCTCCGGACGGCGGCGGATATTGGTGCCGGCATTGTTCACCAGGATATCGAGCCGCCCCATCCGCTCGGCCGTGGTGGCGACCATGGCGCGGATCGACGCTTCCTCGGTCACGTCCACCTCGACGCTGCCGGCCTTCGCTCCGAGCGCGGCCAGTTCAGCCACCGCCGCCGCGTTCTTGGCCGGATTGCGCCCGGCCACCATCACCGCCGCGCCGGCGCGGGCCAGCCCGCGCGCGAAGCCGAGGCCGATGCCCCCGTTGCCGCCGGTGACGAGCGCGACGCGCCCCTTCAGGTCGAACATGCCGTAATCCCCTCTCTTGTCGGGCGCGGCCGATCCGGACCTTCGCGCCCTTCGGCGCTCCGGTCGTCGGACGCGCGGCCGGCCGGCTCAGGCGCGGCCGGCCTTGTGCGCCTCGATCATCTCCACGAAACGGCGGAAGAGGTAGTGGCTGTCCGTCGGCCCCGAGGAGGCCTCGGGGTGATACTGCACGGAGAAGGCCGGGCGGTCGGTCGCCGCCACGCCCTCGTTGGTGCCGTCGAACAGGGAGACATGCGTGACCTTCGCATTCGCCGGCAGCGTCTTCGGGTCCACCGCGAAGCCATGGTTCTGGGAGGTGATCTCGACCTTGCCGGTCTCGAGGTCCTTCACCGGCTGGTTCGCGCCGCGATGCCCGCGCGCGAGCTTGTAGGTCTTTGCCCCCAGCGCCAGCGACAGCAACTGGTGCCCGAGGCAGATGCCGAACACCGGCAGCCTCGTCTCCAGCACGCCCTGGATGGCCGGGACGGCGTATTCGCCCGTCGCCGCCGGGTCGCCGGGGCCGTTGGACAGGAACACCCCGTCCGGCTTGTGGGCGAGGATCTCCTCGGCCGTCGCCGTCGCCGGCACCACCACCACCTCGCAGCCGGCCGAGGCCAGGCAGCGCAGGATGTTGCGCTTCGCGCCGTAGTCCACCGCAACGACCTTGTGCTGCGGCGCTTCCTGCCGGCCGAAGCCCGTGGGCCACACCCATTCGGTCTCGTCCCAGGCGTAGGTCTGGCGGCAGGTGACCTCCTTCGCGAGGTCCATCCCCTCCAGCCCCGGGAAGGCGGCGGCCTGCGCCTTGAGCGCGGCGATGTCGAAGCGGCCGTCGGCGCGGTGGCAGATCACGCCGTTCGGCGCGCCCACGTCGCGGATCCGCACCGTCAGCGCGCGCGTGTCGATCCCCGACACGCCCGGGATGCCATGGGAGACCAGCCAGTCCCGCAGGTCCTTCGTCGCGCGCCAATTGGCCGGCTCGGTCACGTCCTGCTTCACGATCAGGCCGCGCGTGGCCGGCGTGACGCCCTCCATGTCCTCGTTGTTGGTGCCGACGTTCCCGATGTGCGGGAAGGTGAAGGTGATGATCTGCCCGGCATAGGACGGGTCGGTCAGGGTTTCCTGATACCCCGTCATGCCGGTGTTGAAGCAGACCTCGCCGACCATGGCGGCCTCGGCGCCGAAGCCTCGGCCCCAGAAGATGGTCCCGTCGGCCAGCACCAGGCAGCCGGTGGCGCCTTCGGGGGGGGTCTCGGCAGAGGCAGCCATGGGGGGCTCCGTCTTCATGGTTTCGGCGGGTGCGCCGGGGAGGTCGGACAGGGCCAGGCCGGTGGCGGACAGCACGGCGGGCCAGTGCTTGGCCGGGATCGCCTTCGCCTGGCGCCACTTGCGGATCGCCTCGGTGCCGACGCCGCAATGGGTCGCCGCCGCCTCGGGGCCTCCGAGCAGGGCGATGATATCTTCCACGGTGCGCATGGGCGACCTTATGCCGGGAAACGATTTCCCACGGCAAGCTGAATCCGATTGGTGGGAAATTTCCTCCCAGGCGCCCGCCCGCGCTATATGGGCGCCGACCAGACGAGGATCCCTGCCATGTCCCTGCGCGACCGCTTCACGGACGAACTCAAGACCGCCATGCGCGCCGGCAATTCCGCCCGCGTCTCCACGCTGCGCATGATCCAGGCGAAGCTGAAGGACAGCGACATCGCCGCCCGTCCGGGCCCGCCCATCGATGATGCCGGCATCGTCGCCATGCTGCGCGGCATGGCGAAGTCGCGGGCGGAATCCGTCACCCTCTACCGCCAGGGCGGGCGGGAGGAACTCGCGGCGAAGGAGGAGGCGGAGATCGCCGTCATCGACAGCTTCCTGCCGCAGCAGATGGACGACGCCGCCATGGCGGCCGCCGTCGATGCCGCGGTGGCCGAGACCGGCGCCGCGTCCATCAAGGACATGGGCAAGGTGATGGCGGCGCTGAAGGCGAAGTACGCCGCGGTGCTGGACATGGCCAAGGCCGGTCCGATGGTGAAGGCGCGCCTCGGCGGCTGAGGCCACCGTTTCGATTGTTTCGGCACCCGTCCGCGCGGTAATCTCACCGTGCGGGACGGCCGCCGCGCCTTCCCGCGGGAGGGTGCGGCATCATGGCTGTCACGGTTCCTGCCCCAAATCCCCATCCCGCGCCGGCAGGGCGCGGCGGGCATGCCAGGGGCGCGCCGCCGTCGCGCACGTCCCGCTGGATCTACCTGGCGTTCTTCGCGGGGCTGGGCGTGCTCTTCGCCTGGCATGCCTGGTCGCAGGCTGACGCCTACTGGGCCCTCGACACCCATGGGCAGCGGGCGGAGGCGGTGATCCTCCGCTACGAGGAGGTCCGCGGCAGGCGCAGCACCACCCGGTATCCGGTCTTCCAGTTCGCCACGCCGGAGGGGCGGAAGGTGGAGGCGACCTCGGGCGTCTCGGCCGACCCGTCGGAATGGCCGCGCGGCCGGCGGCTGGTCGTGGTCTATGACCCCGGCAACCCGGCCAATGTGCGGCCGGCCGCCGCGGTCGCCGCGGGTCCCGGCATCACGCCCTGGGTCCTGGGCCTGCTCGCCTTCGTGATGTTCGCGCTGGCCTCGGTCTTCCTCATCCCGGACCGGCCGAGGAAGATCCACTGAGGTCACGCCCGGGGCAAGGGAGGCAAGCCATGATGGGGTCGGAGCCCGGCAGGGCCAGGGACGAGGCGATCCTCGTGGCCCGCATCCTGCTCGTCCTGCTCTTCGCCGTCTCCGGCTGGGGCAAGCTGACGAATTTCTCCGGGACCATTGCCTATATGGAGCGTGTCGGCGCCCCCGTGCCGTCGATCACCGCCTTGGTGGCGACCGCGGTCGAGCTTCTCGGCGCGCTCGCCATTGCCGTCGGGGTCTGGACGCGACCGATCGCGCTCGGGCTCGCGCTGTTCACGCTGGGCACCGCGATCATCGGCCACCCGTTCTGGACGATGGAGGGCGCGGACCGCTATGCGAACGCGATCAACTTCTACAAGAACATCAGCATCATCGCCGCGTTCCTGCTGCTCTACGTGACGGGTCCGGGCAGGTACTCGCTGGAAGCCCGGCTTCGGTCCTAGAGCAGATCCCGATCAGGTGGACTCACCTGATCGGGTGAAGATGCTCCCAAGAACAAAGGCCTGGAGCGGTGTCCGTGAGCCGAGGCGAACGGAAACCGCTCTGGTGTCCCGATTCCGAAATCCTGCGGACTTCGTTCGGACGCCAGCAGCCGTTGTTTTCAGTGGCCTGCTTGTTCGCTTCGTTCGCTGGAAATCCAGCGAACTTCGCGAGCAGGACACTAGGCGGAATGCCGGACCCCGCTGGCGCATTGGCCTGATGGCCAGCCCTTCGCATCCGTGCCCCGGCGGCGCGATCGCGGCGGGCACGCGCGGCCGGGGGAGGACTTCCTCCCCCGCCACGGTTCAGTTCGGCATCTCGAGGTCTTCGGACAGCACCACGATCTGCACGGCGTAGGAAACCTCGCCGTCCTCGGCATCGCGGTGGATGGTGCCGATGAACTCGTCGCCGACGCGCAGCTCGACGCTGGCGCCCTTGCGCTCGGGGGCGGCGACGACGATGCGGTTGTTGCCGAAGAGGCGGCGGAGATGTGCCTGTACGGCGGCGCGTTCGGCCGGGGTCATTGGTGTGTCCTCATGTGCGGGAAGGCCGGCTGATTACCTCTCGTGGCGCGGCGGCGCAATTCGCTTCGCCGCAGGCGCCGGCGAGGCTATGAGACACGGCTCGCCATGGCCCTTCCGCCCGCCTTCCTCGACGAGCTGCGCGTCCGCACGCCGCTGCCCGGCCTGATCGGCCGCAAGACGCGGCTGACCAAGTCCGGCCGCAACTGGAAGGGCTGCTGCCCCTTCCATGGGGAAAAGACGCCCTCCTTCTACGTCTATGACGATCATTTCCACTGCTTCGGCTGCGGCGCGCATGGCGATGCCATCACCTTCGTCATGCGCAGCGAAGGCGCCTCCTTCCCCGAGGCGGTGGAGCGCCTCGCCGCCGAGGCCGGGATGGAGGTGCCGAAGCCCAGCGCGCGGGAGGTCGAGCGCGAACGCCACGCCCGCGACCTGCACGCCATCATGGCCGCGGCGGCCGAGGCCTTTCATCGCCGCCTCTTCCTGCCCGAAGGCCGTCCGGCGCTCGACTACCTGCTGCGGCGCGGGCTGAAGGAGGAGACGATCCGCGACTTCGCCCTCGGCTGGGCGGCATCGGGGCGCGGGGCGATCGCCGCCGACTTGCGCGGCCTGGGCGTGACCGAAGGCCAACTGGTCGAACTCGGCCTGCTCCGTCCCGGCGAGGCCGGCGACCCGCCGCGCGACTTCTTCTATGCGCGCGTCATGTTCCCGATCCGCGACCGGCGCGGGCGGGTGATCGCCTTCGGCGGACGCATCCTGGGCGACGGCCAGCCGAAATACGTCAACAGCCCGGAGACGCCGCTGTTCCACAAGCGGCTCGGCCTCTATGGCCTGGACCTGGCGCGGGAAGGGGCCTTCCGGGGCGCCACCGTCGTCGCCGTCGAGGGCTACATGGACGTCATCGCCCTGCACCAGGCGGGCTTCACCGGGGCGGTGGCGCCGCTCGGCACCGCGCTGACGCCGGAACAGTTGCAGGAGCTCTGGCGCCTGTCGCCCGAACCGGTGCTCTGCTTCGACGGCGACGCCGCCGGCGCGCGGGCGGCGGCGCGGGCGGCCGAGGTGGCGCTGCCCCTGATCACCACCGACCGGACCCTGCGCTTCGCCACCCTGCCGGCGGGCGAGGACCCCGACACGCTCACCGCCAGGGGCGGCCCCACCGCCTTCCAGGCCGTGCTGGACGCCGCCCGGCCGATGTCGGATGCGCTCTATGGCCTGGTCGTCGGCGGCCACCCGGCCGCCACGCCGGAACAGCGGGCGGCGCTGCGCAACCGCCTGACGGCTGCCGCCGGCGCCATCGCCGACAAGGCGCTCGCGGCCGAATACCGGCGGGCGCTGCTCGACCGCTTCTTCGCCTCGGGCCGGAAGGGGCCGGGGGGCGCGCGGCCTGCGGTCCGGCGCCCGGCCCGCCCGCCCATCGCCGAAGGCCCGGTCCGGGCCGAGCGCGCCCGCATGCTGCTCGCGATCGTCCTGCGCCATCCCTGGCTTCTGCCCCAGGTGGAGGAGGCAATCGGCCTGCTCGACCTGCCCGATGGGCCCGCCACGCACCTGCGGGCCGCGATTCTCGCATGGCATGGGGGGGTGGAACGGGTTGACTCGGAAGGGCTGATCGCCCACCTCGCAGACTGCGGATTGGAAGATGCGGTGGCCTGGGCGCTGGTGCCCGCCGGCCTGCCGCTCGCGGCACGGCCCGAGGCCCTGCCCGGGGAGGTCGAGGAAGGCTTCTGGCATTTCTTCCTCCGCCTGCGCGGCGAGGCGGAGTTGATCGAGGACCAGCAGGACGCCCAGAGGATCCTGGCGGAAACCAACGATCCGACGGCACAGCGCCGGTTGATCCTGGTGACGGAGGCGCTCGACGCCATCCGCCGCGGGGAAGGGGCTGCGGGGGCGTCCGGGGACGCCGCATAGGGTAGAGGCAGTTTTTCTCGGGCATCCGGCCACCATCGGATGCCCGAAAGCGTTGGACGGAGCGGAGAACGCATGGCGAGCAAAGCGGCGGCAGGGGCTGAGACGGTCGAGACCCGGGACGAGCAGGTCGAAGGCCTGCTGCTGGACACCCAGTCGGCGGCTGTGAAGAAGCTGATCGCCCGCGGCAAGGAGCGCGGCTACGTCACGGTGGACGAGCTGAACGCGGCCCTGCCCTCCGAACAGGTTTCCTCCGAGATGATCGAGGACACCATGGCGATGCTGAGCGAGGCCGGCATCAACGTGGTCGAGAACGAGGAGACCGAGGACGGCGAGGCCGCCGCCAAGCCCGCCGAAAAGAAGGATGGCGAGGAGGAGGAGGAATCCGGCGGCAATGTGGACGAGGAAAGCCTCGGCCGCACCGACGACCCCGTCCGCATGTACCTGCGCGAGATGGGCAGCGTCGAGCTGCTCTCCCGCGAGGGCGAGATCGCGATCGCCAAGCGCATCGAAGCCGGCCGCGACATGATGATCGGCGGGCTCTGCGAGAGCCCGATGACCTTCCAGGCCATCCTGCGCTGGCACGAGGCGGTGAAGTCGAGCCCGGCGCGCATGCTGCTGCGCGACGTGATTGACCTCGAGGCGACGCAATCCGCCGGCAACCCGGACGGCGCCCCGGCCGAAGCCGCCGAGGAGGAATTCGAGGAGGGCGAGGAAGGCGAGGGGATGGGCCTTTCCCTCTCCGCGCTCGAGGAGAAGCTGAAGCCGGAGGTCCTGGCGAACTTCGCCGAGATCGAGAACCTCTACGGCAAGCTGCAGAAGCTCTCGTCCAAGCGCATGGAGGCCTACACCTCCGGCGAGGAACTCGCCGCGCGCGGCGAGAAGACCTACGAGAAGCAGCGCCGCGAGCTGATTTCGCTGGTGGAGAAGGTCCATCTCCACAACAACCGCATCGAGGAGCTGGTCGACCAGCTCAAGGGCCTGAACCGCAAGCTGACGGTCCTCGAAGGCCAGGTGCTGCGCCTGGCGGAAGCGCAGAAGGTCAAGCGCGAGGAGTTCCTGCAGCATTGGCGCGGGTCTGAACTGGACCCCGCCTGGCTCGAGCGCGTCGGCGCCCTGCCGGGCAAGGGCTGGAAGGCCTTCGTCGCCAAGTCCAGCACCGATGTCGAGGCGATCCGCTCCCGCATCGCCGAGGTCGCCAACCTGACCGGCCTGCCGATCGCGGAGTTCAAGCGTGTCTACGCCACGGTCAGCCGCGGCGAGCGCGACATGACCCAGGCGAAGAAGGAGATGATCGAGGCCAATCTCCGCCTCGTGATCTCCATCGCCAAGAAGTACACGAACCGCGGCCTGCAGTTCCTGGACCTGATCCAGGAGGGCAATATCGGCCTGATGAAGGCGGTGGATAAGTTCGAATACCGCCGCGGCTACAAGTTCAGCACCTATGCGACCTGGTGGATCCGGCAGGCGATCACGCGCTCCATCGCCGACCAGGCGCGGACCATCCGCATCCCGGTCCACATGATCGAGACGATCAACAAGCTGGTCCGCACCAGCCGGCAGATGCTGCACGAGATCGGCCGCGAGCCGCAGCCCGAGGAACTCGCCGAAAAGCTCGGCATGCCCCTGGAAAAGGTCCGCAAGGTCCTGAAGATCGCCAAGGAGCCGATCTCCCTCGAAACGCCGATCGGCGACGAGGAGGACAGCCACCTCGGCGACTTCATCGAGGACAAGGCCGCGGTCATCCCGCTCGACGCCGCGATCCAGTCCAACCTGCGCGAGGCGACGACCCGCGTGCTGGCGTCCCTGACGCCGCGCGAGGAGCGTGTTCTCCGCATGCGCTTCGGCATCGGCATGAACACCGACCACACGCTGGAAGAGGTCGGCCAGCAGTTCAACGTCACGCGCGAGCGCATCCGCCAGATCGAGGCCAAGGCCCTGCGCAAGCTGAAGCACCCGTCGCGGTCGCGGAAGCTGCGTTCCTTCCTGGACAACTGATCGGCGCCCGCGCGCGCCGACGAACCCAGTTGACCAGCGCCCCGCGCCGCCGCGAGACTCGTCGGCGCGGGTGGAGGGCACGAGCCATGGCGATGACCATCGCTGATCCGGTGCAGGACGTGACCGTGGATGTCACCTTCCTGCGGATGGAGGCGCCCTCCCTCACGCCGGCGCGCCCGCTGCCGCCGGAGGTGCGCGTCGAGCATGCGCTCCACTGCTCCGTCCCCTTCTACCGCTACCTCTACGACACGGTGGGCGAGCCCTGGCTGTGGTGGATGCGCCGCACGGCGTCGGACGCCGAACTCGCGGCGCTGCTCTCGCTGCCGGCGATCTCGGTCCATGTGCTGATGAAGGACGGCGAGCCGGCGGGGTTCTACGAACTCGACCGCCGCAATCCGCAGACGGTCAACCTCGCCTATTTCGGGCTGATGCCCTGGGCGATCGGCACCGGCCTCGGCCGCGCCTTCCTGCGCCATGCGGTGGACACGGCCTGGGCGTCGCGGCGGCCGGCGGTGACGGTGAACACCTGCACGGCCGACCATCCGCGCGCCCTGCCGGCCTACCTCGCCGCGGGCTTCCAGCGGCTGCGGACGGTGCGGGAGGTGTGGCCGGTGCCCCTCCGGCTGGGGCTGAAGGTACCGGCGCACCTGGCGGAACGCTGAGGCGCCGCGCGCCGGGGCTATTCCAGGGCGCTGCTCTCCCAGGCGGCGTCGGTGACGCCGGGGTGGCGGGCGAGCTGCGCCACCACTGCCTCCAGCTCCGCGACCACCACGGCGGTGCTGACCAGGACGGCGGTGACCTCCACTGCCTCCTCGCCCCGTTCGGCCACCTCGATGTCGCTGACCGGGTATTGGGCGGCCCGGAGCCTATCGATCAGATGCCGGCGCACCGCCGGAAGCTGCGCGGGCGTGGTCGTCGCCCGCACCTCGATCCGGGCCTCCACCGCCACGCGGTCGAGGGGCAGGCGTTCGATCCAGGTGACGACCGGCCGCAACATCGTGTTGCCGGCGAGCACGAAGACTGTGATCAGGACGGCTTCCACCAGCAGGTCCGATCCGGCGGCGGCGCCGATGGCGGCGGAGCACCACAAGGTCGCCGCGGTGTTCAGCCCGCGGACATTCATCCCTTCCTTCATGATCACGCCGGCGCCGAGGAAGCCGATGCCGGAGACGACATAGGAGATCACGCGCACCGCCTCGGCATCCCCGGCCAGCCGCTGGCCGATGTCCACGAAGGCGGCGGCGCCGACCGCCACCAGCGTGTTGGTCCGCAATCCGGCGCTGCGCTGGCGGAACTGCCGCTCCATGCCGACCAGCGTGCCGAGCCCGAAGGCCGCGAGGAGGCTGAGCATGCTGTCCAGGATCGGCAGCGCCTGGATGGTCGTCAGGAAGCGCAAGGGGGGGACTCGCCGGGCGGGAGGGCAACCGGCGGCATCGTAGCAGCGGCGCCAGGCGATGGACGGGCGTCGCCAAATGGTCATGCGGCAAGAAGAAGGGCCGGCGGATTGCTCCGCCGGCCCCCGAGCGTCGCGCGGTATCCGCGGCTCAGCTGTGCGCCAGCATCGCCAGCAGCAGCAGCGCCACGATGTTGGTGATCTTGATCATCGGGTTCACGGCGGGGCCCGCCGTGTCCTTGTACGGGTCGCCCACGGTGTCGCCGGTGACCGCCGCCTTGTGGGCGTCCGATCCCTTGCCGCCGTGGTGTCCGTCCTCGATGTACTTCTTGGCGTTGTCCCAGGCGCCGCCGCCGGTGGTCATGGAGACCGCGACGAAGAAGCCGTTGACGATGACGCCGAGCAGCATCGCGCCGAGCGCCGCGAAGGCCTCCGACTTGCCCGCGATCGCCTGGATGCCGAAGTAGATCACCAGCGGCGACAGCACCGGCAGCAGCGAGGGGATGATCATCTCCTTGATCGCCGCCTTGGTCAGCATGTCCACCGCGCGGCCGTAATCCGGCTTGTCGGTGCCCTGCATGATGCCCGGCTTCTCGCGGAACTGCCGCCGCACTTCCTCGACCACGCTCATCGCCGCGCGGCCGACCGCCGTCATCGCCATGCCGCCGAACAGGTAGGGCAGCATGCCGCCGAACAGCAGCCCGACGACGACGTAGGGATTGGCGAGCGAGAAGTCGATCGCGGTGACCCCGGCGAAGTACGGGTACTGCGCCGCATTGGCGGTGAAGTAGCCGAGGTCCTGCGTATAGGCTGCGAACAGCACCACCGCGCCAAGCGCGGCGGAGCCGATCGCATAGCCCTTGGTCACCGCCTTGGTGGTGTTGCCGACGGCGTCCAGCGCGTCGGTGGTCTGGCGGATCTCCTTGGGCAGCCCGGCCATCTCGGCGATGCCACCCGCATTGTCCGTGACCGGGCCGAAGGCGTCGAGCGCCACCACCATCCCGGCCAGCGCCAGCATCGTCGTCACCGCGATGGCGATGCCGTAGAGGCCGGCCAGCGCATAGGAGACCAGGATGCCGAAGATGATCACCAGCGCCGGCAGGGCGGTGGATTCCATCGACACGGCCAGGCCGCGGATTACGTTGGTGCCGTGCCCGGTCACCGAGGCTTCCGCGATGGACTGCACCGGCCGGAAGTTGGTGCCGGTGTAGTACTCGGTGATCCAGATGATCAGCCCCGTGACCGCAAGGCCCACCACGCCGCAGAGGAACAGCGAGAAGGCGCCGAAGGTCGAGCCCGCCGCCGTCACGCTGCCGAACCCGAAGATCAGGTAGGTCAGCGGCAGCAGCGCGACCAGCGAGAGCACGCCCGTCACCGCGAAGCCGCGGTACATCGCCCCCATGATCGAGTTGTTCGCCGGCAGCTTGACGAAATAGGTGCCGGCGATCGAGGTCACCACGCAGACCGCGCCGATCGCGAGCGGGAAGATCATGCCCGCGTTCAGGAAGTTCGTCCCCGCGAAGGCGATGGCCGCCAGCACCATGGTGGCGACCATGGTGACCGCATAGGTCTCGAACAGGTCCGCGGCCATGCCGGCGCAGTCGCCCACGTTGTCGCCCACATTGTCGGCGATGGTCGCGGGGTTGCGGGGGTCATCCTCGGGGATGCCGGCCTCGACCTTGCCCACCATGTCGCCGCCGACATCCGCACCCTTGGTGAAGATGCCGCCGCCGAGACGGGCGAAGATCGAGATCAGCGAGGCACCGAAGCCGAGCGCCACCAGCGCGTCGATGACGGTGCGGCTGTTGGGCGCAAGCCCGCCGATCACCACCAGCAGGAAGAAGTAGACGGCGACGCCGAGCAGCGCGAGGCCCGCCACCAGCATCCCGGTGATCGCCCCCGACTTGAACGCGACATCGAGCCCGCCCGCGAGCGAGCCGATCGCCGCCTGCGCCGTGCGCAGGTTCGCGCGCACCGAGACGTTCATGCCGATGAAGCCGGCCATGCCGGACAGCACGGCGCCCAGCAGGAAGCCGATCGCGACCGTGAGCCCAAGCCGCCAGGCCACCAGCACGAACAGCACCACGCCGACGATGGCGATGGTGGTGTACTGGCGCTTCAGGTAGGCCGAGGCGCCTTCCTGGATCGCCCTCGCGATCTCCTGCATGCGCTCGCTGCCCGGGTCGCGGGACAGCACGTCCTTGGCGGTGATGACGCCATAGGCGATGGACAACGCCCCGAGCGCGATCACGAGGATCAACGAAACCGTCAACAAAGTGTGGACTCCCCCTGGAATAAGTGCGCGGCTCCAGCCGCTCCGGCCCGTCTTTCGCAGGCCATGGTGAAGGCTAGAGGGGGAATGGCCGGGCGCGCAACGGGGGCACCCGCGGCGTGGCACGGGCTTCCGGAGGGGCGCCGCCCCTCCGGGCCACCCCGCCAAAGGCCGAGAGGCCTTTGGAAACCAGGAGTTCGGGATTTCGCTTTTCGGGTGGGCGGTATTGGGTTATAGGAAAATGATCATGGGTCCGAGGTCTGCCTGCGCTTCAGGATGCGCAGGGCCTCGACCAGGACGTCGCGGGTGATGCCTTGCTTCCCGAACATCATCTCCGCCTCGGCGAGCGTCGCGGAGACGGCCGGCCGCAGCAGAAGCGTGCCGTTCTCCATCCAGGCCTCCAGGTGGCGAGGGTTGCCGAGGGCCGCCCGCATGGCGCGCCTCAGCGTCACCTGCCCCTGGGACGAGACCTTCAGCACTGCGCGTTCCGCCAAGGCGACCTCCATCCTCGGAGCCGCCATTAAAGGACTAAAATCCTAAATTTGTAAATGGTGTCCAGAGGCCTCTCGGCCTCTGGCGGGGAGGCCCGGAGGGGCGGCGCCCCTCCGGGCCGGTCGCAGCGCGGCCTTTCGGCCTCTGGCGCGGAGGTTCGGAGGGGCGGCGCCCCTCCGGTCCGGTCGCTGGGTGGCCTTTCGGCCTCTGGCGCGGAGGTTCGGAGAAGCGGCGCCCCTCCAGTCCGGTCGCAGCGTGGCCTTTCGGCCCCGCAGCCAACGCCCCTCCCGCTCAGGCGCCTATTTCTTCTTCGCGCGCTCGATCGCCTCGACGATGAGCTTGCGCGCCTCGTCCGCGCCGCCCCAGCCCAGCACCTTCACCCACTTGCCGGGTTCGAGGTCCTTGTAGTGCTCGAAGAAGTGCTGGATCTGCTGCAGCGTGATCTGCGGCAGGTCCGTGTGGTTCTTCACATGGGCATAGCGCTGGGTGAGCTTCGGCGCCGGCACGGCGATGATCTTCTCGTCCCCGCCGCCATCGTCCTCCATGCGCAGCACGCCCACCGGCCGGACGTTGATCACAGCGCCGGGGATGATCGGGCGGGTATTGGCCACCAGCACGTCGATCGGGTCGCCGTCCTCGGACAGGGTGTGCGGCACGAAGCCGTAGTTCCCGGGGTAGCGCATCGGCGTGTAGAGGAAGCGGTCGACGATGAGCGTGCCGGCTTCCTTGTCCATCTCGTACTTGATGGGCTCCCCGCCGACCGGGACCTCGACGATGACGTTCACGTCCTCGGGCGGGTTCTTGCCGATCGCGATGGCGTCGATGCGCATGGGCTTGCACTCCAGTGGGGGTCGGCGCGGCTGGTAGCAGAGTGGCGCGCCGGGGCCAATCGCAGTGCAGCATGGCTTGCGCCCGGGCGCGCGGCGGCCTCAGGCTGCGGGCCATGCCAGCCCCGGATGATGCCCGCGCCACCTTCGCCGCCGCCGCCCGCGCCCGTGCGCCGGAGGTCACCGCCCTTGCCCGCCGGCTGATGGCCGTGCCCTCTCCCAACCCGCCCGGAGACGTCCGCGCCTGCGCGCAGGAGGCAGCCGCCATCCTCCGCGACCTGGCCCCGGCTGCCGAGGTGACGCTGCACGCCACCTCGGCGGATGTGACCAACCTGGTCGCCCGCATCGCCGGCGCCGGGTCGGGGCGGGTACTGGCCTTCAACGGCCATCTCGATACCTATCCGGTGAACGAGGCCCTGCCCTGGACCGTGGACCCGCTGCGTGGCGAGGTCCGCGACGGCCGCCTCTACGGCCGCGGCGCGGCCGACATGAAGGGCGGCATCGCGGCCTCGATCCTGGCCTTCGCCCTGCTGGCGCAGCACCGGGGCGCCTGGCGCGGGGAAGCGGTCCTGACCCTCGCCGGCGACGAGGAATCGATGGGCCCGCTGGGGACGAAATGGCTGCTGGACCATGTGCCGGGCCTCGCCTCCGCCGGGGCGGTGGTCATCGGCGATGCCGGCAGCCCGCGCGTGCTGCGCTTCGGGGAGAAGGGCTTCCTCTGGATCGAGGTCGAGGCCACGGGCCGCGCCGCGCACGGCGCGCATGTCCATCTCGGGGAGAATGCGGTGGACCGGCTGCGCGCGGCGCTCGATGCGGTGGCGCGCCTGCGGGACCTGCCGGTCGCCGCCCCGCCCGCCGTCACCGCCGCCATCGCCGCGGCCAAGCCGGTCAGCGAACCGCTCGCCGGGGTGGGGGAGGCCGAGGTGCTCGGCCGCGTCACCGTGAACATCGGCCGCATCGAGGGCGGCACGGCGCCGAACCTGGTGCCGGCCTCGGCGCGGGCCGCCTGCGACATCCGCCTGCCGGTCGGCGTGACCTGCGCCGAGGCCGAGGCGGCGCTGCATGCGGGCCTCGACCCGCTGCCGGGGATCACCTGGAACGTCCTGCGCCGCTTCGAACCGAACCACACCGACCCCGCCGCCGACATCGTCCGCCTGACGCATGCCGCGGCCGAGGAGGTGCTGGGCGGCAGGGTGGCGGTGAACATGCGGGTCGGCGGTTCGGATGCCCGCTGGTTCCGCATGGTGGGCCTGCCGACCGTCGTCTACGGCCCGACCCCGCACAACATGGGCGGCGCCGACGAATGGGCCGATGTCGCGGAACTGGAGGCGGTGGCGCGGGTGCATTCCCTCGCGGCCTTCGATTTCCTCGCTGCGTGAGGCCACGGGCTAGGCCGCCGGAGCGCCCGGCCTGCCGGTGGCGGCGGCGCCCGGCATCCTCTCGGGCGCTTGCGCCGCCGCGGCGTCCGCGCCATTCCTGGGCGTGCGTGGGCCTGTAGCTCAATGGTCAGAGCGGACCGCTCATAACGGTTTGGTTGCAGGTTCGAGTCCTGCCGGGCCCATGAATACGTCGTGCGCATGCGCGTGGCGCATTCATCCCCCAGAGGGAGGCGGCGTGGCCGCCTGGGACAGACCCTAACGCGGCGCTGCCGTGCGAGTGCGGGGTGACAGGCGATCGTTCCCCGCCGCGACGCGGTCCGCGACGCGAGACACCCGCCGCTGAGCCGCGTGCCGCGCCGCCTACGACTTCGGCGATCTGCGGCCATGCCGGCCCTCGCCTTGGCTCATCCCCGGCCGGGGGGTAGAACCCGGCCAACCCTTTCCAGATTGCAGGTCCCCCGCCCCATGGCCGCCTACCAGTACGTCTACGTGATGAAAGACCTCACCAAGTCCTATCCGGGCGGGCGCGAGATCTTCAAAGGCATCACCCTCTCCTTCCTGCCCGGCGTGAAGATCGGCGTGCTCGGCCCGAACGGCGCCGGCAAGTCCACGCTGATGCGCATCATGGCCGGTCAGGACAAGGAATTCGGCGGCGAGGCCTGGGCCGCCGAGGGCGTGCGCGTCGGCTACCTCTCGCAGGAGCCCGAGCTCGACCCGAACCTGACCGTCGGCGAGAACGTCCGCGCCGCCTTCGCCGACCTGAACGGCTGGCTGCATCGCTTCAACGAGATCTCCGACAAGTTCGCCGAGGAGATGTCCGAGGACGAGATGAACACCCTGCTCGCCGAGCAGGCGGACCTTCAGGAAAAGATCGACGCCGCGAATGGCTGGGAGATCGACCGCCAGGTCGAGATCGCGCTCGACGCGCTGCGCTGCCCGCCGCCCGATGCGGCGGTGACCAACCTTTCGGGCGGCGAGCGGCGCCGGGTGGCGCTCTGCCGCCTGCTGCTCGAGAAGCCGGACATGCTGCTGCTCGACGAACCGACCAACCATCTCGACGCCGAGAGCGTGTCGTGGCTGGAGCGCACGCTGAAGGATTATGCGGGCACGGTGCTGATCGTCACCCATGACCGCTACTTCCTCGACAACGTCACCTCCTGGATCCTCGAGGTCGATCGCGGCCGCGGCATTCCCTACGAGGGCAACTACTCGACCTACCTCGAGCAGAAGCGCAAGCGCATGGCGCAGGAGGAGCGCGAGGAAAGCGCCCGCCAGCGCCAGCTCGCCGAGGAACGGGACTGGATCGGCCGCTCGCCCTCCGCCCGCCAGGCGAAGTCCAAGGCGCGTATCGCGGCCTATGAGGACCTGCTGCGCGCCAGCCAGGACAAGGCACCCGACCCGACCGAGATCGCCATCCCGCCCGCGCCGCGCCTGGGCAACACCGTCATCACGGCGGAGAACCTGTCCAAGGGCTTCGGCGACCGGCTGCTGATCGACGACCTGTCCTTCAAGCTGCCGCCCGGCGGCATCGTGGGCGTCATCGGCCCGAACGGCGCGGGCAAGACCACGTTGTTCAAGATGATCATGGGCCGCGAGACGCCGGATGCCGGCTCGCTCACCGTGGGCGAGTCCGTGCAGCTCGGCTACGTGGACCAGAGCCGCGACAGCCTCGATGACAACAAGTCCGTCTGGCAGGAGATCTCGGGCGGCGAGGACACCATCACCATCGGCAAGCGCAGCGTGCCCTCGCGCGCCTATGTCGCAGCCTTCAACTTCAAGGGCGGCGATCAGCAGAAGAAGGTCGGCTCGCTCTCGGGCGGTGAGCGCAACCGCGTCCACCTCGCGAAGATGCTGAAGAAGGAGCACAACGTGCTCCTGCTCGACGAACCGACCAACGACCTCGACGTGGAAACCCTGCGCGCGTTGGAAAACGCGCTGATGGAATTCGCGGGCTGCGCGGTCATCATCTCGCACGATCGCTTCTTCCTCGACCGGCTCGCGACGCACATCCTCGCCTTCGAGGGCGACAGTCACGTCGAGTGGTTCGAGGGGAACTTCGAAAGCTACGAAGAGGACAAGCGACGTCGACTCGGGGACGCGGCGACGGACCCGCACCGGATCAAGTACAAGCCTCTCGCAAGGTAAGGGCGGGGGAGGGAACTCCCCCGGCCCCCCTCCTTTTTCTATCTGTCAGCAAGACGGGGCGGGCGCGACGCGACCGGCC
Organism: Neoroseomonas soli; assembly: GCF_018129065.1. Lineage (GTDB taxonomy): Bacteria > Pseudomonadota > Alphaproteobacteria > Acetobacterales > Acetobacteraceae > Neoroseomonas > Neoroseomonas soli. The sequence goes on along the minus strand of NZ_JAAEDM010000021.1, from coordinate 37,161 downwards.
CCCCGGCGGAGGCCTCACATGAGCGCGGCCATGAACGCACTGCGTTCGAGCCGGATCGTCACCACCGAACGGCTGATGATGATCCCGCCAGGAAAGGAGAACCTGCCGGATCTCATGCGCCTCAAGGGGGACGAGCGCGTCTTCGGCTGGATGCTGCACGGCGTCCGCTCGCCGGAGCGCGCCGCGGAGGAACTCGAGGACGACATCGATTTCTGGGAGGTGCGCGGCTACGGCACCTGGTGCGTCTTCGCACGCGAGACCGGCGACTTCCTCGGCATCTGCGGCCTCATGGAACGCCCCGACGGGCGCGGCGTGGCGCTGCGCTACGCCCTTTGGCCGGAATGCCGCGGCAAGGGCTTCGCGCGGGAGGCAGCGCGCGCCGCGCTGGCCTTCGCGCATCGCGCGGGCCTCAAGCGCATCATCGCCGTGGCGCGGGACGAGAACATCGCCTCCCGCGCCGTGCTCACCGACATTGGCATGGCCCCGGCGGGCGAGTTCCGCAACCAGGGCCACCGCATGCTGGTCTTCGAGAGCCGGGGCTGAACGCTATCCGCGCCCCCTTGCGGCCCGATGCCCTGCAATCGGGCCGGGAGCGCGAAGCGCGACCGCGCCCAGACCGCCAGTTGCCGCCAGCGCGCCAGTGCAGGGCGCGAAAGCCAAGCCGCCGGATGGCGGCGCCGGCGTCTGAGGCCTAATCCAGCTTCTGCGGCCAGCCGATGAAGATCCCGACATCCCCCGGCACGCCGCCGGGGAAATCGATAATGCGGGCGGAGAAGGTGAAGCCGCCCGCCTTCAGTTCCCGTTCCCACCATTCGTAGACCTTGTGGAGCACGCCGGGCAGCGTGTCCTGCCAGCCTTCCAGGTGGTTGTTGATGCGCCGCCCGCCATCCTCGCACAGCAGCGAGGGGAACTTCAGCAGCATCAGCTCGCGCTCGCCGGCCGCGAAGGCCTTGCGGATGCGCGCGAGGGCGCGTTCGCGGTCCTCGTCGGTGATCTGGTAGGTCTGCACACGTTCGGAGAAGGCGGCGAGTTCGGCCTTCTTGTGGGCCTCGGCGGCCTCCGCTTCGGCGTGGCGCCGCTCGGCCTCGGCGGCGCGCGCGGCAAAGAGGTCCTGGACGCGGAGCGGCGGGCTGTGATCGGCCATGGGGACTGATCCGGAGGGAGTGGAGCGACGCGCCACCCTATCAGCCGTCCGGGGTGCGCGGGATTGATTCCGCGCAAGCCCGCCGGGTCAGCCCCGTGTTTCGCGCGCCGCCAGTTGCGCGATCTGGTTGCGCATCGCCTCCAGCAGCGGCGCCACCTTGCCGCCATTGCGCTGGATGACGGCGGCATATTCGCTGCGCGTGGTCAGCCGCAGGGACGTGCCCTCGGCGATCACGTCCACCACCTTGGGCTGGCCGCCGATCTCGCTGACGCGCCAGTCGAGCGCGAAGGGCGCCGTGTTCGGCCGTTCGACGATGGTGTTGACCAGCGCGTCCTCCTCGGTCCGCTGCTGGCTGCGGCCGAGCGAGAAGCGCACCCCGTGATATTCCCCGAACCGGGCCGAGAGGTTGCGCACGATGATGTCATCGAACAGGCGGATGTACTCGGCGAACTCCGCCTGGGTCGCCTGGCGGACATAGCGGCCGAGGATGAAGCGGCCGGTGCCTTCGATGTCGATGGTCCGGCGCAGCACGGCCGCCACCTTGTCCCGCCGCGCGGGCAGGCCGAGGCGCGGGTCGTTGATCGCCGCCACCAGCTCGTTGCCGGCGGCTTGGATGAAGCCCGTGGCGCGGGTGAGGTCCATCTCGGCCCGGCCGCGGCGCGGCAGCATCAGCACCGCTGCCGCGAGAAGGGGAGAGGAGAGGAGGAGCCGTCTGGTCATTGCCGTCATATGTGTCGCTCTGTGCCGATTCCGAGTCACCGTGGCCGGGTTTCGGCCGCCGGTGGCGCGGGTTCGGTGACGGCTTGGCCGAAGCCGGTCGTGCCCGCTGGGGCGACAACGCGGCCGCGCTCTTCCTGGTTGCGGATCTCGTAGTCGCGGCGCTGGCGGTAGGCCGAGCGCAGGGTCGAATAGGGGTCGAGCGAGGAGGAACGCACCGCGTCGATCGGTTCGAGCAGCGCCTCCCGCGTGTCCACCACCGTCAGGCCGAGTCGCGTCCAGCCGGCGGCATCAACCACCGCCCCCTGGCCGAGCCAGGTCAGCGGGTTGAAGGCGAAGTCCACCCCCTGGCCGGCCAGGTCGCGCGGGCTGGAGGGGCCGAGCAGGGGAACGAACATGTAGAAGCCTTCCCCCGCACCCCAGACGGCCAGCGTCTGGCCGAAATCCTCCGAATGGCCGGACACGCCCCACTCCCGCGCCACGTCCAGGAAGCCGCCGAGCCCGAGGGTGGAATTCACCATGAACCGCCCGAGGGTGATCCGCGCGCGGGAAAAGTTCCCCTGCAACAGGTCGTTCGCCAGGATCACGGGCGCGCGCAGGTTGCCGAGCGCATTGCGGATGCCGTTGCGCACCGGCTGGGGCAGGATGTCGCGATAGGCCTCGGCGACCGGCTGGAGGACGAAGCGGTCGGCGACCTCATGCACCTCGAACATCGCGCGGTTCGCGGGTTCGAAGGGGTCGTTCGTCTCGCGGAACTCGGCCAGCGCCTCCGGGTCGTCCGCCGGCGGGCGCGTCGCGCAGGCGGCGAGTGCCACCAGGGCGAAGGCGAACGCCATGCTTCGCGTCTTCGTGAGGACGGGGGGATTCATGCCGGCGAAATACCGCGTCTGGGCCAGCCTTGGAACCGCTTTCCGAACGGGTCCGGTCCGGAGGGAGCGGGACGGCGGCCCGGCGCGGCCTGCTTGCCATGGGTTGGACGCCTTTTATCGCGGAATGTCACGACGTCTTGCCAGCCCGCCCGGGACGGGCGAGAGGACCGCTCCGCCCGGCGCGGCGCGATGCAACGAGGAACGAGCGCGATGAACAAGCCCCTCAGCGGCACCCTGGCCCGCTGGCTGACCGGGCCCCGTGTGGCTGGCCTGCCCGCCCCGGCGGAGATGCCCGCCCCGCGCCTGTCCTTCGAGTTCTTCCCGCCGAAGACCGAGAAGCTCGAGGAGCAGCTCTGGGCCTGCATCCGGCGGCTGGAGCCGCTGGCGCCGCGCTTCGTCTCGGTCACCTACGGCGCGGGCGGATCCACGCAGGAACGCACCCACGACATCGTCTCGCGCATCGTCGAGGAAACCTCCCTGACGCCGGCCGCCCACCTGACCTGCGTCGGCGCGACGCGGGAGGAGGTGGACGCCGTCGCCCGCCGCTACTGGGAAGCCGGGGTGCGCCACATCGTCGCCCTGCGCGGCGACCCGCCGGCGGGGGCTTCCACCTACACCCCGCATCCGGGCGGCTACGCCCAGGCGGAGGACCTGGTGCGCGGCCTGAAGCGCATCGGGGATTTCGAGATCAGCGTCGGCGCCTATCCGGAAACCCATCCGGCGGCGGTCTCGGCCGAGGCGGACCTCGATTTCCTCAAGCGCAAGATCGACGCCGGGGCGACGCGGGCGATCACGCAGTACTTCTTCGATACCGAGGTCTATCTGCGCTTCCTCGACCGCTGCCTGGCCAAGGGCATCACCGTGCCGATCGTGCCGGGCATCCTGCCGGTGTCGAACTTCCAGCAGGTGGCGAAGTTCTCGGCGATGTGCGGCGCCAGTGTCCCGGCCTGGATGGGGCAACTGTTCGAAGGATTGGACGAGGACGTCGAGACGCGCCGCATGGTCGCCGCGGTGGTGGCGGCCGAACAGGTGCGGCTGTTGCAGGCCAACGGCGTGGACGAGTTCCACTTCTACACGCTGAACCGGCCGGATTTGACCTACGCGATCGCGCATATCCTGGGGGCGCGGCCGAAGGCGGTCGGCTAAAGCAGATCCCGATCAGGTGCAATCACCTGGTCGGGTGAAGATGCTCACAAAAACAATAACCTAGAACGATTTCCGTGAGCCAGGGCGAACGGGAGCCGCCCTGGCCCCGGCCAGGGCGCCGCAATTCGATTCCGTTCGCGCAACGGCCATCGCGGCGCTTATCCTGGAACGCGCCATCGGCACGCCGATGCGGGGAGACGGGCATGGAACGCAGGCATCTGCTCGCGGCGGCCGCGGTGCTTTGCTCGGCGACCCCTGCGGCAAGGGCGCGCGCGCAGGGAAGCGCCGTGCCCCGCGTCTGCTTCCTCGTGAATGGCGGGCCCGGGCCGCTGAGCGACACCATCAGGCGCGACTTCGTTCAGGATCTTGCGGCGCTGGGCAGTGTCGAAGGGCGCGACATCCGGGTGGAGTTCAGCTTCGCGCAGGGCGTGCTGGACCGGCTGCCGGGCCTCGCGGCGGGCCTGGTACAGGATCGCTGCGACATCCTCGTCGGGCTGGGCGGGCCGGCATCGCGGGCGGCCCAGCGGGCCACGGACAGGATTCCCGTCATCTTTTCCATCGTCACGGATCCTGTCGCCCTCGGGCTGGTGGCCTCGGTGGAGCGGCCGGGCCGCAATGTCACGGGCGTCACCAGCCTCGACCCGCGGCAGGCGAACCGGCAGATGGAGTTGCTGAAGCGCGCGCTGCCGGGGGTCGAGCGCGTCGGGATCCTCAGCGACCACACCATCCCCGGTGCCGATGCGTCAGGGATGGCGCCGATCGACAGGGCGAACATCGCCGCTGCGGAGGCCGTTGGCCTGCGGCCCCAGCTCATCAAGCTCGCGCGTCCGACTACGGAGGGTGCGGTTCCCGATGCGGATGGCGCGCTCGGGGCCATGCAGGCACAAGGCGCGCAGGTCGTGCTGGTGCTGGAACTGCCGCTCGCCTTCGCACACCGCAGACTGATCGCAGAGGCCGCAGCGGCGCGCCGCATCCCGACGCTGTTCCCGGGCGGCATGCGCGATGCCGGCGGGCTGATCACCTACGGCACCACGGTCACGGACACCTGGCGGCGCATTCCGGCCATCGTGGACAGGATCCTGAAGGGCGCCAGTCCCGGCGACCTGCCGGTCGAGTTCATCACGCGGCGAGAACTCGTGATCAACCTCGCGACGGCGGCCAGGATCGGCGTCACCGTCCCGCCTGATCTGCTGGCGGAGGCGGATCAGGTCATCCGCTGAACGACATCGCGCCTCAGCCCGGCCTTAACCGCGCATACACCGGCCTGAGCAGGAACGGGCTCAGGAACAGCGGGAACTGGCACAGCGCGAAGAACAGCAGGATCCGCTCATCCGTCGCCGCCGGCAGCACGGCGAGATACAGCGCCATGTTCCGGTTGCCCGAGAGGAGCCCCGCCGCCAGCGACAGCCGCTTCCCGGCCGGCGCGAAGGCGAGCGCCGTGGCGATGTTCAGCCCGAAATTCCCGGCGAAGGCCAGCGCCAGCCCGCCCAGCATCCATGCCGGCTCGACCATCAGCCTGGCCAGCATCCCGTCCATCACGCCGAAGCCGTAGAGCACCACCAGCCAGACCACCGCGCCATCGACCGCCGGACCGACGCGGTTCAGCGTCGCGGCCCCGACCGCGCGGCGGATGGCGATGGAAATCAGCAAGGGCAGGCCCACCACCAGCGCCAGTCGCGTCATCAGCCCGGTCAGCGAGATGGCGAGGTCGATCCCCATCAGCCCCAACGCCAGCGGCGGCGCGGTGAAGGGAATCAGCAGCGTGGTGACCACGGCGACGACCAGCGAGATCTCCCCATCCAGCCCCACAAGCCGCGCGAAAGCCGGGGAGGATGTCGCCGCGCAGCCCGTCGCGCTGATCACCAGCGCCGCGCCGAGCGGCCCGTCGAGCCCTGTCCCCATCGCCACGGCATAGGCAAGCAGCGGGCAGATCAGCAGCAGCCAGGCGGTCAGCGCCGCCACCAGCATGGGGCGGCGGAGGTAGCCGAAGACCTGCGCCGGATCGACCCGCAGCAGCACCAGCGTCATCAGCCCGGCGACGGTGATCGTCACGACGTCCCGGAACAGCGCCGCCAGCGGCGGTATGAACAGCCCGGCGAAGATTCCCACGGCGAGCAGCGTGCCACCCTGCCGGGCGGACCATTCCAGGAATCGCAGCGGTGACAGGATGGAACGTCCCGGCCGGTTGGAGGTCTTCGCCTCAGGTTCTATATGCCATGGCGTGCGTACGCCATCCTCGCTCCTCACCCTGCTCGCGGGGTTGGTCCTTTTCGCAGGGCCGGCCCTGGCCGGCTGCACCGATCCCCCCGCGCCCGAAGTGGTGTGGCGACGATGTCTGCTCGACGAGGCGGACCTGGACAGGGCCGAACTCTCCCGCGCGATGCTGCGCGACGCTTCCTTCCAGCGCGCGACGCTGCGGGAGGCGAAGCTGGTCGAGGCGGACGGGATCGAGGCGCGCTTCGTCTCGGCGAACCTGTCGGGGGCGGATCTCTCGCGAGCCAATCTGCGCCAGACGGATTTCACCCGCGCGAACCTCCAGCGGGCCGTGCTGGCCGGGGCGGACCTGCGGCGCGCGACCCTGTTCCGCGCGGACCTGACGGATGCCGACCTGACCGGGGCGAATCTCTCCGGCGCCAACCTCTCCGGTGCGCAGCTCGGCGGCGCGCGATGGACGGACGGCCGGCGGATCTGCGCCGCCGGCTCGGTGGGCAACTGCCAGTGAGCGGCGCGGACTACCTCGTCCGCCTCAACCCCGAGCAGCGCGCGGCGGTCGAGGCGGTGGACGGGCCGCTGCTGGTGCTCGCCGGCGCGGGCACCGGCAAGACGCGCGTGCTGACGACGCGCTTCGCGCATATCCTGCTGCAGGGGAAGGCATACCCGTCGCAGGTGCTTGCCGTCACCTTCACCAACAAGGCGGCGCGGGAGATGCGGGAACGTGTCTCCGCCATCCTCGGCCAGCCGGCGGAAGGGCTGTGGCTCGGCACCTTCCATGCGCTCGCCGCGCGCATGCTGCGGCGGCACGCGGAGCTGGTGGGGCTGACGTCGAACTTCACCATCCTCGATGTCGATGACCAGACGCGGCTGCTCAAGCAGGTGATGGAAGCCATCGGCCTGGACCTGAAACGCTGGCCGCCGAACGGGATGATGGCGGTGATCCAGCGTTGGAAGGATCGCGGCCTCTCGCCCGAGGCCGTCACGCCCGCCGAGGATTCCGACTACGCCAATGGCCGCGGCACCGAGATCTACGCCGCCTACCAGGACCGTCTGAAGGCGCTGAACGCCTGCGACTTCGGCGACCTGCTGCTGCATGTCGTGAACCTGCTGCGCGACAATGCGGAGGTCCTCGCCGACTACCACCGCCGCTTCCGCTACATCCTGGTGGACGAGTACCAGGACACCAACCTGGTGCAGTACTACTGGCTGCGGCTGCTCGCCCAGGGGCACCGGAACATCTGCTGCGTCGGTGACGACGACCAGTCGATCTATTCCTGGCGCGGGGCGGAGATCGAGAACATCCTCCGCTTCGAGAAAGACTTCCCCGGCGCGAAGATCGTCCGGTTGGAGAGCAACTACCGTTCCACGCGCCACATCCTCGCCGCCGCCTCCGGGCTGATCGCGAAGAACACCGGCCGCCTCGGCAAGACGCTGCGCCCCGGGCGCGCGGATGCGGAAGGGGAGAAGGTGCGCGTCGTCTCGCTGTGGGACAGCGAGGAAGAGGCGCGCATGGTCGGCGAACGCATCGAGGCCGCGCGGCGTGAGGGCTTCTCGCTCGGCGAGGTCGCGATCCTCGTGCGCGCCGGCTTCCAGACGCGGTCCTTCGAGGAACGGCTGATCGTCCTCGGCATTCCCTATCGCGTCGTCGGCGGCGCGCGCTTTTACGAGCGGCAGGAGATCCGCGACGCGCTAGCCTATTTCCGCGTCGTGGGGCAGCCGGCGGACGACCTGGCCTTCGAGCGCATTGTGAACACCCCGAAGCGCGGCCTCGGTGACACCGCGATGCAGTCGATGCACGCCATCGCGCGGGCGGAATCGCTGCCGCTGTCGTTGGCTGCCGCGCGCGCGCTGGAAACGGGCGCGATCAAGCAGGCCAAGGCGCGCGCGGCGTTGCAGGACTTGCTGCGCGGCTTCGAACGTTGGCGCGCCATGGCCGGCGCGGAAGGCCATGTGGTGATGGCCGCGACGCTGCTCGATGAATCCGGCTACGCGGAGATGTGGAAGCAGGACAAGTCGCCCGATGCGCCGGGGCGGCTCGACAACCTGAAGGAACTCGTGCGCGCCATGGGCGAGTTCGAGAACCTGGCCGGCTTCCTCGAACACGTCTCCCTGGTGATGGAGAACGACGACGCGGCGGAAGGCGAGCGCGTCTCGCTGATGACGCTGCACGGGGCCAAGGGCCTCGAGTTCGACATGGTCTTCCTGCCGGGCTGGGAAGAAGGGCTGTTCCCGTCCCAGCGCTCGCTCGACGAAGGCGGCGAGAAGGCGTTGGAGGAAGAACGGCGCCTTGCGTACGTCGGCATCACCCGTGCGCGGCGCGTCGCGGTGATCAGCCATGCGGCGAACCGGCGCATCTACGGCAACTGGCAGTCCTCGCTGCCGTCTCGCTTCCTCGATGAACTGCCGGTGGGCGAGATCATCGTCGAGGGCGGCGCGCAGCGGGAAGCGCGCAGCCATGCCTCGGTCTTCGCCGGCGGCGGGCTGTACGGGATGCGTCCGCGGCGGATGATCGAGGCCGGCGCCTGGGAAGTGAAGGAACGCCCCGCCGCGACCGGCAATTTCTCGGTCGGCGAGCGCATCTTCCACCAGAAGTTCGGCTACGGCCGCATCACCGCGATCGAGGAGAACCGCCTCGACATCGATTTCGAGAAGGCGGGATCAAAGCGCCTGCTGGACAGTTTCGTGGAGAAGACCCGATGAGACCCTCGGGCCCCGATGCCCCAGGCGCGCTGTCGCGCCGCCGGGCGGAACCGCTGGAAGCCCTGGTGATCGACGGGCTGCCGGAACACGCCGTGCCGGTCTTCGAGGCGGCGCTTGAACAGGTCTGCACCACCGTCGCCTATTTCCGCGACGAGCCGACCGACACCTGGCGCATCGAGGGCGTGCGCGAGGCCGGCGCGCATGATGACGAACTGGACGCCGCGCTGGCGCTCGCCGCCGCCGTCGCGGGCATCGAGCCGCCCATCGTGCAGGTTTCCCCGGTCGAGGCGGAAGGTTGGCTCGCCCGCACCGTACAGGCCTTCCCCGAGATGCCGGTCGGCCGGCGCTTCCTGATCCGGCCGACGCATGTGCCGGACCCGCGCACCCATGGCCGCGTGGTGCTGAAGCTGGATGCGGGGCTGGCCTTCGGGTCCGGGGAACACGCCTCGACCCAGGGCTGCCTGCGCGCCTATGAGGCGATCGCGCATCGGCGGCCGCGGACGGTGTGTGACCTCGGCAGCGGGTCCGGCATCCTGGCGATGGCGGCGGCGAAGACGGTGCCCTGTCGCGTGCTGGCGACGGATATCGAGCCCTGGTCCGTGCGCGTCTGCGACCAGAATGCGCGGATGAACGGCCTCGGGCCGCGGCGGATGCGCAGCATCCTGGCCGATGGCTGGAAGCCGCGCATGATGAAGGGCGCGCGCTACGAACTGATCTTCGCGAACATCCTGGCACGGCCGCTCTGCGCCATGGCGCGGGACCTGGCGCTCCATCTGGCGTCGGGCGGAACCGCGATCCTGGCGGGGCTGCTGGGCACGCAGGCGCGGATGGTGCTGGCCGCCCATCGCCGCCAGGGGCTGGTGCTGGAACGGCGGATCGATGTCGGGCCGTGGACGACGCTGGTGCTCAGGCGCCGCGGCTGAGCAGGGCGCGTTCGGTTTCGGCGTTGCGTTCCAGGGCCTTTGCGTTCGCCTCATAGGCGCGCCGTGCCTGGATCACATCCACGAATGCGCGTTCGAGGTCGCCGCTGGCCTGGGCGGCGGTCAGGCCCTGGTTGCCGGTCGGCGGCGCGGGCGAGGGGTCCGCGCCGCGGGCGCTGCCCGGTGTCGGATCGGCGATGACCGTGGCGGCGTCGGCAAGGCGTTCCGTCGCGCGCTGCATCCCCTGGACCGAGGCGTTGAGGGCCACCTGCATCGTCTCAGCCTGCGCGGCGCAGGTTAGCAATTCGTGAATATGCGCCGCCGCGAAGCATCCGGCCCCGGTTCCGGGGCGCGGACGGATTGAAGGGGTGGCTGTCCTCGCCGATCCTCGCGGAATGTACGAAGACATCGGAACGATGCTGCGGCGGCTGGCCAGGACCGCGGTGCTGGTCGCCGCGCTCGGCGGGCTTCTCTATGGCGGGCTCGCGGCGGTCGCGGAACAGGGCTACGGCCGCTGGCTGATCAGCCTGTTCCTGGCCGCGCCGATGACCGCCTTACTCGCCTTTGTCGTCTTCGATGCGCTGCGCCGGGGCGTTTTCCCGCGCCGGGGCGGCAGCGCAGGCCGTGCCGAGCAGCCGCTGGCCTATTGGTCGAACCTCGTCCTGTATGCAGCCTGCGGATTGGCATTCGGCGCGATGGCTGTCTGGAGCGGCGCGGAACTGCTTGCCGCCGCGCCGGAGCGCCCCTGAACCGATCAGGCCGTTGTCCCGAGAGGTTCACGCGCTTCCGTCGCGGCCAGGTGCCGCCGCAGCTTCGGCATCACCTCCTCGGCCAGCCGCCGCATCGATTCCGCTTCCCAGGCTGCATTGACGCCGGACCAATCCAGGCCCGGCATCAGCAGGTGACCGAAGGGGCCGACCTCCTCGCGCAGCGCCACCAGGCGGTCGAGCACGGTCTTCGCGCTGCCGCTGATGACGCAGGCTTCGATCATGTCCTCGGGCGTGGCGCTCATCGGGTCCATGTCGTCGCGCGGCGTCATGGTGGCGGCGAGGCCGGCGCGCTTCGCCAGGCTGCCGAGGTAGTCGAAGTAGTAGCGCGTGGCGCCTTCGGGTGCGGTGGCGCGGGCCTGCGCCTCGGCGTCGGTCGCGGCGATGACGAGGTTGCGTGCGACGCGCCAGTTGGATCCGTCCACGGGCCGGCCGGCTTCCGCCAGCCCCTTCGCCATGCTGCGCCAGTGCCCGGCGAGGACGCGGTGCGCGACGAAGTTCGCGCTGATCACGCCCCAGCCGCGCGCCGCCGCGACGGTCACGCCGTAGCTCTCCGGCTGGCGCGCCGAGATGTGGATGGAAGGCCCGCCCGGCCGAAACGGCTTCGGCATGAAGCCGACGCCGTATTCGGGCAGCACCGTGCGCGTCAGCCGGATCGGCCAGGTGCGGCCTTCGATCTCGTAGGGCGGGTTGCTGCCCCAGATCGCCTGGATCGTGGCGATGGATTCCAGCATGCGCTTGCCGCGCTCGATCGGCTCGATGTCGCCGAAGAGTTCGAAATCCGAGGCAAGCCCCCCGGCGCCGATGCCGAACAGCAGCCGGCCGCCGGACATGTGGTCGAACTGCGCGACCTCGGCGGCGACGATGGCGGGGTGGTGGTTGGGAAGGTTGATGACGCCGGTGCCGAAGGTCAGGCGCGTGCGGTGGATCAGCCCCGCCATGAACATCAGCGGCGAGGCGATCGGCTCGGACGTGGCGGAGAAATGCTCGCCCACCCACAGCTCGTCGAAGCCCAGCCGGTCGGCCAGCAGCGACTTCTCGGTGTCCTCGGCGAGGGTTTCGTGCATCGGCCGCTGCGGTGGGTGCAGCGGCATCATGAACAGGCCGAGGCGCATCGTGGGAACCCTTCCTCCGTTCTCCCGGAGGCTAAGGGCTGCGCGCCCCCCGGTGAAGGTGGGGGCGGGGCCGCGGCGAGGGGGGAACCGCGGCCCCGCGGAACCCGGTCAGGCCGCGCGGGTGGCGCGGCGCTGGCCGGCGTCGTTGGCCGGGCGGGGATCGAAGCCGGGCTCGAAGACCCGCCCGATGTCGAAGCGCGTCATGCCGATATCCTGCAACTCGCGGTCGGACAGGGAGCGCAGCGCGTTGTAGGTATCGACCCGGGCCGGAAAGGTGACGACGGCGCGGACCAGCGCCTCGATCACGCGGCCCACGGCGCGCACGCCGCGGCGGATGCCATCGGCGATCGCGGCATCGCGCGCGGTGATGGCGGCGAGGCGGATGCGCTCGACCTCCGCCATGCGGCGGGAGGAGATGGTGGTGGCGGGCAGCAGCAGGGCGGCCTCGGCCTTGGTGATGGCGGTGTCCATGGCTAGTTTTCCCTCGCGGTGCCGGCGGGCTGTTTCGATGCCGGCCTACATGTCTTGGCAGTCATATAGGTGCACGTGCGCCACAGGTGATGCGCGAAGGACACGGCTGAGATATGCGTGAGATGCGTGGTTACCTGTGGATGGATGCAATTTTGCGGTGACAAGGATCACAGCCCTGACCCCCTCCGAACGCCTTGCCGCCCTCCGTGCCCGCCTCGCCGAGGCCGGCGTCCAGGGCTTTATCGTGCCCCGCGCCGATGAGCATCTCGGCGAATACGTGCCGCCCTCGGGCGAGCGCCTGGCCTGGCTGACCGGCTTCACCGGCTCGGCCGGCATGGCCATCGTCCTGCCGGACCGTGCTGCCGTCTTCACCGATGGCCGCTACACGTTGCAGGTCCGTGCCCAGACCGACGGCAGCCTCTGGGAGTGCCGCCATGTCACCGAGGAACCGCCGGCGGAGTGGCTGAAGGCCCACGCCCAGGACCTCGCCATCGGCTACGATCCATGGCTGCACGCCGCCTCGGCGATCGAGCGTCTGACCGTCCCAGGCCTGCATTTCGTGCCGCTCACCGCGAACCCGCTGGACGCCGTCTGGGCCGACCGCCCCGCCGCGCCCATGGCCGAGGCGGTGCCGCATCCGATCGAGTTCGCCGGCAAGCCCTCCGCCGAGAAGCGCGCCGAGGCCGCCGCCACGCTGCGCGATGCGCAGGAGGAGGCGGCGGTCCTCGCCGATGCGCATTCGCTCGCCTGGCTGCTCAACATCCGCGGCGGGGACCTGGCGCATACGCCGCTCGCCCTCGGCTTCGCGCTGCTGCATGCCGATGCGCGGGTCGATCTTTTCATGGATCCGCGGAAGGTGCCGGCGGAGACGCGCGTGCATCTGGGCAACGATGTCGTCGTGCGCCCACGGTCGGAACTGCCCCAGGCGCTCGATGCCCTGCGCGGCCGCCGCGTGCGCATCGATGCCGAGGCCACGCCCGCCTGGTTCACCCATTGGCTGCGGGAGGCCGGCGCCGAGATCAGCGCCGGGGAAGACCCCTGCCGCATGCCGCGCGCCTGCAAGAACGCGGTGGAGCGCGACGGCGCGCGCGCCGCGCACCGGCGCGATGCGGCGGCGATGGCGCGCTTCCTCGCCTGGTTCGCGGCCGAGGCGCCGAAAGGCGGGCTGACCGAGATGTCGGCCGCCGCGCAACTCCTGGCCTTCCGCCAGGACGGCGAGCGGTTCCGCGGCGAATCATTCCCCGCCATCTCCGGCGCCGGAGAGCACGGCGCGATCGTCCATTACCGCGCCATGCCGGAGACCGATCGCCGCATCGCGCCGGACGAGGTCTACCTGATCGATTCCGGCGGCCAGTACCTCGACGGCACCACCGACATCACCCGCACGCTCTGGACCGGGCCCGGTGCGGCCCCCGCCGCGGTGAAGGAACGCGTGACGCGCGTCCTGAAGGGGCACATCGCGCTGGCGACGGCGCGCTTCCCCACGGGCGTGGCGGGCCCGCACCTCGATGCCCTGGCCAGGCGCGCGCTGTGGGATGAAGGGCTCGACTACGACCACGGCACGGGGCACGGGGTCGGGTCCTTCCTCTCGGTCCATGAGGGGCCGGTGGCCTTCAGCCGCACGGCGCGCGTGGTGCCGTTGCGGGAGGGGATGATCCTGTCCGACGAGCCGGGCTTCTACGCCACGGGCGAATACGGCATCCGGCTCGAGAACCTGCTGCTCGTGGTGCCGGCGGAACTGCCCGCGGCGACGAAGCCCTTCCTGCAGTTCGAGACGCTGACCCTGGCGCCGTTCGAGTGCGCGCTGATCGAGCCCGCACTGCTCACGACGGCGGAACGGGAGTGGCTGAACGCCTACCACGCGCGGGTGCTGGCAGAGGTGGCGCCGCTGGTGGACGAGGTGACGCTGGACTGGTTGAGGGGCGCATGCGCGGCGGTGTGAAAGTCGCGGGGGAGGAGAACCTCCCCCGCCCCCCCTCCCTTCTTTGTCTCTTGGAGACTGACCTCGGAAGTCAGTTCCCAAGAGACAAGGAAGGTTGGGGGGCTCGGGGGGAAGTTCTCTTCCCCCCGTCTTCCCCATGACCCTTCAAGGGCGCCGCGTCCTGCTCGTCTACGGCCTCATGGGCGAGGTCGTCGCCGCGCTGCGCCCCTTCGGCCTGGACTACATGCAGCCGCTGCGCGATTGGCTCGTCGCGCAGGGCGCGGATACCGCCGTGGTGCCGCTGCAAACGGCCGAGCCCGTCTCGGCCAATGCCGCCCGGCTGCGTGTCGTGCTGCTCGACGATCCCCGCCCCGCGCTGATCATCGCGCACAGCAAGGGCGGCCTCGAGACGCTGGCCGCGCTGCTGGACCTGGAAGCGCAGGCGCGCTGCATCGGCTTCCTCGCCATGCAGTCGCCCTTCTACGGCAGCCCCGTGGCCGATGCGGTGATGGGGGCGAAGCCGCTCGAGGCCGCGGCCGGAGGCCTGGCGCGGCTGCTGCGCATCGGCTCGAGCGAAGGGGTGCGGGACCTGACGACCGGTGTCCGTCGCCTCTGGATGGCGGCGGCGGCGGAACCCGTCGCCCGGCTGCTGGCCGCCCTGCCGGTCGCCTGCCTGGCGACGGAGGTGCGCGAGGGTTCGGCGCGCGGGCGCGAACGGCTGCACCTGGCCGCCGCGCAATGGATGGAGCGGCGCGGCCACGGCCCGAATGACGGGCTGGTGCCGGTGGAGAGCGCCCTGATCCCCGGCGCGCGCCACCTGGTCCTGCCAGGCAGCCACATCGCGACGGTCAGCGAGGGGCCCGGCCGCGACCCGGTCGCCCTGATGCGGGCCGGGCTGGACGCGCTGTTCAGCGCGGAGCGCCCGCCAGCAGCCTGACGCCGAGCCCGAGGAACAGCGTCCCCGCCGCGCCATCCAGCCAGCGGCCGGCGGAGGAGGCGCGCAGCCGCTGCGCGATGCGCCCGGCGCCCGCGATCAGCACGGCGAAGAAGGGAATGGACATCAGCGGCAGCAGCGGCCCGAGGATCAGCATCTGCACCCAGGCCGGGCTGCGCGACGGGTCCACGAAAACCGGCACGAAGGCGAGGAAGAACAGACCGACCTTGGGGTTCAGCAGGTTGGTCAGGAATCCCTGCCGATACGCCGCGCCGAGGCTGACCGACGGCGCGCCGCCATCCCCGAGCCCGCCTTCCCCGCGCAGCGCCGCGCGGATGGCATGGAAGCCGAGCCAGAGCAGGTAGGCTGCGCCGGTGATGCGCAGCGCCGTGAACAGTCCCGGATGCGCGGCCGCCAGGGCGGCCACGCCGGCTGCGGCCGCCAGGATGTGCACCGCCGCACCCGTGAGGATGCCGCAGGTCGCCGCCCATCCGCGCCGCGCCGCGCCCGAGAGCGTCTGGCCCAGCACGAAGGCCATGTCCGGCCCGGGCGTCAGCACCAGCACGACGCAGGCGAGGAGGTATCCGGCAAGCAGGTTGGGATCGACGGGCATCATGCGCGCTTTGATGGCGCACAGGCGGCCCATCGGTCCAACGCATAGGCCTGATGCGGAGGATCAGCGGGGTTGATGGCGTGTTCCTTGTTGGGACCCTGCCCCGGGGCTGCGAGCGGCCTTCCCGCCAGTTCGCGGGATCCCGGCGGAACAGGGGGCGGGGCGGCGGGCGCGTTGCAAGGGAGGAAGGCCGGGGGAGGGGAACCTCCCCCGAACCCCCTCCCTTCCTTGGGGAATTGGGCTGGAGCGCCGAGGGGCCGCATCTGCGCGGACATGGGTCAGAAGGCCGCCATGTCGCGCCATTCGGCTTCGGTCAGGGTGCGGACGCCGAGTTCGGCCGCCTTCGTCGCCTTGGAACCGGCATCGGCGCCAACCACGACGAAATCCGTCTTCTTCGAGACCGACTTGGTGACCTTGGCGCCCAGGCGCTCCGCCTGCGCCTCGGCCTCGTCGCGCGTCATGGTCTCCAGCGTGCCGGTGAAGACCATGGTCTTGCCGGCGAAGGGGCTGTCGGTGGCGGCAGCGGCCTCGGCGGGAAGGGGCGGGGCCTCGCGCGCCAGGTCGTCGAGAGCGGCGAGCATGCGGGGCTCCGCGAAGAACTCGACCAGTTCCTCGGCGATGGCGGGGCCGATGCCCTGGATGGAGCCGAGTTCCTCGCGCGCTTCGGAGCCGATGACATGGGCCGCGATCATCTTCGCGCGCCATTCCTCCAGCGTGTGGTAGTGGCGCGCGAGCAGCTTGGCGTTCTGTTCCCCGATGCGGCGGATGCCGAGGGCGAAGATGAAGCGCTCCAGCGGCACGTTGCGGCGCGCCTCGATCGCATCGAGCAGCTTCTGGACCTTGCGCGCGTCCTCGGCCTTCTTCGATCGAGCGCCCCAGCCTTCCCATTGCCGCATGCGATCGGCCTGCTGCGCCAGGCGGAAGATATCCGCAGGGCTGCGCACCAGGCCCTCGTCGAAGAGCTTCTGGATGTTCTCCTCGCCCAGCCCCTCGATATCCATCGCGCGGCGGGAGGCGAAATGCTTCAGCCGTTCCACCGTCTGCGCGGCGCAGACCAGGCCGCCGGTGCAGCGGCGCACCACGTCCTCGCCGTCGCGGATGGCGTGGCTGCCGCAGACGGGGCAAGTCGTCGGGAAGGCGAAGGGCACCGCATCCGCCGGGCGCTTTTCCGGCACCACGCCGAGGATCTGCGGGATCACGTCGCCGGCGCGCTGGAGGATGACGGTGTCGCCGATGCGAACGTCCTTGCGCGCGATCTCGTCCTCGTTGTGCAGCGTGGCGTGGCGGACGACGACACCGCCGACGGTGACCGGCTGCATCACCGCGCGCGGCGTCAGCGCGCCGGTGCGGCCGACCTGGATCTCGATGTCGAGCAGCCTCGTCGTCGCCTGCTCCGCCGGGAACTTCCACGCGGTGGCCCAGCGCGGCGCGCGGCCTACGAAGCCGAGGCGGCGCTGCCAGTCGAGCCGGTCGATCTTGTACACGACGCCGTCGATGTCGTAGCCGAGCGAGGCGCGCTGCTCGCCGATGCTCCGCTGGAATTCGGCAGCGTCCTGCTCGCTGGCGAGCCGCTTCGAGAGCGGGTTCACCGCGAACCCCCAGTGCTTCAACCGCGCGAGGAATTCGTGATGGCTGTCGGCGGGAGGCTCGCTCGCGGCACCCATGGCGTAGGCGAAGAGCTTCAGCGGCCGGGACGCGGTGATGCGGGGGTCGAGCTGGCGCACCGAACCGGCCGCGGCGTTGCGTGGGTTGGCGGGAACGACGATCGCATCGCCGAGCTTCTCCCCGCGCGCGCGGCGCTGTTCGCGTTCCTCCGCCGCCTTCTCCTGCGCGGCACGGAAGGCGAGGAATTCCGCCTTGTCCATGAAGACCTCACCGCGGATCTCGATGCGGGCGGGGTGGGGGGCATGCAGCTTCCGCGGCAGGTCGCGCAGCGTCAGCAAGTTCTGCGTGACGTCTTCCCCTTCCGTGCCGTCGCCGCGCGTCGCGCCCTTCACGAAGGTGCCGTTCTCATAAAGCAGGTTGATCGAGAGGCCGTCGATCTTGGGTTCGGCGACGAAGGGCAGGGGCTCCTCCGCAGCCAGGCCGAGGAAGCGGCGGATGGAAGCGCAGAACTCGCCGAACTCGTCCTTCGAGAAGACGTTGTTGAGGGAGAGCATCGGCTCCCCGTGGCGCGACTTGGCGAAGCCTTCCGCGACGGCGGCGCCGATGCGGCGGGATGGGCTGTCCTCGCGCATCAGCGCCGGGAAGCGCGCCTCGATGGCGCGGTTGCGCAGCACCAGCGCGTCGTATTCCGCGTCGGTGATCTCGGGCGCGTCCTTGCCGTGGTAGAGCGCGTCGTGGTGCGCGATCTCCCGCGCAAGCGCGGCGAGTTCGTGCCTGGCCTCGGCCTCGGTCAGCGAGGCGGGATCGCGGTCGCGCAGGGCGGTGTCGGCGGTCATGCTTCGGCTTCCGCGGCCAGGGTTTCGTAGGCGGCGCCGACGAGGAACCGCCCCTCGAAGGCTCCTTCGGATTCGGCGCCGAGGGAGATGTAGAACGCCGTCGCCCTCGTCGTCATGCGTGGCGCGGAGGGCAGCGTGCGCTCATCGCGGCTGCTCGGCGGCCAGGTTGAGGAAATCCTGCTCCACGACAGCGAAGGCGAGGACCCGTTCCCCGCGAGCGCCGAGGCGTCGGTAGAAGGCGTGTGCGGCGGTATTGCCGTCCTTCGCCGTCAGCCAGAGATGCCGCGCTCCCTGGGCGTGCCCGGTGCGGGCGAGGGTGGCGAGCAGCGCGCGGGCCGCACCCTGCCGGCGGTGCCCGGGCGTCACGTAGAGGTCGCCGACATAGAGCCCGTGCTCGGCATGCCCCGTCTCATAGGTGCGGTGGGCGGTGGCGTACCCGACGAGCGTGCCGTCCGTGGCCTCGGCCACCATGACGATGGCGCTGGCGTCCTGGATGAGGTCGGCTTCGACCTTCGCGACCGTCAGCAGTTCGACGGAATCCCCCAGGTCGCGGTTCAGTTCGATCATCAGCGCGTGCAGTGCCGGCGCATCGCCTGATGCCGCGCTCCGCACCGTCACGGCGCTGTCCTCCTGCGAGGGCGGAGTCGCAGAGAAGGGAGAGGGAGCGGGGGAAGTTCTCCTCCCCCGCGCTTCGCCTCACCGCGCATCCGCGAGCAGGCTTTCCGCCGCCGCCCGTGCCGCATCGGTCACCCGTTCGCCCGCGAGCATGCGCGCCAGTTCCTCGCGCCGTTCGCCTTCGGGCAGGGTATGCACGGTGGTTTCCGCGCGTCCGCCCTTCACCTGCTTGGCGACGCGCAGATGTGCCGCGCCGCGCGCCGCGACCTGCGGCGAATGCGTCACGACCAGCACCTGCAGCCGTTCCGCCACGCGCGCCAGGCGTTCGCCGACCGCGGCCGCGGTGGCGCCGCCGATGCCGGAATCGACCTCGTCGAAGACCAGTGTCGGCACCGGAGACCCGCGCGCGAGCACGACCTTGAGCGCCAGCATCAGGCGCGAAAGCTCGCCGCCGGAGGCGATCTTCGCCAATTGCCCTGGCGCCTGGCCCGGGTTGGTGGCGACGAGGAAGGTGACGCGGTCCTGCCCGTCCGGCCCCCAGGCGCCTTCGTCCTTCGCCGCGACCTCGATCGACAGGCGCGCGCGGTCGAGCTTCAGCGGCGGCAGTTCCTTCGCCACGGCCTTCTCCAGGCGCGCGGCGGCTTCCTTGCGGGCCTCGGTCAGCGCGGCGCCGGCGGCGAGGTAGGCCTTGCGGGCCGCAGCCTCGTCCCGTTCCAGGGCGGCGACGCGGCCGGAGCCGGCGTCCAGCGCCTCCAGCCGGGCGCGCAGGTCGGCGGCCAGCGCCGGCAGTTCCACGACCGCGACGGAATGCTTGCGGGCGGCGGCGCGCAGGGCGAAGAGGCGTTCCTCGACCTGCTCCAGCCGGCGCGGGTCGGGCCCGCCCTCGTTCATCAGGCGGGAGAGGGCGGCATCCGCCTCGGCCAGCGCGTCCTGCGCGGCGGCAAGGGCGATCAGCGCCGGTTGCGCGTCCTCATTCGGCGGGGGCAGGCGTTCGAGGGCGCGCGAGGCCTCGCGCAGCGCGCGGGCGGGGGTGGCGGCGCGGCGGTCGCGGGGGGTCAGCTCGGCGATGGCGGCGGCGATGGCCTCGGCGCGGCGCTCGCCCTGCTGGAGGCGCTGGCGTTCGGTGGCGAGGGCTTCCTCCTCGCCTTCCTCCGGATTCAGGTCCTTGAGTTCGGCGACGGCGTGGCGGAGCCATTCCTCCTCCCGCTGCGCGGCGGCGATGGCCTCGCGGGCCTCGGCCAGGCGGCGGGTGGCGGCGCGCCAGGCGGACCAGGCCCCGGCCGCGGCGGTGCGCCTGGGCTCCAGCGCGCCGAAGGCGTCGAGCAACCCGCCATGGCTGGCGGGGTCGGCCAGGCCGACCTGCTCGTGCTGGCCCTGCACCTCGACCAGGGCGGCGCCCAGGCGGCGCAGCAGCGCCACGCCGACCGGCTGGTCGTTGACGAAGGCGCGGGAGCGGCCATCGGCCTGCACCACGCGGCGCAGGACCAGATCCTCCTCCGGCTCGATGCCCTGCTCGCGCAGGATGTCGAAGGCGGGGTGGCCGGTCGGCGGGTGGAAGGCGGCGGCGACGCTCGCCTGGGCCTGCCCGCTGCGCACCATGCCTGCTTCTGCGCGGGCGCCGAGGGCAAGGCCGAGGCTGTCGAGCAGGATGGACTTGCCTGCGCCCGTCTCCCCCGTGAGCGCTGTGAGGCCCGGACCGAAGTGGAGGTCCAGGCGCTCGATCAGCACCACGTCGCGGATGGCGAGGCTCGAGAGCACGGTTCTGCCGTGCCCTGCGTCAGAACAGCCAGTTGACGGCGCGGGTGACGAAACCCGGCCGGTCCTGGGACGCCGGCCGGGCGCCTTCCACGAGCAGCGCGTAGGAATCCTGGTACCAGGGGCTGCCCGGGTAGTTGTGGCCGAGCACCGAGGCGGTGCGCCGCGCTTCCTCCGTCAGGCCGAGGGAGATGTAGATCTCGGTCAGGCGGTGCAGCGCCTCGGGCACGTGGTTGGTGGTCTGGTATTCCTCGACCACGCGGCGGAAGCGGCCGATGGCGGCGCCGGAGAGGCCCTGGCGCTGGTACCAGCGGCCGACATGCATCTCGCGCCCCGCCAGGTGGTCACGGGCAAGGTCGATCTTGAGCCGGGCGTCGCGGGCATAGGTGGTGTCGGGGAAGCGGTTCACCACGTCCTGCAGCGCCGTCATGGCGACGACGGTCTGCTGCTGGTCGCGCTCGGCGTCGTTGATCTGCTCGTACTGCGCCAGCGCGCGCAGGTAGTAGGCATAGGCGATGTCACGATGCGCCGGATGGAGCTGGATGAAGCGGTCCAGCGCGCCGATCGCCTCGGTGTACCTGTTCCGGTAGTAGTCCGTGTAGGCGGCCATCAACTTCGCGTTGGTGGCCCAGGTCGAATAGGGGTGCTCGCGCTCCACCGCGTCGAACAGGTCGACGGCGCGCTGGTAGCGGTTGGCGCGCAGTTCCTGCATGCCGGCGGCGTAGAGCGCCTCGGGCGTCTGGTCCGCGGCATCGGCCGGCGCCGCACTGCGGTTGAGCGAAGGGTCGGCGCCCGTTCCTTGCTGGAATCGCCAACTGTCGCCGCAGCCGGCGAGCAGCATGATGGCAAGGACGGGCAGGATCGGACGAATCATCGGTGCAGCCATCATGTCGGGCCGCTCTATATCACGCCCGGCGGTGGGGCCGCCAAGCCGGCGCCGTCAGGCGACGGCCGGCGCGGCAGCGGCACGCATGGGCGAGGCGGTGACGCCTTCGGCCATGATCGGCAGCAGGCCAGCGTAGCGCCACGCCGCGGCATCGGCGAAGAGGGCACGGAGCAGCCGGTTGTTGAGCGCATGGCCGGAGCGGGAGGCGCGGAAGCGGCCACGGATCGGCGCGCCGGCGAGGGCGAGGTCGCCCACCACGTCGAGCATCTTGTGGCGCACGAACTCGTCCGGGCGGCGCAGGCCGCCGGGGTTGAGAATCATGGGCCCGTCCACCACCACGGCGTTCGCCAGGCTGCCGCCCTGGGCGAGGCCGGCGGCGCGCAGCCGGGCCACGTCCTCCGCCAGGGTGAAGGTGCGGGCATCGGCCAGCCCTTCCCGGAAGGTGCGCGGCGACAGGCGCATGGTGGTCGTTTGGCGACCGATCGCGGTGTTGGGGAAGTCGATCTCGAGCTCGGCGTCGAAGGCGGCCTCGCGGGAGGGCAGGAATTCGGCGAAGGCGCCGTTCGGTTCCTCGACACGGACCGGGCGCAGCACCTCGATGGCCGAGCGCGGGGCGGCGGTGGCGACGATGCCGGCGCAGTCGATCAGGAAGACGAAGGGGGCGGCCGAGCCGTCCATGATCGGCACTTCGGGCCCGTCCACCTCGACGATCGCGTCGTCGACGCCGGTGCCGGCGAGGGCGGCCATCACGTGCTCGATGGTGCCGACGCGGGCCTCGCCTTCGCCGATCGCGGTGCAGAGCCGGGTGTCGCTGACCTCGTCGAACAGCGCCGGGATCTCGACGCCGAGATCCGTGCGGCGGAAGACGATGCCGGTGCCGGCGGCGGCCGGGCGGAGGGTGAGGCTGACGCGGTGGCCGGAATGCAGGCCGGTGCCGACGCACCCGATGGGTGCCTTCAGCGTCCTGCGCCGCCCCGTTTCAACCGTGATAAAACCGTCCATCAGCCTCGTGCCTTTCCGGGGCCTTGGCGGCCTCTCCGCATCACTGCTGTCGCCTTGCGGCAATGCTGATGCGGCGATGCACAACGCCCCGGATCACAGAAGCACTCTGCGATCCGGGGCGCCATTCAAGCCTTGTTTCTCTATATTACGCCGCAAGCCGTTGATATGATTGAATTATTGCGACGCAAAAAACGGCGAAAAAGCGGCGGTGGGAGCCTCAGTTGTTGCTCTGCCGCCGGAGGAAGGTCGGAATCTCGAGGCCGATGTCGTCCGGCTGCGCCGCGCGGGCCGCCGGCCGGGCAGGCGCCGCCGCCTGCGGCACCATGGAAGGTTCCATCCGCACCGCATGGGAGGCGGGGGCGGCGGCCGGCGCCTCCGGCAAGGTGCGGCGCATCATGCCGCCGATGCCGAGGCCCGTCGCCTTCTGGAACAGGCCGCGCATCATCCCGGCGCCGGTGCGCGCCGGCTCGGCATGGCGCGGGGCCGGCATGGGTTCCGGCATCGCGGCGGGATGGCCCATGACCACCGGCGCCTCCATCATCGCCGGCTGCGCCGGGGCATGGGCGTCCGCCGCGACGGGTTCGGCGGCGTCGGGCGCGGCCTCGACCACCGCCGGGCGCATCGTCGGCACGACGGCCGGTGCGCCCACGGGGCGGACGAAGGATTGCGGCGCGCGGGCCATGGCTCCGGCCGCGACCTGCTGCGTCGCCACCGCGGCGACCGGCGCCGCCGCGCCGCCGCCCACGGCGACGAGTTTCGGCCGCTCGGCTTCCTGCTTCACCGCCGCGTCGATGCCGGTGGCGACGACGGAGACGCGCACGCGCCCGTTCATGTCCTCATCGACGGAGGTGCCGAAGATGATGTTAGCGTCCTCGTCCACTTCCTTGCGGATGCGGTTCGCGGCCTCGTCGACCTCGAACAGCGTCATGTCGTAGCCGCCGGTGATATTGATGAGCACGCCGCGGGCGCCCTGCATCGAGATGTCCTCGAGCAGCGGGTTGTTGATGGCGGCCTCGGCGGCCTTGCGGGCGCGGTCCTCGCCCTCGGCCTCGCCGGTGCCCATCATCGCCTTGCCCATCTCCGCCATGACGGTGCGGATGTCGGCGAAGTCGAGGTTCACCATGCCGGGGTTGACCATCAGGTCGGTCACGCCGCGCACGCCCATGTAGAGGACGTTGTCGGCCATCTTGAACGCTTCCTGGAAGGTGGTGCGTTCGTTGGCCATCCTGAACAGGTTCTGGTTCGGGACGACGATCAGCGTATCGACGAAGGACTGCAGTTCCTCGATGCCGGAATCGGCGAACTTGCGGCGCTTCGGGCCTTCGAAGTCGAAGGGCTTGGTCACCACGCCGACGGTGAGGATGCCGCGCTCCCGCGCCATCCGCGCGATCACCGGCGCCGCGCCGGTGCCCGTGCCGCCGCCCATGCCGGCGGTGATGAAGATCATGTGCACGCCTTCGATGTGGCGCGCGAGTTCCTCCATCGCCTCTTCCGCGGCGGCGCGGCCGATCTCGGGCTTCGCGCCGGCGCCGAGGCCCTGCGTCAGGTGCGGGCCGAGCTGCACGCGACGTTCCGCGCGCGAATGGAAGAGCGATTGGCTGTCGGTGTTGGCGACGAGGAATTCGACCCCGTCGAGTCCCATCGCGATCATGTTGTTGACCGCGTTCGTGCCACCGCCGCCGACACCGACGACCGTGATCCGCGGGCTGAAATCCGTGTGCGCGCTCTGCGGCACCGTCAGGTTCAGGGTCATGGGCGGGCCTCCTGATGATTCTCTACGCGGTCGGTTCGATTCGTGGCGAGGGTTCGCATCACACGCGGTCCTTCACCCAGTTGACGAAGCGGCGGAACGTGCCGCCGGCGCGGGCCGGGCCCGGCGCGATGTCGAGCACGGGGCGGCCTTCGCCGGCGCCCCACAGCAGCAATCCGATGGCGCTCGCGAAGGCCGGGCCGGACGCCGCTTCGGCGAGTCCACGCACCGGCAGCGGCCGGCCGACGCGCACCTGGCGATCGAGGATGCGCGCGGCGAGTTCCCGCGCGCCGACGAGCTGGCTCGCCCCGCCGGTCAGCACGACCCGCGTGCCGCCTTCCTTGCCGAGTCCGGCGGCGTCCAGCTTCTCCCGCACCAGCTCGAAGGTTTCCTCGAGTCGCGGGCGGATGATGTTGACGATCATGCTGCGCGGGATGCGCGCGATGGCGTGCTCGTCCTCGCCCAGCAGCGGGACGGGGAGGAATTCGCGGTCGTCGTCGGCGCCGCCATGCACGCACCCGTGCAGCGTCTTGATGCGTTCCGCGTGGGTCAGGGGCGTCGCCAGCACCGTCGCGATGTCGTTGGTCACCTGGCCGCCGCCGACCGCGACCTGCGCGGTGTGGACCAGGTGGCCCTCGCTGAAGACGGCGAGGCTGGTCGTGCCCCCGCCCATGTCGATCACGGTGGCGCCGAGCAGCTTCTCGTCCTCCACCAGCGTCGCGAGGCCGGCGGCGAAGGGGGCGGAGACCAGCTCCTCCACCTCGAGGTCGCAGCGCAGCAGGCAGGCGCCGAGGTTGCGCAGGGACGCCTGCGCCGCGGCGACCATGTGCAGCCGCGCGCCGAGCGTGTCGCAGATCATGCTGCGCGGGTCGTCCACGCCCGGGGTCGCATCGACGGTGAAGCCGAGTGGGATGGCGTGCACCGTCTCCCGCCCTTCCTCCGCCGTGCGGCGGCGGCCTTCGTGCAGGATGGCGCGCAGGTCGTGGTCGGTGACGGCGCGGCCGCCGATGCCCCACTGGATGTTCAGTTGCCGGCTGTCGGGCTGGCCGCAGGAAAGGTTGACGATCGCGCCCTGGATGCGCGTGTCCGCCATTTCCTCCGCCTGGCCAACGGCGGCGCGGATGGCACGTTCCGCTTCCTCGAGGTCGACGATCGACCCGCCCTTCACCCCGCGCCCGCGCTGCCAGCCGAAGCCGAGCACGCGCGGGGAGCCGTCGCTCTCGATGCGCGCGATCAGGCACACCGCCTTGGTCGAGCCGATGTCGAGCACGCCGAAGGTCCCGGTGCGCGCGTGGCGGCGCTTGCGGGGCGGCGTGCCGGGCTCGACGGGTGCAGGCAGGCGGGCCATCTGGTTCATCCCCGCCGCGCCCTGTTCGCCTGCTGCGGGGAGGACGGCTGTTCGGCCGGCTCCGCCTGGCGGGTCGGGCGCAGCACGAGCCGGTCCGGCAGGCGCAGGTCGATGGCGGCGAGCGGGCGGTCGAGCAGCTTCGCCTCCCGCTGCAATTCCGCAAGGCGCTGGATCGCGGCGGCTTCGGCGCCTTCCGGCAGCAGCACGTCGGTGCCGTTGTGCAGGCGCAGGTTCCAGCGCCGCTCGTGGATGCGCACCATGGCCTGGACGCGTTCCGCCACGTCCGTCTCGTGGCGCAGCTGGTCATAGAGGCCGGCGCCGGCCGTGTCCGCGCCGGCGCCGACCAGCAGCGGCAACGGGCCGAACTGGTCGAGGCCATCCGCCGCGACCACCTTGCCTTCGCGGTCGATGATCACGAAGCGGCCATTGTGCTGCCAGATGGCGAAGGGCCGGCGTTCCTCGATGCGGACGAGCAGGGTGGACGGCAGGCGCCGTTCCACATGCGCGTGCTGCACCCAGGCGATGGTCTCCAGCCTCTCCCGCGTGCGGTCGGGCGAGATCTCGAGGATCGGGTCGCCGCGGGACACGCCGAGGGCGGCGCGGATCATGTCGGTCGGCGTGTTCCGGCGGCCTTCGAGGATCACCTGCTGGACGGTGAAGCCCATGCTCTCGCCGATGCCGCCGAGGCTTTCCGTCACCGCCCGCGCCCGCCCCGCGGGGTCCACCGCGCGCACCGCCTGCACCACCACCAGCACCGCGCCGAGGCCGAGCACGCCATAGATCGCCGGCCGCACCAGCGACCTGCGGCGCTTCAGCCAGATACGGAGGCGGGAGGGGCGCGCCGGGTCCTTCCGTGCGGAGGAGGCGGCGGCGAGGCGCTCACGCGCCATGGCGGGCCTCCTTCACCATCCAGGCGCAGAGTTCGCCGAAGGGGATGCCGCAATGCGCGGCCTGCTCGGGCAGCAGCGAGGTCGGCGTCAGGCCGGGCTGGGTGTTGACCTCGAGCAGGACGAGGCGGCCGGGCTCGCCGTCGGTCTCGTCGTAGCGCAGGTCGGCACGGGACGCGCCGCGGCAGCCGAGCGCCTGGTGGGCGCGGAGCGCGATGTCGAGCGCCCGGGCATAGGCGTCCGGGTGCATCCTTGCCGGCAGCACGTGACGGGAACCGCCGGTCGCGTACTTGCTCTCGTAGTCGTAGAAGACGCCCGCATCGGCGAGGATGTCGGTAACGGCCAGCGCGCGGTCGCCCATGACGCCGACCGTGAGTTCGCGGCCGGGGACATAGGATTCCGCCATGGCATGCGCGCCGTAGCGCCAGTTGCGGGCGATCTCGGCGCGGCGGTTGTCGCCTTCGTGCAGGATGTGGACGCCGACGGAGGAACCCTCGTTCACCGGCTTCACGACATAGGGTCGGGGCAGCGGGTCGGCGGCTTCCAGATCCTCCCGTGTGACCAGGCGGTGTTCGACGATGGGCAGGCCGGCGGCGCCGAACACCGCCTTGGCTGCGGCCTTGTCCATGGCGAGGGCCGAGGCGCGCAGGCCGGAATGCGTGTAGGGCAGGCCGAGCCAGTCGAGCACGCCCTGGATGCAGCCATCCTCCCCGAAGCGGCCGTGCAGGGCGTTGAACACCACGTCGGGCCGGGGGTGCGTCAGCGCGTGGATGACGGCCGGAAGGTCCTCGCCGACCTCGACGGGCGTGACGGTGAAGCCGGCCTCGCGCAGCGCGAGGATGACCTGGCGGCCGGAGGAGAGGGAGACGTCCCGCTCCGCCGAGATGCCGCCGTAGAGGACCGCGACGTTCTGCGTCATGCCGGCCTCCCGATGCGCTTGATTTCCCATTCGAGCTCGATGCCGGAGGCGGCGCGGACGCGGGCGCGCACCTCCTCGCCGAGGGCCTCGATGTCCGCGGCGGTGGCGCCGCCGAGGTTGAGCAGGAAGTTGCAGTGCTTCTCGCTGACCTGCGCGGCGCCGCGCGTCAGGCCGCGGCAACCGGCCTCGTCGATCAGTTCCCAGGCCTTCTTCGCCCCCGGCGGGTTCTTGAAGGTGGAGCCGCCGGTGCGGGCGCGGACGGGCTGTGTGGTTTCGCGGGCGGCGCGGATTTCGTTCAGGCGCGCGGTGATGGCGGCGGCGTCGCCGGGCGTGGCGCGCAGGCGGGCGCGGGTGACGACGGAGCGCGCGGGCAGTTCGGCACGGCGGTAGGCGAAGCGCAGGTCCTGCGCCGCCATGCGGATCAGGCCGGCGGGCGTGGCGATCTCGGCCCAGTCCAGCACGTCCTTGATCTCGGCCCCATAGGCGCCGGCATTCATCGCCACCGCGCCGCCGATGGTGCCCGGGATGCCGACGAGGAATTCGAGCCCGCCCAGCGCGTGTGCCGCCGCGGTCTCCGCCACCGTCACGTCGAGCGCCGCCGCACCGGCGACGATGCCGTCCGCTTCCACGGTGATCCCGCCGAAGCCGCGCGCGAGGCGGATGGTGACGCCTTCGATGCCGCCGTCGCGCAGGATCATGTTGGATGCCGCGCCGATGATCGTCAGCGGGGTCGCCTTCGGCAGGTCCTTCAGCAGCGTGACGAGGTCATCCGCATCGCCCGGCCGCACGAGGATTTCGGCATTCCCGCCCACGCGGAACCAGGTCTGCGCCCCCAACGGTGCATCGTGCATGACGCGCCCGCGCACCCCCGAAATCCCGGTTTCCAAAGGCCTTTCGGCCTTTGGCGGGGTGGGTCCGGGAGGGGCGGCGCCCCTCCCGATGGCTGCGGCCGCCATCATCACTTCATCGCCCCGGCGAGCCGACCGCGCGCACGCGACTGCAGTTCCGTGAGTTGCCCCGGCAGCGCGTGCGCCCATTGCGTGATGTTCCCCGCGCCGAGGCACACCACGTAGTCACCCGATTTCGCGATGGCGTGGATCATCTCCGGCAACGAGTCCGGCCCCGGCAGCGGCACGACCGAACGGTGCCCGCGCGCGCGCAGCCCCTCGACCAGCGCGTCCTTGTCCACGCCTTCGATCGGCTGTTCGCCCGCCGCATAGACATCCGCCACGATCACCGTGCCGGCGTCGTTCATGCAGGTGCAGAAATCCTCGAACAATGTGTGCAGGCGGGAATAGCGGTGCGGCTGCACCACCGCGATCACGTCCCGCGCGCCGGCCTGGCGGGCGGCCTTCAGCACCGCGGCGATCTCGACCGGATGGTGGCCGTAGTCGTCGATGACCGTGATGCCGCCGGCCTCGCCCGTGCGGGTGAAGCGGCGCTTCACGCCCTTGAAGCCGGCCAGCGCGGAGCGGATGGTCGCCTCGTCCACGTCCATCTCGACGCCGATGGCGATGGCGGCGAGCGCGTTCTGCACGTTGTGCTGGCCGAGCATCGGCAGCCGGAACGGCTTCATGGTGCGGGCGCGGCCGGTGGCGCGGTCGGTCACCGTCACCTCAAAGGTCGCGCCCATGCGGTCGGTGATGACGCGCTCCGCGCGGACATCGGCCTGGGGGGAGAAGCCGTAGGTGATGATGCGGCGGTCCGACAGGCGCGGGATCATCGCCTGCACCTCGTGGTGGTCCATGCAGAGCACCGCGAAGCCGTAGAAGGGAATGTTGCCGACGAACTGGGCGTAGCCTTCCTTCATCGCGTCCCCGGTGCCCCAGTGGTCGAGGTGCTCCGGGTCCATGTTCGTCACCACGGCGACGACGGCGGGCAGCTTCAGGAAGGACCCGTCGGACTCGTCGGCCTCGACCACCATCCAGTCGCCGGAGCCCATGCGGGTGTTGGTGCCATAGGCGTTGATGATGCCGCCGTTGATCACGGTGGGGTCGAGCTTCGCGGCTTCGAGCACGGCGGCGACCAGCGAGGTCGTGGTGGTCTTGCCGTGCGTGCCGCCGATGGCGATGGACCATTTCAGGCGCATCAGCTCGGCCAGCATCTCGGCGCGCCGCACCACCGGGATGAAGCGCTGGCGGGCGGCGATCACCTCCGGATTGTCGCGCTTCACGGCGGTGGAGGCGACGACGACCTGCGCGTCACCCAGGTTCGCGGCATCGTGCCCGATCGCGACCGGGATGCCGACGCCGCGCAGGCGCTGCACGTTGGCGCTGTCGGAGAGGTCGCTGCCCTGCACCTGGTAGCCGAGCGTGTGCAGCACCTCGGCGATGCCGGACATGCCGATGCCGCCGATGCCGACGAAGTGGATGGGACCGATGTTGAGCGGCAGCGCGCGCATCAGGCGGCCCCCATGGCGTGTTGGCGTGCGAGATCGAGCACGCGGTCGGCGAGGTCCCGCGCCGCATGCGGGCGGGCGAGGGCGGAAGCGGCGGCGGCGGCGCTGACGAGCCGCAGCGGCACGGAGAAAAGCGATGTCAGCCTTTCGGCCAGCGCCGCCGGCGTGAAGGCCGGCTGCGGATAGACCCAGGCGGCGTCGGCCTCGGCCAGCGCGCGGGCGTTCGCGTTCTGGTGGTCGTCGATGGCCGAGGGCAGCGGCACCAGCACCGCCGGCCGCCCGGCGCAGGCGAGTTCCGTCACGGTCGAGGCGCCGGCGCGCGCGATGACGAGGTGCGCGGTGGCCAGGCGCCCCGCGATGTCGGGGAAGAACGGCGCGAGGTCGGCGACGACGCCGGCGGCGCGGTAGGCGCTCTCGGTCCGTGCCAGGTCCTCCGCGCGGCACTGCTGTGTCACCAGCAGGCGGACGCGGATCGATTCCGGCAGCAGGGCAATGGCGGGGGGCACCACATCGGCGAAGACGCGCGCGCCCTGGCTTCCGCCGGTGACGAGCAGGCGCAGCGCACCACCTTCCGGCGGCAGCGGGTAGGGCTGGCCGGCGAGCGCGGCGAGCGCCGGCCGTACCGGGTTGCCGAGCACCTCGGCGCGCGCGCCCACAGGCACCTGCGTCGTGCCCTCGAAGGAAAGCGCCAGCAGGTCGGCGACGCGCGCCATCAGCCGGTTGGCGCGGCCGAGCACGGCGTTCTGCTCGTGCAGGATGATCGCCGGGCGCTCGCGCCGCGCCGTCAGCCGCGCCGCGGCGAGCGGCGGGAAGGAGGCATAGCCGCCGAAGCCGACCACCGCGGAGGGCCGCAGCATCGCCAGGTGCCTGCGCGCCTGCACCGTGCCGGCGACCAGCTTCATCGCCCCGGTCAGCGCGCCACGGATGCCCCGGCCGGACAGGCCGGCGCCGCGCAGCACGAAGCGTTCCGCATTGGCGAAGGCGGCGCTGTCATAGGCGGCGGAGCGCGCATCGGTCATCAGCACGATGCGCTCGCCACGCCGGAGCAGTTCCGCTGCCAGCGCCTCGGCCGGGAACAGGTGGCCGCCGGTGCCGCCGGCCGCGATGACGATGGGTTGCACCATGGGGCCCCTCACCGCGCCCCTCCCGCCGCCAGGGCGGGGGACATGCCGGGATCTTCGGCCGCGTCGCCCGCGCGCGCGCCGACACGCCGCCGCGTCAGCGCGAGCAGCATCCCCATGCCGACGGCGATCGCCAGCACCGAGGACCCGCCATAGGAGACGAAGGGCAGCGTCATCCCCTTGGTCGGGATCAGGTGCAGGGTGGAGGCCATGTTGACGAAAGCCTGCAGGCCGAACTGCGTCAGCAGCCCGGTGCCGGCGAGCATGACGAAAAGGTCCGTCTCCCCCAGCAGCCGCATCAGCCCGCGCACGACGATGAAGGTGAAGAGCGCGAGGATCAGCAGGCAGACCACCATGCCGAATTCCTCGCCGGCCACGGCGAAGACGAAGTCGGCATGGGCATCGGGGAGTACGTTCTTCACCCGCCCCTCGCCCGGGCCGCGGCCGAGCAGCCCGCCATTGGCGAAGGCCTCCATGGCCACGCTGACCTGGTAGGAATCGCCGGAGGTCGGGTCGAGGAAGCGCTGCACGCGCGACTGCACGTGCGGGAAGATGAAATACGCGCCGACCGCCGCCGCGACGCCGATGCCGCCCACCGCGCCGACCAGGAACAGGTTCATCCCGGCGACGAAGAACTGTGCGAAGAACACCGCCGATACCACCAGCAGCATGCCGATGTCGGGCTGGCCCTTCAGGATGGCCGCGACCATCAGGTAGAGGCCGAGCGCGATGGTCGCCCCCCACACCTTCGAGCCCGGCGCCTTGCCTTCCGCGATCAGCCAGGCGGCCACCACGGCGAAGAAGGGCTTGAGGAATTCCGAGGGCTGCAGCGACAGCCCGGGAATGGGCAGCCAGCGCCGCGCGCCCTTGATCTCGACGCCGACGACCAGCGTCGCCGCGGTCAGCAGCAGGGCGATGGTGAAGCCGAGCAGCGCCAAGCGCCGAACGCCCTTCACCGAGAGAAGCGAGGTCGCGACCATCAGCCCCGCCGCCATCGCCAGGTAGGCGACTTGCTTGATGAAGAACATGTGGCGGGAGGAGGCGCCGATGCGCTCCGCGACCGCCGGCGATGCTGCCAGCATCATCACGTAGCCGAACGCGATCAGCGCCAGCAGTGCGGTGAGCGTCCAGCGGTCGACGGTCCACCACCAGCGGCCGAGGACGGAGGTGTCGGCGCGGGAGAAGGACATCAGGCGGCCCTCCCGTCGCCGGCCGCCGCGATGAGGCGCGAGAGGTCGCGGAAGCGGTCCCCGCGCGCGTCGAAGCCGGTGAACTGGTCCCAGGAGGCGCAGGCGGGCGAGAGCAGCACCACCGGGGCGGCGCCGCCGAAGGCAGCGGCGGCGGCGGCCGGCACCGCGGCCTCGAGCGTGCCGGCGATCTCGTGCGCCACGCCGTGCGCGGCAAGGGTCCTCGCCAGGACCGTCGCATCGCGCCCGATCAGGAAGGCCTTCGCGATGCGCGGGAAGAAGGGAACGAGGCTCTCGATACCGCCTTCCTTCGCCTCGCCGCCCGCGATCCAGACGACGCGGTCGTAGGATGCGAGCGCGCGGGCCGCGCTGTCGGCGTTGGTCGCCTTGCTGTCGTTGATGAAGACGACGCCGCGCGCTTCGGCGACGCGCTCCTGCCGATGGGGCAGGCCGGGATAGGTGGCGAGGCCATCCGCGACCTCCGCCCGCGTCAGCCCGAGGGCGAAGCCCGTCGCGGCCGCGGCCGCCGCGTTCTGCGCGTTGTGGCTGCCCGGGAGGGCCGGAGCCCCTGCAAGATCCATGATGACGCCTGCATCGTCGCGCAGCATCGGCCCCTCGGCCCAGATGCCGCCGCGCTGCGGGGACAAGCCGGAAATCGGCACCATCCGCGCCGCAAGACCGCGCGCCATCGCGGCGGTCATCGCGTCATCCTGGCCCAGCACGGCGATGTCCTCCCGTGCCTGCCGCGCGAAGATCCTCGCCTTTGCAGCGGCGTAGCCGGCCATGTCGCCATGGCGGTCGAGGTGGTCCGGGCTGAGGTTCAGCATGACAGCAACGTTGAAGCGCAGCGTTGCGATTCGCTCCAACATGTAGCTCGACATCTCGAGGGTATAGACCCCCTCCGACCCCAAGATGTTGAGTGAGAGGGCGGCGGGGCCGAGATTCCCCCCCACCGCCGCCTCGCGCCCCGCCGCGGTCAGCATGTGGTGCACCAGCGCGGTCGTGGTGGACTTCCCGTTGGTGCCGGTGATGCCGACGAAACGTGCCGAGGAATGGGCCGCCAGCACGGCGCGATAGAGGAACTCGACGTCGCACAGCACCGGCGCGCCGGCGGCCTGCGCCGCGAGCGCGGCCGGATGCGCGCGCGGCAGGCGGTGCGGGATGCCGGGCGAGAGCAGCAGCGCATCGGCGCGGAAGCGGCCCTGCGCCGGGTCGTGGAGGGTCAGCCCGGCCTCGGCGGCGGCGCGGCGGCTGTCCTCGCCGTCGTCCCAGGCTTCCACCTCCGCGCCCCATTCCGCCAGGCGCAGCGCCGCCGGCAGCCCGGCGCGGCCGAGCCCGACGACAGCGATGCGCGCGCCGAGGAAGGGGGTGAAGGGGGCCGGAGGCGTCGTCATCGGAGCTTCAGCGTGCTGAGGCCGATGAGCGCCAGGATCATGGCGATGATCCAGAAGCGGATGACGATGGTGGGCTCTGCCCAGCCCTTCTTCTCGAAGTGGTGGTGCAGCGGCGCCATGAGGAAGACGCGCTTGCCGGTCCGCTTGTACCAGAAGACCTGGATCATCACGGAGACGGTCTCGACGACGAAGAGGCCGCCGACGATCGCGAGCACGATCTCGTGCTTCGTCGCCACCGCCAGCGCGCCGAGCGCGCCGCCGAGCGCAAGCGAGCCCGTGTCCCCCATGAACACCGCGGCCGGCGGCGCGTTGAACCACAGGAAGCCGAGCGCCGCGCCGATCAGCGCCGAGGCGAAGACCGCGAGCTCGCCCGTGCCCGGCACATAGTGCAACTGCAGGTAGTCCGCGAAGACGCGGTTGCCGACGAGATAGGCGATCAGCGCGAAGACGGCGGCCGCGATCATCACCGGCACGATGGCGAGCCCGTCCAGCCCGTCCGTCAGGTTCACCGCGTTGGAGGAGCCCATCATCACCAGCATCCCCACCAGCGGGAACAGCAGGCCGAAGGGGATCAGCACCTCCTTGAAGACCGGCACGGCGAGCTTGTCCGCGAGCGGCCCCGGCATCAGCGCCGTGATCCACAGCGCGGCGACGAGCCCGAGCCCCGCCTGCACCACCAGTTTCGACCGGCCCGAAACGCCCTTGGTGTTGCGCTTGGTCACCTTCAGCCAGTCATCGGCGAAGCCGAGCGCGCCGTAGCCGACGGTCACGAGCAGCACCGCCCAGACCATGCCCGAGCGCAGGTCGGCCCAGAGCAGCGTCGAGACCACCAGCGCGAGGAGGATCATCACGCCGCCCATCGTCGGCGTGCCCTTCTTCTCGATCAGGTGGCGCTCCGGCCCGTCGTCGCGGATCGGCTGCCCGCCGCGTTGGAAGGACCGCAGCCAGCGGATGATCGGCGCACCGAAGACGAGGCAGATGAGCAGCGCCGTCATGCAGGCCGCGCCGGCGCGGAAGGTGTGGTAGCGCGCCAGGTTGAACAGCGCGAAGTCTTCCGCGAAGGGGGTGAGGAAATTGTAGATCACGGCCGCGGTCCTTCGGTCAGCGCCTCCACCACGACCGCCATGCGCGAGCCGAGAGAGCCTTTCACCAGCACCGCGTCGCCGGGACGCAGCGCCTTCTTCAAAACCGGCGCGAGCGCCGTCGAATCCGCCAGGTGCGCGCCACGCTTCGCCTCGGGCAGGGCCGCATGCAGGTGGCCCATCAGCTCCCCGCAGGTGAACACCAGATCGCACGTCGCCGCCGCATCCGGTGCGAGGTCCGCATGCAGCGCCGGGCCGTGGTCGCCGAGTTCGCGCATGTCGCCGAGCGCGGCGATGCGGCGGCTTGCCTTCTGCGCCGCCAGCACGGCGAGGCCCGCGCGGATCGAGGCCGGGGAGGCGTTGTAGGAATCGTCGATCAGCAGCGCCTCGCCGCCCGGCAGCGCCAGTCGCACCCGCCGCCCACGCCCGGCGGGCGCACCGAAGGCGGGCAGTGCAGCCGCGGCAACGCGCGGCGGGAGACCCAGCGCTGCGACCGTGGCGAGCACCGCGCAGGCATTCAGCGCCACATGCCTCCCCGGCGCGGCGAGGATCACGCCGAGGCGCTCGCCCTGCAGCAGGATCTCGGCGCGGCCGCCATCCTCGGCGCCGTCATAGGCGAGCAGCCGCGCATCGGCGCCGGGGGCCTCGCCATGGGTCAGCACGCGCAGCCCGGCCTCCTTGGCGCGCGCGACCAGGCGCGGCAGGAAGCGGCTGTCGGCGGGCAGGATCGCGACGCCGCCCGGCTCGACCCCGAGCAGGATGTCGCCCTTCTCCTCCGCGATCGCCTCCTCGCTGCCGAGATGGCCGACATGCACCGGCGCGATGGTCGTGATCACCGCGGCATGCGGCCGGGCGAGACGCGTCAGCGGCGCGATCTCGCCCCGGTTGTTCATGCCCATCTCGATGACCGCGAGCTCGGCATCGCGTGGCAGGCGGGCGAGCGTCAGCGGCACGCCCCAGTGGTTGTTGTAGGAGGCAGCAGATGCATGCGTCCGCCCGAAGGCGGAGAGCGCGACGCGCAGCATCTCCTTCGTCGTCGTCTTGCCGACGGAACCCGTCACGCCGACGAAGCGCGCCGCGCTGCGCGCGCGGCCGGCCGCACCCAGCGCGGTCAGCCCGGCCAGCGTGTCGCCCACGCGCAGCAGCGGCGCATCCGCGACGACGCCCGGCGGGTCGCGGTCCACCAGCGCGGCGGCGGCCCCCTTGGCGAGCGCATCGGCCACGAAGTCATGCCCGTCGCGCACGTCCCGCAGCGCGACGAAGAGATCGCCCGCCGCGATGCTGCGCGTATCGATCGACACGCCATCGACCGCGAGTTCCGTGGCCAGCGCGCCGCCCGTCGCGGCGCGCAGTTCGGAGGAAGTCCAGAGCGCGGTCATGGCGTCACGCCGGCCAGGCGGCGCACCACGGCGACGTCGTCGAAGGGATGCACGACGCCGGCAATCTCCTGCCCGCTCTCGTGCCCCTTGCCGGCCACGGCGAGCACGTCGCCGGGGCCAAGGTCGGACAGCGCGGCGGCGATCGCCGCTTCCCGCGCGCCGGCATCGACCGCGCCGGGCGCGCCGGCCAGCACGGCGGCGCGGATCGTGGCGGGGTCCTCGCTGCGCGGGTTGT
Source organism: Neoroseomonas soli (assembly GCF_018129065.1). Taxonomy (GTDB): domain Bacteria; phylum Pseudomonadota; class Alphaproteobacteria; order Acetobacterales; family Acetobacteraceae; genus Neoroseomonas; species Neoroseomonas soli. The sequence continues at coordinate 1,231 of NZ_JAAEDM010000021.1, read as the reverse complement.
CGTCGGTCACCCAGACCTTGTCGGCGGCCTCGGCCGCGGCGCGGCCCATCAGCGGGCGCTTGCCGGGATCGCGGTCGCCTCCGGCACCGAACAGCGCGTGCAGGCGACCCGTCGTGTGCGGGCGCAGCGCCGCGAGCAGGCGCGTCAGCGCATCGGGCGTATGCGCGTAATCGACATAGACCGCCGCGCCGTTGGGCAGCACCGCCGCGCGTTCCATGCGCCCCCGGACGCCGGTGAGTCGCGGCAGCGCCGCGAAGACCCGGTCCGCGGCCATGCCGGCGCCGACCGCCAGCGCGGCGGCGAGCAGCGCATTCTCGGCCTGGAAGCGGCCGGGCAGGGGCAGGTGGAATGCGTGGCGCGCGCCGAAGGCCTCGGCCTCGATCGCCTGCCCGTCAGGCAAGGGACGCGCGGCGAGCAGGCGAACGGCGTCGCCGGCCTCGCCCACCGTCAGCAGGTGGAAGCGGCGCGTCCGCGCGATGGCCTTCAGCGCATCGAGGGTCGCCGCATCCATCTCGGTGCAGGCGGCCGCGGCCGCGCCGACCGGCAGCAGCGTGTCGAACAGCCGCAGCTTGGCTGCGCGATAGGCCTCCATGGTCCCGTGGTAGTCGAGGTGGTCGCGCGTCAGGTTGGTGAAGCCCGCCGCCGCCAGCACCACGCCATCGAGGCGACGCTGGTCGAGCCCGTGGGAGGAAGCCTCCATCGCCGCCGCGCCGAAGCCCGCGCGCTCCAGCCTGGCGAGCGTGGCATGCAGCGCCACCGGATCCGGCGTGGTCAGGGATGGCCCAGGCGGGAAGCCGGGCGCCACCAGCCCGAGCGTGCCGAGCGAGGCCGCGCGCTCGCCGCCCGCCGTCCAGATCTGGCGCAGGAAATCGACCGTGCTGGTCTTGCCGTTGGTGCCGGTCACCGCGACGACGGTGTGCGGCTGCGCGCCGTGGAAGGCGGCCGCCATCAGCGCCAGCGTCCGCCGCGGGTCGGCCGAGGTGATCATCGGCCGCACCGGCACGCCGGGGGGCCATTCCGTGCCCTCGGGTGCGATCACGGCCGCCGCGCCGCGTTCCACCGCGTCGGCGATGAAGGCGCGGCCGTCGGCGCGCAGGCCGGGCAGGGCGGCGAAGACCATGCCGGGCGCCACGGCCCGGCTGTCGGCCGTCAGCCCGGCGATCGCGCCATCCTCGGCCAGGCTCGGAAGGCCGGCGCGGCGCATGAGCTCACCGAGACGCAAGGCTCGCCT
>NZ_JAAEDM010000020.1 GCF_018129065.1 Neoroseomonas soli | reverse complement strand
GCTCGCGGGCACCGGCGCGCTGCCCGCCTTCGTGCTCGACGCGGCGCGGCGCATGCTCGTGGCCGAGTTCGGTCCCGCCGCCGTCGCCGACCTGGTCGCCGCGGCCGGCGCCTGGCGTCGTGGCGCGGCGCTGCCGGACCGGATCGAGCCCCTGGCGCAGCGGCTGCTTGTGATCCTCTACACGGGCGAGACCGATGCCGCGGACCCTCGCGCGCGGGCCGGCCATTATCCCTGGGCCCTCGCCTGGCAGGTGCTCCGGTTCGCGAAGGCGCCGGGCCTGTGCAGCGGCACCTTCGGCGACTGGGCCCGCACGTGAGTGCCGACGCGACCGAGGCTTGCGACGTCGCCATCGTCGGGTCCGGCGTGGCCGGGGCGCACGCCGCGCACGGCCTGGCCGGCAAGGGCCTGCGGGTCATCGTCCTGGAGGCAGGCCAGCGGCGCAGCCGTGCCGAGCTGACGCGGACCTTCCTCGACAATCCCGTGAAGGGGCCGCAATCCGCCTATCCGCCCGACCCCTTCGCACCCTTCCCGGAGGACGACCGCTACGCCGAATTCTACGTCCAGGGCGGAGAGATGCCGTTCATCGGCGCCTATCTCCGGCTCGTGGGAGGCACTTCCTGGCATTGGACGGGCTTCGCCGACCGCTTGCGGCCGAACGACCTTCGCATGCGCTCGCTCTACGGCGTCGGCGAGGACTGGCCGATCACCTATGCGGAGCTCGAGCCCTATTACGAGCGCGCCGAGCGGGAATGGGGCGTGGCCGGGGATCCGCGCTTCGTCTGGGGTGCGCCGAGGCGCGCACCATTCCCGCAGCCCCCCATCCCGCCGAGCGCGCTCGACCTCGCCCTCGCGCCCGCCTTGGCGCAGCTCGGCTTGTCGGCGGGGCTCTTCTCGCACGCCCGCAACGCCGTGCCCTTCGATGGCCGGCCGGCCTGCTGCGGCAACAACACCTGCGTGCCGATCTGCCCGATCGGCGCCAAGTACGATGCCTCCGTGCATGTCGCGAAGGCGCAGGCCGCCGGCGCGCGGCTGATCGAGCGCGCCCGCGTCGACCTCATCGAACTCGACGCGGCGCGGCGCGTCGCGGCGCTGGTGGCGCGGCGCCCCGATGGCGCGACGCTGCGCGTGACCGCGCGCCACTACATCCTGTGCTGCCACGCGATCGAAACCCCGCGCCTGCTGCTCGCGAGCCGCCAGGCGCTGGCGCCCAACGGCGTGGCGAACGGCAGCGACAATGTCGGGCGCTGGCTGCTGACCCAGGCGAACCAGGACTGCCAGGGCCTCACGCGCGACCCCGTCCTGCCCTATCGCGGTCCGCAGCAGACGAGCGGCATCGAGCAGATGCGCGACGGCCCCTTCCGCAGGGACCGCGCGGCGGTCGGCACCTCCTTCATGAACAGCGGATGGTCGGGCAACAGTGACGCAACGCGCCTCGCGCGCGACCTCATCGGGCAGGGCCTGAAGGGCAGCGCGCTGGTCGAGGCCCTGAACCAGCGCATCTCGCGGCACCTGCGGCTCAACGCCTCGGCCGAGACGCTGGCGCGGCGCGAGAACCGCGTCGAACTGGATCCGGTGCTGCGCGATGTGGCGGGGATCCCGCGGCCGCGCGTGACCTTCGCGCTGGACGACTACACCCGCCGCGGGCTGGAGGAGGCGCTGAAGGTGAACCAGCGCATCCTCGATGCCATGGGTGCGAGCTACGTCACCTGGAACGCGCCCTACCTGTCGAACGCGATCATCGCCGGCACGACGCGCATGGGCCGCGACCCGGCCGTCTCGGTCGTCGGTCCGGACCTCCGCACGCATGAGCATCCGAACCTGTCGATCCTCGGGCCCTCGACGCACGTCAGCGCGCCGGTGAATGCGCCGAGCCTGACGATCGCCGCCATGGCTTACCGGCTGGCCGACCGCCTCGGTGCGCCTGGCGGGCTCGACTGAGCGCGCCGCGCGCCGTCAGGCGGTCCTGGCCGGTGCCTCGTCACCGTGCGGCATCCCGACGCGGCGCAGCCCCTCGACGAAGGCATCGACCGCGCCGGTCTTCTTGATGGACACGCTGTAGTATCTCCGGATGCTCGCCTGCGTCTCATGCGGGCTGAAGGCGAGCAGCCGCAGCACCGCCTCCCGCCCTTCATCGATACGGCCGAGAAGCCCGAAGCACGCGGCGCGCATGCGCCAGGCCGGGACGTAGTCCGGCTTCTCCTTCAGCGTGCGGTCCGTCCATTCCAGGCTTTCCTCGTAGCGGCCAGCGGTGAACGTCGCGAAGGCGGCTGCGAGGAACTTGTTGTAGGTCTGGGCATCGAGCGGGCTCAGCCGGTGCGCGCGCTCCAGATGCGCCAGCGCGACGTCGCTCTCGCCGAGATAGGCCCGCGCCATGCCGCTGTAGGTCAGCGCGTCGGCCGAGTTCGGATTGATCTGCAGCGCACGGTCGATCAGCGAGATGCCGCCTGCCACGTCGCCGCCCGCCAGGGCGACCACGATCCCGGCCATCCACAGCACCTCGGAATCGTCCATCGCGAGTTCCGCGGCGCGCCGTCCCATCCGCGCGCCCTCGGCGATGGAGGGATGGTCCGGCGGCACCCAACCCTGCACCTTGCGGTGCAGGCGGCAACGCCCCCCGAGGGCGAGGTTGCGCGCGCTCTCCGGATCGAGGCGCAGCGCGCGGTCGGTCAGTTCCTTCGCCTTCTCGATGTCGTCGCGCGTCATGCGATAGAAATGGCCGGTCGCGCGCAGGAACAGGTCGTAGGCCTGGATGCTCTCGGGCGGCCGGCGCGCGACGCGCTCGACCTCGGCGAACAGCAGGCGCGGCTCGATCACCGCGGCGACCCCTTCGGTGACGCGGTCCTGCAGCGCGAAGATGTCCGCGACCTCGCCCTCGAAGCGGCCGGCCCAGAGCTGAATGCCGGTCTCGGCTTCCACCAGATGGCCGGCGATGCGGATCCGGTCGCCCGCACGCCGCACCGTGCCGTCAAGCGCGTAGCGCACGCCGAGTTCCCGCCCGATCTGGCTGACGGGGACGTTGCGGTTCCGGTAGGCGAAGGAGGAGCCGCGCGCGATCACGAAGAGGGATCGGATGCGCGACAGGGCATTGATGATGTCCTCCGCCACGCCATCCGCCAGGAATTCCTGTTCCGGATCCGTGCTCAGGTTGGCGAAGGGCAGCACGGCGATGGACGGCTTGTCCGGCAGGGGCGGGAATTCGTGCGGCGCCGCGACCTCCGCGCCCAGCACGCGGAAGCAGCGCACCCGCGGCGTGACGCCCCTGACCTCCAGCGCGCCGAGATCCTCGAAGCCGCAATCGACCGCGCCGCGAACCGCCTCGTGCACCGGTCCCGAGACGATGATGCCACCGGGCTGGGCGATGTTCTGCAACCGGGCGGCCACGTTCACCACGCCGCCGAAGACCTTCTCGCCGTGGATCACCACTTCGCCGAGATTGATCCCGACACGGCACAGGATCCTCTGGTCCTCCGGCTCGGACACGCCGGCTTCGGTAAGGGCGGCCTGGAACTGCCGGGCTGCCTGCAGGGCCTGCGACGCGGCGTCGAAGAATGCGATCAGACCGTCGCCGGCGATGCTCACGACCCGGCCCCCCGCATCGGCAATGGTCCGGCTGATCCGGTCGATGAGCGCGGATACGCGCTCGAATGCACGCTCCTCGTCCGACAGCATCATTGCCGTATAGCCCGCCACATCCGCGGCCAGGATCGTTGCGCTGCGGCGCTCGGTCATTCCAACGTCATTGCCCCTTGAATATGATATCATGAAAACGTGAGGTTGCGGCAACGATCGTCCGCCCTTGGACATCGCGCGCGGCGGCCGGACCGGCGCACCGCGGCTGGCGGGCCGGCCCCGCGAAAGGATGCGTAATGGCCAGACCGATCACCGCCCCGTGGCGTGCGCTCGCCCTCGCGGGCCTGCTGCACATGGCGGTTCCGGCCGCGGCCCAGCATGGCGGGCACGATGCCGGGCTTGGCCGCGTGCACATGGCGGTCCCGTGCAGCGACGCCGCGCATACGGCCTTCGACCAGGGGCTGCTGCACCAGCATTCCTTCGACCATGCGGCGGCACGCGCGCATTTCGCCGCGGCGCTCGCCGCCGATCCGGGATGCGCGATGGCCCGGTGGGGCTTGGCACTCGCAACGCTCGACAACCTCTTCGGAACCCCTTCGCCGGAGGAGCTTGCCGAGGCGGCCATTCTGCTGCGCGACGCGCCGGCCGCGCCGCCGCCATGGAATGGCTGGATCGCCGTGTCGGCCGACCTCGTGCGTGCCGATGCGGGCGACTGGCAGGGCCGGCTTGTCGACTTCGCCGGCGCCATGGGCAGGATCGCCGCGGCCGCCCCGGACAATGACGAGGCGCAGGTCTTCCATGCGCTGGCGCTGCTGATGGCGGCGCCACCCGACGACCCCACGGACTCCGCGCAGCGCCAGGCGGCGGCGATACTGGAGCCGATCTGGGCACGGCAACCCGAGCATCCGGGCGCGATGCACTACCTCATCCACGCCTACGACACGCCTGGCCTGGCAGGCCGCGGGCTGCCGGCGGCCACGCGCTATGCCGCCGTGGCGTCGGCCTCGGCCCATGCGGTCCACATGCCGACGCACATCTTCACCCGGCTTGGCGACTGGCCGGCATCGGTGGCAGCCAACCGGCGATCCGCGGAGCTGGCCCGGGCCTCCGGTGACGCCAACGACGAGCTGCACGCGCGCGACTACCTCGTCTATGCCTTGCTGCAATCCGGCCGCAGCGCGGCGGCCCGGGACGTTTGGAGCGACGCCGCCGATGCGGTCCACCGGCAGAATCGCGACCATCTCGCGGGCCCCTTCGCCGTGGCGGCCATGCCGGCGCGCCTGGCATTGGAGACGGGGGACTGGGCGGCCGCGGCGGCGCTGCCCGTCGCGGAAGGCGCATTTCCGCAGGTTGTTGCCATCACGCGCTTCGCCCGGGGCATTGGGCTGATCCGCAGCGGCAGGCCGGAGAACGCGGCCGCCGAGGTCGCCGCGCTGTCGGCGCTGGAAGCGGCCCTGCGTTCGTCGAGGCAGGCCGCCTGGGCGGCCGAGGTCGGCGTCCAGCGCGCGGCAGTGGCGGCACTGGCCGCGATCGAGACGGGCGAGCCCACGACCGGCCTGCGCGACCTGCGCGCCGCGGCGGACATCGAGGACGGGCTCCTGAAGAACGTCGTGGTGCCCGGCCCGCTCGCGCCCGCCCGCGAACTGCTTGGCGAGGCGCTGCTCGCCCAGGCAAGGAACGCGGAGGCCGAGGCGGCCTTCGAGGCCGTCCTGCGCGTCAACCCGAACCGGTTCAGGGCGCTGGCCGGCGCGGCGGCCGCAGCGTATGCGAACGGGCGACCCGATGTCGCGGTGGCCCGGTACCGACTGTTGCTGGCCGTGGCGTCAGGGGCCGATGCGCCACGCCCCGAACTCGCGGATGCCTCCAGGATCCTCAGCCGACGACCCGACTGACCTGCCCCGGACTCATCAGGTTTGGAATGTGGGTCCCCGACCGCGGCGCCGGTCCGGGTTCGGTCGCCCGTGCCGGAACCGGATGCGATGAAGGCCGGCCAACTTCAGCGGTGCAGCGCCACTGGCGTGGCCCGGACCGATGGCGCGCTCGCTACGAGGTCCACGGCGCAGGCCTCCCCGCTGGCCGTGCCCTGCGTCGTGCCGCTGCGGGCCAGCGCCTCGCAGAGGAGGCCAAGCCGCAGTTCGGAGCGTTCGGGCGCGGCCTGCGCCGTGCCGAGGCGGAGCCGGGCCCTTCCGTCGCCGATGGCGAGGGTGGCGGCGAAGCGTGGCCCGCCAGGGCCAAGCCGGGTGCTGGCCGCCGTCTCGTCCGCTGCAGCCAGTACCGAGCCGCCGCCCGGCCCATAGCCGATGGCGACGACGAGGCCGCCCCCGGCCTCCCGCCGCGCGGCGAGGAGGCCACCGAACACCAGGTCGAGGGGATCGGCCGGAGGAGCCAGCCGCGAGGTTTCCGGGCGATCGTCCGGGCAGGCGGCAGGCATGCTGGGCGAGAGCTCCAGCACCCCGGCCTGCTCGGCGAGGAGTGCCGCGATCAGCGGATCGCGCGTCGGGTTGTGCACTGGATCGGCGATCAGCATGACGACGATGGCGTCGCCCGTCTGCCAGGTGGCGGGCAGGTTGAGCAGCGCCATCGTCGCGCAGCTCGCGTCGCTGCCCGCGCCGAGGGGCGTCACGTGCAACTGGGTGAAGGTGGCGTATTCGTTCGCCGCGGCGGGGCCGGCGAGGCAAGCGCCGAGAGCGGCCGCAATCAGGGTCCTTCGCATGGTCATCCTCCTGTCGAGGCGGTTGGATGGGCTATGGCATCCGGATAGGGAGCCGGTCGCGGGGAGGGTCGGGCAGGCGGCGACGGAACGTTGGAGGAAGGCACGAGGCCAGTTCCGAGAGCCCTCCCGAGCAGCACCACGCCGAGCGCTCCGAGCGCCGCGACACCGACCAGGGGGACGACCTTCGACCCGCTGAAGGCGATGGCTTCGGCAACGACCGGCGGGCCGGCGAAGAGGGCGATCGCGCGGCTGGTGTAGAGGACGCCGATCACGGTGCCGAGCATGTGGCTGCCGAACCGGTCGGCCACTGCGCTCGGCAGCAGCGCGATGAAGGCGCCGTGGCACGCACCGAAGATGAGCGCGAAGATCCGCAACTCGAGCATCGTTCCGGCGGTTGCCCAGATCAGCATCGAGGCCGCGAGGGCCGCGCAGCAGGAGAGGAGGACTCTTGCGCGGCCGAGTGCATCGCCGATCGCCGTCAGCACGAAGCGGCCACAGATCGAGCCGATCCCGATCAGGCCGATCAGGGCGATGCCATCAAGGAGCGAGTGACCGATCGCCTGCGCGGTTCCGACGACAAGCGCGTAGGGGATCGCTACCGGCACGGACAGCAGCATCGTTCCGCAGTAGAATTGCCCGAAGCGGGCGCTGCGCAGGGGCGAAGCCGAGACGGGCGCCGGCGCCGTGGCCTGGGCCGGTGGCGGCTGCCGCGACCTGCGCCGCCCAGCGGATGCAAGGCCGACCCGTTCCGGTGGCTGCTCGAGCAGCAGCGCGCCGCAGATGCCTGTCAGCATCGCGAGGACGGCACAGATGGTGAAGGCCGTGCGCCAGTTCCCGAACGTCGTCAGCAGATCGGCGAAAGGAGGGACCAGGGCCGTGCCGACGCCAACACCGCTGACCGCGATGCCGGACGCCAAGCCACGATTGGCGGCGAACCAGCATTGCACTGTCGCCACCGCCGGCACGTAGGAGAACCCGACGCCGAGTCCGATCAGCAGGCCATAGCCGGCGATGACCTCTTCCATGCTCCGCGCGGAGGACGCCGTCAGCAGGCCCAGGGCGACGATCGTCATGCCGAGGCAGGCGGTCGGGCGCGCGCCGATCCGGTCGGCGAGGGGGCCGCCGACCGCGCTGACCAGCAAAGCCGTCCCCCCGCTCAAGGCGAAGATGAGGCTGACCCGGGCGCGCGAGGCGCCGAACTCCGCCGCGATCTCGTCCGCGAAGGCAGCGTAGGAGTAGATGGCGCCGTAGCCGACCATCGTCACGAGGAAGGCCCCGGCCACGACGAGCCAGCCACGCCAGGGGCGAAGTGCTGCGCGGCCCGAACGCCGGAGGGGGGCGCGCCGGGTCGCCTGCACCGGCGCCCGATTGACCGGAGCCGGCGCAGCCTGCGAGACCATCGCGATGAGGCGCCGCGCGGCGGGTAACGCTCCGCGACTCCTGCCAGGCGCGACATCGTTCCCGCTGCGGTCCATCGAGAGGCCTCGGCCATCCTTGCGACGGGATGACGATTGCAGCGCAGCGGTCCGCGCGTGGTGCCAAACGGCACAGCACGGGATGCGGATGCGCAGGCGGGCACGGCTTGCGTTGGGCCAGGCGTACCGCCAGAGTTCGGACTGCAGCGGAATGGAAACGCCCGATCTCCTGAGCCTGACGTTCTTCCGGCCGTTTTCGGCCCAGGCCGTGGCGCCGCTGGTGGCGGCTGCGCGCTGGCGCAGCTACGAGGCGGGCCAGACAGTGCTCGAGGCGGGTGATGACGCGCCCGAAGTCTATCTCGTCGTCCAAGGCACGTTGCGGGTGACAACGCGCAGCGTCGGCGGACATGAGATCATCCTCAACGAGCTCGGTCCGAACGCCTTGTTCGGCGAGATCGCGGCGATCGACGGCGCGAAGCGGTCCGCCGGAATCGTTGCCCTGACGAAGACCCAGCTCTGTGCGATTGCTGCAGGCCCCTTCATGGAATTCGCCCTGTCGACGCGCCAGGCGGCCCTGCACCTTATGAAGACCCTTGCCGCCCTGGTGCGCGAGAAGGACCAGCGGATCTTCGAACTCAGCGTCCTTGCGACGCGCCCGCGGCTGATCGCGCTCCTCCTGCGGCTGGCGCGCCCCCGGAAGGCAGCGGGGATGATCGTCTCCCCTTCGCGGCCGCACCACGAACTCGCCGCCATGATCGGCACGCGCCGCGAGGTGGTGACGAGGGCGCTGGCGGGCTTGCAGCGGGACGGGCTCCTCGAACCCGCGCGCGGCGGGCTGATACTGCCGAGACCGGAGGCGCTCAGGGCGGAGCTCGCAGCGGCGTGGGCAAATGCGCCGGCACGCTGACAAGACGATCTGCGGGCGGGGTCAAGCTCTGGGGCGGAGCAACCCGGCGCGCATGGCGCATCCGGCGGGCACGACGGCCAGGACGTAGCGGTGACTCCCGCCAGGGCGGGCAATGCGTGTCAGTTCGGCCGCCAGGCGCGCCGAAGCGGCACGGAGCGATGCGAGAAGGACGGAAGACGCCCGGCATTCCCCGGATCGGAGATCATGAACGGCCGCCCGGCACGAGTCTCAGCGCCCGGCAATCGGTGTTCGGCGTAGGCCAATGCGTGTCCCCGATTTGAACCGGCCATCCACCCCAGTTGCGTTATCGATATGGAATAAAGGTTCGGCATAAATGGATCCAGGCCCCTCGGCCCCCCCCACCAGGGGACGACGGTCCCCTGGACCCGCGGACACTTGAAGTTTCGGTTTCCAAAGGCCTTTCGGCCTTTGGCGGGGCGAGCCCGAGAGGGGCAGAGCCCCTCTCGGAACCCTGCTATACGCGGTGCCCGCCGCGCCTGGCGCCGGCGAGTCGCAAAGGGGACCGGCATGGCGCTGACGGCCGAACAGCAGCAGGAAATCGACACCGCGCGGGCCACCGAGGGCCGCACGCGCCGCCCCACCGTTGCGGGTCTGGAGGCGATGCTCTTCCAGGCCATCCCTGTGCTCGACCACGGCTTCGTGCGCGTCATCGACTACATGGGCGACGATGCGGCCATCGTGCAGGCGGCGCGCGTTTCCTATGGCCGCGGCACCAGGGCGGCCAACGAGGACCGCGGCCTGATTCGCTACCTCATGCGCCATCGCCATTCGACGCCGTTCGAAATGTGCGAGATCAAGTACCACGTGAAGCTGCCGATCTTCGTGGCGCGGCAGTGGATCCGCCACCGCACGGCGAACGTGAACGAGTATTCCGCGCGCTACTCGATCCTCGACCGCGAGTTCTACATTCCCGGTCCGGACCACCTGGCCGCGCAGTCGGTGGTGAACCGCCAGGGCCGCGGCGACATCCTGGAAGGCGAGGAAGCCGCTCGCGTCCTCGACCTGCTGCGCGAGGACGCGACGCGCAACTACGACCACTACCTCGAGATGCTGAACGAGGACGACGACGGGAAGGCCCGCGACCCCGGCCGGCAGGGCCTGGCGCGGGAACTCGCGCGCATGAACCTCACCCTCAACGCCTATACGCAGTGGTACTGGAAGACGGACCTGCACAACCTGCTGCACTTCCTCTCCCTGCGTGCCGACGCCCATGCCCAGTACGAGATCCGCGTCTATGCGGAGGCGATGCTCGACACGGTGAAGGCCTGGGTGCCGATGGCCTTCGACGCCTTCCGCGACTACCGGCTCGGTGCGGTCACCCTGTCGGCGCAGATGATGGGCATCGTGAAGCGCATGCTGGGCGGGGAAGCCGTCACGCAGGAAGCCTCGGGCCTGTCCAAGCGCGAATGGCGGGAACTGATGGCGACCCTCGGCCGCGATGCTGGCTGAGTGCGCCAGCACCCCCGCGCGCGTGATGCGGAACGCGCGCCCCCATCACCGCGCCGGGGCGGAAAGGCAGCCGGGCCCGCGGCCGTGAGCGGCAGCGCCAAGCCCCGCGCCGCGGCCCGGCCGCGCACGAAGAAGGCGGCGGCCAGCCGGTGGTCCGTGCCGGGCCCGGCCACGCGGCGCTGGATCTTCATCGGCGGCTTCACCCTCGCGCTGCTGGTCGGATTGCCGCTGGCGCATGCTCTGGTCGGGGAGGTCGGCGCCATCCTGCTCGGCACCTTCGCCTTCGGCTTCGTCGTGGGGCGCATGACGCTGAGGAAGTAGCGCCGCGCAGGTAACCTTCCGCAGGCGGGTGGCGAAGTCCCGGGCATACCGTTCTCAAGGGGACGCCGACCATGACCCGCGCCGACCGCATCCTGCGCCTGCTCGCCTGGCCTGCCGCGATCTGGATCGCCTACGAGTTCCTCTGGTACGAGCAGTACAAGCTCACCGGGCATCCCGGCTCGGTGAACTACATCTTCCAGCCGCTTGCCGACTGGTTCGGCATCCCCGCCTACGAGAAGCCATTCCGGCTGACCGTGGCGAGCCTCGAGATCGCTGCCGCCGCGCTGGTCCTGGTGCCGCGCACGCGCCTCCTCGGCGGGCTGCTGGCCGTCGGGCTGATGAGCGGCGCGATCTTCTTCCACACCATCGGCCCCATCGGCATCGACCCCTATGGCGACGGCGGCAAGCTGTTCAAGGAAGCGGTCTTCACCTGGTTCATGGGCGGCTTCATCCTCTACGCCCATCGGCAGGAGGGCTTCGCCATCCTGGCGCGCCTGGGCCTGTTGCCCGCCGCCTTCGCCCGCACCGCATGACCTGCGCGGCGTGACGCACCCTGTCACGCCGTTTCGCGCGCGAGGTCCAGCACGCGGTCCTGCCGGGGCAGGGTGCGCGCCTGCCCTCGGCCGCGCCGCGCGCGGAGGGTGAGGAAGGCGATCACTGCCCAGCCGCCATGGAAGCACAGCCCCGCGAGCAGCATCGCCTGCCCGGGGATCGGCCCGACCGAGGCCCGCTCCCAAAGTTCCGCCAGCGATTCCAGTGGCACGGGATGGATCACCAGCTTCCCGGCATAGGCGGCGGCCTGCATGGCGAAGATCCAGCCGTAGTTCTTGCGCAGCCTCCGCCCGAGCGCATCCCAGTAGCTGATGTGCAGCCGTGGCCGGCGGTAATCCTCGTACAGCACCTCGTTCCAGCGGTTTTCCGTCTGCACGCCATGGCCGAGCAGGATCGGGCCGAAGAACTGCGTTTCGAGGATGTGCGCGCGTACCCGCCAGAAGTCGAAGAAGCGGTAGCGTCGCGCCTCGATGTGCAGGAACACCGCCACCAGCAGCCCGACCAGGACCAGCGGCAGCGGGGACGCCGCCGCGCTGCTGAAGGTGAGCGACAAGGCAAGGCCGGTGGTGACCACCGCCCAGTTGGTCGTCGCGTCCAGGCGCGAGCGCCAGACGGTGCTGCGGTAGAGCTCCCCGCGGTAGAGGTGGGCCAGCGCGCCGATCTCCGCCGCGCCGAACCCGTAGGCTTCGTGCCACTTCCCGCCGTCGCCCATGCCCATGTCCTCCCGCGGCCATCTGGCGCCAACCCTTCCGGCCGGCCGCGCGGGCCGGGGGTCACTCCATGACGATCGCCGGCCCTGCCGCCGCCTTGGCCTGCGCCTTCTCCCACACGCGCGCGGCGATGCGGCGATAGGCCTCGGCCTCCTCCGTCTCCGGCCGGGCGGTGACGATCGGGGTGCCGGCATCGGCCAGCTCGCGGATGGCCAGCTTGAGCGGCAATTCGCCGAGGAACTCGATGCCGAGCCGCTCCGCCTCCCGCCGCGCGCCGCCATGGCCGAAGATATCGGAGCGATGGCCGCAGTTCGGGCAGCAGAAATAGGACATGTTCTCGATCAGCCCGAGCACCGGCACGTTCACCTTCTCGAACATGCGCACGCCGCGGCGGGCATCGAGCAGCGCCACGTCCTGCGGCGTGGAGACGATCACCGCCCCCGCCAGCGGCACGCGCTGGGACATGGTGAGCTGCGCATCGCCCGTGCCCGGCGGCATGTCCACGATCATGATGTCGAGCGCGCCCCACTCGACCTGGCCCATCATCTGCTCGAGCGCGCCCATCACCATCGGGCCGCGCCAGATCATCGGGGTTTCCTCGTCCACCAGGAAGCCGATGGACATCGCCTTCAGCCCCCAGCGCGACAGCGGGGTGATGCGGTTTCCCGTGGCGCGCGGGCGTTCGCGCGTGCCGAGCATCTGTGGCAGCGACGGCCCATAGATATCCGCATCCAGCAGCCCGACCTTCAGCCCCTGCGCGGCCAGCGCGACGGCGAGGTTCACCGCCGTGGTGGACTTGCCGACCCCGCCCTTGCCCGAGGCGACGGCGACGATGGCGCCGACCTCCGGCAGCAGCATCGGGCCCTGGCCGGAGGGCGCGCGCGCCGCCTGGCGCGGCGTCGCCGCCTGCGGTGGCGCCTCGCGATGCGCGGTCAGCACGACCGTCGCGTTCAGCACGCCCGGCACGGCCGCGGCCGCCTTCTGCGCGGTGAGGCGCAAAGGTTCGAGCTGCGCCGCCCGTTCGCGCGGCACCTGCAACGAAAACTGCACCAGCCCGTCGCGCGCGGCGAGTCCCTGGACCATGCCCGACGACACCACGTCCTGGCCCGTCGCCGGGTCCTTCACGGCACGAAGTGCGGTGGTCACTGCTTCCGCCAGAGTCTCAGCCATTGCTTGAAAAGCCCTCGTTCCTGGACAATATCCGGCCGGCCGGCGAGGGTGTCCCATCGAACAGGCGTCCCCGGCGCCCGGCCGGCGCCCATATGGTCGGGCGCCGCCCTTCCTGCATCCCTCATGGCAGGCGCCGGGCGAGTCGTCATCACTGGTTTGCAGACGGAGGCCCCGCGTCGAATGCCCTGGAACAACAGTGGCGGACAAAGTCCCTGGGGGAATCCCCGGCCCGGTGGGCCGTGGGGCTCGCCGCCCCCGCCCGGTGGCGGTGGGGGGCCGGCTGGCCCCGGCGGCGGCGGGCGCGGACCCGATCTCGATGACATGATCCGCCAGGCGCAGGACGCGGTGCGCCGATTCCTGCCGCGCGGCGGCGGCAAGGGCATTGCGCTGCTGGGCCTCGTTCTGGTCGCGGTCTGGGCTGCCTCGGGCTTCTACCGCGTGCAGCCGGACGAGCAGGGCGTGGTGATGCGCTTCGGCGCCTTCGACCGCACCGCCCCGCCCGGCCTGAACTACCACATCCCCTGGCCGGTCGAATCCGTGACAACGCCGCGCGTGACGCGCATCAACCGCGTGGACATCGGCTTCGTCGGCGCGCAGGAGGCGCCGGTGATCACCGGCCGCATCCAGCCGGCGCGCGACGTGCTCGCCGAATCGCTGATGCTGACGGGCGACGAGAACATCATCGACATCGACGTTGCCGTGTTCTGGCGCATCCGCGATGCCGGGGAGTTCCTGTTCAACACCCGCAACCCGGAAAGCACGGTGAAGTCCGCCGCCGAATCGGTGATGCGGGAGGTGATCGGCCGCACCCCGATCCAGCCCGCCCTGACCGAGGCGCGCGCGCAGATCGAGCAGGAAGTCCGCCGCGGCGCCCAGGCGATCATGGACCAGTATCATGCCGGCGTCGAAATCGTGCAGGTGCAGTTGCAGAAGGTCGATCCACCGAACCAGGTGATCGACGCCTTCCGCGACGTGCAGCGCGCCAATGCCGACCGCGAGCGTGCCCGCAACGAGGCGGAATCCTTCCGCAACGACATCATCCCCCGCGCGCGCGGCGACGCGGAACGCGTGGTGCAGGAGGCGCAGGCCTTCCGCGAGAGCCACATCGCCCGTGCCCGCGGCGAGGCCGCCCGCTTCACCTCGGTGCTGACCGCCTACCAGGCGGCGCAGGACGTGACGGTGCGGCGCATGTACCTCGAGACCATGGAGGAGATCCTGCGGCACAACCCGATGATCATCGTCGATGACCGGCTGCAGGGCATCGTGCCCTTCCTGCCGCTCGGCGAGGGCGCTGCCGCGCCGCGTCCCGCCCAGGGCGCGCTTCCGACCAACCGGCCCTCGCCGCTGCCCGCCCCGCCACCGGGGCCGGCCGCCACGCCGGGCCGCACGCAGGGGGTGACGCGATGAACCGCACCGTCGTTCTGCTCGCGGGTCTCGCCGTCATCCTCGTGACGGCGGCCTCGACGCTCTTCACCGTGCACCAGACCCAGCAGGTGCTGATCACGCAGTTCGGTCAGCCGATCCGCGTCATCCGCGAGCCGGGGCTGCAGGCGAAGATCCCGTTCATCCAGTCGGTGATCACCTTCGACCGCCGCCTGCTCGACTTCGACGCCCCGGGCGAGGAAGTGATCCTGGGCGACCAGCGCCGGCTGATCGTGGACAGCTTCACCCGCTACCGCATCACCGACCCGCTGGTGTTCTACCAGACGGTCGGCGCGACGGAGCAGGGCATCCGCGCACGGCTGAACTCGATCGTCTCCTCCTCGCTGCGCCGCGTGATGGGCAACGAGCCGCTGCTTTCCGTGCTGTCGACCGATCGCCCGCGGATCATGGGTGAGATCCGCCAGCAGGTGAACGCAGAGGCCCGCCAGTTCGGCATCGAGGTGGTGGATGTCCGCATCCGCCGCGCCGACCTGCCGGAGGAGAACACCCAGGCCATCCTTTCCCGCATGCAGTCCGAGCGCGAGCGCGTCGCGCGCGAGGCCCGCGCGGAAGGTGCCGAGGTGGCGCAGCGCGTCCGCGCCGGCGCCGAGCGCGAGCGGACCGTCCTGCTGGCCGAGGCCCAGGCGCAGTCCGACGTGCTGCGCGGCCAGGGCGAGCAGGAGTCGCTTCGCATCGTCGCCGAGGCCTTCAGCAAGGACATCGGCTTCTTCCAGTTCTGGCGGTCGATGCAGGCCTATCGGGAGGCCTTCTCCGAAGGCAATACCCGCATGGTGATGACCCCGGATTCCGAGTTCTTCCGCTACTTCCGGGAGAGCGGCGGCCGGGTGCAGCCGGTGCAGCCGGTGCCGGGCACGCCGGCGCCGCAGTGACGCTGACTTCGCTGCTCCAGGGCGTGGCGGTCGTCCTCGCCCTGGAGGGCATCGTCTACGCCGTGGCCCCGGAGGCCATGCGCCGGGCGCTGGTCGTGCTGATCACCGCCCCGGAATCCCGGCTTCGCGCCGGGGGGCTGGTGGCGGCCGCGCTCGGTGTCGGCCTCGCCTGGCTGCTGGACGGCCGTTGAGGCAGTCGCCCCGCAGGGCTGGTGCCTCGCGGCCCGTTTCGTTGCATGATGGCGCCCCCCGCCCCCGGGCCGGCGGCGCCAGATGCCCTGCCGACGACCATTCCCGGACCACGCACATGAGGTGCCCCACCGTGCGCTTCGCCGTACTCGCCCTCGCCGCCCTCCTGGCGGTTCCCTCCCTCGCTCCCTCGGCGCTGGCGCAGCGCGCGCCGGAGAGCTTCGCCCCGCTGGCCCGGCAGTTGCTTCCGGCGGTGGTCAACATCTCCACCACCCAGGTGGTGCAGGCGCGCCCCGGCAGGCCGGACGCGCCGGACGTGCCGCAGGCCCCGCCCGGCAGCCCCTTCGAGGAATTCTTCCGCGACTTCTTCAACCGCAACCGCCCGCCCGGCCAGGGTGAGGGGCCGCAGCAGCCGCAGCGCCCGCAGCGGCGCGGCCAGTCGCTCGGCTCCGGCTTCGTCGTCGACGCCCAGGCCGGCATCGTGGTGACCAACAACCACGTGATCGACGGCGCGGACGAGATCAACGTCATCCTCTCCGACAACACCTCGATCCGGGCGGAGCTCCTGGGCACGGACCCGCGCACGGACCTCGCCGTGCTGCGCATCCGCACGGACAAGCCGCTGACCGCCGTCGCCTTCGGCAATTCGGACGAGGCGCAGGTGGGCGACTGGGTGCTGGCGATCGGCAACCCCTTCGGCCTCGGCGGGTCGGTCACGGCGGGCATCGTCTCCGCGCGCGGCCGCGACATCCGCCAGGGGCTGTATGACGACTTCATCCAGACCGATGCCGCCATCAATCGCGGCAATTCCGGCGGGCCGCTGTTCAACCTCGCGGGCCAGGTGATCGGCATCAACACCGCGATCTATTCGCCCTCGGGCGGGTCGATCGGCATCGGCTTCGCCATCCCGTCCAACCTCGCGCAGCGCATCGTGGCGCAGTTGCGCGACGGCGGGCGGGTGCGGCGCGGCTGGCTCGGCGTGAACATCCAGCAGGTGACGGACGAGATCGCCGAGGCGCTGCGCCTGCCGAACGGCGCGCGCGGCGCCCTCGTGGCCCGCGCGCAGGAGGACGGCCCGGCGGCCAAGGCCGGCATCCGTTCCGGCGACGTGATCCTGCGCTTCGGCGGCGTCGATGTGCGGGAGATGCGCAACCTGCCGCGCATCGTCGCCGACAACATGGTCGGCACCGAGGTGCCGGTGGTGATCTGGCGCGACGGCAAGGAGGAGACGGTCACCGTCACCCTCGGCGAACTGCCGACCGAGCAGGCCCAGGCCGGCGGCACGCAGCAGCAGCAGCCCGCGCAGCCGGCCCAGCCGGTGGAACTCGCTGGCCTCGGGATGCGCGTCATGGGCATCACCGACGAGCTGCGCCAGCGCTTCAACCTGCGGCCGGAACAGCGCGGCGTGGTGATCGTGGAGGTGGCGCCGAACAGTCCCGCCGCCGAACGCGAACTGCGCCCCGGCGACGTGATCGTCGAGGTGCAGCAGGAACGCGTGAGCACGCCGGCGGAAGTGCAGGAGCGCATCGCCCGGCTGCGGCAGCAGAACCGCGGGGTGGCGCTGTTTGCCGTGGAAGGCGCGGGCGGGCAGCGCTTCGTGCCGCTGCGGCTGCGGGGCGAGCGCGGGGCGCCGGGGTGAGAAGGTCGGGGGAGGGGAACCTCCCCCGAACCCCCTCCCTTCTTTGTCTTCTTGGAGCCGGCCTTCGAAGCCAGTTCCCAATTGCCAAAGAAGGTTGAGGGGGGTCCGGGGGGAGAAGTTCCCTTCTCCCCCCGCTTCATCGCGATGCGCAGCCTCACCTCCGAACTCGTCGGCGCCCTGGCTGCGGCCGCGCTCGGCGTCTTCATCATCCATTCGGCCTTCGGCGGCTTCATCCTGCCGCCTTCGGACACGGGCTGGATGCTTTCCGGCCGGATCGGCCCGGACCCGGTGCAGTACTGGCTCGGCTGGACCGCCTTCGCGCGGGACGAATGGCGCTGGCCGCCGGGGGCCAATCCGGGCTGGGGGATGGAACTGGCCTCCTCCGTCTTCTATTCCGATTCCATTCCGCTGCTGGCCTTCCTCTTCAAGGCGCTGCGGCCGGTGATCGAGGTCTCCCAATACTGGGGCCTGTGGATCTATGCCTGCGGCGCGCTCCAGGCGCTGCTCGCCTGGAGGCTGATGGGCCTGGCGACGCGGGAGCCGCTGGCGCGGCTGGCGGTGGCGGGGCTGTTCGTGATGCAGCCGTTGCTGCTGGCCCGGCTGGGCGGGCATTTCGCACTGGGTGGGCAATTCCTGCTGCTGGCCGGGCTGTGGCTCTGCGTCACGCCGGGGCGGGGGGCGCGGCGGGTGGCCGCGTGGGCGGCGCTGATGGCCGCGGCAGCGCTGGTCCAGGCGTATCTCCTGCCGATGGTTGGTGCGCTCTGGGCGGCGGACTGGCTGGCGCGGGCCGTGGACGCGCAGCGGCGCGGCGGGGTGCTGATCGGCGCCGAGGCGCTGGTGGTGCCGTGTGCGGGCGTGCTGGGCCTGTGGGCGGGCGGGTTCTTCCTGCTCGGGGGCGGTTTCGGCGGCACCTGGGGCGGCTACGGCAAGATGCAGCTCGACCTGCTGGCGCCGTTCGATGCCGGCTACTGGGGCGCGATCCTGCCGGACATCACGACCGCGGATCACCTGGAGGCGGGGAATTCCTACCCGGGCCTTGGTGGGCTGGCGGTGCTGGCGGTGGGCGGCGGGGCGTGGCTGCTGGGGCCGCGCGGCGTGCTGCGGCGGCACTGGGCGCTGGTGCTGGTGCTGGCGGGGTTGCTGCTATTCGCGGTCAGCCATCGCGTCGCCATCGGCGGGCGGGAATTCGAGGCGATCCCCTTGCCCGATTGGATCGTCGGCAAGGCCGATGCGCTGCGCGCGTCGGAGCGCTTCTTCTGGCCCGTTCTCTATGCGGCGCTGTTCGGTGCGGCGGTGGCGCTGGTGCGCGGCATGGGCGCGCGGCGAGCGGGCTTCGTGCTGTTCGCGGCGCTGATGCTGCAGGCAGCCGATCTGCGCCCCGGCTTCGCGCGGCTGCATCACTACTTCACGCCGCAGCCGCCGACCGTGCCGTTGCGCCTGTCCGACCCGTTCTGGCTGGAGGCCGCGCGTCGCTACGCCTTCGTGCGCGTCGTGCCGACCGGGATGCAGGCGCCGAACTGGGAGGAAGTGGCGGTCTTCGCCGCGACCCTCGGGTTGCAGACGGATGCGGTCTATCTCGCGCGGCTCGATCCGCGCGCGGTGGAGGCAGTGAACGATTCCGTCGCGCGCCGCCTGGAACGCGGCGACTACGAGCCGCGCACCTTCTACGTGCTCGGGGACCAGGAGGCGCTGGCGCGCGCCCGCGCCGGCATGGATCCGGCGCGCGACCTGCTGGAGCGGTTCAACGACCGCTGGGTGCTGGCCCCCGGCTGGTGGGTTCATGCCGCCGAGCCTCGCCGATGATGGCATCGGCAGGGTTCGGGGGTATGGCGCGCGGGGCTGGCGGGGCGGCCGCGCGGGAAACCAGGATGCCGAGGCCGGTCGGCCTTTCTGCTGAACGGGTTCAGCCGCCGGCGAATTCCGCGGCGCGATAGCCTTGGGCAAACAGCAGGGCGCGCAGGTCGCCATGGTCCACCCGCGCCCGCGCCGCCGCCGCGACCACCGGCTTCGCGCGATACGCCACGCCGAGCCCCGCCGCCTGGATCATGTCCAGGTCGTTCGCGCCGTCGCCCACCGCCAGCGTCGCGCCGAGGCCGATGCCTTCCACGGCGGCCAGGCGCTTCAGCGTCACGAGTTTCGCGTTGCGCCCGAGGATCGGGTCGGCGACATGGCCCGTGAGGCGGCCATCCGCCTCGAGGAGCGTGTTCGAGTGATGCTCATGGAATCCGACCAGCGCGGCGACGCGGCCGGTGAAGAAGGTGAAGCCGCCGGAGACCAGCGCGCAGCGCGCCCCGTTCGCGCGCATGGTCGCGACGAGTTCGCGCGCCCCGGGCATGAGTTCGGTTTCTTCCCAGGTGCGCTGCATGGCCTCGACCGGCAGGCCCTCGAGCATGCCGACGCGCTCGCGGAGGGCGCCCTCGAAATCGAGTTCGCCGTTCATCGCACGCTTCGTGATGGCAGCGATGCGGTCCTTGATTCCGGCCTGGCCGGCGAGCTCGTCCAGCGTCTCCGTGGTGACGATGGTGCTGTCCATGTCGGCGATCAGCAGGCGCTTGCGCCGGCCGGCCGCGACCTGGGCGATGATGTCAGCGGCCTCGCCGGCCAGCGCGGCGCGCGCGGCGGCATCCGCCTGGTCCGGCGCGAGGCCGGAGAAGGGCAGGTCCGCCGCTTCCTCCGGCGCCAGCCAGTCCGGCGTGCCGGTGGCGGCGCCGATGGCCGCGAGCGCGTCGCGCGCGGCGTGGATCATCGCGGCGGAAAGCCCGCCGCGCGGGGCGATCAGGGTCAGAACATGGTCCATAGGGGCCGGGGTATGCCCGCGCCATGACCACGGATCAACCGCGCGCCCTGCTGTTGGCCGGGCCGACCGCGAGCGGCAAGTCGGCGCTGGCGCTCGCCATCGCCGAGCGGGTCGGCGGCACGGTCATCAATGCCGACAGCATGCAGGTCTATCGCGAACTGCGCGTGATCACGGCCCGCCCGACGCCGGAGGAGGAGGCGATGGTGCCGCACCGCCTCTACGGCGTGCGCCCGGCGGCCGAAGCGGCAAGCGTCGCCTGGTGGCGGCGCGAGGCACTGGCGGCCATGGAGGAGGCGCAGGCAGCCGGCCGGCTGCCGATCATCTGCGGCGGGACGGGGATGTATTTCGCCTCGCTGACCCAGGGCCTGTCGGACGTTCCGCCGATCGACGATGCCGCGCGGGACGAAGCCCGCCGCCTGCTCGCCGAGGAAGGCCCGGCGGCGCTGCATGCCCGACTGGCGGCGGAGGACCCCGAGACGGCGCTACGGCTGCGGCCTTCGGACAGCCAGCGCATCGCGCGCGCCTGGGAGGTGTGGCGCGGCACGGGGAAGGGGCTCGCCGCCTGGCAGGCAGGCGGCGGCACCGGGCCGGCGCCCTGGCGCTTCGCGGCGGTCCTGCTCGATCCGCCGCGCGACGCCCTGCGCGCCGCCATCGCGGCGCGGTGGCAGGCGATGCTGGCGGGCGCTGCGATCGAGGAAGTGCGGGCCCTGGTCGCCCAGGGCCTCGACCCCGCCCTGCCGGCCATGCGCGCCCATGGCGTGCCGGAACTGGCGGCGCACCTGGCGGGGCGGATGACGCTGGAGGAGGCGTCGCGGCGCGCCATCCTCAACACCGGCCAATACACCAAGCGGCAGGCCACCTGGTTTCGGCACCATGCTCTGGCCGCCCCGAGTTTGGTGCATACGATCTATGCGCGAATCGCAGGCATCACGCAATTTTCGGAAAGTAACTGTACCGAACTCTTCACGTTTATTGATCGGACGCGTTGACGCGCCGCAACAGCGGGTCTAAGTGAGCCACCCCACCCGCCAGCGCCCCGCGCGGGAGGCCGATCAATTCAGGAAAGAGAGACCCGATGTCCGCCGCCACCAAGCCCGCCAGCACCGCCGACGCCCTGACGATGTCGGGCGCGGAGGTCGTCCTGCGCGCGCTGAAGGACAATGGCGTCGACGTCATCTTCGGCTATCCCGGCGGCGCGGTCTTGCCGATCTACGACGCGCTGTTCCAGCAGAACGCCATCCGCCACATCCTCGTCCGCCACGAGCAGGCCGCGGTGCATGCGGCGGAGGGCTACGCGCGCTCGACCGGCAAGGTGGGCTGCGTGCTGGTCACCTCCGGCCCCGGCGCGACGAACGCGGTGACGGGGCTGGTGGACGCGCTGATGGATTCCATCCCCGTCGTCTGCCTGACCGGCCAGGTGCCGACGCACCTGATCGGCAACGACGCCTTCCAGGAAGCCGACACCACCGGCATCACGCGGCCGGCGACGAAGCACAACTACCTGGTCAAGAAGTCCGGCGACCTCGCCCGCGTGGTGCATGAGGCCTTCTACGTCGCCAAGTCCGGCCGCCCCGGCCCGGTCGTGGTCGATCTGCCGAAGGACATCCTGATCAACAAGGCGCCTTATACCGAGCCGCCGACCACCGAGCATCGCACCTACCGCCCGCAGACGGAGCCGGACGCCGAGCAGATCCGCAAGGCGGTGAAGCTGCTGAAGGCCGCGAAGCGCCCGGTCGTCTATGCCGGCGGCGGCGTCATCAATTCCGGGCCGGAGGCATCCCGCCTGCTGGCCGATTTCGTGCACATGACGGGCTTTCCCTGCACGAACACGCTGATGGGCCTCGGCGCCTTCCCGGCGAGCGACCCGCAGTTCCTCGGCATGTTGGGCATGCACGGGACCTACGAGGCGAACCTCGTCATGCATGGCTGCGACGTCATGCTGAACATCGGCGCCCGCTTCGACGACCGGGTGACGGGGCGGCTGAACGCCTTCGCACCGGATTCGAAGAAGATCCACGCGGACATCGACCCGTCCTCGATCAACAAGAACGTGCCGGTGGACGTGCCGATCGTCGGCGACGCCGCCCGGGTCCTCGCCGCGCTGATCGAGGCGTGGAAGTCCGAGGACGCGCCGCAGGACAAGCCCGCGCTGACCGCCTGGTGGCGCCAGATCGACGAGTGGCGCGCGAGGGACTGCCTGCGCTACCGGCAGGAAGGCAGGATCATCAAGCCGCAGCACGCGGTGAAGCGGCTCTATGAGATCACGAAGGAACTCGGCCGCGAGACCTTCATCACCACCGAGGTCGGCCAGCACCAGATGTGGGCCGCGCAGTATTTCGGCTTCCAGAAGCCGAACCACTGGATGACGAGCGGCGGCCTCGGCACCATGGGCTACGGGTTGCCGGCGGCGATGGGCGTGCAGATCGCGCACCCCGACGCGCTGGTGATCGACATCGCGGGCGAGGCCTCCATCCTGATGAACATCCAGGAGATGGGCACGCTCGCGCAGTATCGCCTGCCGGTGAAGGTGTTCATCCTGAACAACGAGTACATGGGCATGGTCCGCCAGTGGCAGGAACTGCTGCATGGCGGGCGGTATTCCGAGAGCTACTCGGCCGCGCTGCCCGATTTCGTGAAGCTGGCGGAGAGTTTCCACGCCGTCGGCATGCGCGCCGAAGGTGCCGATGACCTCGACCGCGTGATCCGGGAGATGATCGCGATCGACAAGCCGGTCATCGCCGACATCTGCGTCGCCAAGGACGAGAACTGCTTCCCGATGATCCCGTCCGGCGCGGCGCACAACGAGATGATCCTCGGCGAGGATCAGGAGGGTGGCGTCAAGGGCGTCACCGACGAAGGCAAGGTCCTGGTCTGAGGCGCCGAACATGTCCGAAGCTGAAAACGTGCAGCGCGCGGCGACCATCGCCGTGCTGGTGGAGAACGAGGCCGGCGTGCTGGCCCGTGTCATCGGCCTGTTCTCGGGCCGTGGCTACAACATCGACAGCCTGACGGTTGCACCCGTGGACGAGACGGGGCGGATCAGCCGCATCACCGTCGTCACCACCGGCACCGAGATGGTGATCGAGCAGATCAAGGCGCAGCTCGATCGCCTGGTGCCGGTGCACAAGGTGTCGGACCTGACGCTGGAAGGCCCGCACCTGGTGCGCGAACTGGCGCTCATCAAGGTGGTCGGCAAGGGCGACAACCGCATCGAGGCGCTGCGCCTCGCGGACGCCTTCCGCGCGCGCGTGGTGGATGCCAGCACGGAATCCTTCGTGTTCGAGATGACGGGCTCGGCGGACAAGATCGACGCCT
Organism: Neoroseomonas soli; assembly: GCF_018129065.1. Classification (GTDB taxonomy): domain Bacteria; phylum Pseudomonadota; class Alphaproteobacteria; order Acetobacterales; family Acetobacteraceae; genus Neoroseomonas; species Neoroseomonas soli. The sequence continues at coordinate 40,324 of NZ_JAAEDM010000020.1, read as the reverse complement.
TCTGTGCGCTGATGCGGCCGATCGGGCTGGTGGAGGTGTCGCGCACGGGCGCTGTCGCCATCGCCCGCGGGCCGCGCGGCCTGAACTGAATTTTCGAGAGACCCCGTAGGGAAGGAGAGCGCGACGATGCGCGTCTATTACGACCGCGATGCGGATGTGAACCTGATCAAGGCCAAGAAGGTCGCGGTCATCGGCTTCGGCAGCCAGGGCCATGCGCATGCGATGAACATGCGCGATTCCGGCGTGAAGGACGTCGTGATCGGCCTGCGTCCGGGCGGGTCCTGGCAGAAGGCTGAAGCCGCCGGCTTCAAGGTGATGACGCCGGCCGACGCCGCGAAGTGGGCGGACGTCGTCATGGTGCTGACGCCGGACGAACTCCAGGGCGACCTGTATCGCGACCACCTGCACGCCAACATGAAGCCGGGTGCCGCGATCGCCTTCGCCCATGGCCTCAACGTGCACTTCAACCTGCTCGATCCGCGCGCCGACATCGACGTGTTCATGATCGCGCCGAAGGGCCCGGGCCACACGGTGCGTTCGGAATACCAGAAGGGCGGCGGCGTGCCGTGCCTGGTCGCCGTGCACCAGAACCCGTCGGGCAATGCGCTCGAGATCGCGCTCTCCTACGCCTCGGCCATCGGCGGCGGGCGTTCGGGCGTCATCGAGACGACCTTCAAGGAAGAGTGCGAAACCGACCTGTTCGGCGAGCAGGCGGTGCTCTGCGGCGGCCTCGTGGAGCTCATCAAGGCGGGCTACGAGACGCTGGTCGAAGCCGGCTACGCCCCCGAGATGGCCTATTTCGAGTGCCTGCACGAGGTGAAGCTGATCGTCGACCTCATCTACGAGGGCGGCATCGCCAACATGAACTACTCGGTCTCGAACACCGCAGAATACGGTGAGTACGTGACCGGCCCGCGCATCATCACCGCCGAGACCAAGGCCGAGATGAAGCGCGTGCTCGAAGACATCCAGACCGGCCGCTTCGCCCGCGACTGGATGCTGGAGAACAAGGTGAACCAGGCGTCGTTCAAGGCGATCCGTCGCCGCAACGCCGAGCACCCGATCGAGGAAGTCGGCGCGAAGCTGCGCGCCATGATGCCCTGGATCAGCAAGAACGCCCTGGTGGACAAGGCGAAGAACTGAGCCGTCATCCATCGGCCTGAAGGGGACCGCCGCGCAGCGATGCCGGCGGTCCTTTTTTCTTGTGACCACAACCGCTGGTTTCCACTCGCTTCCCGACTCCTCCGTTACGGGATAGGATCGTCTCCCGGGGCAAAGGAGGCGCAGCGTGGGACTGATCGTCTACGAGCGGGAGCTCAAGAAGCTGGGTGGGTTCCGCTGGAACCCGAACGGATTTGTCCTGATCGAGTTCGGCCCGGACAATCGCAATCATTTTCGCCTCGATCTCGCGAACCAGAACGGTCGCGGCAAGCGGGTCTATTCCGGTGGGGACTATATCTACGAGGTGACGAGCATCCACCTCAAGTCATTCCTTGGAACCGGCCAGGACGACACGCACACATATTGGCTTTATTACTATGTGGCCTACGTCAATGCGGGCGTATGGAAATGGACCAAGGACTACGTGAAGGACGAGATCACGCAGACCAAGAACTTCACCCACATGACCGCACCCGAGGATGACGCCCAGAATGGCTACGTCGAAACAAGCGACTTCATCGAATACCTCGGCAAGCTGGTCGGAAGTCCGCAGACGCTTTCGAACACCTGAAGATCGCAGCCTGATCGCACCCTGGCACGGCGGCGCCGGATGATCGTGCCGATGGGGCAAGGCGTGCTGACGGCCGGTTTGTCCGCCGCCCCGTTCTCCGGATGGTCGGCCCTTCGCGTGGGGGCCGGCCGCTGGCATCCTTCGATCGGTCCCCTTGCCGAATTCGAAGGCCGATGACGCCCGAACAGCCGCACCTCCTCGCCGCCGAGACCGACTATCCCCGCGATTTCCGCGGCTACGGGCCGAACCCGCCCGACCCGAAATGGCCGGGCGGCGCGAAGCTCGCCCTCTCCTTCGTGCTGAACTACGAGGAAGGGGGCGAGAACACGATCCTCAACGGCGATGCCGGCAGCGAGCTCTATCTGCACGAGGTTCCCGGCGGCTCCCCCATCCTCGGCGAGCGCAACCGCACGGTGGAATCCCAGTTCGACTACGGCGCGCGTGCCGGCGTCTGGCGCGTGCTGCGCGCCTTCGCCGCGCACGGTTTTCCACTGACGGTTTATGGCGTCGGCCGCGCGCTGGAACTGAACCCCGACGCGGCGCGCGCCTTCGCGGCCGCCGGGCATGAGGTCGCCTCCCACGCCTGGCGCTGGATCGACTACCACGCGATGGACGAGGCGACCGAGCGCGCCGAGATCGCGGCGTGCGTCGCCACCATCGAGCGCCTCTGCGGCTCCCGCCCGGTCGGCTGGTACACCGGCCGCATCAGCCCGAACACGCGCCGGCTCGTCGCGGAGCACGGCGGCTTCCTCTACGATTCCGACGCCTATGACGACGACCTGCCGCACTACGTCACCGCGGCGGGGAAGCCGCACCTCGTCGTCCCCTACACGCTCGACAACAACGACATGAAGTATGCCGTACCGCCCGGCTTCGGGGATCCGGGCGGGTGGGAGAGGCACGTGACCGACGCCTTCGAGTTGCTGCTCGCCGAGGGTCGTGCGGGCGCGCCGAAGATGATGTCGGTGGGGCTGCATTGCCGCCTGGTCGGCCGGCCCGGGCGAGCGGCGGCGCTGCAGCGCTTCCTCGCCCGCGTGGCGCGGGAGAAGGATGTCTGGGTCTGCCGCCGCGCCGACATCGCGCGGCACTGGTGGGCGGTGCACCCGCCTGCGGCATAGGCATCGCGCGGAGCGGCAAGGGAATGGCGCCTCCGCGGCATGGGGATTGCGTGAACCGCCGCCGGACCGGGCGCTTCCGCCCGGACACCGGGATCCGCGAGGGAGATGCCATGATGACCAGGCCCCGCAGCACCGCCACCCTGGGCCGCCGCGCCCTGCTTGCCCTGCCTGCGCTCGCGCCGATGCGCGGCGCGCTGGCGCAGGGCAGCCGGACCCTGGAGCTCATCGTCCCCTATCCGCCGGGCGGCGGGAACGACACCGGCGCCCGGGCCCTGGCGCCATTGCTCGAGCGCGAGCTCGGCATCCCCGTGGTGGTGCAGAACCGGCCCGGCGCCGGCAGCCAGATCGGCATGGCCCAGGTGGCGCGCGCCCGGCCGGACGGGCTGACCATCGCCTACGGCCTTTGGCCGCAGACCACCACGCTGTACCTCGATCCTTCCCGCCAGGCGGGTTTCACGCGGGAGAGCTTCACGCCGCTCGCGCTGCACGCGACGGATCCCGGTGCGATCGTCGTGCGCGCCGACAGCCCGCTGCGCAGCCTGGCCGACATGATCGCCGCCGCGAGATCCCGGCGGGACGATTTCCGCATGTCGGACAACGGTGTGCTGGGCCATGAGCACCTCGCCTCCATTCGGCTGCAGCGACTGGCCGGGGTCGCCTTCAACCAGGTCCATTTCAATGGGGCGGGACCAGCCCTGACGGCGCTGCTCGGCGGCCAGACCGAGGCCGCCATCTTCGCCGTCGGCACCGCGAGCGCGCAGATGCGACAGGGCGCGATGCGGGCGATTGCGGTGCTCGCCCCGCAGGAAAGCCCCTTCCTGCCGGGGGTGCCGACGGCGCGGGCCCAGGGCTACGACATCGTCGCCGGCTCGACCCGCGCCTTCGTGGGGCCGGCGGGGATGCCGCCGGAAGTGCAGGCACGGCTCGCCGGGGCCTTGGAACGCGCCATCAGGACACCCGAGCACGAGGAACGCATGCGCCAGCTCAGCATCCCCATCACCTACCTGGGGCCGGAGGGTTTCGCCGCCTACTGGGCGCAGGAGGAACGCGAATTGCGCCCCCTGATCGAGGAACTCGCGCGGGCGGGGCAGACGCAGTGAACCGCCTCGCGGCCGCCGTCCTGCTCCTGTCGGTGGCGACGGCCTGCGCCCAGCCGGCCGAAGGCTGCCTTCGCCACCAGGCCGGGTTCGCCGCCTTGATCGGCGGCAGCCCGGAGGCCGCCCGTGCAGCGCTGGAACGCATGCCCGGCATCCGTAGCGTGCGCGTCGGCGGGCCGGACACGCCGATGACGCGGGACTACCGCCCGGACCGCGCGACCGTCCTCGTCGAGGGAGGCGTCGTCCGCAGCATCACCTGCGGGTGACCCGCCGATCCCCGCTTGCGGGGGCGGGAAGGGGGCGGCTATTCTCCGCCCCGCGATGACCATGCGCGCCATTCCGGCCGGCCTGACCCATGGGGTTCCCGCCCCGGTCGCCGCGCGCGCGCCGCTCGGCCTCCTTCTTCTTCGACTTACTCGCCCCTGGGCATGACGCCCGGCTGATCGAAGCCGGCCACTGCTCAGGGGAACCTGGGACCGAACGCGCGCATCCACATCATTGCCAACGGGAAACGCATTCCATGGCCATTACCCATCCCTCCTTCGGCAAGCTGGCCGACGACCGCATCATCATCTTCGACACCACGCTGCGCGACGGCGAGCAGTCGCCGGGCTTCTCCATGAACCTCGAGGAGAAGCTGCGCATGGCCGAGGCCCTGTGGGAGCTGGGCATCGATGTCATGGAAGCCGGCTTCCCCATCGCCTCCCCCGGCGACTTCGAGAGCGTGCTGTCGATCGCGCAGCATTTCGCCAAGGACGGCCCGGTGGTCTGCGGGCTGGCGCGCACCGCGCCGGCCGACATCCTGCGGGCGGCGGAGGCGGTGAAGCCCGCCGCGCGCAAGCGCATCCACAGCTTCGTCTCGACCAGCCCGCTGCACATGCGTGTGAAGCTGCGGCTCGAGCCCGAGCAGGTGCTGGAACTGGTCACCAGCAGCGTCTCGCTCGCCCGCCAGCACACAGACGACGTCGAGTGGTCGGCCGAGGACGGCACCCGCACCGAGCCCGATTTCCTCTGCCGCTGCGTCGAGGCCGCGATCAAGGCCGGCGCCACTACCATCAACATCCCCGACACGGTCGGCTATGCCGTGCCGGAGGACATGCACCGCATCTTCACCATGGTGCGGGAGCGCGTGCCGGGCGCGGACAAGATCATCCTGTCCACGCACAACCACAACGACCTCGGCCTCGCGGTCGCCAACACGCTGGCGGCGATCCGCGCCGGCGCGCGGCAGGTGGAAAGCACCATCAACGGCATCGGCGAGCGCGCCGGCAACGCCTCGCTGGAGGAGGTGACGATGGCGCTGCGCACGCGCCACGACGCCATCCCGACGACGAACAACATCGTCACCGAGCGCATCCTCAAGACCTCGAAGCTGCTGGCCACCATCACCGGCTTCGACGTGCAGCCGAACAAGGCAATCGTCGGCCGCAACGCCTTCGCCCATGAATCGGGCATCCACCAGGACGGCGTGCTGAAGGACAAGTCCACCTACGAGATCATGACGCCGGAGAGCGTGGGCTGGTCCACCTCCTCCCTGGTGATGGGCAAGCATTCGGGCCGCGCCGCCTTCCGCGACAAGCTGAAGGGCATGGGCTACGAGATCGGCGACAACCAGCTCAACGACGCCTTCCGCCGGTTCAAGGACCTCGCGGACCGCAAGAAGGTCGTCTACGACGAGGACATCGCCGCGCTGGTGGATGATGAGATCGTCCGCGGCCATGACCGCATCAGGCTGACGGCCCTGACAGTCGCGACCGGCATGGCGACGAAGCCGACCGCCTCCATCACGCTCGAGGTCGATGGCGTGGCCCATGACGGCGTCGCGGCCGGGGACGGCGCCGTGGATGCGACCTTCAATGCGCTGCGCAACGCCTTCCCCCATGATGTGAACCTGAAGCTCTACGCCGTGCAGTCGGTCACGGGCGGCACCGACGCCCAGGCGCGGGTGACGGTGCGGCTGGAGGAAGGCGGCAAGCTGGTGGACGGGCAGGGGGCGGACACCGATACCATCGTCGCTTCCGCGCGCGCCTACGTGCACGCGCTGAACAAGCTGCTGGTGAAGCGCGAGCGGACCGAGCCGCCGGCGGTGCTGCGCGCATAGGCCGGATGAACGATCCGTCAGGCCGGCGGGGATTGCCGGCCCGGCGGATATGGAGAAAATGTAACGGAGGCGGACGATCGTCCGCCTCCGTCCACGTCAGGATCGGGCCGAGTGGCGGGCGGTCACGATGACCCGCCCGCCATGCTCGGCCGCCGCCCCGCGATGTCATGCCTGGGCCGGCGCGCGAGCCTGCCTGACGAAGCGGTTACCACTGGTTCTGCGGGGCCGTGACGGCGCCGCCCACCGCACCCACTGCGCCGCCGATCAGCGCGCCGGTGCCGGCATTGCCCGAGAAGGAACCGATCGCCGCACCGGTGCCTGCACCGAGCAGGCCGCCAGTGACCGCGCGTTCCCCTGGGGAACTGCCGCAGGCGCCGAGCGCCAGGCCGAGGGCCGCAAGGATCGCGAGGCTGGTCCGGTTCATTTTCGATCTCCCGTAAGGCTGCTGCCGGGAGAACGTCCCGGCCCCATTTCGGTTTCATGGGATCCCGCCCCGCAGGAAAGCGGCTTGAGAGTCCTCTCACGCGGGGGTAAACGCCCCCATCCCATCAAGCCCCATCAGTCGCGACGGCGGTCTCGGCCCCCGCGCGGGCTGTGCGGCCCTCGTCGGAAGGTCCGGTACGCATGTTCTCACGCCTGTTCGGCTTCCTGTCCGCCGACATGGCCATCGATCTCGGCACGGCCAACACGCTTGTGTACGTGAAGGGTCGCGGGATCGTGCTGAACGAGCCGAGCGTGGTCGCCATCTCCGACCAGCGCGGCCGCAAGCAGGTCCTGGCGGTGGGCGAGGAGGCCAAGCTCATGCTCGGCCGCACGCCGGGCAACATCGCCGCCATCCGCCCCCTCCGCGACGGCGTCATCGCCGACTTCGAGGTGGCGGAGGAGATGATCAAGCACTTCATCCGCAAGGTGCATAACCGGCGGTCCTTCGCGTCCCCGATGATCATCGTCTGCGTGCCCTCCGGCTCCACCGCGGTCGAGCGCCGCGCGATCCAGGAAAGCGCGGAATCGGCCGGCGCGCGGAAGGTGCTGCTGATCGAGGAACCGATGGCCGCCGCGATCGGCGCCGGCCTGCCGGTGACCGAGCCCTCCGGGTCCATGATCGTGGACATCGGCGGCGGCACGACCGAGGTCGCCGTGATCTCCCTCGGCGGCATCGTCTATGCGCGGTCGGTCCGCGTCGGCGGGGACAAGCTGGACGAGGCGATCATCTCCTACATCCGCCGCCAGTTTAACCTGCTGATCGGCGAGAGCACCGCCGAGCGCATCAAGCTCGAGATCGGCGCCGCCGCCCAGCCCGAGGACGGCGAAGAAGGCCCGCTCTGCGAGGTGAAGGGCCGCGACCTGATGAACGGCGTCCCGCGCGAGGTGGTGGTCAGCCAGCGCCAGATCGCCGAATCGCTCTACGAGCCGGTGACCCAGGTGGTCGAGGCGGTGAAGGTGGCGCTGGAGAACACGCCGCCCGAACTCGCCGCCGACATCGTGGACAAGGGCATCGTGCTGACCGGCGGCGGCGCGCTGCTCTATCGGCTCGACCAGGTGCTGCGGGACGCGACCGGCCTGCCCGTCGTGGTGGCGGAGCAGGCCCTTTCCTGCGTCGCCCTCGGCACCGGCCGGGCGCTCGAGGACATCAAGCGGCTTCGCCACGTCCTGAGTTCGATGTATTGATTCTGCCCCCGGCCCGGTTGAGACCGGGACGGGGTAGGGCAGGCAGGGGGATGATGGTCGCGTGATCCGGCTGAGCATTCCGCTCCGGCAGGCCTTGGCGCGGCTTTCGCTGCCGCTGATGATCGCGGCGGCCTTCGGCGTCATGCTGCTCGGCAAGGCCGATGCGCTGCTGGCCGAAAGGCTGCGCAGCCATCTCGCCGATGCGCTCTCGCCGATCTACGCCGCCCTCGCCGAACCCATGGGCGCGGTGCGCGCCGCCATCGAGGAAGTGCAGGACCTGGCCCGGCTGCGCGAGCAGAACGTGACCTTGCGCGAGGAGAACGAGCGCCTGCGCCGCTGGCATTCCGCCGCCCTGGCTCTCGAAGCCGAGAACGAGATGCTGCGCCGGCACCTGAACTTCCTGCCCGAGGCCGCGCCCGCCTTCGTCACCGCCCGGGTGGTGGCCGATGGAGGGGGGACCTATGCTCGCGCCGTGCTGCTCGCGACCGGGCCGCAGCATTCCATCCGCAAGGGCCAGGTGGCGCTGGACGAGCGCGGCTTCACCGGCCGCGTGACCGAGGTCGGGTCGCGCTCCGCCCGTGTTCTTCTCGCGACCGACATGAACAGCCGCATCCCGGTCACGCTCGAGGACAGCCGCGCCCGCGCCATCATGGTCGGCACCAACGGTGCCCGGCCGCGCCTCTCCCAATGGCCGGAAGGCGTGATCCCGGTCGAAGGCGAGCGCGTCGTCACCAGCGCCGAGGCCGGCGCCTTCCCGGCCGGGCTCCCGGTCGGGATCGTCCGGCTTTCCGCCCAGGGCGCGCCGGAGGTCGAGCTCTTCGCGCGACTCGACCGCCTCGATGCGGTGCGCCTGTTCGACTACGGGCTGCGCGGCATCCTCCCGCCGGAAGCGGTGGCGCGGCCGGAACCGCGCCAGGGCCGGCGCTGAGCCGGAGCGCCGCATGGCGAACCCGCCCTTCCGCCGCCCCCAGGGGCGCCCGGCCCCGGCGCCGGGCCTGCTGCGCCGGCTCGACGACTTCGCGCGCCTGGCCTTCCCGGGATTCTCGACCGGCTTCCTGATGGTGCTGGCCGCCGCCCCGGTGAGCCTGCCGTCCCCGGTCTTCGCGGCTGCGCTGCCCTGCGTCTTCTTCTGGTCGGTGTTCCGCCCGGCGGCCATGTCGCCGCCCGCGATCTTCCTGCTCGGTCTGCTGCTCGACCTCCTCACCCTGGCGCCGCTGGGGGCCGGGGTGCTGGTGCTGCTCGCCGTGCATGGCGTGACCCTCCGCTTCCGCCGCTTCCTGGCGCGGCAGTCCTTCCTGGCGGTGTGGGTGGCCTTCTGCGCGGCCGCGGTCGGCGCGGCGGCGCTGTTCTGGGCGCTGCAGTCGCTGCTGGCGCTGCGGCTGCCGCCCTTCGCGCCGGCACTGCACGCGGCGCTGCTCTCGGCCGGGCTCTACCCCGCCATCGCCCTGCTGCTGACCCGCGTGCACGAGGCGATGCGCCAGGCGGAGAACGCGCCATGACCGCCTGGCGCCCCTGGGCCGGCCCGGGCTTGCTGGGCGGTGAACGCAGCATCCGCAAGGAGGAGGAACGCCGCCGCGGCATCTTCACCCGCCGCGCGGCCGTGCTCGGCGCGATCCAGCTCGGCGCCTTCGGCTTCCTCGGCTCCCGCCTGTATCGGCTGCAGGTGGAGGAAGGCGCGCGCTACGCCACGCTGGCCGAGGAGAACCGCGTCAGCGCGCGCCTGTTCGCCCCGCCGCGCGGGCGCGTGCTGGACCGCAACGGCAAGGTGGTGGCGGGCAACCGGCTGAACTGGCGCGCCCTGCTGGTGGCGGAGCAGACCGCGGACCTGAACGCCACGCTCGAGACCTTCTCGAAGATCGTCCCGCTCGGCGACCATGAGCGGGCGCGCATCGAGCGCGAGGTGCGCCGCAACCGCCGCTTCGTCCCCGTCATCCTGCGCGAGTTCCTCTCCTGGGAGGAAATGGCGCGCATCGAGGTCAACGCCCCCGACCTGCCGGGCATCTCCGTGGACATGGGCACGACGCGCATCTACCCGGAGACCGAGCACCTCGCGCATGTGGTGGGCTACGTGGCGGCGCCTGCGGAATCCGATGTCGGCGACGACCCGCTGCTGCAACTGCCCGGCATCCGCGTCGGCCGCGCCGGCGTCGAGCGCCACCACGACCGCATCCTGCGCGGCCGCGCCGGCGCGGTGCAGGTGGAGGTCAATGCGGTCGGCCGCGTCATCCGCGAACTGGACCGGCGGGAGGGGATCCCCGGCCAGGACGTGCAGATCAGCGTCGATACCGAATTGCAGAAAGCGGTCCGCGCCAAGATCGAGGAAGGCACCACCGCCGTCCTGCTGGACGCCCGGAACGGGGAGGTGCTGGCCATGGCCACCAAGCCTTCCTTCGATCCGAACATCTTCAATTCCGGCGTCAGCGCCGCGCAATGGCGGCAATGGACGGCGGCGCGCACGACGCCGCTGATCAACAAGGCGACGAACGGGCTCTACGCGCCGGGGTCGACCTTCAAGATGATGGTCGCACTGGCGGCGCTGGAGGCGAAGGTGGCGCGCCCGGGGGACATCGTCTCCTGCCCGGGGCACCTCGACTTCGGCAACAACCGCTTCCACTGCCACCAGCGCCGCGGCCATGGCGGCATGAACATGCGCTCGGCCATCATGGCGTCCTGCGACGTGTACTTCTACGAAATGGCCCGGCGCGTCGGCATCGACCGCATCGCCGCCATGGCGAACAAGTTCGGCATGGGCGTGGACCTCGATATCGAGCTGCCCGGCACGCGGCGCGGCCTGATGCCGACGCGCGCCTGGCGCCAGGCGCAGGGCAAGCCGTGGTCGATCGGCGACACCATCGTCCATGGCATCGGGCAGGGCTTCTACCAGCTCACGCCGCTGTCGCTCGCGGTGATGACCGCGCGGATCGCCAGCGGCCGCGCCATTCAACCCCACCTGACGCGCGCCATCGGCGGGCGCCCCGCCCGCGGCAGCCGGCCGGAGGACTGGCCGAGTCTCGGCGTGCCGGAGGCCGATCTGCGCCTCATCCGGGAAGCCATGTGGGCCGTGGTGAACGGCGGCGGCACGGCGGGCGCATCCCGCCTGCCGGCGCAGTACGGGCAGATGGCGGGCAAGACCGGCACCACCCAGGTCCGCCGCGTCACCCGCGAGCAGCGCGAGCGCGGCTTCAACGTCTCCCAGGTGCCGCGGGAATGGCGGCCGCACGCGCTCTTTGTCGCCTATGCGCCGCACGACAATCCGCTCTTCGCGCTCTCGGTGATCGTGGAGCATGGGTCGAGCGGGTCGGGCGCCGCGGCGCCGCTGGCACGCGACATCATGGTCGAGGCCTTCCAGCGGCTGGGCCCCGGCCGCCCCGGGCAGCGCGTGGCGGAGGCCCCCCGATGATCTTCGAGCGCCGCCTGCTGACCCGCGACCGCGGCACCGGTATCCTCGAGAAGCTGTGGCAGATCCCCTGGTCCTTCGTGCTGCTGCTCTGCGGCGTGGCGGCGGTGGGCTATGTCGCGCTGCTGTCGGCCGGCGGCGGGAATCCGGACCTCTATGCGCAGAAGCACGCCATCCGCTTCGGCTTCGGCCTGGTGATGATGCTCTGTATCGCGCTGGTGGATATCCGCGTGATCGCGCGCTTCGCCTGGCTGGGCTACCTGGGCGGCGTCGCGCTGCTGGTGCTCGTGCTGCTGCACGGCAATGTCGGCAAGGGGGCGCAGCGCTGGATCGATATCGGGCCGATCCAGCTCCAGCCCTCGGAACTGATGAAGATCATGCTGGTGCTGGCGCTGGCGGCCTGGTTCCACCGGGCGTCGTGGGAGCGCATCGGCAATCCGCTCTTCCTCATCCCGCCGGCGATCGCGGTGCTGGTGCCGGTCGGGCTGATCCTGAAGCAGCCGAACCTCGGCACGGCGCTGATCACGACGATGGTCGGCGCGGCGGTGTTCTGGGCTGCGGGGATGCGCTGGTGGAAGTTCGCCATCGGCTTCGCCGCGGCGGGGGTGGCGGCACCGATCGCCTATGACCGGCTGCACGACTACCAGCGGGCGCGCATCACCACCTTCCTCGACCCCGAGAGCGATCCGCTTGGCGCCGGCTACAACATCATCCAGTCGAAGATCGCGCTCGGTTCGGGCGGGATGTGGGGGAAGGGCTTCCTGCAGGGCACCCAGGGCCACCTGAACTTCCTGCCCGAGAAGCAGACCGATTTCATCTTCACCATGATCGCCGAGGAATTCGGCTTGGTCGGCGCGTTGACGACGCTGGGGATGCTGCTGCTGGTGGTGGTCTTCTGCTACCTGGTGGCGTTCCGCTCCCGCCACCAGTTCGGGCGGCTGCTCGCGATCGGGCTTGGCACCAACTGCTTCCTCTATGTCTTCGTGAACGTCGCGATGGTGACGGGCTCAATCCCGGTGGGCGGGGTGCCGCTGCCGCTGATCAGCCATGGCGGGTCGGCCATGCTGACGGTGATGCTGGGGTTCGGGCTGCTGCTCTCGGCCTACGTGCACCGGGATGTAGAGATGGGACCCATGCGGGAATGATTGCGCGGGGGACGCTCAAGGGGGCTGGACAAATGCGCAGCGGAGGTTATTTAGCGCGTCCTCGGTTCCGACCGGGACGCCGGGGATCGGCGGGCGCATAGCTCAGTTGGTAGAGCAGCTGACTCTTAATCAGCGGGTCCAAGGTTCGAATCCTTGTGCGCCCACCACTCTTTACGAGGCTGGGAACCCGCCTAGGCCCGGCTCGGATCCCCGCGAAAATCCTGCCGACTCCATGAACGCGAACTCGTGCCGGCGTCCGGATCAAACCCGATTCGCGTGCCCCTCCGCGCCTACGCGCCCGGCGAGCGTCCCGTCCGTTGCGTTCGCTGGATTTCCAGCAAACACGACAGGCAAGCAGGCCACTGAAGACAAGGGTGGCGGCCCGGGAACGAAGTCCGCAGAACTTCCGGATCAGGACGCGGGTACCTCAACATCTTCGATTCGGGCTGCCCCGCGCTCGCCCATCCGCAGCGTCACACGCCGGTCGGCTGCCGGTCGGGCGATTGTGGCTCGTCCAGCTCAGGTATCACATGCCTCGCCCGGAAGATCGAAACGCCAGCTTTGACCTCCTGCGCCTGGTGGCGTGCTTCCTGGTGGTCGCCTGGCATACGAAATTATTGGGGCCGAGCTCCGTCATGCTTGCCCCTGCTGCGGTGCCGCCGCCAATCACCTGGGCGGACCTGCTTTATTTCAACGGCTTCCTGCTCGCGGTGCCTTTCTTTCTCACCCTCGCCAACTGGCTGCTCTACGAGCGGCTGGCCAGGCCTGACGGCAGCGCCTATCTGCGCCGAAGGCTGTCCTGGCTCGGGGCCCTCTATCTGTTCTGGTCGGTGCTCTACTCGCTCTACGAGCAGATCCCGTTCGCCTGCGGCGCCGAGCCCTTGGGCACCTGTCTCCTTCGCCGGCTGCTCACCGGCAACGGCACGGCGGCCAACTACTACCTCGCCTCGCAGATCCTTGCAGACCTCACCTTGGCCGCATTGCTGGCGGTTGGACCGGGGCTGCGGAAGCTGCTGGGCGTTGCCCTGGTGCTGGTCTTCCTGGTGGTGGAGTTGCTGGCCCTGCAAGGGCGTGACGGCGGCCTCGGCCTGTTCTGGAGCCCGCTGAGCTTCGCCGCCATTCCGCCCCTGGTGGTGCTTGCGCGGCGCTACCAGACGCTGCTGGGAACCCCCGCGGGCGTGGCGGCCCTGGCGTTTGCGGCAGTGGCGACGATGGCGCTGGAATGGCGGCTCTTCGCCACGGGTGGCGGCAGTTGGGTAAGCTTTCCCCCCTACTGTCGTCTCTCGGAGGTGCTGGCGGCCCTCGCCCTGGTACTCGCGGCGGAGCGATGGCGCCTGCCTCGCTCGGCCCTGTTGCGTCACTTTGCCGAGCAGACCCTCGGCATCTATCTGGTCCACTTCTTCGTCATCTTCGCCGTCACTTTCTGGATCGGGCCTGCCTCGGCCACGCTCGTTACCGCGCTGGTGTTCGGGCTCTCCTACCTTGTGGTGCTGGCGGCGCGGCCGGTCCTGAAACAGCGGTTGCTGTAGCCGTCGCCGGACCTGTGTCGCGCGGCCGGGATCCGCGTCCGCGCCGCAGGATCCGCTGGTCGATGGCCGAGCCATCGTGCAACGGCGCCATCACCACCGTCCCCGGCTCGACCAACCGAGCGCGGTCGGCGCGGCGATGGCCATCAGGCTGCGGTCGCGCTTGAGAAGGTCCGGGCGTTCCCGGGCATGGCCGCCGGCGTCGTCCCGGGTCATCTCGACCAGCCTGGGCAAGGTCGGATCGATGCGGTCGCGGCGGGCGGAAGGCAGTGCGGCCATGAATGCCGCATTTCTGCTCAGTCTCGGAAACCGGGATCGGTGCGGTCCAGCTGCCGCAGCAGCCCCGGCCATTCGAGCAGCCCGTAGCGGCGGGAATTGCCTGGCTCGTACATGGCGCAGGACTTCGCCACGACCTCCTCGCTCGGCATTTCTAGGTCCGTGTTGCAGGCCATGGCGGCGAGCTGCGCCTGGCAGGCACGCTCCAGGCCCCACATGGCGATGAAGGCCTCGGCCACGCTCTCGCCGACCGTCAGCAGGCCGTGGTTGCGCAGGATGCAGTAGTTCAGCGGACCGAGGGACTTCGCCAGCGCCTCGCGCTCCGCGGGGTCACGCTCCGGCCCGCGGAAATCGTGGTAGGCGATGCGGCCGTAGAAGCGCGTCGCCGTTTGCGTCAGCGGCAGCAGCCCGCATTTCAGCGCGCTGACAGCCATGCCGGCGATGGTGTGCGTGTGCATCGCCGCCGCCACGTCCGGCCGCGCGCGGTAGATCGCCGAATGGATGGTGAAGCCCGCCGGATGCAGCCCATAGGGCAGGTCGGGGCGATAGAGGATCTCACCTTCCGTGTTCACCTTGAGGAGCGACGACGCGGTGATCTCGCTGAACAGCATGCCGTTCGCATTGATCAGGAACTGCCCCGGCGCATCCGGCACGCGCGCCGTGATGTGGGTGTAGATCATGTCCGACATGCCGTAGCGGTCGCACAGCCGGTAGCAGGCGGCGAGATCCACGCGCGCCTGCCATTCCGCCGCGCTGACGGAGCCCTGGATGGGCGCGATGCTGAGGGCAGACGAATGCGTCATGTGTTTCCTCCTCGGAGCGCAGCCTCAGGGCGCGAGACGGCCTGCGCAGGCCATTGCCGCCGCCTGTCCACGTCATGCCGCTTTCCTTCCCGGAGGGCAGCCTAGGGCCGCCCGGTGTGGCCGGCCAGATGCCCAGGCCGCTCCGGCTTCACCTCCCGCCGGGGCCGGGCCATGCTGCGCCGTGCCCGCGCAGCCGAGGACCTCAGCGACATGAGCGAGTTCACCGCACTCCGGCTCGGTTCCGCCTGGCAGCGCATTGCCGGGCTGATGGACGAGGCGGCGCAGAACTTCGTCCGCACCTCCTTCTCCTCGGTGGTGCGCGACAACTGGGACATGGCGATCGGGCTGATGGACAGCGCGGGAAGGCAGTTCGCGCAATCCTCGCGCTCCGTGCCCTCCTTCGTCGGCACCATGCCGGTGACGCTGGGCCACATGCTGGCGCGCATCCCGCGCGAGCGGCTGAACCCGGGCGACGTGCTGATCTCCAATGATGGCTACCTCGGCACCGGGCACCTCAACGACATCACGGTGATCCGCCCGGTCTTCCAGGAAGGCCGGATCGCCGCCTGGATCGGCGGCACCTTCCATTCCACCGACATCGGTGGTGCGCCGTCCGTGGAAGCGCGCGATTCCTGGGAGGAGGGGCTGACCATCCCGATCGCCCGCATCCTCAAGGGCGGCGAGGAGAACGAGGACGTCATCGCCTTCCTCGAGGCGAACCTGCGCCAGCCGGGCGAGACGCTCGGCGACATCCGCGCCCTCTTCGCCGTCTTCGAGCAGGCCGAGGCGCGGCTCTTCCGCATCCTCGGTGAGGAAGGCATCGCCGACCTCGACGCGCTGGCGGCCGAGATCTTTGCCCGCTCCGAACGCAGCATGCGCCAGGCCATCGCCGCCGCGCCGGACGGCGAGGTGACGGACGAGGTGACCTCGGACGGGTTCGAGCACCCCGTCACCATCCGACTGCGCCTCGGCATCAGGGGCGATGCGCTGACGCTCGACTTCACCGGCACGGATGCGCAGATCGCGCGGCCGGTGAACTCGCCGCTCAACTTCTCCCGCGCCTATTCGCACTACGCGGTGAAATGCGCCTTCGACCCACAGACGCCGAACAATGACGGCTGCTTCCGCCCGATCCGCCTGATCGCGCCGGAAGGTTCCATCGTGAACCCGCGCCGGCCGGCGCCGGTCTGGGGGCGGCACCTGACGGGGCACTATCTTCCGATCCTGGTGCTGGCGGCACTGGGCCGGCTGATCCCCGACCGCGTCATCGCCGAATGCGGCAGCCCCCTGTGGAATTGCTACTTCACCGGCGAGCACGCGGATGGCCGCCGCTATGTCCGCATGTTCTTCATGAATGGCGGCCACGGCGCGCTGCCGATGCGCGACGGGCCAGCCTGCCTATCCTTCCCCTCGAACGTGGCGACGCAGCCCGTCGAGCAGTTCGAGAACGCCGTGCCGATGCTGATCACCGAGAAGCGCCTGCTGCCGGATTCCGGTGGCGCCGGGCGGATGCGTGGAGGACTTTCCCAGCGCCTGACCTTCGAGGCGACCGGCCCGAGACCCGTGACCGTCACCTACCGCCACGAGCGCGTGCAGCACCCGCCGCGCGGCCTGCTCGGCGGCCTCGCCGGCACTGGCGGACGCGACCTGGTGAACGACAAGCCCGTGCCCGCCAAGGCCCGCCTCGTCCTTCAGCCAGGCGACCGCATCACCTTCGAAACCCCCGGCGGCGGCGGCATGGGGCCGCCATCCGAACGCGACCCGGCCGCGCTCGAGCGCGATCTTGCCGAGGGCTACGTCACCGAGGCCGGCGCGGAGGCATATCGCGCATGAGCACCGCGCCCTTCCGCATCGGCGTCGACATCGGCGGCACCTTCACCGATTTCGTGCTGCTCGATACCCGCGACGGTTCGCTCCGCAACGGCAAGCGGCTGACCACCCCGCACGCACCGGAGCAAGCGGTGCTCGTCGGCATCGGCGAACTGCTCGACCGCCACGGTGTCGCGCCGGAGCAGGTCGCGCATGTCATCCACGGCACGACGCTGGTCGCCAATGCCCTGATCGAACGCCGCGGCGTGCCGACCGGCCTCGTCACCACCGACGGCTTCCGCGACGTGATCGAGATCGGCACGGAACTTCGCCACGACACCTACGACCTCTTCATGCAGGTGCCGGAACCGCTGGTGCCGCGGCGTCATCGCCTCGGCGTGCCGGAGCGCATGCTGCCCGACGGCACCGCGCGCACGCCGCTGGACGAGGCCGCCGCACGGGAGGCCGCGCGCACCCTTGCCACCGCCGGCGTGCAGGCCGTCGCCGTCTGCTTCCTGCACGGCTTCCGCAACCCGGCACATGAGCGTCGCATGGGCGAGATCCTCGCCGAGGAAGCACCCGGCCTGACGGTCTGCCTCTCCTCCGATGTCGTGCCGGAGATCGGCGAGTACGAGCGCGCTTCCACCACCATCTGCAACGCCTATGTGCTGCCGGTGGCGCAGCGGTACCTGACGCGGCTCGGCGACGGGCTGCGGAGCCTGGGCCTCTCCGGCCCGCTCTACCTGATGCTGTCCGATGGCGGCACGGTCGGCGAGCAGACCGCCGCGCAGCATCCGATCCGCCTGGTGCAATCCGGCCCGGCGGGCGGCGTGCGCGCGACGGCGCTGCTCGGCGCGGCATCCGGTGCGCAGGATATCCTCTGCTTCGACATGGGTGGTACCACCGCCAAGGCATGCCTGATCGAAGGCGGCGAACCGCTGCGCAGCCTGGATTTCGAGGTCGCGCGCGTCGATCGCTTCCGCAAGGGCAGCGGGTTGCCGCTCAAGGTGCCGGTGATCGAGATGATCGAAATCGGCGCCGGCGGCGGGTCCATCGCGCAGGTCGATCGCCTCGGCCTGCTGCGCGTGGGGCCGGAGAGCGCATCCTCGGATCCCGGTCCGGCCTGCTACGGCCTCGGCGGCACGCGGCCGACGGTGACGGATGCGGACCTCATCCTCGGCTATCTCGGGGCGGGGTCGTTCCTCGGCGGCGACATGACGCTCGACGTCGCGGCGGCGGAACGCGCGGTGCGGGAGCATCTGGCGGAACCGCTCGGCCTGTCCGTCGTCGAGGCCGCCTGGGCGCTGCACGAGACGGTCAACGGCAACATGGCGCAGGCCGCGGCGATCCACGCGCTCGAGAAGGCGCGGCGGATCGAGGGCTACACCATGGTGCCGATCGGCGGCGCCGGACCCGTTCATGCGGCGCAGGTCTGCCGCAAGCTCGGCATCACGCAAATGGTCGCGCCGGCCGGGGCGGGCGTCGCCTCGGCCTTCGGCTTCCTGGCCTCGCCGATCTCCTTCGCCTTCGTGCGCGGTTGGGTGGCCCCGCTGGCGGGCCTGGACTTCGAAGCGCTTCGCGTCCTGCTGGGCGGGATGGAGCGCGAGGGGCGGGCCATGCTCGCCGAGGCCGGCGTTCCCGCCGGGGCGGCGCGCACCACGGTGATCGGCGCACTGCGCTATGCCGGCCAGGGGTTCCAGGTTGAGGCGGCGATCCCCGCCGAGGCGCTGGCGAACAAGGACCTTGCCGCCGTGCGTGCCGCCTTCGAGGCTGCATACCTCCGCCAGTACGGCCGCACCGAACCTGCGCTGCCGGTGGAATGTGTCTCCTGGCAGGTGATCGTCGCGGGGCCGCGGCCGGACCTCGCGCTCTCCGCGGCGGCCGGGGCCGGTGCCACCGCGGCGGCGCGGAGCCGGCCGGCCTGGTTCCTCGAGGCCGGCAGCTTCCTGGACACGCCGGTGATCGACCGCACGACGCTGCGCCCGGGCGCCACCGTCACGGGCCCGGCGCTGGTGGAGGAACGCGAATCCACCCTGGTGCTGCCGCCGGGAACGACGGCGCGCTGCGGCGACTCGATGAACCTCGTGGTGCAGATCGCGCCGCACGGCGCCTGATCGCCGGTCAGCGCGGCGTCACTGCCCGCCTCAATGTCGCGCGGCAGTTGCTGCCCGGCTGGTCGGGCGGCCGTTCGGCGAAGCGGCGCAGCATCATCCCCACGCCGCCGCCGGGCGAGAACAGGACGAGTTGCGCCGTATCCGGGCTCCCGGAGTCCCGCTGAACCAGGACATTGGCCGCCCAGCAGGACAGCGGCGGGGCGAGGAGGATCTCCCCCGCCGCCGCGAACGCGGCGAGCACCGCCGTGACCTTGAGGATCTGTCCGAGCATCGGGCCTCCTCGTTCTGCCGCCCGGTGCGGAGAGCCCGGGCTGTCCTTAGCTCTGGAGCGGTTTCCGTTCGCCTCGGCTCACGAACACCGATCCAGGCCTTTGTTTCTTGCGAGCATCTTTACCCGATCAGGTGAGTCCACCGGATCGGGATCTGTTCTAGCGCGGCACGAAGGCGCCCTGTCCGGGAAACTCCGCCCAGGCGCGGAAGGCCGGCGAGGGCGAGACGCGCCCGGCCTGGATCAGCCGCAGCCAGGTCTCCGTCGCGCGTACGAAGGGGTTCACGCCGCGCGGCCAGATGGCGAGGCTCATCGCCTCGGCGATCTCGGGCTCGGGCACGCCGAGCGCATAGGCGGCCTCGATCTCAGCCGCGAGACCCCAGGCCTGGTCGCCCGCCGCATGCACACCGATCAGCGCGAGCCGCGCGAGCGGTTCCGGCAGGGCATCGCCGATCAGCGCCCGCGCGCCGTCGACGTAGTCCCGCGCCAGGTCCAGCCCCGGAAGGTGCTGTTGCCATGCGCCGGCCAAGGTCGCATAGCGGCGTGCCCCGCCCGCCCAGGCGGCGAGGCGGAACACCGCGGCGGCCTCCGCATCCGTGCCGCCGGTCGTGCGGAACTTCTGCAGGTGGTGCGTGCCGACGGGTTCCTCGCAGGCGGCGAGGATGGCGAGCCACACGACCTCCTTCGCATGCGGCGAGAGGTGGTGGTCGTCCAGCGTCAGCGCCTGGTACATCGCCTCGTAGGCAGCGTGCAGCCCGGGCAGGGCGGCGGCCATGGCGCCATGGTGCGGCAGCACGTAGCCGCCACGCGCCTCGCGGATCTCCGCGAGCCGTGCGCGCAGCTGCTCGGCGCTCGGCGCACCGGTCATGCGGTGGCGGGCTCCAGCGTCTCGAACATCCAGCGCGCGATCGCCGTCGCCTGCGCGTCCATGTGCGGCTGCGCCACGACCTGGATGCCCATCGGCATGCCGCCCACCGCGCAGAGCGGCACCGTCACCGCCGGTGCGCCGAGGCCCGAACTCGGCGTGTTGAACACCGCATCGCCGGTAGGCCGCGGCTTGAGCGGCTGGCCCGGCACGTCGCCGGCCCACAGCGGCGCGGGGCCCGGCGAGGCCGGCGCGACCAGCGCATCGACCACCGGCGCGAGCGCGGCGTGGCGCGCGCGCACCTCCTCCCGCTGAAACAGGCGCAGGCGGTAGTCCTCGGGCGTCATCTTCCCGGCCATGGCGAGCACGGCCTTGCTGCGCGCGCTGATGCCCTCCGGGTCCTGCGCGACCAGGTTGCGGAACAGCCAGTGGTTCTCCCAGCCGGTGATGGCGCTGGTCATCGCCTGCACGCCGGTCAGGGACGTCTCGAAGGCGTCCAGCAGCGGGTGGTCGCCACGGCGCAGCACGGCCACGCCCTGGGCGCGCAGCGCCTCCAGCAGGCCTTCGAAGGCGGCCTTGCTCGCGGCGTCGAGCGCGGCCCAGCCTTCCGTCTCCATCACGCCGATCACGGCCGGCCTGCGCGCGGCCGGCGGGGCAGCCGGGCCGAAGAGGCCAGGCCGCCCGGGATCGCCGCCGGCGCGCTTCGCGATCTCGATGGCGACCTGCCACATGTCCTCGATGCAGCCGGCATGGATGCCGGTGGTGCTCATGCTGGTGGCCTGGCGCTCGCCGCGGTTGATGCCGCCCTGGGTCGGTTTCAGCGCGACATTGCCGCAATAGGAGGCCGGGCGGATCACCGAGCCGCCGACCTGCGTGCCGAGCGCGGCCGGCACCATGCGCGCCGCGACCGCCGCCGCCGAGCCGGAGGAGGAACCACCCGGCGTGCGCGCCTGGTCGAAGGGATTGGTCGTCGGCCCCGGATGCGCGCCGCCGAGTTCCGTGGTCACGGTCTTGCCGAGCACCACCGCCCCCGCTTCCCGCAATGCCCAGACGGCCGCGTTGTCGCGCTTCGGGAAGTTCCCGCGATAGGCCGTGCAGCCCATCTGCGTCGGCATGTCGCGCGTCTCGAGCAGGTCCTTGATACCGACCGGCATGCCGTCGATGGGGGAGAGCGGCCGACCCGCCTTCCAGCGTGCGGTGCTGGCATCCGCGGCCTCCCGTGCGCCTGCCTCGTTCATCACCACCCAGGCGCGGACCACGGGCTCGCGCGCGGCGATGGTTTCGAGGCAGCGTTCCAGATAGGCGCGCGGCGAATCCGAGCCGGCGGCGAAGGCGCCCGTCGCATCGTGGAAGGACAGGGCGCGGAACGCGCGCGGCGAATAGGACATCCTTGGCTTCCTCTGCTCCCGTTCCGGGCATTCAGCGGCGAACGGCACGGCAAGTCCAGGGCGGGACCGGCAAGTGGGATGGAGATAGGGTCTGGCGTTCCCCCCGCAGGAGGCTGCAATCTCCCGTTCTGGGATGGCCAAGACGCCGATACGGCGCTGACTGGGAGCAGGGAACATGACCGAGGACGATCTCCGCCGCCTTCTCGCGCGGGTGAAGGACGGCCGCTTGTCTCGGCGGGGCTTCGTGAAGCGCATGGCCGCGGTGGGCTTCACCGCACCGATGGCGACGCAGTTGCTCGCCGTCACGGGCGCCGCGCCGGCCGCGGCGCAGTCCGTGCCGGCCTATCGCCCGACGCGGCGCGGCGGCGGCGGCGCGCTCAAGGTGCTCTACTGGCAGGCCGCGACGCTGCTGAATCCCCATTTCGCCAGCGGCACGACCAACCAGGATGCCAGCCGCGTCTTCTACGAGCCGCTCGCCGGCTGGGCTTCGGATGGCACGCTGCACCCCGTCCTCGCGGCCGAGGTCCCCTCCATCGAGAATCGCGGCCTCGCGGAAGACGGCCGTTCCGTCACCTGGAAGCTGAAGCGCGGCGTGAAGTGGCACGACGGGCAGGACTTCTCGGCCGACGACGTGGTCTTCAACTGGGAATACGCGCGCAATCCGGCGGTGGCGGCGGTCACCTCCGGCTCCTACCGCGACGTCAATGTCGTCAAGGTGGACGACTACACGGTGCGGGTGGAATTCCAGCAGCCGTCGCCGTTCTGGGCCGATGCCTTCGTCGCGGCGACCGGGCAGATGATCCCGAAGCACCTGTTCAAGGATTACGCCGGCGCCAACGCGCGCGACGCGCCCGCCAACCTGCGGCCGGTCGGCACGAGCGCCTACAAGTTCGTCTCCTTCGCGCCCGGCGACAACCTGCGGGCGGAGCTGAACCCCAACTACCACATGGACAACCGCCCCTACTTCGACACGCTCGAGGTCAAGGGCGGCGGCGATGCGGTTTCCGCCGCGCGCGCGGTGATGCAGACGGGCGACTACGACTACGCGTGGAACCTCGCCGTCGAGGACGAGATCCTCAAGCGCCTCGAGGCGGTCGGCCGCGGCAAGGTCAACATCGTCGAGGGCGGCGGCATCGAATTCGTGCAGCTCAACGCGACCGACCCGAACCAGGAGGTGGATGGCGAGCGTTCGTCCATCCGTACCCAGCACCCGGCCTTCCGCGACCCCGTGGTGCGCCAGGCGATGTCGCTGCTGATCGACCGCAATGCGCTGGAGCAGTTCATCTACGGCCGCGGCGGCCCGGCGACGGCGAACTTCCTCAACAACCCGCCGCGCTTCCGTTCCCCCAACATGCGCTGGGAATTCAGCATCCAGAAGGCGAACGAGATCCTCGACGCCGCCGGCTGGGCGCGTGGGCGCGACGGCATCCGCGCCAAGGACGGCGTGCGGCTGAAGTTCGTCTACCAGACCTCGGTGAACGCGCCGCGCCAGCGCACCCAGGCGATCTACAAGCAGGCGGCGCAGCGCGCCGGCATCGAACTCGAGCTCAAGTCGGTGACCGCCTCGGTGTTCTTCTCGTCGGATGTCGCCAACCCCGACACCTACACGAAGTTCTACGCCGACATGCAGATGTACACGACGACGATGCCGCAGGCCGACCCCGAGCGGTTCATGAACCAGTACACATCCTGGGAAGTCTCATCGAAGGCGAACAACTGGCAGGGCCGCAACATCGTCCGCTGGCGCAGCGAGGAATACGACCACATCTTCCGCGAATCGCAGGGCGAGCTCGACCCGGTCAAGCGCGCCGCGCTGTTCATCCGCATGAACGACCTCGTTGTCGGCAGCAACCACGTCATCCCGCTCGTGCGGCGGCCGACGGTCAGCGGCAGCCTGAACAACCTGCGCCACGTCCTGAGCGCCTGGGACGGCACCTTCTGGCTGCTGAACGACTGGTGGCGCGAAACCTGATCGTCCGCGCGTGCTCCACTACCTGATCCGCCGCCTGATGATCGCGATCCCGAGCCTGCTCGGGATCAGCGTCATCCTCTTCACCGTGCTCGCGCTCGCGCCCGGTGACCCGTTCGAGGAACTGGCGACCAATCCCGCCGTGCCGCCGGACGTGCGCGCGCACCTGCGCGCGAGCCTCGGCCTCGATGATCCCATCCATCTCCGCTACATCTCCTGGCTCACGGCCATGCTGCGCGGCGAATGGGGCTTCTCCTTCGTCAGCCGCATCCCGGTGGAGCAGTTGATCCTCCAGCGCCTGCCGACCACCGTTGCGGTGATCGGCGCATCCCAGATCCTGGCGCTGGCCATCGCGCTGCCGGTCGGCGTCTATGCGGCGACCAGGCCCTATTCGATCTTCGACCAGATCGCCAACACGCTGGCCTTCGTCGGCTTCTCCCTGCCGACCTTCTTCACGGGCCTGCTGCTGATCCTGCTCTTCTCCATCCAGCTCGACTGGCTGCCCTTCGTGTTCCGCACGAGCATCGAGGCGACCGGCTGGCGCTGGTGGTGGGAGATGGTGCGCCAGTCCATCATGCCCGTCGCCGTGCTCGGCCTGTTCCAGGGCGCGGCCTGGACGCGCTTCGTGCGTTCCGCGGTGCTCGACGTGGTGCGGCTCGACCACGTGACCACGGCGCGATCCAAGGGCCTGCCGGAATCGCGCGTGACCATGCGCCACGTCGTGCGCAATGCCATGATCCCGGTGGTGACGCTGGTCGCGTTGCAGATGCCCGCCGTCTTCGGCGGCGCCATCGTGACGGAGCAGATCTTCCGGGTGCCCGGCATCGGGTCGCTGCTGATCAGCGCCATCCTCGCCAATGACACGCCGGTCATCATGGCCGTCACCTTCGTCTTCGCGGGCCTCGTCATCTTCTTCAACCTGCTGGCGGACGTTCTCTATGGCTGGCTCGACCCTCGCATCAGCTACCGCTAGCCCGGCCACCCAGCGCCCGCGCGTCGGGCCCTGGCAGGAGGCCTGGCGCCGCTTCCGCAAGCACAGGCTCGCGGTGGTCAGCGGCGTGGTGCTCCTGGCGCTGATCCTCGCCGTCGCCATCGGCCCGCTGCTCTGGGCCATGCCGATCGACGAGATCGACTTCACCGCCCGGTTGCAGCAACCGTCCTGGGCCCATCCGCTCGGCACGGACGACCTGGGGCAGGACCTGCTGGCGCGCATCCTCTATGGCGGGCGCATCTCGCTCGCGGTCGGCTTCGCGGCGATGGCGGTC
The DNA here is from genome assembly GCF_018129065.1 of Neoroseomonas soli. Classification (GTDB taxonomy): domain Bacteria; phylum Pseudomonadota; class Alphaproteobacteria; order Acetobacterales; family Acetobacteraceae; genus Neoroseomonas; species Neoroseomonas soli. The sequence continues at coordinate 15,783 of NZ_JAAEDM010000020.1, read as the reverse complement.
GCGATCCTGGTGGGCGTGCTGGTCGGCTCCGTCGCCGGCATGGCGGGCGGCGCGATGGACGCGGCGCTGATGTGGCTGACGGACCTCTTCCTCTCCCTGCCGCAACTCCCGCTGCTGCTGCTGATCATCTACCTGTTCCGCGACACGCTGACCGGGCTGGTGGGGCTCGAGGTCGGCGTCTTCATCCTGATCGTCGCGGTGATTGGCGGGTTCCGCTGGATGCAGGTGGCGCGGCTGGTGCGCGCGCAGTTCCTCTCCCTGCGGGAGAAGGAATTCGTCGAGGCCGCCCGCGCGCTCGGCGCCTCCCGCACGCGGCTGGTGATGCGGCACATCCTGCCGAACGCGCTCGGCCCGGTCATCGTGGCGGCCAGCATCGACGTCGCCGCGGCGATCATCGCGGAATCGACACTCTCCTTCCTCGGCCTCGGCTTCCCGCCGGACGTGCCGACCTGGGGGCGGCTGCTCTTCGACGCCAAGGACAACCTCGACTTCGCGCCGCACTGGGCGATGTTCCCGGGGGTAGCGATCTTCCTGACCGTGCTTTCCATCAACTACATCGGCGACGGGCTGCGTGACGCGCTCGATCCGCGGCGGATCATCTCGGCATGAGCGCATCGACGACGGATCCGCTGCTCTCGATCCGCGACCTCAGGGTCCATTTCGCCACCGATGACGGCATGGTGCGCGCGGTGGACGGCGTGAGCATCGACGTCGGCCGCGGCGAGACGGTCTGCGTCGTCGGCGAATCCGGCTGCGGCAAGACCGTGACGGCGATGACGGTGCTCAAGCTCATCGCCATGCCGCCGGGCAGGATCGCCGGCGGGCAGATCCTGTGGCAGGGGCGGGACCTGGTGCCGCTGAAATCCGATGCGATGCGATCCATCCGCGCCAAGGAGATCGCGATCGTCTTCCAGGAACCGATGACCTCGCTCAACCCCGTGTACACGGTGGGCGAGCAGATCGCGGAAGTGGTCCGCCAGCAGGAAAAGCTCGGCAGGCGCGCGGCGATGGACCGCGCCATCGAGATGCTGCGCCTGGTCCACATCCCGAACGCGCAGCGACGCGCGCACGACTACCCGCATCAGTTCTCGGGCGGCATGCGCCAGCGCGTGATGATCGCCATGGCGCTGTCCTGCAATCCGAAGCTGCTGATCGCGGACGAGCCGACCACCGCCCTCGACGTCACCATCCAGGCGCAGATCCTCGACCTGCTGGCCGAGATGAAGGAACGGCTCGGCATGGCGGTGATGCTCATCACCCATGCGATGGGGGTGGTGGCGGAAGTCGCGCAGCGCGTCGTCGTCATGTACGCCGGCAAGGTGGTGGAGGAAGCGCCGGTCCGCGAACTCTTCGCCAATCCGCGCCATCCCTATACCCAGGGGCTGATCCGCTCGATCCCGCGCATCGATCTCGCGGCGACGCACCACCATCGGCTCGAAGCGATCCCCGGCACCGTCCCCAGCCTGCTGAACCCGCCGGTCGGCTGCCGCTTCGCGGCGCGCTGCCGCTACGTCACCGATGCCTGCCGCGCCGCCGAGCCGCCGCTGCGGGAAGTCGCACCGGGCCACAAGATGGCGTGCATCCTGTGAGCGCCGCGAAGGAACCGCCGATGGCGACGCCGCTCCTCGCTGTTCGCGACCTGGTGAAGCGCTTCCCTGTGCGCGGCGGCATCCTGCGCCGGGTGGTGGAGCATGTGCATGCCGTGGACGGCGTGGGCTTCGAACTCGGCGCGGGGGAGACGCTCGGGCTGGTCGGCGAATCCGGCTGCGGCAAGTCCACCACCGGCCGCTGCATCCTGCGCCTGATCGAGCCGACCTCCGGCGAGGTGGTCTTCGAAGGCCGCGATGTGCGCGCGCTGGACGGCAAGGAACTCGCGGCGATCCGCCGCGACATGCAGATCATCTTCCAGGACCCCTTCGCCTCGCTGAACCCGCGCATGACGGTCGGCGCCATCGTGGGGGAGGCGCTGGAGATCCATCGCCTCGCGAAGACCCGTCCCGAACGGGAGGCGAAGGTCGCGGAACTCCTGGAAACGGTCGGCCTCCGCCCGGACCACATGTCGCGCTTTCCGCATGAATTCTCGGGTGGGCAGCGGCAGCGCATCGGCATCGCGCGCGCCCTCGCGGTCTCGCCCAAGCTGATCATCTGCGACGAGCCGGTCAGCGCGCTCGATGTCTCGATCCAGGCGCAGGTCATCAACCTGCTGGAGGACCTGCAGGAGAAGTTCGGCCTCTCCTACCTCTTCATCGCGCACGACCTGTCGGTGGTGGAGCACATCAGCGACCGCGTCGCCGTGATGTATCTGGGGCGGATCGTGGAACTCGCTCCCTCCCGCGAACTCTACACGCATCCACTGCATCCCTATACGGAGGCGCTGCTTTCGGCGGTGCCGATTCCCGATCCGACGGTGAAGCGCGACCGCATCCGACTCCAGGGCGACATCCCGAGCCCTCTGAACCCGCCTTCGGGCTGCCGGTTCCACACGCGCTGCCCGATCGCGGAGAAGGGGTTGTGCGACGTCACCTCGCCCGAGTTCCGCGAGGCGCGGCCGGGGCATTGGGTGGCCTGCCACAAGCGAGGTTGACGGCGCTGCGAGAGGGCCTTGCCCCTCTCGTGCTCTCCCCACCCGAGGCCGAAAGCCCTTGCATGTTGTCAATGCCGCTGGCTGCGGAAGCGGCGAAGCTGTCGGTGGGGGGAGCCCGCAAAGGCTCAGGGTGATCGAGCCCGCTCCGGACACTAGAGCGGTTTCCGTTCGCCACGGCTCACGAACACCGCTCCAGGCCTTTGTTCTTGCGAGCATCTTCACCCGATCAGGTGAGTCCACCTGATCGGGATCTGCTCTATCAATTCAGTGGCCGGTCAGAGGAAGGGCGGCGACGTACGCTCCGCGTCCGACGGCCGCCCGGAGCCCTTTCCTCTCTCATGGGTTCCAAGGGCCTTTGGCGGGGTCGTTCGGAGGGGCGGCGCCCCTCCGGCAGCAACCTCAGCCCCGCTTGTCCATCGCCACGAAGTCGCGCGCCGGCGCGCCCGTGTAGATCTGCCGCGGACGCCCGATGCGCTGGGACGGATCCTCGATCAGTTCCTTCCACTGGCTCACCCAGCCCACCGTGCGCGCCACGGCGAAGAGCACCGTGAACATCGAGGTCGGGATGCCCATCGCCTTGAGGATGATGCCCGAATAGAAGTCCACGTTCGGGTAGAGCTTGCGGCTGATGAAGTAGTCGTCGGACAGCGCGATCCGCTCCATCTCCATCGCCATGTCGAGCAGCGGCTCGTCCTTGATGCCGAGCTCGGCGAGGACCTCGTGGCAGGTCTCCTTCATGATCTTCGCGCGCGGGTCGAAGTTCTTGTAGACCCGGTGGCCGAAGCCCATGAGCTTGGTGTGGGAGTTCTTGTCCTTCACCTCGCTGATGAACTGCGGGATGTTCTCCGGGCTGCCGATCTCGGCGAGCATCTTCAGCACCGCCTCGTTGGCGCCGCCATGCGCCGGGCCCCAGAGCGCCGCGATGCCGGCCGCGATGCAGGCAAAGGGATTGGCGCCGGTCGAACCGGCGAGGCGCACCGTGGAGGTGGAGGCGTTCTGCTCGTGGTCCGCATGCAGGATCAGGATGCGGTCCATCGCGCGGGACAGGATCGGGTTGTTCACCCACGGCTCCGCCGGCACGCCGTTGAGCATGTAGAGGAAGTTCTCGGCGTAGCTCAGGTCGTTGCGCGGATACACCAGGGGCTGGCCGACCGAGTACTTGTAGGCCCAGGCCGCGATGGTCGGCACCTTGGCGATCAGGCGGAAGGCCGCGATGCGGCGCTGCTCCGGATCGTTGATGTCGAGGTTGTCATGGTAGAAGGCGGCCATGGCGCCGACCACGCCGCACATCACCGCCATCGGGTGCGCGTCGCGGCGGAAGCCTTCGAAGAAGCGGCGCAGCTGCTCGTGCAGCATGGTGTGGCGCGTCACGCCCTTGTCGAATTCGGCGTACTGCGCCTTGTTCGGCAGCTCGCCGTTCAGCAGCAGGTAGGCGACTTCGAGGAAGGACGACTGCTCGGCGAGCTGCTCGATCGGGTAGCCGCGATACAGCAGCACGCCCTCGTCGCCGTCGATGTAGGTGATGGTGCTCTCGCAGGACGCGGTGGCGCCATAGCCCGGGTCGTAGGTGAAGATGCCGAGCTCGCCGTAGAGCTTGCGGATGTCGGCCACCTGCGGCCCCAGCGTGCCGCCGAGGAGGGGCAGCTTCGCGCTCTTGTTGGAACCTTCCATCGTGACTGTGATGGAGCCGGTGGCCTTGCTGCTCATGCGGGGAGTTCCTCGGGTCAGTCGCGCGGGGGCGTCTGCACACCCCCGGGGGTTTTGGTGCGGCGCAAGATACGGGCGGGCGGCCGGGCTGGCAAACCTGTCACCGCAGGTCCTGCCGCGTGGCTGCTAGTCGCGGTTCCGCCAGGCGGCGGGAGCGCCGGCGGGATGTGCCCAGAGGCCGCGGCCGCCGTCGCGCGCCGCGACTTCCGGCGCGCGCAGGGCGGATGCCGTCGCCAATGCGAAGCCGCCGCCCACGAGCGTGCGGCCGAGATCGGTCCCGCCGGCCACGCATTCGCCGAGCCCGCGCCCGAATCCGTCCTGGCCGACGATGCGGCAGGCGACCGGGTGCCCGGTGACGAGCCGCGTCAGTGCCGCCGTCGCGGCACCGCCGCAGTCGAAGGCATCGCCCGAGCGTCCGCTGCAGGCCTCCCCGCGCGTCGGCGCGGCAACGCCTGCCAGGCGGACGACGCGTTCCCCAAGCCCGAGGGTTTCGCCGTCGATGATGCGGACCTCGCCGGCCTCCGCCTCCCATCGGCGGTCCGTCGGCGCGGAGCCGAACAGGTTCGATGGCAGCACCACCGCCAGGATCAGCGGCGTCGCGATCGCCGCGGACAACAGCAGGGCCGCGCCGCCCATCCGCGGTCGGGTCCTGCGTCCTTTGAAGATGCGCCGTCTCTCAAGCACGCCGGATCGTTAGACCGACCCACCCCCGGCCTGCAACCGGGGCGAGCAATGAAATCGACTCATGTGGCAGAGCTGCCTCACGCGGCCGAGCGAAGAAATGCGCCTACGCGCCTGACCAGAAACGATCCTTGCCGCTCAGCCGCTCCCAGGCCTCGAAGGCGTCCCCGCGATGCCCGTCGACGCGTGCCTCGCACCAGCCCTCCAGCACGCCGACCGCCCAGGCCCGCGCGCCGTTGCCCGGCACTTCCAGGCTGCGCGCCAGTCCGCGCGCCACGGCCGCGTCATTGGCGATGCCGAGTCCGTCCTGCAGCATGGCGACCCGCCGCAGGAAGCGCCGGCCGGCCTTGGCGCCGAAGATCGGCGCGAAGACCTCGGCGGCGTAGCGCAGGCGCTTGCCGTCGAGGCGGAGTTCGTGGAGTTCCTCCGCCGTCAGCGTCTCGAAGGCTTCGCCGGCGCGGCGCAGGCGCGTCCAGCGGCGGTTGAGGATGTTCCGCCCGAAGTCCCGCACGGGCGCGTCGAGCGCCTGCACTGCCTCCTCGGGCACCTCTGTCCGCCACGGGCGCATGAGCAGGGCGCCCAGGGCATCGAGCAGCAGCAGGCGCCACGGGGTGCCCTCCAGCATCGCCAGCACCGCGACATAGGCGTCGTGGCGGCGCTTCTCGGCCGCGCGCAGCAGGGCGGCGATGCGCTTCTCCCCGGGGAAGGCGGCGGCGACGTCGTGGCCGGTTCCGGCAAGGAAGACGTCCCAGTCCCGCGCCGGGCCGAGCACCGAGAGCACTTCGCGGAAGCGGGCGTCGAGCCCGCGGAGCGTCGGCCCGTCCGTCGCCGAGCGGAAGACCCGGAAGACCGAGCGCAGCCGCCGCAGCGCGACGCGCGTCTGGTGTACCCCCTCCGGCCCCGCGCCATGGGCGATGCGGGCGGATTGCTGGCGGATGACCTCGAGCAGGTGGCCGCAGGCGCGCAGGAAGGCATCCTCCACCGTCGCGGCGGCGGAGGTGTCGGGCGGGCCGAGGCGGGGCGGCCGCGGCGCCGTGCCGGTGGCGAGCGCGCGCGCTTCCTCGGCCAGCGGCGCGAGTGGCGGCAGCAATGGCACCTGGTCGGCGAGGCGATGGGCGGCCGCCAGCATCGCCGGCCCCGGGCCGGACAGGCCGAGCCTTGCCACCGGGTGCTCCGCCGCGACGCTGCGCAACCGGCCCGTCAGCAGTTCGGCCATCACCTCGCCCTCCGGCATGGCGAGCCGGAAGGTCAGGCGCCGCCCGGTGAAGGCGGCGACCGGCACGAGGGGGGCGCCGCCGGCCTCGGCGGGGGCCTCGCCGTCGGTCAGCGCGGCGATCTCCGCGGGGGGCTGGCAGGGGTGCCAGGGGGCCTCGGGCGGGGGCAGGGTGCACAGCAGGCTGCGCGCCCCGCGCCGGCCCGACTGGACGGTGAGGCCCTGCGCGGCGAGCGCGCCCTCGGCGGTGTCGAACCACAGGATCTCAGCCGCCGTTCCGCGCGTGCGGCCGGCGCGGTGCGCGGTGACGGCAGGGGTGCGGGCAAGGCGCGCCGCGGCCTCCGGCGCCAGGACGAAGTCGAGCCGGGGCGCCGGGGGTTCGGACGGCTCCGGCGGCGCGGCGGGCGGTGGCTCGGCGGGGGCTTCGGCCTCGGATGTCATGCCGCCTCGGCGGCCGTCCCGTGCCGCGCGGGCGGGCATGGTCAGTGCGCCATTTCCGGCAGGTCGGCCGGGACGAGGAAGCGGACCAGGCGCCCGCCGCCCTCCGCGAGGGCCTGCCACGGCGTGGCGATGGCGAACTCGGCCAGGGCGCAGGTCGGGAAGCCGTCCGCCATGCGGCGCGCCGCCGCGGGCCCGCTGCTCATTCCGGAGGCGCCGACGAGCGCGAGCGCCAGGTCGTGCAGCCCGGGATTGTGACCGATCAGCATGACGCTGCGCGCGGTCTCGGGCGCGCGGCGCAGGATCTCGAGCAGTCGCGGCCAGGGGGCGAGATAGATGTCGTCCATCGGTTCGATCAGCGGGCTGTCCGCGAAGGGGGACACCGCCTCGAGCGTCTGCAGCGTGCGCCGCGAGGACGAAACCAGGACCACGTCGGGCGACAGGCCGAGGTCCTGCATGGCGCTCGCCACGGCCTGCGCGGCGCGACGGCCGCGGGCGTTCAGCGGGCGGGCATGATCGGGCAGGGACGGATCGTCCCAGGAGGATTTCGCGTGCCGCAGCAGAAGAAGTTGGCGCATCTCGGTGCGCAGTTTGCCATGGACTGCGCCGGCTGTCGCGGGCCGAGCGCGAGCCCTTGCGCAAGACGCGCCCGCCCCGACCCGGCGTGGGCATAGGTTTCAGGGTGGGAATGGTGGGGATGGGCGCGGCGCGGCCGCGGGCGCGCGCGTCCTCGCCGTGCCGGGCGCTTGACCGCGTCACGCGCCATTCCATCCTACGCCTGCACCCCGCATGCAGGAGACGCCCATGGCCGCCGCCACCGAAATCGAATGGATGAAGCTGACCGCCGCGGAACTGAACGCCCGCGCCGAGTCCGGCGCGCTGGTGATCATCCCGGTCGCCTCATTGGAACAGCACGGGCCGCACCTTGCCACGGGCGTGGACATCGTCTGCGCCACGGGCGTCGCGCAGCGCGTGGCGCACAAGCTTGTCGCCGCCGGCAGGCCGGTGGTCGTCACACCTTGCGTATGGACCGGCCTCGCCGAGCATCATGTCGCCTTCGGCGGCACCGTGACGCTCGACTTCGCGGCCTTCTCCGCCGTCATCAAGGGCGTCGTGCGCTCCGCGGCGCGGGCGGGCTTCAAGCGCGTCATGCTGCTCAACGGCCATGGCGGCAATGCCGAGGCCGTCGCCGTCATCGGCGGCGAATGCCAGAACGAGTTCGGCATCGCCGTCGCAGCCGGCACCTACTGGCACCTGGTGGGCGATGCCTTCGCGCCGATCCTCGACCGCCAGTCCACCGTGCTGCACGCCTGCGAGGCCGAGACCTCGATGGTCATGACGCTGATGCCGGAAGGCGTGCGCGCCGAACGCCTGGCCGAGGCGCACGGCCCGCACTCCACCCGCCCCGAAGGCCAGCCGCCGACGATGATCCGCCGCCGGTCCTTCAAGGACATCACGCCGAGCGGCGTGGTCGGCGACGCACGCGCGGCGAGCGCGGCGAAGGGCGAGGCGCTGCTCGATACCGCGAGCACGATCATCGCGGAGGAACTGGGCAGCGCGCGGCTCTGGGGATGAGGCGCGGCGGGGAGGGCTCTGCCCTCCCCGAGACCCCTCCCGCCAGAGGCCGAAAGGCCTCTGGACACCAGTTCCTGATCGGGGATCCCGGGGAGCGGAGCGCCGGCGATTCCCGCCCCCGAGATCGCCGATGAATCTCATGGGTTCCAAGGGCCCTTCGGCCCTTGGCGGGGAGAGGTTCGGAGAGGGGCGGCGCCCCTCTCCGTGCGCCCGCCATGCACCGCACCGCCCCAGCATCGCGCGCGGGCCGCGGCTGGCCGCGATCGGCGCGCCGGCTCCGGGTCGAGCGGATGCCCACTGCAGGCACCCTCGCGCATGCGGTCCCGGTCGATGCGACGATCGTGACCTCCGCCCGAATCGGGCGGGGTCATCAAGACGGTCTTGGATCGCGCCTGTCGGTGTTCGGCTTCAAGGGAAGGCGTCCTCGAGCGGGAAATCCTGCCACGCCAGCGCGCCGCCCTTGCCCGCGCCGGTGTCGAGGAACACCGCCCGCCCACCCCGCGCCCCGGTGAGCACCGCCGGCCTGCCGTCGCGCGAGCGGTTGTCATGGCCGACCAGCACCGTCATCCCGGACGGGATGCGGTCCACCCAGCCGGCCAGGCGGATCGGATAGCCATCAGGTCCCTTGCTGCCGGTGACCTGGCCGTAGATGGCGCGGCCGACGAGGCCCTCGGCACGCGTGGCGCCGGCATCGGGCGGGGAGGGATGCTCCAGCATCCCGTCATGGAAGGCGGCATGGACGCAGAACAGGCGCCCGAAGCGCAGCCAGGCCGGCGCGCGGGCGATCTCGGCGATGGCGCGGGCGCGCAGCGCCTCGGCGTCCGGCGCCGCGGCGATCTGGTCCAGCGTGCGGCCGAGGCCCGCGCCGTCGATGCGAACGGCATCGCCCATCAGCGCGCGGCGCAACTTGTGTTCGTGGTTGCCGAGCAGGAACAGCCCGCGCCCCGCATCGAGCAGCGCGAACATGGTGCGCAGCACGGCCGGGCTGTCCGGCCCGTTGTCCGTCAGGTCTCCGAGCTGGACGAGGAACAGCCCCGCCGCCTCCGCCCCGGCCGCCGCGGCGGCGAAGCCGCGGGTGTCGCCATGCACGTCGCCCACGACGCGCAGGCCCTGGAAGCCGGCGCGGCGCAGGCCATCAAGGGTAGGGGTCACGCCGCCTGGCCGCCCTTGATGGAGGCGAAGGCCGCCAGAGCGCGGTCCCGGCCCAGGGCCAGGTCGACCAGTGGCGGCTGATAGTCCCGGCCCGGCCTTACGCCGGCGCCGCGCAGCACGGCCTCGGGCGCCTCGTAGGGCCGGTGGATGAAGCGGTCGGGCAGGCGGGCGAGTTCCGGACACCAGCGCCGGACATAGGCGCCGTCGGGGTCGAACTTCTCACCCTGCAGCACCGGGTTGAAGATGCGGAAATACGGCGCCGCGTCCGCCCCGCAGCCCGCCACCCACTGCCACGACGCGCTGTTCGCGGCGAGGTCGGCATCCACCAGCGTGTCCAGGAACCAGGCCGCGCCGTCCTGCCATGGCTGCAGGAGATGTTTCACGAGGAACGAGGCCGCAATCATCCGCACCCGGTTGTGCATCCAGCCGGTACGCCAGAGCTGGCGCATGCCGGCATCGACGATCGGATAGCCGGTCTGTCCGCGCTGCCAGGCGCGCAGCAGGTCGGCGTCGCGCCGCCAGGGGAAGGCCCGGAATTCGGGCCGCAGGGGCGCGGTCGGCATCTCCGGCCGGTGCCAGAGCAGGTGGTGCGAGAATTCCCGCCAAAGCAATTCCTTGAGGAAGGTCTCGACGCCCTTGCCGCCCTTCTCCCGTGCCGCGTGCCAGACCTGGCGGGGGGAGATCTCGCCGAGGTGGAGATGCGGCGAGAGCCCCGAGGTCCCCCATTCGGCCGCCGGGTCGTTGCGGCGGTCGGCGTAGCCGGCGAGCCCGTGCTCCAGGAAGGCCCCGAGCCGGGCGGTCGCGCCCTCCTCGCCCGGCGTCCAGTGGGCGGGGAAATCCGCCGCCCAGTCAGGCACGGGCGGCCGCGGCAACAGGCGAAGCGCGTCCGGCGGCAGTCCCTCGGGCGCACCCGGCGCGAGGGTCAGGTGCGTGGGCGCGGGAAGGGGCGGCGGCAGCCCCTCGAGCAACGCGAAGACTGCGCGGGAGAACGGCGTGTAGACGGAGAAGGGATTGCCCGCGCCGGTGCGCACCAGATGCGGTTCGTGCAGCAGGGCATTGCGGTGCAGGACCAGCCCGCGGCCGGCAGCCTGCAGCGCGGCGTGGGTCTCGGCATCGCGGGCGCGGGCGGAGGGCTCGGTCAGGCGGCCGGCATGGACCTCCGCGGCGCCGATGCGGGCGGCGAGGTCCGGGATCAGCCGTCGCGGGTCGCCGCGCAGCAGCAACAGGGGCGCGCCGCGTTCCGTCAGCGCGCGGCCGAGCGCGGCGAGGCTGTGGTGCAGCCACCAGGCCGCGGCGCCGCCCGGCGGTTCCTCCAGCACATGGACCGGCAGGACGGGACGGTCGGTCATGGCCGCGAGGACGGGGTTGTCCGCAAGCCGGAGATCCTGGCGGAACCAGACGAGTACGGGATCGGGCATGCCGGATCATGTGGGGGTTCGGCCGACGGCGTCACGGGGGCGCCGTGACGCCGCGACCGCCCCGGTCGTCCTGTCCCCTCTGATCGCTGCATCAGCAGTGAACGGGGCGGCGAGGCAGGCCGCTGACAACAAGGACCCGCGGCCCGGGAACGAAGTCCCGGGCGCCTCGGATCCGGGACGCCAGAGCAGATCCCGATCGTGTGATTCCACCTGATCGGGTGAAGATGTTCGCAAAAACAAAGGCCTGGAGCGCTGTTCGTGAGCCGAGGCGAACGGAAACCGCTCTAGGCTGCCGGCGCCGCCTCCAGCGTCGAGCGCAGGCTCGCCATCAGGCCCTTGCGGGTCGCCTCGTCCGGGGCGCGCTCGATCGCGTCCTCGATCGCGAGCAGCAGCGCCGCGCGCGCATTGTGCCAGTCCGGGCGCCCGGCCTGGGCGGGGTCGGGCCGCCGGTGCGGCGCGTCCCGCTTCAGCGGCATCCGCCCCGCCGGCAGCATGAAAGCGTCGTCCAGCACCGGCAGCAGCACCTGGCCGGGCTTCGCGATGCCCTCGCCGACCAGCTTCTGCGCAAGCGCATCCATCGCCGGCGGCTCGCCATGCACCAAGAAGACGCCGCCGCGCACCGGGCCGCGTGCCTTCAGCCAGGCGGCGAGTTCGGGCGCGTCGGCATGGCCGGAATAATCGCGAATCTCGCGGATGCTGGCCCGCACGCGGATCGTCTCGCCCTGGATGCGGACCTCCTCGCGGCCTTCCTGCAGCAGGCGGCCGAGCGTGCCCTCGGCCTGGAAGCCGGTCAGCAGCACCGTCGCCTCCGGCGCCCAGAGCCAGCGCTTGAGGTGATGGCGGATGCGCCCCGCATCGCACATCCCGGAGCCGGCGATGACGATGTGGAAGCCTTCCATCTCGGCGATGCGGCGGGATTGCTCGCCGCTTTCGGTGAAGGTCAGCAGCGGGGATCGCAGGGCGCGCTTCACCGAGCGGCCGTTCTCCAGCACCTCGGCGTGCTCGAGGAAGACCTCGGTGGCGCGGATGGCGAGCGGGCTGTCCACCGCGATCGGCGCCATCGGGATGCGCCCCGCCTGCATCAGCGAAACCAGGTCCCAGCAGATCTCCTGCGTGCGCTCCACCGCGAAGGCGGGGATCAGCAGGGCTCCGTCGGGGTGGTGGGCCTCCTTGACCAGCGCCTCGAGCCGGTTGCGGCGCTCGGCGTGATCGACGCAGGGCTTGTCCTCGTCGCCATAGGTGCTTTCGAGGAAGACATGGTCCAGCGCGTCCGGTCCCTCCGGGTCGCGGTGGAACACCGCGCAGTCGGGGCCGAGGTCGCCCGAGACGAGCACGCGCACCGGCTCCTCGCCCGGCTCGGTGATCTCCAGCTCGATCGAGGCCGAGCCCAGCATGTGCCCCGCATTCCACCAGCGCGCGCGCACGCCCGGCAGCGGTTCCAGCCAGCGGTCCATCGGCACCGAGCGAAAGGCGCGCATCGCCGCCACCGCGTCGCCCGAGGTGTAGATCGGCTCGACCTCCATCCGTCCGCGGCGGCGGTTGCGGCGGTTGAGTTGCTGCACCTCCATCTCCTGCACATGCCCCGAATCCGGTAGCATGACGGCGCAGAGATCCTCGGTCGGCCCGCTGGCGTGGATCGGGCCGCGGAAGCCTTCCTTCACGAGCCGCGGCAGCAGGCCGGAATGGTCGATATGCGCGTGCGTCAGCAGCACCGCGTCGATGTCGCGCGGCGCATAGGGGAAGGGTTCCCAGTTCAGCGCCTTCAGCGTCTTGGGCCCCTGGAACAACCCGCAATCGACCAGGAACCTGGCGCGGGAGGTCTCGAACAGCAGCGACAGGCCGGTGACGGTGCGGGCGGCGCCGCAGGCGCGGACGGTGACGGGCATGGCGATTACTCCGCGGTGACGCCGCCATCGACCGGCATGGCGATGCCGGTGATGCCGGAGGATGCGTTGGACAGCAGGAAGACGGTCGGCCCCGCGATGTCCGCTGGTTCCAGGATGCGGCCGAGCGGGATGCGCGCCCGCGCAGCGGCGACGAAGGCGGCATCGGCCATCAGGTCGGCTGCGAGCGGCGTGTTCACCAGCCCCGGGCAGACCGCGTTCACCCGGATGCCGCGCGGCGCGAGTTCGAGCGCCATGACCTTGGTCAGCCCCACCACCGCATGCTTCGTCGCGGCATAGAGGCTGCGGTTGCGCGACCCCACCAGCCCGGCGATGGAGGCGATGTTGACGATCGTCCCGCCGCCGGTCTTCGCCATGCCGCGCGCGACCTCCTGCGCCACGATGGTCGCCCCCTTCACGTTGAGGGCGAGCACGCGGTCCATCTCGGCCTCGCTCACGTCGAGGAAGGGTTCGCGCGTCACGCTGCCGGCGTTGTTCACCAGCCCGTCCAGCGCGCCGGCCGAAGCGACGGCAGCGCGAATCGCGGCCGGGTCCGCGGCGTCGAAGGGCAGCACCGCCGCGCGCCCGCCGGCGGCGGCGATCAGCCCAGCCACATCCTCGAGCCCCGGGCGCCGGCGCGCGGCCAGTACCACCTCGGCCCCCGCGGCCGCGACGGCGAGCGCCACGGCGCGCCCGATGCCGAGCGAGGCCCCGGTGACGAGCACCCTGCGGCCGTCGAGGCGGAAATCCGGTGGACCGGCGGCCATGGCATTCTCCTCCCGGAACGGCTCCCGGCGCCGATCCCATGAGAAGGGTCTCGCCGCGCGAGCGCCCTGGCAAGGCTGCCCGACCGTACCGGCTGGCGCGCTTGACGCCCCGCTGGCCGGGTGGCAGCCATGCGCGCCGCTCTGGTCCATACGCATGGGTTTATTCTTGATCTACCGCAAGACAGCGCGGAGACTACGGCCGATCTCCGGACAGCAAGGGAGACTGTGGCCGAAACGGCCACATCGCAGGTGAAGGCGCATGATGCATCCTCTCGACGCCACGCGCGCCTTGATGGACGGCTTGGGCTCCGAGGCGAATGTCTGCATGAAGTGCGGTGCCCGCTCGGTCGGCCTGTGCGCCCCGCTGGACGCCGCCGCGCTCGACGACATGGCAGGCGAGAGCGAGCGCCTGATCTTCGAGCCGCGTGAGGCGATCTTCCGCCAGGGCGATACCGCCCGCTTCGTCTATACCCTCACCGAGGGCATGGCACGGCTGACGCGCGTGCTGCCGGACGGACGCCAGGCGGTGATCGGCTTCCGGTTCCCCGGCGACATCCTGGGCTTCACCCCCGGCGCCGAGCATGCCTTCGGTGCCGAGATGCTGACCCGCGGCAATGTCTGCCGCCTCGACCGGCGGCGGCTGGAGCAATTGTTCCGCCGCTACCCGGTGATGGAGCGCCGCTTCCTCGACCTCTGCGTCAAGGAACTCGCCGCCAGCCAGGACCACATCCTCGCCCTTGGCCGCTTCAGTGCGGAGGAGCGAGTGGCCGCCTTCCTCGTCTCGCTAGTCGAGGCGCAGGAACGCCGTGGCCATGTCGGCCCGGTCTTCGACCTGCCCGCGACGCGCGCCGACATGGGCGAGTTCCTCGGCCTGACCCTGGAGACGGTGAGCCGCGCCATCTCCTCCTTCCGCAGGCGGGGCTGGATGCGGCTGCATGGGCATTCGGGCATCGAGCTCACGCACCGCGCGGCGCTGCTCGGCCTCGGCTCCGGCGAGGGCACGGACGCCGCCTAGAACGGTTTCCACATCGGTGGAAACCGCGCTCGCCGTGTTCGAGGGGGCATCTTCACGCATACGGCTGGTTCCAGCCGTATGCGATCTGCTCCAGCCGCGGCCTCCAGCCTCCAGCCTCCAGCCTCCAGCCTCCAGCCTCCAGCCTCCAGCCTCCAGCCTCCAGCCGCCGGGTCCGGCGGCCCGGCACCCATCGCACCACCATTGCGATGTCGTCGCTCCTGGGTTGATCTGGCAGCAGCTTTCACGCGCCATGGCGGATTGCGACGGTTGCGCCTATGTCGGGCCGCATGACCGCCCTGCCCAGCCCGCAGCAGCTCCGCTACCTCGTCGCCCTCGCCGAACATGGCCATTTCGGCCGCGCAGCGTCGGCCTGCGCCGTCACCCAGTCCACCCTTTCATCCGGCCTCCTGGCGCTGGAACGCCAACTCGACGCCGCGCTGCTGGAGCGCACCGGGGGCAAGCGTCCGATCTTCACGCCGCTCGGGCGGGAACTCGTCGGGCGGGCTCGCAGCGCCCTCGGGGCGCTGACTGCCTTCGTCGAGACGGTGGAAGCGGCGAGGGACCCGCTTACCGGGCCACTGCGCCTCGGCACCATCCCGACCATCGGGCCCTTCCTGCTGCCGCGCCTGATGCCGCGCCTGCGCGAGGGATTCCCGCGCCTGCGCCTCTGGCTGCGGGAGGACCTCACCGAGCGGCTGCTCGAAGGCCTCGATGGCGGGCGGCTCGACCTGCTCCTGCTGGCGCTGCCCTGCGATTGCGGGGATGCCGAGACGCTCACCGTCGCCGAGGACCCCTTCTTCGTCGCCACCCCGCCCGATCATCCGCTCGCGCAGCGCAGCGAGGTGCCGCCCGGGGCGCTCACCGGCGAGCGGGTGATGCTGCTCGAGGACGGGCACTGCCTGCGGGAGCACGCGCTCTCGGCCTGCGGCCTGCCGGGCGTGGCGGCCTCCCAGGAATTCGCCGCCACATCCCTGCACACATTGGTGCAGATGGTGGCCGGCGGGCTCGGCGTCACGCTGCTGCCGCGGCTGGCCGTCGCAGGCGGCGTCACGGCCGGGGCGGAAGTGGCGGTCCGCCCGCTGTCGGGCGCCTTCAGCCGGCGCATCGGGCTGGCCTGGCGGGCGCGCAGCCCGCGCGCGGCGGAGTTCCGGGCGCTGGCCCCTTCCGTTGCGGCGGCGCTGTCCGACCTGTAGCAAAGTCGCGACAAGGAAGAGGGTAGGGTGGTCATGGCGCAGTTCGACCTCGGCAACGTGCTCGGCGCCGTGCTCGGCGGCGCGCCGGCAGGCGGCACCAGGCGGCGTGGCGGGGCGCGCGGGCAGCGGGATCTCGGCCGCGCGCTCGCCATGCTGG
>NZ_JAAEDM010000019.1 GCF_018129065.1 Neoroseomonas soli | reverse complement strand
GGTGACGCGCCGCGCCTGACCGCGCGTCGGCGCGCCGAGGGTCGCGCGCGGCGCGGGCTGGCCCCGCGGCGCGATGACGACGGCTGACCCCCCCGGCACCACCACCGTGCGCGTCTGTGCCAGCGCCGGCTCGGGCAGCGCGGCGAGCAGCATCACGGCGGGGATCGCGAGAAATCTACTCATGGTAGAAATTACGTTATGTATTTCGCGCCTGATCGGCAAGCCGGTCAGTCGCTCCCGATCGCCCGCCAGTCGCCGTCCCTGGCCCGTGCGGCGACCTCTTCCGCCAGCAGGGCGAGCACCGCCTCGGTCGCGCGCCCCGGCGCGCGGTCGGGCGGCAAGGCCAGCACGACATGGCGCCGGATCGCCGGGCGTATCACGGGCGCGATCTCCATCCGCCCCTCCTGTTCCTCCCGCCGGATCGCCGAGCGCGGCAGGATCGCGAAGCCGAGGCCGCAGACCACCAGGTCCTTGAGCACCAGGAAGGAATCCGCCTCGTGGCGCAGGTTCAGCGTGAGCCGGGCGCGGGACGCCGCGGTCTCGACAATGGCGCGCAGGCCGTGCGGGCGGCTCGGGAGCACGAGCGGCCGTTCGGCGGCGGCGGCGAGAGTGACGGGCCGCTCGGGTGCCAGCCCGCTGCCGGCCGGCCCCGCCAGGACTAGGCCCTCGACGAAGAGGTCCCGCACCGGCAGGTGGAAATCCGTCGCGGCGCCGTAGAGCAGCGTCGCATCCGTCGCCCCGCGCTGCACCCATTCGATGAGGTGGCCGGTGTAGCCCTCGACGACGCGCAGCGAGACATCGGGGTGCCGCTCGGCCACGCGGCGGGACAGCGGACCGGCGAGGACC
This sequence comes from Neoroseomonas soli, assembly GCF_018129065.1. Lineage (GTDB taxonomy): Bacteria > Pseudomonadota > Alphaproteobacteria > Acetobacterales > Acetobacteraceae > Neoroseomonas > Neoroseomonas soli. The sequence continues at coordinate 63,931 of NZ_JAAEDM010000019.1, read as the reverse complement.
GCAGCGACCGTCGGCATCATGCCGAGCGCCACCTGCCCGGCCACGACGCCGGACAGCGCGCGCACCTCCGCGATGGCGCCTTCCAGTTGGCGCATCGGCCCGGCGACGCGGGCGAGCAACTCCCTCCCCGCCTCCGTCAGTTCCATGCCGCGGCCGTGGCGCGTGAACAGCGGCAGGCCGGCCTCGGCCTCGAGCAGCCGGACCTGACGGGACAGCGCCGGCTGGGCGATGCGCAGCCGGTCGGCGGCGCGGCTGAGGGAGCCGGCCTCGGCGATCTCCCGGAAGGTGCGGAGCTGCCGGAGATCCATCGCGCCACCCATAACAATCTGCGATGGAGCCTATCGTCGCTTTCGAATTCCGTGAAGGTCGTCCTCGCCCCATAAGCCCGCAGCGGACAGACGGAGAGAAGCGGCAATGGACGGCGACCGGGTGGCGCAGGCGATGGCCTGGCCCGATGCGATCTTCGCGGAACTGCGGCGCTGGCAGGTGCGCCAGATCGCCTACGTGCCCGATGGCGGCCATGCGCGGCTGATCCGCGCCGTGCATGCCGAACCCGCCATGCGCGCCATTCCGCTGACCACCGAGGAGGAAGGCATCGCCGTCCTCTCCGGCGCGGCGCTGGGCGGGGATCGCGGCGCGCTGCTCATGCAGTCTTCGGGCGTCGGCAACTGCGTGAACATGCTCTCGCTGGTGAAGACCTGCCGCTTCCCCCTTCTCGCCCTGGTGACGATGCGGGGCGAATGGGGTGAGTTCAACCCGTGGCAGGTGCCCATGGGCGCCACGACCGAGGCCGCCTTCCGCCTCATGGACGTGGAGGTGCGCCGCGCGGACCGTGCCGAGGAGGTGGCCGAGACCGTCTCCGCCGCCGCCCGCATGGCCTTCGAGGGCGGCAGCGCCGTCGCCGTGCTGCTGGGCCAGCGCCTGATCGGCGCCAAGGTGTTCTGAGGGAGGGATGACGATGCTCGATCGACGTGACGTGGTGGCGCGGCTGCTGCGCGACCGCGGCGAGGCGCTGGTAGTGACCGGGCTCGGCGCCGCGACCTATGACGTGGCGGCGGCAGGCGACGATGCGCGGAACTTCTACCTGTGGGGCGCGATGGGCGGCGCCGCGCTGGTGGGGCTCGGCCTCGCCATCGCGCAGCCGGACCGGCCGGTCGTGGTGGTCACCGGCGACGGGGAGGCGCTGATGGGCCTCGGCGCCTTCGCGACCATCGCGCTGCAGGCCCCGGCGAACCTGACGGTGGTCGTGCTGGACAATGGGCTCTACGGCGAGACCGGCGGGCAGCGCAGCCACACCAGCGGCGGGACGGACCTCGCCGCCGTGGCGCGTGGCTGCGGCATCGCCGAGGCGTGGCGGATCACGGACCAGGCCGGGGTCGAGACCCTCGCCGCCGGCCTCGCCTCGCCCGGCGCCGGGCCGCGCGTCGCGGTGATCGAGGTGGACCCCGCCGAGGCGCCTCGCGTGCTGCCGAGCCGCGACGGCGGGTATATCCGCGCCCGCATGCAGGTGGCGCTCGGACTCGCCGCCTGACTGCCTTGCCAGCCACGCGACCCGGGCCTAATCCGGGCGCGACGGGAGAGAACCCATGGACATGCAGATGCCGACCGACGCCCACGCCGAGATCCGCGAGGAAGTGCGCAAGCTCTGCACGCGCTTCCCCGGCGAATACTGGCGCGAGCTCGATGCCCGCCGCGGCTACCCGACCGAATTCGTCCAGGCGCTGACCGAGGCCGGCTGGCTCTCCGCGCTGATCCCCGAGGAATACGGCGGTTCGGGCCTGCCGCTCTCCGCCGCCGCGGCGATCCTCGAGGAGATCCACGCCTCCGGCTGCAACGCCGCCGCCTGCCATGCCCAGATGTACACCATGGGCACCGTGCTGAAGCACGGCAACGAGGACCAGAAGCGCAAGTACCTGCCGAAGATCGCCACCGGCGATCTGCGGTTGCAGGCCTTCGGCGTGACCGAGCCGACGTCCGGCACCGACACCACGGCGCTGCGCACCTTCGCGAAGAAGGAAGGCGACAAGTACGTCGTCAACGGCCAGAAGATCTGGACCTCGCGCGCCGAGCACTCCGACCTGATGCTGCTCCTCGCGCGCACCACGCCGCGTGACCAGGTGAAGAAGAAGACGGACGGGCTGTCCACCTTCCTCGTGGACATGAAGGCCGCACTCGGCCACGGCCTGACCATCCGTCCGATCCGCACGATGATGAACCACAACTCGTGCGAGGTCTTCTTCGACAACATGGAAGTGCCGGCCGAGAACCTGGTCGGCCAGGAAGGCAAGGGCTTCCGCTACATCCTCGACGGCATGAACGCCGAGCGCATGCTGATCTCGGCGGAGTGCATCGGCGACGCCAAGTGGTTCATCAACAAGGCGGTGGAATATTCCAAGCAGCGCGTGCTGTTCGGCCACGCCATCGGCAAGAACCAGGGCGTGCAGTTCCCGATCGCCAAGGCCTATGCCGCCATGCGCGCGGCGGAAGCCCTGCTGCAGAAGGGCCTGCAGAAGTTCGAGGCCGGGCTGCCCTGCGGCGAGGAAGCCAACATGGGCAAGATGCTCTGCGCCGATGCCGCCTGGATGGCGGCGGAGGCCTGCATCCAGACCCATGGCGGCTTCGGCTTCGCCGAGGAATACGACGTGGAACGCAAGTACCGCGAGTGCCGCCTGTATCAGGTGGCGCCGATCAGCACGAACCTGGTGCTCTCCTACATCGGCGAGCACGTGCTGGGGATGCCGCGGAGCTACTGACGTGGCGAAAGCCCCGGTGCCGGTCGCCATCGCCTACGACTTCGACGGCACGCTGGCACCGGGCAACATGCAGGAGCATGTCTTCCTGCCGAAGCTCGGCCTCGATGCGCGCGCCTTCTGGGCGCGCGCCAATGTGCTCGCCGAGGAACAGCAGGGCGACCCGATCCTGACCTACATGCACCGCATGCTGGTCGAGGCGCATGCCGCCGACATCCCGATGCGGCGCGAGGACTGGGCCCGGCACGGCGCCGGCATCACGCTGTTCCCCGGCGTCGAGACCTGGTTCGACCGCATCAACGCAGCCGGCGCGGCACGCGGGCTGGCGGTGGAGCACTACGTCATCTCCTCCGGCCTGCGGGAGTTGATCGAGGGCACCTCGATCCGCAGGCATTTCCGGGCCGTCTTCGCCTCGGGCTTCCTCTACAGCGCCTCGGGCGTCGCGATCGCGCCGGCGATCGCGGTGAACTACACGACCAAGACGCAGTACCTCTTCCGCATCAACAAGGATGCGCTGGATCTCGCCGACAACGCGGCGGTCAATGCCTACCGCCCGCCCGAACAGCGGCGCGTCCCCTTCCCCAACATCATCTTCGTCGGCGACGGCGACACCGACATCCCCTGCTTCCGCATGGTGAAGGAACAGGGCGGGCATTCGATCGCCGTCCATCCCGATGGCGATGGGACGCGCGCCGCACGCACGCGGCGCCTGATCGCCGAAGGCCGCGTGCATTGTGCGGTGCCGGCCGACTATGGCGAAGGCACCGAACTCGAGCGCCGCGTCATATCCATCCTCGACCTCCTGGCCGCGCGCGAAGCGGTCACAGCCCCCACGCCGGAGTGACGTGTCCATGCCTGGAACCAAGCCCCTGAAGGGCCTCCTCGTCGTCTCGATGGAACAGGCCGTCGCGGCGCCCTATTGCGCCTCCCGCCTCGCCGATGCCGGGGCGCGCGTCATCAAGATCGAGCGCGCGGAAGGCGACTTCGCCCGCGCCTACGACGCGGTGGCGAACGGGCAGTCGAGCTACTTCGTCTGGCTGAACCGCGGCAAGGAAAGCCTCTGCCTCGACATCAAGAACCCGGACGACAAGGCGCTGCTCGAACGCCTGATCGGCAAGGCGGACGTCTTCATCCAGAACCTGGCCCCCGGCGCCATGGCCCGCGCGGGCTTCGGCAGCGCAGCCCTGCGGGAGAAGAACCCGCGGCTGATCACCGTGGACATCTCCGGCTATGGCGAGGAAGGCCCCTACGCCTCGATGAAGGCCTACGACCTGCTGGTGCAGGCGGAAAGCGGCCTCGCCTACGTCACCGGCCGGGCCGAAGGGCCGGGGCGCGTCGGCGTCTCCGCCTGCGACATCGCCTGCGGCATGAACGCGCATGCGGCCGTGCTGGAGGCGCTGATCGAGCGCGGCATGACCGGCAAGGGCAAGGGCATCGCGGTCTCCCTCTTCGACGGCATGGCGGACTGGATGTCCGTGCCGCTGCTGCAATACGAGGGCACCGGCCGCAATCCGCCGCGCATCGGCCTCGCGCATCCCTCCATCTGCCCCTACGGCGCCTTCGAGACGATGGACGGCACGCCGGTCCTGATCGCCATCCAGAACGAGCGCGAATGGGCGTCCTTCTGCACGCATTTCCTCGAGGAGCCGGAGCTTCCCACGAGGGAGGGATTCCGCGTCAACAACGAGCGCGTGGCCAACCGCCCGGAGGTGGACGCGCATATCGCCCGCGTCTTCGCCGCCCTGGAGCGCGAGGAATGCGCCGCGAAGCTCCGCAAGGCCAACACGGCCTTCGGCTTCGTCAATGACTGCGAGGGCCTCCGCCGCCACCCCGCCCTGCGGCGCGTGACGGTCGAGACCGAGAAGGGCCCCATCGCCATCGGCGCGCCCGCCGCCGTGCTGTCGGACGGTGCCCGCGACCTCGGGCCGGTGCCCTCCCTCGGCCAGCACAGCGCGGCGATCCGCGCCGAGTTCGCCGGGGGCTGACGCGCCTCACGGCCCGCGGGCGCGGAGCGCCAGCGGCATGTGCGCAACGAGGGGCGCGGTGACCGGCGTCCGCCCCACCATCATGATCGGCGCGGCCCGGTAGGCATCGAGGCCGCGGCCCGGCGCGGCGGCCCCGCCCCCGGTGCCGCCCGCTGCTGCCAGCGGAATGACCCGGGCGCGCTCGCCCCCGTTGGCGAGGCCGGCCGCCCCGGCAAGGCTCCCCCCGGCCAGCGTCGCGAAAGCCGGCGTCTCGCTGCCCGGCCGCCCCTGTTCCTCCGCCCACGCCGCCACGACCCTTGCGCGGTAGGGCTCCGCGCGCTCGGGCGTGTTCGAGTGGTAGTTGCCGGCGGCGCGCGCCCAGTCCTGCCGTGTCGATTGAAGCTCACCCAGGAAGCGCGCCGCGTAGCGGGCGTTGGTCAGGGGATCGAAGGCCTCCTCGAGCGTCGCGAAGGCATTGGGGTGGTGATGCAGGTTCACCTGCATGCACCCCACGTCGATCAGGCGCATGCCGCGGGCCTGCAATTGCCGCACCTCGGCAATCGCTGCCTCCCGGGTCGGGAAATACATGCCGCGGCCCTCGGCGTTGATGGTCCAGGGCCAGGAGGCGAAGCGGCCGGTCGCGGGGTCGCGGCGGCCGGATTCGACCCGGCCGATCGCCTGGAGCAACCCGGCCGGGATGCCCTGCTCCCGCTCGGCGAGGGCGATGGCGGCGCGGCAGGCCTGGCCGGAATCGGCAGCCGGGAGAGGTGTCGCCCGGGCCGGGCAGGCGAGCGCCCCGAGGACCGGCAGCAGGAGTCCGAGGAGCGCGGCGCAGCGGAATGCATGGCGTGACATAGGGATGTGAACGGCAAGCCATGTGCCACGCAATAAACATGCGCTTACATGTTTCTGGAAGCCACTTATGCTGCACTGCAAAAAACCTCTTGCAGAACCTCATGACGGCCCCTAAGTTCTGTCTCGCAGCGGCAAGGCGTTGCCTACCGCTGTCTTTCTTGGACGTTTCCTCCCTAAACTTGGCGGTGCCTTCGGGCACCGCCTTCTTTTTTTCCGCCCATTCGGAGAAAATTCTACTCCGCCATTGTGCGGTGCATCAAGGCCGGAGGAAGGCCCAGTCCGATCCTGACAGCGCGGCGATCAGTGCCGTCATGTCCGCCACCACGTCGCGGAAACCCGGCCCCCGCTGGATCCGCCCCTCATCCATGTAGAGCGCCCGGGCGATCTCGATCTGCAGCGCATGGGCGCCGTCGCGCGGCCGCCCGTAATGCCGGGTGACGTAGCCGCCGGCATAGGGATCGTTGCGCCGGACGCGGTAGCCGAGGCCGACGAGAGCCTCCTCAACCAGCCGGGTTGCGCGTGGGGCGCAGGCGGTGCCGTGGGCGTCGCCGAGCACCATGTCCGGCGGATTGGCCGCCTGGGCCGGATGCGCCGGCATGGAATGGCAGTCGACCAGCAGGCAGAAGCCGAAGCGGGCCCGCGTCCCGGCAATCAGTTCCCCCAGGGCGGCGTGATAGGGTTCCCAGTAGCCGCGGATGCGCGCCTCGGCCTCGGCGAAGGAGAGGCGGCGGCGATAGACCGGCTCCCCTGTCGCGACGATACGCGGAATGGTGCCGAGCCCGGCCCCGACCCTTGGACTGGTGGTGTTGACCCAGGGCGGCAGCGGGCCGTCGAACATTCCGGGATCGAGTTCCCATGGCTCCCTGTTCACGTCGCACCAGACGCGGGGGAAGTTCGCGGCGATCAGCGGGGCGCCATGCGCCGGCGCCGCGACGAAGAGCTCGTCCACGAAGGAATCCTCGCTGCGGCGCAGCGCGAGCGGGGAAAGCCGGGCCTCGGCCACGAAATCCGCCGGGTAGTCCTGCCCCGAATGGGGGGACGCGAAGACGAGCGGCACCGTCTGCCGCACCGGGTGGTAGAGCGCGAAGGGCGGCGCGGCCGTGGCTCCGGGAAGGCTGTGGGCGGGCAGATCCATCGCTGCCGACGAAACCATAGCGCCCGCCCCATGTCACGCGGCAGCAAAGGGCGCGGTTAGCGAAGTGGTCAGCACCCGTGCGGCATCCTGCCCGCGATGGCAGGCAAGGCGAAGGGCAAGGGCGATGGCGGCGGCACGATCGTCATCAGGCGCGAGGAAGGCGGCGAGCACACCCACCATGGCGGCGCGTGGAAGGTCGCCTACGCCGATTTCGTGACCGCCATGATGGCGTTCTTCCTCCTGATGTGGCTGCTGAACGCCACCACCGAGGAACAGCGCCGCGGCCTCGCGGACTATTTCGCGCCGACCAGCCTGCTGGCCCGATCGGTCTCCGGCTCCGGCCAGCCCTTCGGGGGAAGGACTCCGAACGAGGACGGCAATTCCACCTCGACCCAGGGCGCCATCACCATCCAGCCGGGGCGGATGCCCGTGGTGATGGACATCGAGGAAGACGACAGCGAGACCATGGCCCGCCCCCAGCCGCGCCGCGAGGGCCCCGAGGGCCGGGAGGACGCGGACGACGCGCGCCTGGTGGCGCCGACGCCCCCCGGCGCCCAGTCCGGCCCCGAGCCCCCGCGCGGAGGCCCGGCCGATGCGCCCGCCACCGAAGCCCGCCCCGAGGCGGCCAGCGAGGCGGAACTGCGCCGCGAACTCGCGCACCGCGAACGCGAGGCCTTCGAACACGTCGCCCAGCAGATCCGCGAGGCTGTCGCCACCGACCCCGCCCTCGCCGACCTCGCGCGCCAGATGCTGGTGGAGCAGACGCCCGAGGGGCTTCGCATCCAACTGGTCGATGCCGAGCGCCAGCCGATGTTCGCCCTCGGCGGCACGGCGCCGAACGACCGGGCGCGGGCGCTGCTGGCGCGCGTGGCCCAGGCCGCAGCCCGCCTGCCGAACCCTGTCGCCATCGCCGGCCATACCGACGCCACGCCCTTCCGCGGCAGCGGCGACCGCAGCAACTGGGACCTCTCGGCCGAGCGCGCCAACGTCACGCGACGGCTGCTGGTGGAGGCCGGGCTCGCCGAAGGGCGCGTCCGCAGCGTCAGCGGCCATGCCGAGCGCGACCTGCTGCTGCCCGACCAGCCCAATGCGGCGGCCAATCGCCGCGTCTCCATCACGCTGCTGCGCCAGGCGCGGGAGGAACGCCCGTGATCTCGCTTGCCGGCTTCGGCTTCCTGCTGGTCTGCGTCTTCGGCGGCTACATCGCCGCCGGCGGCAAGCTGGACATCATCCTCACGGCGCTGCCGTTCGAGTTCGCGATCATCGGTGGCGCCGCGATCGGCACGCTGGTCATGGCGAACAGCGTCGCCGGCCTGAAGCATGTCGGCGCCGGCTTCGGGAAGCTGCTGAAGGGATCGAAGTACACCCGGCAGGACTACATGGACCTGCTGAGCCTGCTCTACTGGCTGGTTCGCCTGGCGCAGACCAAGGGACCGATGGCGCTCGAACCGCATATCGAGAAGCCGGAGGAAAGCGCAGCCTTCAACAAGTTCCCGCGCATCGCCGCCGACCACCACGCGGTCGCGCTGATCTGCGACTACCTGCGCATGGTCGGCATGAACGCCGACGACCCGCACCAGATCGAGGACGTGATGGCGAGGGAATTGAAGAAGATCAAGGACGAGGAGATGCACCCTTCCCACGCCATGCAGTCGATGGCGGATGCGTTGCCGGCCCTCGGCATCGTCGCGGCGGTGATGGGTGTCATCAAGACCATGGCCTCGATCAACGAGCCGCCGGCGGTGCTGGGCAGGATGATCGGCGGCGCGCTGGTCGGGACCTTCCTCGGCGTGCTGCTGGCCTACGGGCTGATGGGGCCCTTCGCCGCCCGGCTGAAAGGCGTGGTCGAGGAGGAGAGCAAGTTCTTCGAGGTGATCCGCGCCGTGCTCGTGGCGCACCTGCACGGCAACGCCCCGCAGGTGGCGGTGGAGACAGGTCGGAAGATGGTGCCGTCAGAGCATATGCCATCGTTCCAGGAACTGGAGGAATCGCTGCAGGGATTGCAGATCGCGTAAAGGCCGGGGGAGGAGAACCTCCCCCCGATCGGCGCCGCCCCCGGCTGTCAGTCCCAAAAAACCAAAGAAGGTTGAGGGGGGTGCGGGGGGAGAAGTTCCCTTCTCCCCCCGACATCACTTCACCCCGTAAACCGTCCGCGCCGTCTCCGGGCTCACCAGCCCGTCCTCGACATCCCGCTGCACCAGCGCGGGATCGCGCTCCTTCGGGTTCCCCATCCCGCCGCCGCCCGGCAGTTTCAGCAGCAGGCGCCGGCCCTTCGGGATGACCTGGAAGCCCTTGGTGCGCAGCACGGTGCCGTTGGCGTCGTTCATGCCGACCCAACCGGTGGCACCTTCGCCACCGCCGTCGCGGCCACGCGGCGCGTTCGCCACGCGGTCGAAGATGGCGTTCACCGCGAACTCGGCATCGTTCTTCGCGCCGATCTCCATCACCTGGCCGAAGCCGCCACGGGTGCGACCGGCGCCGGCCGAATCCGGGCGAAGCTGCTTCTGCCAGAAGATCACGGGGGCGACGTTCTCCGTCGCCTCCACCGGCATGGTGCGCACGCCGGAAGGGAAGGCCGTGCCGTCGAGCCCATCCTTCGTCGGCCGGGCCCCGGTGCCGCCGGAGTTGAAGGTGATGATCTCGAAGTCATCGACTTCCGCCGCCTGGCCGGAAACCTGGGATCCACCGCGCAGCGGCGGGTTCCACAGCGCGGAGGAACCCTCGGCATTGACGCGGCCCGGCACCACCTGGTGCAGGCAGCCCATCATCAGGTCGGGCAGCAACTGTCCGATGACGTGGCGCACGGACACCGGATAGGGCCGCGGCGCGTTCAGGATGCAGGTATCCGGGATCTCCATCTGGAACGGCGCCAGCGAGGCCCAGTTGTTCGGCACCTCCGGCGCGACCACGCACTTGATGCCGAAACAGGCATAGGCGCGGCAATAAGCCGCCGGCACGTTGATGCCGCGGCTGGAGAAGCCGCTGGTGCCGGCGTAATCCACGACGATCCGGTCATCGTGGATCGTCATCGCGGCCTTGAGCGTGACCGGCGCCTCGTAGCCGTCCGAAGTGATCTCGCTGCGGACGGTGGTGCGCGGCAGCTTGGCGATCTCGGCCAGCGTCGCGCGGGTGCTCGCTTCGAAGATGTAGGTCGCGAGGTCGTCAAGGCTGTCCATCGCGAACTCGTCCATCATCTCGACGAGCCGCTTCGCGCCGGCGTCGTTGCAGGCGCACAGCGAGTAGATGTCGCCTTCGAGTTCCACCGGCGTGCGGGAGCCCGCGCGGATGAAGTCGAAGAAGGTCTCATTCGGGACGTTGCGATCGAAGCACTTCACGATCGGGATATAGAGGCCTTCCTCGAAGACGCTCCGCCCCTCCGGCCCCATGCCGAGGCCGCCGATGTCGATGATGTGCGCCGTATTGGCGAACAGCCCGACGATCTTCCCGTTGCGGAAGGCCGGCGTTACCACCGTCAGGTCATGCAGGTGCCCGGTCGCGAGCCAGGGGTCGTTGGTGATGTAGTGGTCGCCCGGCTTCATCGTGTGCGCCGGGAACTTGTCCAGGAAGTGCCCGACCGCCTCGGCCATGGAATTCACATGGCCCGGCGTGCCGGTCACCGCCTGCGCAAGCATCCGGCCTTCGAGGTCGAAGATGCCCGCGGACAGGTCGCCCGCCTCGCGCACCGTGGTGCTGAAGGCGGTGCGGATCATGGTCTGCGCCTGTTCCTCGACCACCGCGATCAGGCGGTTCCACTGGATCTGGCGCTGGATCTGCGCGAGGGCTCCGGTTTCCTTGTTCATCACGCGGCCTCCTGCGTCAGGTCGAGATAACCGAGCCCGTCCATCCGGCAAGTCCAGGACGGCCCGATCAGGGTGCTGGTCTCGGCTTCAGCCACGATGGCGGGGCCCTGCACCGTCGCACCCGGTGTCATGTGCTCGCGGTCATAGACGGGCCATTCCGTCACCTCGCCGGTCGCGGTGTCGCGGACCATCTGGGTGCGGATCGGCTTCGGCGCCGGCGCGGCGGCGACCGGCGCGGCGGGTTCCACATGCGCTTCCACCGTGCGGACGGTGACGGCGAAGGAGAGGATCTCCACATCCGACCCCGGCACCGGCCGGTCGTAGAAGCGGGTGTATTCGGTGTCGTAGAGGGCGCGGATCTCCGCGACGTCGTGCACCGTCAACGCGCGCGGCGGCAGCGGGACCGAGATCTCGTGCCCCTGGCCGACATAGCGCATGTAGGCGATGCGCGTTTCCTCGACCGGCTGGCCGAAGGCGCCCTCGCCGACCACCCTCGTCGCCTCGGCGGACATGGAGGACAGCAGCCCATTCACCGCCGCGAGGTCGAAGGAGCCGAAGCGCTGGTACAGCGACTTCACCACCTCGTACGCGACCGGCGCGCGCAGGAAGCCGATGGCCGAGCCGACGCCGGCGCCCGAGGGCACCAGCATGCGCTTCACGCCCACCTTCTCGCAGACGCGATAGCCATGCACCGGCCCGCCGCCGCCGAAGGCGATGACGATGCGGCCGTCATAGCCCTTGCCGCTCTCGATGGCGTGGACGCGCGCGGCGTTCGCCATGTTCTCGTCCACCATCTCGACGACGCCGAGGCCCGCCATCTCGCCGGACAGCCCCAGCTTGCCGCCGACATGCGCGGCAAGCGCATCGCGGGACAATTCAGGCTTCAGCGGCAGCGTCCCGCCGGCAAACAGTTCCGGCTGGTAGCGGCCGAGCGCGAGGTTGGCATCCGTCACCGCCGGATGCGTGCCGCCGCGGCCGTAGCAGGCCGGGCCGGGGTCTGCACCCGCGGATTCCGGGCCGACCTGGATGCGGCCCATGGAATCGACCTGGGCGATGGACCCGCCGCCGGCGCCAATCTCCACCATCTCGATGACAGGAATGCGCAGCGGCAGGCCGGAGCCCTTCTTGAAGCGGCCGACGCGCGCGACCTCGAAGGTGCGGCTCGCCTGCGGGCGGAACGCGTCGATCAGGCAGACCTTCGCCGTGGTGCCGCCCATGTCGAAGGAGAGCACCTTGTCGAAGCCACGCTGCTTGGCGACGAAGGCGGAGAAGATCGCCCCGCCCGCCGGACCCGATTCCACCAGGCGGATCGGGAAGCGCGAGGCCGTCTCGATCGTCGTCAGGCCACCGCCGGACAGCATGAGGAAGAGCGGGCAGGTCAGCCCCGCCGCGCGCAGGCCCACTTCCAGCCGCCCGAGATAGGACGCCATCAGCGGCTGGACATAGGCATTCGCGACCGTGGTGGAGAAGCGCTCCCATTCGCGCATCTCGGGCGACACCTCGCTGGACAGCGAGACGTTCATCTCCGGCCACATCTCCTTCACGATCGCTGCCGCGCGCTGCTCATGCGCGGGGTTCACGAAGGCATGCAGGAAGCCGATGGCGAGGCTCTCGATGCCCTCGCCCTTCAGGAACTCGACCTGCGCGCGCACCGCGGCCTCGTCGAGCGGCAGAAGGACCTTGCCGGTGTTGTCCAGGCGCTCCGGCACCGGCAGGCGCCAGCGGCGGCGCACCAGCGGCTGCGGCAACTCGATGTTGAGGTCGTACTGGTCGTAACGGGCCTCGTTCGCCAGGGCGAGCACGTCGCGGAAACCATCCGTCGTCAGCAGCGCGGTCCTGGCACCCTTGCGCTCGATGATCGCGTTCGTCGCGAGCGTCGTGCCGTGGATCAAGAGGTCGAGGTCGCCCGCCGCCATGCCGGCCTTGGCGAGCACCTGCTGCACGCCCTCCAGCACGCCCTTCTCGGGGGCGGAGGGCGTGGTCAGCACCTTGGCCGTCCAGCGCTGCTCGCCCTTCTCGATGGCGAGGTCGGTGAAAGTCCCGCCGATATCGACGGCAAGGCGTGCTTTGACCATGTCGTGTGTCATGCTGTCCTGGAACTGGGATGTCATGAGGCGCGCGAATCCTATCGCGCGCCGGGTGGGATCAGAAGACGGCGAGGCGCGAATTCAGCAGGTCCGTCACCAGCATGCATCCCGGCGCATGGGTGATGCAGAAGGGCGGCTTCGTCGCGGCGACCACGGCCTGGGGCGTGACCCCGCAGGCCCAGAACACAGGCAGCTCCTCCTCGGCGACCGTCACGGCCGCGCCGGCATCGACCTTCGCAAGATCTGCAATGCCGATCATCTCCGGCTTGCCGATATGCACCGGCGCGCCGTGCACCGACGGAAAGCGCGAGGTGATCTGGATGGCGCGGATCGCATCCGCCGGCCTGAAGGGCCGCATGGAGACGACCAGCGGGCCATGGAAGGGGCCGGCCGGCGCGGTCGGGACGTTGGTGGTGTAGACGGGCACCGGCTTGCCCTCCTCGAAGTGGCGCAACGGCAGGCCGTCGGCGAGCAGCGCCTCCTCGAAGGAATGGGAGCAGCCGAGCAGGAAGGCCACCAGGTCGTCGCGCCAGAGGTCGCGGATGTCGTGCACTTCCTCGACCATCACGCCATCGCGCCAGACGCGGTAGGTGCCGATGTCGGTGCGGATGTCGATATCCCGCCCGAGCGTCGGAAGCGAGGGATCGCCCGGCTCCGAGGTCGCGAGCAGCGGGCAGGGCTTGGGGTTCAGCGCGCAGAAACGCTGGAAGTCGGCGGCGAGATCACGCGGCAGGATGGCGAGGTTGGCCTGGACATAGCCCGGGGCCATGCCCTGGGTCGGCCGCGTCCATTCGCCGCGACGGATGCGCTGGCGCACGTCCCAGCCGGTTTCGTGCTGCACGGGATTGTGGTCCATACGGGGCCTCCTCGGTCGGCGCGGCATTCCAGACCCTGGCGGGCCGCATGTCGAACGCGAAATCTGGATCGGGGTGATCGAAAAAATCAGTCGGCGGCGCCGGCCAGGTCCCGCGCCAGGGCAGCGATGGTGGCCGCCACATGGCTGTCCGGCTTGCGCAGATAGCTGACATGGAATGCGACGTCCGGCAGCGCCACGTCCTCCACGTCCAGGCGGCGCAGGCGGCCTTCGGCGATCTCGCGCTCCGCCGCGACCATCTGCATCACGCTGATGCAGACACCGGCGCAGGCAAGTTCCGCCATGGTCGCGATGGAGGTGCTGCCCCAGAGCCGCACGCCCGGCGCCCCGGCTTCCGCGAACAGCCGGCGCAGCGCGGCCGAGACCTCCGTGTCATGGGAGAAGCTCAGGATCGGCCAGCCGGTCAGTTCCGACAGCCGCAGCGGCCGCTCGGGCAGCCCGAGGCGCGGGCTCGCCAGCCAGCCGAGCGGGTAGGAACACAGCGGCTGGTTCACCGCGCGCGGATCCTCGACCGTGCCGGCGAGCATGGCGATGTCGATATGCCCCGCCGCGAGGCTCTGGCGCAGCGCCGGGGTGATGTCCACCACCATGTCCAGCACGATGCCGGGATGCGCCGCGCCGATGCGCTCGACGAGCCGCGGCAGCAGCGTATGCGCGAGCGTCTCCGACACGCCGATCCGCAGCAAGCCCCGCATCGCCGCCGGGTCCGCGATGGCGCGCAGCATCTCCTCGCGCAGGTCGACCATCTGTTCGGCGTAGCGCAGCAGGGCGGTGCCCTCGGCGGTCAGCGTCAGGCGAGGGCCGCGCTGGAAGATGCGGATGCCAAGTTCCTGCTCGAGTTGCGCGACGCGCGCGGAGACCGCCGATTGCGTGGTGTTCAGCCGCGCCGCCGCGGCGCGGAAGCCGCCGAGGCGGACCACCCAGATGACGGTCTCGAGCGATCGCAGGTCGCGCATGCGCTCCTTACTGCGCGGCCTCCGCGGCCCAGCGCTGCACCACGGCGCAGGCGGCGGCGAAGTCCTCCATGCGCATGTCCTCGTGCGGATTGTGGCTGCCGTTCTGGTTGCGCACGAAGAGCATGCAGGACGGCACCTTCGCCTCGGCGAAGGCCGCTGCGTCGTGACCGGCACCGGAGGCGATATCCAGATGCTGGATACCGAGCGCATCCGCCGCGCGCCTCAGACCGGCGCGGATGCCCTCGTCCATGATCCCGGCGCGGCTGCCGGTTTCCGGGCCGCGTTCGAAGCGCACGCCGCGGCGGGCCTCGATTTCCTCCATGAAGCGGTGCAGCGCCTCGAACATCAGGTCGCAGGCGTGCGGGCTGACGCTGCGGACATCGAGGGAGAATGTCGCCTCGCCCGCGATCTTGGTGAAGCCGGCCTCGGAGGTCGTGGCCATGGTGCAGAAGGTGCAGACGAGGACATGGCCCATCGTCTCCAGCCGGCACCATTCCTCGTCCATGCGGTGCACCAGTTCGGCAAGCGCGGCGGCCGCATCGCGGCGATACTTCCGCGGCGTCGCGCCGGAATGGTTGTACTCGCCCACCACGCGCGCCTGGCGCAGGCGGCGGCTGCCGGGGATGCCGGTGACGATGCCGACCGGCACCTGCTCCGTGTCCAGCACCGGGCCCTGTTCGATGTGCAGTTCGAGGAAGCCGGCGACGTTGTGCGGGCCGATGGCGTGCTCTCCGCGCGCCACCGCGTCGGGGTCGAAGCCTTCTTCCTTCATGTGCTCGGCCAGGGTGCGGCCGGAATCCTGCCGGCGGATGTCGAGGCCATCGGCCTTGAACAGCCCGAGCGCCATGCGCGAACCGGGATAGGAAACCGGGAACCAGGCGCCAGCTTCCTCCGAGCGGATCGCCATGACGGTGATATCCCGCCCCGGCACGAAGCCCGCGCGCTTCATTCCCGCCACCGCGGCAAGCCCGGAAAGCACGCCCGCCGCGCCGTCATAGTTGCCGCCCTGGCGCACCGAATCGAGATGGCTGCCGATGACGATGCGCTTCGCCGCGCGATCGGTGCCGGGCAGCGTCATGTAGAGGTTGCCCGCGACATCCACCTTGCTTTCCAGCCCGAGGCGGTCGGCCGCGGCGCGCACCAGCGCATGCGCCATGCGCTCGCCGGGGCCGTAGGCCTCGCGCGTCACGCCCTCCCCGTCCGTGCTGCCCGCGCGCAGCCCGGCGAAGAGCTCGGCGGCGAGGTCCATGTCGGGGGTGAGGTTCGGCAGCATCGCGGCGTCTTCCGTCAGGTGGGGTTCCGCCCGGGGCGCCGGATGGCCGGCGCCCCGGAGCGTGTTTGCCGCCGAGCCTCGCCGATGATCCCATCATCGGCGAGGTGAACGGCAAGGCGCGCGGGGCTGGTGGGGCGGCCGCGCGCGAAACACAAGACTCCGATACCGGCTGGCCGGTATCAGAGCATGCTCCGCACGCGGCCACCGTCCACGCGGACCATCGTGCCGGTGATGTAGGCGCCCGTCTTGCCGGCGAGAAACGCGCCCATCGGGCCGTATTCATGCGGTTCGCCGACGCGGCCGGCGGGCACTTCCTTGCCGGCGCGCGCGATCTCCTCGTCCACCGTGGTGCCGGCCTTCTCGGCGCGCACGGCGGCGGTCTGGGTGATGCGGTCGGTGCGGATCGAACCCGGCGCGAGAATGTTCATCGTCACGCCGTCGCCCGCGACCTCGGCCGCCAGCGTCTTGAGCCAGGCCCAGATCGAGGCGCGCAGCGTATTGGACAGCGCCAGCGTCGGGATCGGGTGCTGCATGCCCGAGGAACCGACGACGATCACGCGGCCGAACTTCTGCGCCCGCATCGCCGGCATCAGCTTCATGGTGATGCGGATCGGCGAGACGACGATATTCTGGAACCACTTCGTCAGGTCCGCTTCCTTCATCTCGGAAGCGGTGCAGACGGGCGGGCCGCCGTGGTTCAGCACCAGGATGTCCACGCCGCCCATCGCCTTCACGGCGGCGTCGGCCAGGCGGTCCATGTCCTCGCCCGAGGAGACGTCCGCCTGCACCACGGTCACGGACGGCGCGCCGAGCGCCTTGAGGTCGGCCGCGGCCTTCTCCATCGCCGCGGTGTCGCGGCCGCTGATGGTCAGCACGGTGCCCTCGGCCGCCAGCGCATCCGCGATCGACCGCCCGAGGCCCTTGGCCCCGCCCATCACCAGGGCGCGCTTGCCCTTCAGACCCAGATCCATCCTTGAACCCCTCGTTTCCTGCCGTAGAACCGGGGCGGACCCTGCCCCCTCCCCCGCCCCCTGGCAAGACGGGGCACGCCGCGCCATGGTGCGCCCCCTTCGTTCGATTCAAGCAGGACGCGTTCCATGGCCAAGCCCGTCATCCTGGTCACCCGGAAATTGCCGGATGGCGTCGAGGCGCGGCTGTCATCCCTGTTCGATGCGCGGCTGAACCCCGCCGACGATCCCTGGCCGCGGGACGGCGCGGAGATCGTGCGCCGCGCGGCGGAAGCGGGCGCGGCGGGCATCCTCTGCGCCGCGGGCGACGCGATGGATGCCCGGACCATCGCGGCGCTGCCGCCCTCGGTGCGCATCCTCGCGACCTTCAGCGTCGGGACGGACCATATCGACCTCGACGCCGCCCGCGCGCGCGGGCTGGTCGTGACCAACACGCCCGAGGTCCTTTCCTTCGCCACCGCCGAGATCGCCTTCACCCTGATGCTGATGGCCGCGCGCCGCGCCGGGGAAGGCGAGCGCCTGGTGCGCGCCGGCGCCTGGACCGGCTGGGCACCGACGCAGCTCATGGGCGTCACGCTGGAGGGCAAGAAGCTCGGCATCCTCGGCTTCGGGCGCATCGGGCGGGAACTGGCGCAGATGGCGCGCGGGATGCGGATGGAAATCCACTACCGCAACCGCAGCCGCGTCGCGCCGGACCTCGAGGAAGGCGCCATTTTCCACGACAGCGACGACGGCTTCCTGGCCGCGATCGACGTGCTGTCGATGCACATCCCCGGCGGCGAGGCGACGCGCAAATGGCTGGACGCCGAGCGCATCGCGAAGATGAAGCCCGGCGCGCTGGTGGTGAACACCGGCCGCGGCACGACGGTGGACGACGCAGCCCTGGTCGCCGCGCTGCGTTCCGGCCACATCCGCGCCGCCGGCCTCGACGTGTATGACGGCGAGCCGAGCGTCTTCCCCAGCTATCTCGGGCTCGAGAACGTGGCGCTGCTGCCGCATCTCGGCTCCGCCACCATCGAGACGCGCGACGCGATGGGCGCGCGCTGCATCGAGAACCTCGAAGCCCTGCTCATGAAGGACCAGGAGCCGCCCTGCCGCGTCGCCTAGGCTGCCGGCACCCCCATATGGGGGTGCCTGAAGCGCGGGAGGCGGCGATGCGGCGCCTGGTCAGCGCCAAGCGGTCGATGGTCAAGGCGATCACCTACCGCATGGTCGTGATGTGCCTGGATTTCCTGACGATCTACCTTTTCACCGGGGCCTTGCACATCGCCCTCGGCTTCATGGTGGCGAGCAACCTCTACACCTCCGTCGCCTACCTCCTGCACGAGCGGATCTGGGCGCAGATCGGCTGGGGCGTGCATGAGATGTGACCCTCGCCGCAGGCCCGGCCCCTCGACAGCCGTGCCAGCCGGAGCCACCTTCGCGGCATCAGCATCGGGACCACCAGCATGCATTTCGATTTCGCGCGGATTCCCCACGAGCAGGCCTACAAGCTCGTCGTCGCCTCGGTCGTGCCGCGCCCTGTCGCCTGGGTCGTCAGCCAGGACCGCGAGGGCCATGTGAATGCCGCGCCCTATTCCTTCTTCAATGCCTTCTCCGACAACCCGGTCGTCGTCGGCATCGGCTGCGGCCCGCGCGCGCCGGGCGCGGTGAAGGACACGCTCGCCAACATCGAGGCGACCGGCCAGTTCGTGGTGAACCTGGTCTCGGCCGCGAATGCCGAGCAGATGAACGTCACCGCCATCGACTTCCCGCCCGGCGTGAACGAACTGGCCGAGGCCGGGCTGACCACCGCGCCGTCGCTGAAGGTGAAAGTGCCGCGCATCGCTGAAAGCCCGGTCGCGCTGGAATGCGAGGTCTTCCAGTTCGTCCCCGCCGGGCGGCATACCATCGTGATGGGGCGCGTCCTCGCGCAGTACGTGCGGGACGACTGCGTGCTCGACGCGGCGAAGTTCTATGTCGATACGCCGAAGCTCGAACTCGTCGGGCGCATGCACGGGCGCGGGTGGTACGCCCGCACGACGGACCGGATCGAGATCCCGCGCATTTCCGTCGCGGACTGGGAAGCGCGGAAGAAGGGCGCTGCGGAGTGAGGGCCGCCGCCCCTCCGGGCCACCCCCGCTAAAGGCCGAAAGGCCTTTGGAAACCATGACGGGGTCGCGTTTTGGGATTTTAGGACTTTAGCGCTTTAGGTGCCGTTACCGCGCACGCGCAGCCCCATCGCCGCATGGAACGTATCAAGAACTTCCTGCCGCGTCCACCGCACCCAAGGTATCGGTTCCCAAAGGCCTTTCGGCCGATGGGATCCCGTGGCGGGGTGGCTTGGAGGGGCGGCGCCCCTCCAATACCCCCCTGGACTTCCCCGGCCACCACGGCCAGCCTCCCGGCAACAACGGACGTCCCGCGCCGGGACAGTGCCGAGGAGGACCTGTCCGATGACTACCCCGCGCCTGATGCGGCGTTGCCTGATGGCGCTCGCCGTGGCGCTTCCGGTCCCTGCCCTGGCCCAGGCCTATCCCGACCGCCCGCTGCGCTTCGTGATCCCCTGGCCGCCCGGCGGCACCAACGACATCGTCGGGCGACTCGTATCGGACGGTCTGGCGGCGCGCCTCGGCCAGCCGGTGGTGATCGAGAACCGCGGCGGCGCCGGCGGCGCGCTGGGCGCCGAGGTCGTCGCGAAGTCGGCGCCGGACGGATACACGCTGCTGCTCGGCGGTTCGGGCAGCCTGACCATCAACCAGCTCGTGCGGCGGCGGTTGCCCTACGACCCGGCGACGGCCTTCGCACCGGTCGGCATGATCGGCAGCGGGGCGAACGTGATCGTCGTGCATCCCTCGGTGCGCGCGACCAACCTGCGCGAGTTGCAGGCCGCGGCGCGCGAGGCCAGTCCGCCGCTGAACTATGCATCGCCGGGCGTCGGCAGCACGGGGCATGCGGCGGGGGCGCTGATCACGCAGGTGCTCGGTGTGGAGATGCAGCACGTGCCCTATCGCGGCACCGGCCCGGCGATGAACGACGTGGTGGCCGGGCGCATCCAGGTCTTCACCAATGCGCTCGCGCCCCTGCAGCCGCAGATCCAGGCCGGCACGGTGCGCGCGCTCGCCATCGCGGGGCCGCGGCGCAATGCGGCAATGCCCGACCTGCCGACGGCGGGCGAGGCCGGCTTCCCCGACATCCAGGCGGCCACTTGGTTTGCGCTCCTCACGACCGGCGGCACGCCGCGGGATCGCGTCGATCGGCTCTTCGCCGCGCTATCGGCCACCATCGCCGACCCGGAGATCCGCCGGAAGCTCGAGGAAGGCGGCCTCGACGTGGAGCCGAGCGAGAGCCCGGCCGCCTTCGCGCGCTTCGTCGCGGAGGATGCGGCGCGCTGGGAGCCGGTGGTGCGCCGCGCCGGCGTCAGCGTGGAATGACGGCGTCCCGACGCGACGCTTCGGCCGGGAGCGCGAAGCGGGACCGCGCCCGGTCGGCGTACGGCTCGCAGGCCAGGCGCGCGGATGCTCGCTCGCGGCCATCGGCACGGCGGCGATCCCGCGCGGGCCGGGCGGGTACCGTGTCCGGGTCGCCGAACTGAGCATGGAATTCGGCAACCGTATCCGTCAGCCCGGCATCCAGACGGATTGACGTTCCTCACCCCACCAAGGACAGACCCATGACCCGCACCGTCGGCCGCATCCTGGCCGAGAGCCTCGCCGCCCATGACGTGGACCTGATCTATTGCGTCCCCGGCGAATCCTATCTCGGCCTGACCGATGCGCTGACCGAGTTCCCGCAGATCCGCCTGGTGGTCTGCCGGCACGAGGGCGGCGCCGGCTTCATGGCCGCGGCCGACGGGCGCATGCGCGACGGGCGGGCCGGGGTGGCCCTCGTTTCGCGCGGCCCCGGCGTGACCAATGCGATGATCGCGCTGCACACCGCCTATCACGATGCGACGCCGCTGGTGATCCTGATCGGCCATGTGGAGCGCAAGGATGTCGGCCGACTGGCGCTGCAGGAACAGAACTACTCGCGCCTGCTTTCCGACGTGACCAAGGGCGTGTTCGAGGTCATCCAGCCGATCCAGGCGAGCGAGGTGATCGCCCGCGCCTTCCACCTGGCGCAGTCCGGCACGCCGGGCCCGGTCGCGGTGATCCTGCCGGAGGACATCTTCGACGAGCCGGCGGAAGGCCCCGTCGTGGCGCCGCGCACCCTGCCGAAGCCGGGGCCGCGGATGGAAGACCTCGATCGCCTCGCGGAGATGCTGGCGAATGCGGAACGCCCGCTGGTGCTCGTCGGCGGCGCCATGGCGGCGGGCGGGGAAGCGGCGCTGGCCGACCTCAACCGCCTCGCGGAAGCCTGGACGCTGCCGATCAGCCCGACGCACCGGCGCCCGCACCTGTTCGACGCGCATCACCCGAACTACGGCGGCTACATGGGCATCCGCGTGCCCAAGCCGCTGATCGAGGAGATGAAGAAGGCCGACCTCATGGTCTGCCTGGGCGAGCGGCTGTCCGACAGCATCAGCCAGTCCTACACCTTCCCCGCCGCGCCGGACCCGCAACTGCCGCTGGTGCAGGTGTGGCCGGATGCCAACGAGATCGGCCGCGTCTGGCGCGTGGACCTGCCCATCGCCGCCGACCCGCACGCCGTCATCCGCGGCCTGCTGGCGTGCAATGCGCCCGAGGCAAGCGAGGCGCGCAAGCGTTGGGTGAAGGGGCTCAACACCATCCACCGCGGCCTGCTCGCGCCGGAATGGGACAGGATGGAGGACGGGGTGAACTTCGCCGCCGTCTGCGCGGCGATGTCGCGGCACATCCCGGAGGATGCGGCAGTGACCTCGGATGCGGGGAACTTCTCCTCCTTCCTGCACCGCTACTTCCCGTTCCGGCAGACCCACATGTTCCTCGCCTCGAATGTGGGCGCCATGGGTTCGGCGGTGCCCATGGCGGTGGCAGCGGCGCTGCGCCGGCCGGGCAAGCGGGCGGTCGCCTTCGTGGGCGACGGCGGCATCCTGATGACGGGCAACGAGATCGCCACCGCCATGCGGGAGGGCGTCGCGCCGGTGGTCATCCTGTCGGACAATTCGGGCTACGGCACGATCGGCATGCACCATGAAGGGCGCTACCCGGGCCGCCCCTACGACCAGGCGACGCGGCTGGTGAACCCGGATTTCATCGCCTGGGCGAAGTCCTTCGGCGCCGCGGCCTTCTCCATCCGCACCGAGGAGGAAGTCGAGAAGGTGCTGGCCGAGGCCTTCGCCGTCACCGACCGGCCGGTGGTGGTGCATGTGAAGTCCTCGGCGGTGCAGGCCTCCGCATGGAAGAAGCGGACGATGCCGCTGCCGGCCTGATATGCCCGCATCCTTGCCGGGCGTATCCGCATGCGGGGCTGGTGGGGCGGCCCGTGCAAGACAAAGGGACTACGGGCGGCAGCGATCTTCGACCTCGAGTCAGCGATCGCTGCCGCCCGCATGAAGCGCCACCGCCCGTGACCGTTTCGCGGCACGGGTCTTGCTGAAATCCGATCCGAGGGGCGCCCAGGCGGCGGGCGCCCCACCCATGAAGCCGCAAGGGCGGCCAGGAGAGGATCGGACACGAATATGCGCAAACGGCTTGCAGCGCTCGCCATCGGCCTCGGGCTGATCTCTGCCCCTGCCATGGCGCAGGTGGACCTCGGCAGCGGCTTCTCGGTGACCGGCACGGTCACGGGCGCCACCGACTACGTGTTCCGCAACATCAGCCAGACGCGCAGCCGGCCCGCGGTCCAGGGCTCGGTCGAACTCTCCCACGAGACCGGCTTCTACATCAGCACCTTCGCCAGCAACGTCGCCTTCGCGGGCACAGATGCGCGGCAGGAGGTCGATGTCAGCGGCGGCTGGCGCTACACGGCCGGCGGCTTCACCGCCGACATCGGCGGCACCTGGTACACCTATCCCGGCTACAGCAACCAGCCAGGGCAGTACGGGCTGAACTTCGCCGAGGGCATCCTGCGGCTGAAGTACGAGATGGAGCCGGTCACCTTCGTCGGCACCGCGGCCTATTCGCCGAATTTCTGGGGCTCTTCGGGTGACGGCTACTATGTCGAGGGCGGGATCGACGTGAAGATCCCGGGCATCGACGTGACCCTTTCGGGCCGCCTCGGCTACCAGTGGATCGAGCGCAACAGCCGCTTCGGCGCGCCGGACTACCTCGCCTACAGCATCTACGTCTCGCGGCCGATCGCCTATGGCTTCGCGGTCTCGGCGGGCTGGTACGGCACGGATATCAGCCAGTCGGAATGCGGCGGGCTGAAGATCTGCGACGGGCGGTTCATCGCCTCGTTGTCCTGGACATTCTGACCGTCGGGGTAGGTTGGCGAGGCGCTCGCCCGCCTCCCGCCGAAGTGGCGTGCAGTCGTCGGCCCGGAGCGCGATGTGCCCGGGGCAGCCGGCCGGTTCCGGCACGAACCGCGGGGCCGTCCCTACGCCGGCCCCGCAGATGGCGGAGCCATCCGCGACATCCCCGCACCGCTTGCCCCGGGCCGCGGCGCCCTCCTAGGCTTCCCGCAACCACAAGGAAGAGGGAGGACGCGCGCATGCATCGCAGGGAAGTTCTCGTCGCCACGGCCGGGGTGGCGCTGGCGCGCCCGGCGCTGGCACAGGGGCAGTGGCCGGATCGCCCGGTCCGCTGGATCGTGCCCTTCCCGCCCGGCGGCTCGACGGACCTCTGGGCGCGCCTGATGGCCGAACCGATGTCGGCGGAACTCGGCCAGCCCATCGTCATCGACAATCGCGGCGGGGCGGGCGGGCTGATCGGCACGGAGGCGGCCGCACGCGCGACGCCGGACGGCTACACGATGCTGTTCACCATCACGACGCATGTGACCTCGCCGGTGGTGCTGCGGCGCTTTCCCTACGACCCGGTCGCGGATTTCGCGCCGATCGGAAAGCTCGGCGTCACGCCGCTGGTGCTCTGTGCCTCGCCCTCCACCCAGGGCGACACGCTGCAGGACTTCGTCGCCTGGGCGCGGGGGAAGGACCTGTCCTACGGCTCCTATGCGCCGGGCTCCTCGGGGCACGCCTATGGGCAGATGTTCTCCGACGAGGCGCGGCTGAACATGACCCATGTCGCCTATCGCGGCGAAGGGCCGATGCTGCAGGACATGCTGGCCGGCAACGTCGCCTGCGCCTTCCATTCCATGGCGGCGAGCGGCGGAGCAATCCGCGCGCGGCGCATCCGGCCGCTCGCGCTTTCGGGCACGAGGCCGCTGCCCTCGCTGCCGGAGGTGCCGCTGTTGCAGGACAGCGGCTTCTCTCGGCGCTTCGCCTTCTCCGGCTTCATCGGCCTTCTCGCGCCGGCGCGCACGCCGCAGCCGATCCTGGACCGCGCCTCCGGCCTCTTCCGCCGCATCATGGAGAACCCGGACACGAGGCGCCGGCTGCTCGAGATCGACACCATCCCCGCCTATCTTGGTCCGGCCGAGTTCCGCGAGGACATCATCCGCTCCCTGCGCGAATGGACGGCGATCGCGACCGAGCTGAACCTCAGCGTCCAGGGCTGACCGCAGGATCGCCTTGATTTGGCCAGAGCCGTGCTGTTCCTGCACAGGACGGGCGGCGGAACCGCCGCCCGGCACGCCGCCCGGAACCACCGATGACCAGTCCTGACGCGCCCGCCCTCTCGATCGTCGTGCCCGCCTACAACGAGCAGGAGGTGCTGCCGGAATTCCACCGGCGGCTCGCCTCGGCGCTGGCTGATCTCGGCCTCGCCTGGGAGGTCGTCTATGTGAACGACGGGTCCCGCGACACCACGCTCGAGGTCATGCTCGGGCTGCAGGCGGCAGACCCGCGGGTGGCGGTGGTCAACCTGTCGCGCAACTTCGGCAAGGAGATCGCGCTGACCGCCGGGCTCGACCATGCGCGCGGCACGGACGCGGTGGTGGTGATCGACGCCGACCTCCAGGACCCGCCCGAGGTCATCCCCGAACTGGTGGCCGGCTGGCAGGAAGGCTTCGACGTCGTCTATGCCCGGCGCAACACGCGCGAGGGCGAGACCTGGCTGAAGAAGGCCACGGCGCATGCCTTCTACCGCTTCATGCAGCGCATCGGCGGCAAGGTGCAGCTGCCGCCCGACACCGGCGATTTCCGGCTGCTCAGCCGCCGCGCGCTGGATGCCCTGCTGAAACTGCGGGAACAGCACCGCTTCATGAAGGGGCTGTTTGCCTGGATCGGCTTCCCGGCCAAGGCGGTGCGCTACGACCGCGCGCCGCGCGCCGCCGGCACGACCAAGTGGAACTACTGGAAGCTGTGGAACTTCTCGCTGGAGGGGATCACCTCCTTCACCGTCGCCCCGCTCAAGGTCGCGACCTATTTCGGGCTGCTGACGGCGATCGGGGCGGTGATCTACCTGGCGCAGCTGGTCGTCCGCACGGTCTTCTTCGGCAACCCGGTCGCCGGCTACCCCAGCCTGCTCGCGGTGGTGCTGTTCCTCGGCGGGGTGCAGATGATGATGCTCGGCATCATCGGGGAATACCTCGGCCGTATCTTCAACGAGACGAAGCAGCGGCCGCTCTATTTCACCGAGCGCTACCTGCCGAGCCGGCAGGCCAGCAGCTCGCCCACCGGCACGCAGAGCGCCGTCGCGCCGGGCATGGTCGCCAACGCCTGATCCCGCGCGCCGGGCAGGATCAGGCGGAGTTCCCCCGGGGCGAGCGGCGTGGCGAGGGTCGCGGCATCCGTGCAGCGCGGCCGCTCCCCACGCCAGCGGGCGACATACATGGTGTTGGCCGGCACCGGGCGTTCCGCCGCGAGGCTGAGCACCTGCAACTGCCGCGCATGGTCCCCGAGCGTGTCCGGCTTTGCCACGCAGGGCCAGGTCGGCAGCAGGGTCAGGCGATCGGCTTCCGCCAGCAGGGCGCGCAGCGCCGGGGCGTCCACCGTCCAGGCGTGGCGCGCCTGCGCCCAGTCGCGAATGGCCGCGCGGTTCGGCGCGGCGTCGGCGAATTGCAGTAGCGCCAGCAGCAGCACGGCCGCCGTGCCGAATCGCGGCAGGCGCGCAAGCAGCGCCACCGTCCCCACCAGCAGCGCCAGCCCCACCGGCCAGAAGAAGCGCCCCGAGGCACGGAACTGTTGCAGGAAGCCCGGCGCCTCGCCGAGGTCCAGGACGATCCGCTCCCCGGCGCCGACACGGAAGGAGACGGCCAGCAGCGTCAGCCCGAACAGCACCAGCACCAGCCCGGCATGCCGCCGCAGCGCCTGCACGGCCTGGCGCGGTGCCAGCACCGCCACCGCCAGGATCCCGGCCAGCAGCCCGGCGCCGAGCCAGTTGTAGCCCTCCCACCCGCCATGGCCGGTGGCGTCGATCTCCCTCGCCGCCAGCGCACCAAGGATCCAGGACCGATGCGGCCAGACCGGGGAAAGCAGGTTCAGCGCGAAGTCGCCGTAGCCGCCGTCTCCCGCCGCGCCAAGGTAGCCGAAGGCGGCCATGGTCCCACCCACCGCCCCCGCCGCCACCGCGACGCCCACCGCCGCGCCGATCCAGCGACGGTCCCTGCGCAGCAGCAGCGTCGCCGGCACCGCGCCGAGCAGCGCCAGCACCATGGCGCCGAGGTAGGGGTGCACCAGCAGCGTCGCCACCGCCGCCCCCACCGCCACGGCCCAGCGCGCGGCCGACGACGCACGCACCAACCGCAGGTAGAGCCCGAGCGCTACCAACAGGGTGAAATGCCCGGTGAGCGCCGCATGGCCGTAGCGGTTGATGAAGGCCGGCATGGCCGAGGCCGCGAGCGCCACCGCGATCGCCGGCAGCACCCGGCGCTCCCCGGTGCCGCGAAGGCACCAGACCGCGGCGACCGGCTGCAGCAGCCAGGCGATGCCGTACCACAACCCGATGCCGTGGAAGCCTTCGGGCAGCACGCCGCGCATCGCCTTCAGCGGCAGGGCGAGCAGCGGGATGCCGTCGGCGAAGGCGATGTTCAGCCCCTCGGGCGGGATCAGGTTGCGCACCGCAAGTGGCGGCCAGCGCCAGGCGTCACCGAGGAAGTAGCGCTGCGCGATGGCGTGCTGCGCGGCATCCCCCTGCGGCGCCCAGGGCGAGCCCGCTTGCGGCAGCAGGAAGTCGGCCGGGAAGGTCAGCAGCACCAGCGCCGCGCCGAGCAACAGGGCGAAGCCGTAGGACAGGGCGGTTTCCGCTCGGCGGGACAGGGCGCGCACTCCGTGCTGGACGCGGGCCGTCTAGGCCCTGCCGACGGATGGCGGCAAGCGGCACCGAACGGAGATTCCGGACGCTGCCTTCTGCGGCGCCACAATTGCGCCGCAAGCAGGTCCCAAATCCGTCAGCACCCAGGGTCATGACTAGCGTCATCCGAGGGCCAGGTACGCCCCTCCCGCAGATGCGGCAGGGCGATCGGGTCCAAGGGCTCCCTTGGCCGCAGCCGGTCCCCCCACCGGCGGCGATGAGACCAGAAGGCCGATATCACGCATGTCCAGCGTCCCGGTTGGTCCCCTCCCCCCGCACAGCGCCCCCGCCGGCGCCGTCCATGGCATGTCCGCGCGCGACCGTGCCGCCCGGCTGCTGCCGCTGGCCAAGCGCGCGATGGACATCGCCATCGCCGGCGCGGCCCTGCTGGTCGCCCTGCCCTTCTTCCTGGCCGTGGGCGCGCTGACGCGCGCCGATGGCGGCCCCACCTTCTACGCGCATCCGCGCGTCGGGCGCGGCGGCAGGATCTTCGGCTGCCTGAAGTTCCGCTCGATGGTGGTGGACAGCCAGGCCCGGCTTGAGGCGCTGCTCGCCGCCGACCCCACCGCCCGCGCCGAGTGGGAAACCACCCGCAAGCTGAAGGACGACCCGCGCATCACCCGCGTCGGCCGCTTCCTGCGCGCCACCTCGCTGGATGAGCTGCCGCAGCTGATCAACGTGCTGAAGGGCGAGATGTCGATCGTCGGCCCGCGCCCGGTGACGCAGTCCGAACTCGACTGCTACTATGGTGTCGCCGCCGCGCACTACCTGACCGTCCGCCCGGGCATCACCGGCCCGTGGCAGGTCAGCGGCCGCAGCGAGACCTCCTACGACCAGCGCGTGGCGCTCGATGTCGCCTATGTCTCGCAGCCCTCGCTGCTGACCGACATCCGCATCCTGCTGAAGACCCCGGTGGCGGTGCTCTCCCGCCGCGGCGCGCACTGATACCAGCCAGCCTTTCGGCTGACTCGGTATCAGAGCCTATGTTTCGCGCGCGGCCGCCCCACCAGCCCCGCGCGCCATATCGCCCGGCCTCGCCGGGCGGCATGAGCCTCGGGACCACCAAGGAACCCATTTCATGACAGGCACGGCGTCCGAGGGCCCGGAGGACCGGGCTGGCGGACGCCGGCTCGTTTCCGGGGTGCTCTGGAACGCGCTCGGGCGCGGCATCCCCCTGCTGATCGCGCTGGGGATCACCCCGGTGCTGGTCCACCTGCTGGGGACGGAGCGCTGGGGGTTGTTCACCCTGGCGCTGGCCATGGTGGGGATCTTCGGGGTCTTCGACCTCGGCCTCGGCATGGCGCTGACGCGGGCGGTCTCCGAGGCGATCGGCGAAGGGCGCGGGCGGGATGCGCCGGCGCTGGTGGGGGCGACGCTTTATTCTCTGCTGGGGCTGTCTGCCGTGATGGCCGCGCTCGCCTGGGCCTTCATGCCCGTCCTGATCGGGCGCGTGCTGATCGTGCCGCCGGGGCTGGAGGCGGAGGCGCTCGCCGCCTTCCGCGTGCTGGCGGCAGCGGCGCCGCTGGTGGTGCTGAATGCGGCGCTGTGGGGGGTGCTCGCGGCGTGGCAGAGGTTCCGGGCGGCGAACCTCGTGAACATGCCGGTCAGCGTCTTCTACTACCTCGGCCCGGTGATCGCGCTGCTGGCCTGGGACAGCCTGGTGGGCGTGATGCTCGCGCTGGTCGCGGTGCGGCTGGCGAGCGGGCTGGCCTATGCGGTGCTGGCCTTGAAGGACGTGCCGGGGCTGGGGCTTTCGCGCCCGCGCTTTTCGCTTCTGAAGCCGCTGCTGCGCCAGGGCGGGTGGATGAGCCTGTCCGGCGCGCTGACGCAGGTGCTGCTCTATGCCGACCGCTTCCTGGTGGGCGCGCTGATCGGGCTGACCGCGGTGGCCTTCTATGCGACACCGCTCGACCTCGTCATGCGCATGTGGATCCTGCCCGTGGCGGTGGCGCAGACGCTGCTGCCGGCCATCGCTTCTTCCTATCGCGCCTCGCCCGAACGCACGGCGCTGCTGATGCGGCGCGGCGCGCTGATCGTCGCCGGGCTGGTGCTGCCGGCCTGTCTGGTGCTGGTGGCTTTCGCGGAATGGCTGCTGTGGCTGTGGCTCGGCAATGCCTTCGCGGAGGGCGGCGGGATGGTGCTGCGGATCCTCGGTGTGGGGATCTTCTTCTCCTGCCTCGCCTTTGTGCCGGGGACGCTGCTGGACGCGATCGGGCGGCCGGAGGTGACGGCGACATTCTCGCTGGCGCAGGCGGCGGTGTTCCTGCCGCTCGGCGTGGCGCTGCTGCTGATGATCGGCATCGAGGGCGCGGCGATGGCCTGGGCGCTGCGCGCGGCGACGGATTGCGCCGGGCGGTTCCTGTTCGCGGCGCGGTTCTACCCGCCGGCCGCCGAGGCCGGGCGCATGCTGCGGCCGGTGCTGGCCGTGGCGGGGGTTGGGCTGGCGGTGATGGTGCCGCTGCCGTGGATGGCGGCGGTGGTGGTGGGCGGCGTGACGCTCGGCGTCGTGCTGTGGCTCGGCTGGCGCGTGGCGCCCGAGGATGACCGCGCCATGCTGCTGCGTCGCATCGGAAAGGGGGCCGCATGAGCGGCATCGCCATCAACGGCCGCTTCCTGACCCAGGGCATGACGGGCGTGCAGCGCTTCGCGACGGAGATCGTCGCCGCCGCGGATGCGCTGGCCGGGCGTGGCGCATGGCCGGCGGCGCGCGTGCTGCATCCGGCCGGTGCGCGCGCGGCGGGGCTGGGCGCGCTGCGTTCCGAAGCGGTCGGCACCCGCGGCGGGCAGGCCTGGGAGCAGATCGACCTGCCGCGCGCGCTGCGCGGGGATTTCCTGCTGAGCCTGGGCAATACCGCGCCCCTGCTGGCAGGCGCGCGGCAGGCGGTGGTGATCCACGATGCCGGCGCTTTCGATACGCCGGAATCCTATTCCTTCGCTTTCCGCACCTGGTACCGGCTGA
Organism: Neoroseomonas soli; assembly: GCF_018129065.1. GTDB lineage: Bacteria > Pseudomonadota > Alphaproteobacteria > Acetobacterales > Acetobacteraceae > Neoroseomonas > Neoroseomonas soli. The sequence continues at coordinate 34,117 of NZ_JAAEDM010000019.1, read as the reverse complement.
TGCAGAAGCGGCTGGCGCGCGGCGGGGCGAGGCTGCTGACGGTGTCGGAGTTTTCCCGCGCGCGCATCGCGGCGGCGCTCGGTGTCTCGCCGGCGAGCATCGGCGTCGTGCCTGAAAGCGGGGAGCACATCCTGCGCATCGCTGCCGACGAATCCGTGCTCGCGCGGCATGGGCTGGAACCGGCGCGCTATGCGCTCGTTGTCGGCAATCCGGCGGCGCACAAGAACCTCGCGGCGCTGACGGCGGCGGCGGACGTGCTGGGGCGCCACGGGCTGACGCTGGCGGTGGCGGGTGCCGCGGACCCGGCGGTGTTCCGGTCCGGCAATGGCGTGGCGGCGCAAGCGGCGCGGGTGCTCGGCCGCGTGTCTGACGCTGAGTTGCGCGCGCTGTACGGGAATGCGCTCTGCCTGGTGTTTCCCTCGCGCTACGAGGGTTTCGGCCTGCCGCCACTCGAAGCCATGACCTGCGGCTGCCCCGTCATCGCCGCCCATGCCGGCGCGGTGCCGGAAGTCTGCGGCGAGGCCGCGCTGTGGTTCGACCCGTCGCGACCCGCCACGCTGACCGAAGCCCTGGCGCGGCTCATCGAGGAAGACGGCCTGCGCGACGGCATGCGCGCCGCCGGCCTCGCCCGTGCCGCCACATTCACCTGGGAACGCGCCGCGCGCGAATTGCTGGCGCTGATCGAGGATCGCATCGCATGAAGGTCGCCATCGTCCATGAATGGCTGGATTCCTTCGCGGGCTCCGAGCGCGTGGTGGAGCAGTTGCTGGCCGAATGGCCGGAGGCGGACCTCTTCGTCCTCTGCGACTTCATGCCCGAGGCGGAGCGCGGCTTCCTGCGCGGCAAGGCGCCGCGCACCAGCTTCATCCAGCGCCTGCCCTTCGCGCGGAAGCACTTCCGCAAGTATCTCGGCCTGATGCCGATCGCGATCGAGCAGTTCGACATGTCGGGCTATGATCTCGTGCTGTCGTCGTCGCATGCGGTGGCCAAGGGCGTGATCACCGGACCGGGGCAGTTGCATGTCTCCTACGTGCACAGCCCGATGCGATATGCGTGGGACCTGCAGCACCAGTATCTGCGCGAAGCGGGGATGGAGCGCGGGCTGAAGGGCCTCTACACGCGCCACCTCCTGCACAAGTTGCGCATCTGGGACCGCGCCAGCGCGCTGAGCCCGGACGTGGTGCTGGCGAATTCCAGCTACATCGCCGAGCGCATCCGCAAGGTGTGGCGGCGTGACAGCATCGTCGTGCATCCACCGGTGGACGTGGAACGCTTCGCGCTGCGAGCGGAAAAGGAAGGCTTCTACCTCACCGCCTCCCGCATGGTGCCCTACAAGCGTATCGAACTGGTCGCCGAGGCCTTCCGCCGCATGCCGGACCGTCGTCTCGTCGTGGTCGGCGACGGCGCCAACGAGGCGCGCGTGCGTGAGGCCGCCGGCGGTGCGCCCAACATCGAATTCCGCGGCCGTGTCGGGACGGAGGAACTCGTGCGCCTGACCCAGGCCGCCCGCGCCGCGGTCTTCGCGGCGGAGGAGGATTTCGGCATCGCCACCGTCGAGGCCCAGGCCTGCGGCACGCCGGTCATCGCCTTCGGCAAGGGTGGCGCCTGCGACATCGTGGTCGCTCCCCCTGCGGAGCGCCCGACCGGCCTATTCTTCGCCGAGCAATCCACCGAGGCCATCGTCGCAGCCGTCGAACGCTTCGAGACGCTGCGCTTCGCCCCCGAGGATTGCCGCGCCAACGCCGAACGCTTCAGCCACGCCGCCTTCCGCGCGAAGATGCGGGGCATCGTCGAGGAGGCGCGGCGATGAGGTTCTCGCTCGTCGTCGCGACGCTCGGGCGGGACCGGGAAGTCGCTGAATTGTTCGACAGCCTGCTCGCGCAGGGGCGGCAGGATTTCGAGGTCATCATCGTCGATCAGAACGATGACGACCGGCTGGGCGCGGTCGAAGCCGCGTATTCATCCCGCCTGAAGATTCGGCGCCTGCGGTCGGCGATCCGCAATGCGAACAACGCGCGCAATCTCGGCCTGCGGCATGCGCGCGGGGAGATCGTGACCTTCCCCGACGATGACTGCCTTTATCCGCCCGGCGTGCTGGATCGCGTGGATGCGGCCTTCGTGGCCGAGCCTGCGCTGCATGTGCTGACCGGGCCGGCGGCCTCGCCGGCGGGCGGCCTCGGTTCCGGGCGCTGGCGCATGGAGAGCGGCCCGATCGACCTCGGCAATGTCTGGACCAGCGTGATTGAATTCAACCTGTTCCTGCGCCGCGCGACGGCGCTGGCCCTCGGCGGCTTCGACGAGGGGATGGGGCCGGGCAGTCCCTTCGGCTCGGCCGAGGGCAACGACCTGGTGTGCCGCGCCATGGCCCTTGGCGTCGGCGCGCGGTACGATGCCGCGCTGCGCATCGTGCATCCCGACAAGCGGTTGACCGACATCGCGGTGGAGCGTGCCGAACGCTACGGACGCGGGCTTGGCTTCGCGTTGCGGCGGCATCATGCGCCTGCCTCGGCATGGATGGCGTTCCTGGTGCGGCCGCTCGGCGGCGTGGCGGTGAGCCTGCTGCGCGGGCGGATGCACGAGGCCGCCTACTACTTCATGACCTGGCGCGGGCGCATCGCCGGCGCCATGGCGGCCGAAGCGCGTCGCCCGGCGCGCATCGCCCCGCTGACGGAGGCCGCGTGATGCGCATCGCCATCGGCATCGCCACGCGCGGGCGGCCGGGGATCCTGGCCGGCGTGCTGCGCGACCTGCAACGCCAGACTCGCGCGCCCGACCGCACCATCGTCTGCCACGTCACGCCCGACGACGTGACCGGCTGCGACGCCATCGCGGGCGCCGAGTTCATCACCGCCGAGGCCGGGCTGCCGCGCCAGCGCAACGCCATCATGGACGCGGCATCCGACAGCGACGTGGTGCTGTTCCTCGACGACGATTTCCTGTGTGCGCCGGATTACGTCGCGGTGACGGAAGCGGCCTTCGCGGCGCGCCCGGACATGGTGGTGGCGACCGGCACCGTGGTCGCGGACGGCGCCAAGGGGCCGGGCTACTCGCTGGAGGAAGGCGCCGCGCTGCTCGCCGCCGACGTGCCGCCGGCGGACTGCATGACGATGGCGCCACACTTCAACGGCTATGGCTGCAACATGGCCTTCCGCATGGCGACGGTGCGCGCGCACAGCATCCGCGTGGATGAACGCCTGCCGCTCTATGCCTGGTACGAGGACATCGACGTGTCGCGCCAGCTCGGTGCGCATGGCGCGATCCTGCGGCTCGCGGGGGCGCGCGGCGTGCATCTCGGGTCGAAGTCGGGGCGCGTGAAGCAGGTGCGGCTCGGATATTCGCAGGTGGTGAACCCGGTCTATCTGGCGCGAAAGGGCACCTTCCCCTGGAACCACGCCATCCCGAGCGCGGCGCGGCATTGCCTGGCGAACCTCGTGCGTTCGCTGAAGCCCGAGCCCTGGGCGGATCGCGCCGGGCGGTTCAAGGGGAACATGATCGGACTGTGGGACCTGCTGCGCGGCAAGGCGGCACCGGAGCGGATCCTGGAACTGTAGCCCCCCCCTCTTCCGTCGCGCGCCGCTTCGGGCGACGATGCGTGCGACCCAAGGAGGAGGATACGCCGAGATGGCACTCGAACCTGGCCGCCCGCGGCCGGAGCCCACGCCCGAAACGAAGCATTTCTGGGAAGGCACGAAGAACGGCAAGCTGCTGCTGCAACGCTGCGGCGACACCGGCCGCGCGTATTTCCCGCCGCGCCCCTTCAGCCCCTATACCGGCACGCGCAATGTCGAGGTCTTCGAGGCCTCGGGCCGCGCGACGCTGCATTCCTACGTGATCCACCACCGGCCGGTGCCGGGCTTCAAGCCGCCCTACGCGATCGCGGTCGTGGAACTCGAGGAAGGGCCGCGCATGATGACGAACATCGTCGATTGCGCGCAAACGCCCGAGGCGCTGGTGCTCGACATGCCGCTCGAGGTCGCGTTCACGCCGATGGACGACGAGATCACGCTTGCCCTCTTCCGTCCCGCGAAGGAGGGCTGAAGACCATGACGATCAAGCCAGGCGAGATCGCCATCGTCGGCGCGGCCGAAAGCACGCGCATCGGCGCCGTGCCCGAGATGTCGCAGATCATGCTGCACGCCGACGCGGCGCTGAACGCGATGGCGGATGCGGGGCTCAAGCCCTCCGACATCGACGGCGTGGCCTGCGTCGGCCCGATGATGCCGCAGCAGATCGCGCATTACCTCGGCATCACGCCCAAGTGGGTTGATGGCACGGGCGTCGGCGGCTGCTCCTTCATGCTGCATGTCCGTCACGCCGCGGCGGCCATCCATGCGGGCTATGCCAAGACGATCCTCATCACCCATGGCGAGAGCGGCAAGTCGCGCATCAACGCGACCCCGCGCCCGCCCGAGCCGCAGAGCCTGAACGGGCAGTTCGAGGCGCCCTTCGGCCCGATGGGCCCGCCGACGCTCTTCCCCATTCCCGTGCTGCGCTACATGAAGGCGACAGGCACCACGCACGAGCATCTCGCGCAGGTCGCCGTGGTGCAGCGCGAATGGGCGGGGAAGAATCCGCGCGCGGCATTCCGCGATCCGATCACGGTCGCGGACGTGCTGAACAGCAAGATGATCGCCTACCCGTTCCGGCTGCTGCAATGCTGCCTGGTGACGGACGGCGGCGGCGCGCTGATCCTCACCTCCGCCGACCGCGCGAAGGATTTCCCGCAGAAGCCGGTCTACATCCTCGGCAGCGGCGAATCCGTCGAGACGACGATGGTCAGCCAGATGCAGGACTTCACCTCGTCCCGCGCCTTCCGCGTGGCGGGGCCGACGGCGATCGAGATGGCCGGCATCAAGCACAGCGATGTCGATCACCTGATGATCTACGACGCCTTCGCGCACCTGCCGCTCTACGGGCTGGAGGACCTCGGCTTCGTCAAGCGCGGCGAGGCGAAGGACTTCATCTGGGAAGGCAACACCCGACCGGGCGGCAAGCTGCCGCTGAATACGAACGGCGGCGGCCTGTCCTACACCCACACCGGCATGTACGGCATGTTCGCCTTGCAGGAGAGCGTGCGCCAGGTGCGTGGCATCGCGCCGGCGCAGGTGCCGGACGTGAAGGTCAGCCTTTGCCATGGTGTCGGCGGCATGTTCTCCGCTTCCGGCACCATCGTGATGTCGAACCAGCGGCCCTGAGCCGCGCCCCGGCCCCGCGGCAACGACCGCGGGGCCGGCACCCCATTTCCCTCGGGAGGAAACAAGAATGAAGATCACGACGACGCGCCGCGCCCTGCTGGCCGCCGGCGGCACCCTGCTTGCGGCGCCCGCGGTGGCACAGGCCGGCTTTCCCAACCGCTCCATCCGCCTGATCGTCCCCTGGCCGCCGGGCGGGTCCACCGACGGGCAATTGCGGGCACTGGCGGAGGTCGCCTCGCGCCATCTCGGCCAACCGGTGATCATCGAGAACCGCGGCGGCGCCGCCGGCACGCTCGGGGCGCAGATGATGGCGGCCGAGACGCGCGGCGACGGCTACCTGGTGGGCCAACTGCCCATCACCGCCTTCCGCTACCCGATGATGACCAGCCGGCCGACCTGGGATCCGCTGAAGGATTTCTCCTACATCATCCACCTGACCGGCTACCTGTTCGGCGTGGTGGTGAAGGCGGACAGCCCCTGGCAGAACTGGCAGCAGTTCCTCGACCACGCCAAGGCGAACCCGGGCAAGGTCGCCTATGGCTCGCCGGGCGTCGGGTCGTCGCTGCACATCACCATGGAACGCATCGCGGCCGAGAAGGGCATCGAGTTCCTGCACGTGCCGTTCCGTGGCGGCGCGGACAATGCGCAGTCGCTGCTCGGCGGTCAGACGCAGGCAATGGCGGATTCCACATCCTGGGGGCCGCTGGTGGATGGCGGGCAGTTCCGCCTGCTCGTCACCTGGGGCGCCGAGCGCGCCAAGCGCTACCCCAACGTGCCAACGCTGGTGGAGAGCGGGATCAACATCGTCTCCGCCTCCCCCTACGGCCTCGCGGGGCCGAAGGGCATCGACCCCGGCATCGTGCGGGTGCTGCACGACGCCTTCAAGGCGGCGCTGCATGACCCGGCGCATCTCGCCGTGCTCGAACGCTTCGACATGCCGGTGGTCTACAAGAACAGCGCGGACTACGTCGCCTCGGTCCGGCAGACGATCGAGGAGGAAGGCGCGATCATCCGGCGCCTCAACCTTCGCATCAACTGAGCCGGCAGAAACATCCGCCCGGGCCTTGGCGCCCGGGCGGCATCACAGGTTTGGCGCGCGACCGCCCCACCGACCCCGCGCGCAAAGACCCGCCGCACAAAGGTCGAGCCTTTGTGCTCCGAGTATCAGCCCTTGGGCAGATCGACCTTCCCGGTGTGGAGCTTGAGGCGCGAGAATTCCGGCGCCTCCTGCCCCGCATCGCGGAACGCCTTCTTCAGCGCCTGCATGTTGGGCGCGAAGATCGTCTCGCGGTTGGCGCTGACCCAATCCCGCGACTGCTGCGGCATGGTCAGCGAGCCCTGGAAGCGCGGCATCACCCAGCGGGCAAAGAGCTCGAAGGACCGCCACGTCGCTTCCCGGTCGGCCCATTCATGGGCACGGAACAGGATGCCGCCGGCGCCGCCATCGGTGAAGGAGAGCAGGCGCTCGATCCCCGCCGCGACCGTCTCCGGCGAGCCCACCAGCGTCGAGCCCATCGCCAGCCCGTCGCGCAGCGGGTCTTCCGACCGCATCGGCGGGCGGCCGAGCGTCTCGCTGAAATAGGTCAGCGTCTCCATCTGCTCGCCGATGCGCACGTCGCGGAGCGCGCGCTCGTCGTCCTCGGCGCAGTGCAGGTTCACCACCAGCCGCCACTTCGCGCGGTCCATGGTCTTGCCGTGCTTCGCGGCTTCCGCCTCGGCCATGCGCCACTGCTCGGCGAGCATCTTCGGCCCGCCAGCCAGCCCCGCGCCGAGCGAGAGCAGCCCCAGCCCATGCTTCGCCGCCGCCAGCGCGCCCGATGGCGTAGTGGAGGAAGCGACCGAGATCGGGAAGCAGGGTTCCGAATACGGCGCGAGATGCAGCCGCGCCTCGCGCAGCGTGAACCAGTCCGTCTCCATCGTGACCGGCTCCTCGCAGGCGAGGAGCCTGGTGATGGCGGTCAGGGATTCATCCATGCGCCGCCGCTGGTCGGCCGGATCGATCCCCATCATGTAGGCGTCGGAGACCAGCGCGCCCGGCCCGCAGCCTAGCATCACGCGCCCGCGCGTCATGTGGTCGAGCTGCACGAAGCGCTGCGCCACCAGCAGCGGATGGTGGTAGGGCAGGCTCGTCACGCCGGTGCCGAGGCGGATGTGCTTCGTCCGCTGCGCCACCGCGCCGATCATGATTTCTGGCGACGCGATGGTTTCCCAGCCCGCGGAATGGTGCTCGCCGATCCAGGCCTCGTCGTAGCCGAGGTGGTCGAGCCACTCGATCAGCGCCATGTCGCGCTCGAGCGCGAGCGTCGGGTTGTCGCCGACCCGATGGAAGGGCGCGAGGAAGATGCCGAAGCGCATGCGGCGCGGAGCCATGGACGTTCCCTTGTGTTGCTGTCGCGAACCCTGCCGCCGCGTCACATGGACGGCGGGTCGCCGGCGAGGAATTCCTCCCCGCCGTAATCGGCCTCGATGGGGAGGCGGAGGTAGCGGCCCTGCGGCGTGTCGCGCTGGATGGGCAGCACCGTGACAACCGGCCTGGCGCGCGCCGCGGCGAAGGCCTCGGCGAGAGAATTGCTGCGCGCGAGCTTGGTCAGGTTCATTCGCGTCGGGAAGACGATCTTCTTCGTGCCGGCCTCGGCTTCCGCCAGCGCGTCGCGCGGGCGGATCCAGACGCTGTCCACCGCCTCCCGCCCGTCATGCAGGGCGTCCTGGTCCCGGGGCGCGGCGGCGAGGAAGAAATGCGTGTCGAACCGCTTGGGCACCGGGACCGGCGTGATCCAGTGCGCGAAATGCGCCAGCATCGTGCAGTCCGGCACGAGGCCGCGGCCGGACAGCATGGCGGCGAACTCGCCTTCCGCCGCCCGCGGCCGGCCAGGGGAAGCGAGCAGCACGCCGCACTCCTCCCAGGTCTCGCGGATGGCAGCGATGCGGAATGCCTCATGCTCGTCGCCGCCGGCCAGAACGGTATCCGACGGCTCCACCCGCCCGCCCGGAAACACCAGCGCGCCGGAGGCGAAGTCGATCTGGTGGTGGCGCACCACCATGAAGACCTCGAGCCCCCCGGGCCCATCACGGAGCAGCAGGACGGTCGAGGCGGGACGGGCGGGAACTGGGCTGGGCATGCCGGCATTGCAGCGCGACCGCGCCGTCACCGCAAGGCACGTTGACGCGGCAGCCCCGGCACAGCAGCCTTGCAGGAAACGAGGGAGAGGAACGGCATGGTGCTTCTGGCGCGCTGGGCCCGGGAGACGCCGGACAAGGTGGCGGCGCATTTCCCGGATATCGGGAAAAGCATGACCTTCGATGCGCTCGACGCCCGCTCCAACCGCGCCGCGCAATGGCTGATCGCGCTGGGGCTCGAACCCGGCGACGGCATCGCCCTGCTGATGGACAACCGGCCGGAATTCATCGAACTCGCCTTCGCCTGCCGGCGGGCGGGGCTCTACTACACGCCGCTCTCGGTGCATCTGCGGCCGCAGGAAGTGGCCTACATGATGCGGGATGCGGCGGCGAAGGCGATCATCGTCTCGCCGGGCGTCGCGGACCTCGCCACCGCCCTGCTGCGGGAAGGCGCGGTCGGCGAGGTGCCTCGCTTCGCCGTCGGCGAAGGTGTGGACGGCTACCGATCCTATGACGAGGCGCTCTCCGCCCATCCGGCGCCGGCGCGGCTGCCCGAGCGGCCGGTCGGGCGGGAATTCCTCTATTCCTCCGGCACCACCGGCCTGCCCAAGGGCATCAAGCGCCCGATGGTGGCGTGGGAGAACCGCACCGCGCCGGAATGGGACATGACCTGGAAGTCGCTGTACGGCTTCGGTCCGGACACGGTCTATCTCTCGCCGGCGCCGCTCTACCACGCCGCGCCGCACACCTTCACCATCCGCCGTACCATCACCGAGGGTGGCACCGCCGTGGTGATGGCGAAGTTCGACCCGCTGCGCGCGCTCGAGATGATCGAGCGCTACCGCATCACCCATAGCCAGTGGGTGCCGACCATGTTCGTCCGCCTGCTCGCGCTGCCGGACGCGGACCGGACGCGCTTCGACCTTTCATCACACCGCTGCGCGATCCATGCCGCGGCACCCTGCCCGGTCGGCGTGAAGCAGCGGATGATGGAATGGTGGGGGCCGATCATCTGGGAATACTACGCGGGGTCCGAGAGCGTCGGCACGACCGTGATCTCGCCGCAGGACTGGCTCGCGCACCCGGGCACGGTGGGGCGGCCGGTCAATGGCGTGAAGCTGCACATCTGCGACGATGACGGCAACGAACTGCCGGTCGGCGAGGTCGGCCGCATCTGCTTCGAGGGCGCGCCGCGCTTCGACTACCACAACGCGCCGGAGAAGACCGCGGGCGCCTACAATGGGCGCGGCTGGGCATCGCTCGGCGATCTCGGGCGGGTGGACGAGGACGGCTTCCTGTTCCTCTCGGACCGGCGCGCGGACCTGATCCTGTCCGGCGGCGTGAACATCTACCCGGCGGAGATCGAGGCGGCGATCGCGCGCCATCCCGAGGTCGCCGAGGTCGCCGTCGTCGGCATCCCGAACGCGGATTTCGGCGAGCAGGTCCATGCCGCGATCGTCCCGCGCGACCCGCGCGCCGACACGCGCGCGCTGCAGGCGGCACTGGAAGCCCTGTGCAAGGACCAGCTCGCCGGCCCGAAGCGCCCGCGCTCCTGGGAATTCGTCGACGAACTCCCGCGCAGCGAGGCCGGCAAGCTGCTGCGCAGGATCCTGAAGGAACGCTACCTCAGCCCGTCCTGAGGCCGAGGCGCTCCACGCGCTGGCGCTCCATCGCGTAGGTTTCGAGCATGTTGCGCGCGTAGTCCTCGCTGTTGAGGTATTCGAGCGGCTGGTCGAGCCGGCGCAGCGTCGCGACATGCGCAGGGTCGAACAGCGCAGTGCGGAACCCGTCATGCAGCGCGCGGCGGATCTCCGGCTCGAGGCCGGCCGGCGCCACCAGCCCGTAGGGCGAGGTCACGGACATGCCGGCATAGCCGAGGTCGATCAGCGTCGGCACGTTCGGCCAGCGCGGGGAGCGTTCGCGCGACCAGACGTTCAGCATCCGCAGCTTGCCCTCGTCCACCAACTGGCCGACGCCGGAGCCGCCGGCGCCGCCCTCGATATGGCCGCCGAGCAGGGCGGGGACCATGTCGCCCTCCCCACGGAAGGGCACGTGGACGATTTCGACGCGCTCGCGCTCCGCGAGATCCACCAGCGTGAGGTGCGGCGTGCCGTTGGCGCCAGTGTTGCCGAGCCGCACCTGGCCGGGGCGGCGGCGCGCATCGGCCACCAGGTCCTGCCAGGTCCGGTAGGGGCTCTCCGCGCGCACGATGACGGTGAAGAGGTAGCCGGTCAGGTGCAGGATCGGCGTGAAATCCTTCGTCACGTCATAGGGCATGCGCTGCATGTGCGGCAGGCGCAGCGCCGGCAGCGTCATCTGCGCCACCATGTAGCCATCCGGCCGCGCCCGCGCGACGGCGGCGGCACCAAGAGTGCTGCCCGCGCCGGGCCGGTTTTCCACCAGCACGGTCTGGCCGAAGGCGCGGGTCGCCGCCTCGGCGAGGGAGCGCATCTGCACATCCGTCGCCCCGCCCGCCGGGAAGGGCACCAGGACGGTGATGGGCTTGTTGGGGAAGCGTTCCTGCGCGGCGGCGCCGCGGACGAATGGCGTGGCCAGCGCGGCACCGAGGGCCGCGCGGCGGGTGATGTCGTTCATTGTTGTCCTCCCTGTCGAATGGCCCGCGCGCTACAGCGTCCGCGAGATGATTTCCTTCATGATCTCCGAGCTGCCGCCGTAGATGCGCCCGACGCGGGCATCGGCCCAGGCGCGGCCGATCTCGTACTCGGCCATGTAGCCGTAGCCGCCATGCATCTGCAGGCAGTCGTCGAGCAGCCGGTTCTGCATCTCGGTGCCCAGCAGCTTCGCCGTCGCCGCCATGTCAATGGTGAGCTGGCCTTTCATGTGCAGCGCCAGGCAATGGTCGGCGAAGACGCGGAACATGACCGCGTTCGCCTTCTGCTCCGCCAGCTTGAAGCGGTTGTGCTGGAAGTCGAAGACCGTCTGCCCGAAGACCTTGCGGTCCTTGGCGTAGTCGATGGTCTTCTGCAGCATCACCTCCATCGACATCGCGGCACGGATGGCGATGACCAGGCGCTCCTGCGGCAGGTTCCTGATGAGGTAGGAGAAGCCCGAATTCTCCTCCCCCAGCAGGTTCTCCGCCGGGACGCGCACATCGTCGAAGAACAGTTCCGAGGTGTCGGCCGCGTGCATGCCGATCTTTTCGAGGTTGCGGCCCTTGGTGAAGCCCTTGGTGCCTTCCTCGACGCAGATCAGGCTGATGCCCTTCCGCCCCGCGCCGGGATCGGTCTTGCAGACCACGATCACCAGGCCGCAGTTCTGGCCGTTGGAGATGAAGGTCTTCGACCCGTTGATGATCCAGTCGGACCCGTCCCGCCGTGCTGTCGTGCGCACCGCCTTGAGGTCGGACCCCATGCCCGGTTCGGTCATGGCGATGGCCGTGATGATCTCGCCGGAAGCCATGCGCGGCAGCCATTCGCGCTTCTTCTCGGGGCGCGCGAATTCCTCGACGTAGGGAACGACGATGTCGGAATGCAGCGGGAAGCCGATGCCGGAGGCGTTGGTGCGCGCGATCTCCTCGATGATCACGGCGGCGTAGCCGAAATCGGCGCCGGCGCCGCCGTATTCCTCGGACATCACGGGGCAGAGCAGGCCCTCGGCGCCGGCCTTGCGCCACACCTCGCGCGGGACGATCTCGGCGCGTTCCCATTCGCGGTGATAGGGCACGATCTCGCGCTCGAAGAAGCGCCGCACCTGGGTGCGGAAGATCTCGTGATCGGCGTTGAAGACGCTGCGCGCGCCGGCCGCGCCCGGGGTGGCGGTGTCCATGGACGGTTCCTCGTTGCGTTGCGCCAAGCCTAGCAAGCCGCCGGCGGCGCTGTCAGCCGCCGGTGCGCAGGGCCGCGATCTCCGTGGGCGTGAAGCCCCAATCGGTGAGCGCCGCCTCCCCGCCTGCGCCGCGCAGCGGTGCCGGCGCCGGTTCGGCCGGCGGCGTGCGGGAGAAGCGCGGGCTCGGCGCCGGCTGCATCCCGCCGTCGCGCGCGAAGAAGGTGCCGCGCGCGGCGTTGTGCGGGTGGCGCGGCGCTTCCTCGAGGTCCAGAACCGGCGCGACGCAGGCATCCGTGCCGTCGAAGACCTGCGCCCAATGGTCACGCGGGTGGCGGCGGAAGATCTCGGTGAATTCCGCCTTGATGGTGGGCCAGCGGGCGGGGTCGTCGCGGTCCGCGAAGCGCGCGGGATCGAGCCCGAGCCCCTTCAGCAGCAGCGCGAAGAACTGCGGTTCCAGCGCGCCCACCGCGACGTATTTCCCGTCCGCGCATTCATAGGTGTCGTAGAAGGGGCAGCCGCCATCGAGCCGGTTGCTCTCCCGCGCGTTCTTCCAGCGCCCCTGCCCGAGCAATCCGAAGAAGGTGCCCATCAACGTGGCGGAGCCGTCCGTCATCGCGGCGTCCACGACCTGGCCGCGGCCGCTGCGGTTCGCCTCGAACAGCGCCGCCATGATGCCATAGGCGAGCAGCATCCCGCCGCCGCCGAAATCGCCCACGAGGTTGAGCGGCGGCACCGGACGTTCGCCCGCCCGCCCCATCGACCACAGCGCGCCGGTCAGCGCGATGTAGGTGATGTCGTGGCCCGCCACCGGCGCCATGGGCCCGTCCTGGCCCCAGCCGGTCATGCGGCCAAAGACGAGGCGCGGATTGCGTGCGTGACACGCCTCCGGCCCGAGGCCGAGGCGCTCCATCACGCCCGGGCGGAAGCCTTCCACCAGCACGTCGGCGCGCTCCACCAGGCGCAGCAACGTCTCGACCGCCGCGGGCTTCTTCAGGTCGAGCGCCAGGCTGCGCCGCCCACGCCCGAGGACATCCGCCGGATTGCCCGGCGGACCATCCGGGCGGTCGATGCGCAGCACCTCGGCGCCGAGGTCGGCCAGCATCGTGCAACAGAAGGGGCCGGGCCCGATGCCGGCGATCTCCAGGACGCGAAGGCCGTGCAGCGGACCCGGCATGGCTCAGCGTCCCTCGAAGCGCGGGGCGCGCTTCTCGCGGAAGGCGGCCTTGCCCTCGGCGAAGTCGGCCGAGCCCCGGATCGCCGCCATGCGCTGGCCGTGGATCGCCATCTGCTCGGACGGGCCGCGGGGGATGATCTCCTCCGTCACCATGCGCTTGATCTCGCCGAGCACCATCGGCGCCATGCCGTCCAGTTCCAGCGCCCATTCCTTCGCCTTGGCGAGCGCCTGGCCTTCCGGCACCACTTCGTTCACCAGGCCGACGCGCTCGGCGCGATCGGCATCGATGGTGCGGCAGAGCAGCATGATCTCCATCGCGATCTTGTGCGGGATGCGGGAGACGAGGCCCGCGATCATGCCGCCCGTCAGGCCGAGCTTGGCCTCCGGGTAGTAGAACTTCGCGGTCGAGCCGCAGACCATCAGGTCGCACATCATCGCGAGCACGATGCCGCCGCCGACGCACCAGCCCTCGACCGCGCAGATCACCGGCTTGAGCGGGCGGTAGCCGACAGTCGGGATTGCGCGCCACAGCTCGGGCGGGTCGGCGACGTCTGCGCCGAAGGTGAAGGCGCGCGTGCCGGTCGCGGTGATGATGGCGACGTGCAGGTCGTCGCGCCGCTCGAATTCCTTCATCACGACCTGGACCTGTTCGGCCATCGGCTTGCTGATCGCATTGCCCTTGGCCGGGTTGTTCAGCGTCACGATGCGGATCGGACCCTCGTCCGTGACAGTCACCAGTTCCACGTCAGTTCACCCCTGCTCCAGTGCGGCGCATGGTTGCGCCAAGGATCTCCCGGTTCCGCCGGATGCGGTCGGCGAAGGTCTCGCCGGTTTCGAAGGTCATGACGCGCGCGATGGGCAGGGGCCGGCCCGGCTTCCTCCACGCCCGTCTCCATCCGCGGGTTCCGGTCGAACGCTAAGCCAGTCTCCGCGGCCCGTCAGCCCACCGGATCGGCGCGGAAGCCATTCCCCCATCGTGACAGCCGCCCGCGCGAAGGCGAGGGGAAATGCGCGAAGCAGAGCAGGGTGCGGGCCTCGCACGCACATTCCAGCACGCGCCGTCGCGTCGTCGCCGCGAGCGCCGGATCCCAGTCCGCCGCCATGGAGATGTGCGGGTAGCGCGCCTGCAAGGGCGAATGGATCAGGTCCCCGGTGAACAGGGCCTCCCGGTCCCCCTTGCCGACGCGCAGCGCGACGTGGTGCGGGGTGTGGCCCGGCGTCGGCTCCAGGCGGATGTCGTCGGCGATGGCGTGGTCGTCGGCGACCATCACCGCACGCCCGGCCTCGACCACCGGCAGGACGGAATCCGCGAAGGGCAGCACCGGCGCCTTGGCGTTCTCGGCGTTCCAGTAGGCGAATTCCTGCGCCGAGAAGACGTAGCGCGCCTTCGGGAAGGTCGGCACCCAGCGTCCGTTCTCGAGCCGCGTGTTCCAGCCGACGTGATCCACATGCATGTGCGTGCACATCACGATGTCGATATCGTCCACCGTGAGCCCGAGCGCGGCGAGGCCGCGCATGTAGGCGTCTCCGCGCTGGCGGTGCCAGAAGGCGCGCGTCGGCCTTTCCTTGTCGTTGCCGACGCAGGTATCGACCAGGATGGTGTGGTGCCTCGTGCGCACCACCCAGGACTGGATGCAGAGGACCAGCTTGCCGGTCACGGGATCGAGCGCGGCCGGCTCCAGCCAGGACCGGTTCTCCTCCAGCGCCTCCTTCGTCAGCGTCGGGAAGAAGGTGAGCGGATCGAAGAGCGGCGACTCACCCTCGATGATCCGCTGGATGGTGATGTCGCCCAATGCGAAGCCGCCGGTCATCCGCCGTTCCCCTTCCCTATCGCGCCTCGTGGTCGCGCGGCGCGCGCAGCAGCACGAGGCCGACCACCAGCGCCGGCAGGCCGCAGGCGGCGAAGCCGTAGCCGTGGTTGCCGGTCAGCACCAGCACGCCCGAATAGACCAACGGCAGCAGCAGCCCGCCCAACTGGCCGAAGGACAGCACGCCGCCGGTCGCGGCACCCCGCTGCCCGGGCGCGGCGAGCCGCGCCGCCTCCGCCAGCAGCACGCCGTGCCAGGACATGACGGTAGCGCTCAGCACCGTCGCCACCACGCCGATCAGCAGCAGCGGCCAGGATGGGCCGAGCAGCCCCATCGCCGCCGCGCCCCCCGCCATGCCGAGGGCGAGCCAGCACATCACCACGGTCGGATCCACCCGCCCGCTGCCGAGCCAGCCCCAGAAGATGCGCCCCGGCACCGCGATGACCATCGCGACCGAGAAGACGAGGCCCGCCGCCGCCAGCCCATGCCCGAGTTCCGTCAGCGCGACCACGAAGTAGGAGGTGAAGACCGTCTGCAGCCCGTTATAGGCGAAGCAGGCGAAGGCGAGGCGCCGCAGCGCGGGCACGCCGATGACGCCGGTGATCGTCGTGTGGAAATCCGACAGCCGGAAGGCCTGGCTCGGCACGCGGTCGGAATCGAACTCCGCGCGCAGCGGCTCCAGCATGGCCGCGAAGACCAGGCAGGCGACGGCGGCGGTGAGCAGCGCGCCACGCCAGCCCGTCAGCCCCGTCAGCCACGGCCCGAGGATGCCGGCGATGAGCAGCCCCGCCGGCACCGCCGTCTGCTTCACCGAAAAGACCAGCGGCGCCTGCCGCGGCGGTGAATATCGCCCGAGCAGGTGCGAGCTGGCCGGCGTGGACATCGCCGCAGCCCCGCCGCCGATGACGCCGGAGACGAGGAACAGCACCACCGGCCCCGCCGTCGCGATCGCCATGCCGAGGCCGAGCATCACCAGCGCCACCTGGCTCATGCGCATCGCGCCGTAGCGCAGGATGAAACTGCCGCAGCCGAGCTGGAACAGCAGCGCCGACATCGCTGCGGCGGCGACATAGATCCCGAGCCAGGCGGGATCGAGCGCCAGGTCCTCGAGGATAGCGGGCGCGATGATCGGCGGCAGGGAACGGCCCAGCGTCGCGAAGGTCTGCTGGAGGAACATCGCACCGAGCACGATCAACAGGAGTTTCGTTGGTCGGTCTGCGGGCATGTCGTTCCGTCTTGGAGTTCCTCGCGGCGGCGCGGGCACCGTCGCCCATCCACGATAGGCGCATGCTGCGGGGACTGCGAAGCCCCTGCATCCCGTTCAGCGCGCCGGCGCCATGCAGGGTGCGCGGACCAAGGCGATCGACAACACCGGCACCTCGCCGCCGACGCTGACGCCGCGGCGGCCGGAGAACCGAGCACGGCGCCATCGGATCCTCGTCGTGGCCGTCGGGCGTTCGCGCGGCAGCGCGGCCTTGATCCTGGACAATCCACGCCGCGGACGGCTTGCGGCATACTGGCTTTCCCACCCCACTGCCGAGATCTCACCTTCATGCGCCGATACCTTCTGCTCTCCTGGGTCCTTGCCGGTCTCGTCGCGGGTGGCGCGGCCCACCTGCTGGGCCGGCCGGACCTGGCGCCCTGGCTCTGGTCCGCCGCCGCCCTGCCGGTCGCCGCGCATGTCGGGCTGGGGCTGGTGCGTTCGCTGCTCGGCGGCCGGGTGGGCGTGGATGCAGTGGCGCTCTTCGCCATCCTTGGCGCCGTCGTGCTGGGCGAGGAAGCCGCGGCCGCCGTCATCGGCCTGATGGTCGCGGGCGGGGAGGCGCTGGAAGCCTGGGCCGAGGGCCGCGCGACGCGGGCGCTGACCGACCTCATGGCCCGCGCGCCCCGTCGCGCCGCGCGCATCGACGGGGAGGCGATCGAGGAGATCGACGTCGCCGCCATCCGCCCCGGCGACCTGCTGCTCGTCCGCCCGGGTGAGACCGTGCCGGCCGACGGCACGCTCGACGACATTTCCGCGACGCTGGACGAGAGCATGCTGACCGGCGAACCCCTGCCGGTCGATTTCCGCGCCGGCGCGGTGCTGCGCAGCGGCGGCGTCAATGCCGGCCCAGCCTTCCGCATGCGCGCGACGCACGGCTCCGAGGACAGCACCTACGCCGCCATCCTGCGCCTGACACAGGAAGCCGCGGTGGCGCGCGCGCCGCTCGCGCGGCTGGCGGACCAGTGGGCGGTGGGCTTCGTCGCCTTCACCGCCGTGCTCGCCGGCGGGGCCTGGGCGGTGACGGGCGATCCGCTGCGCGCGCTCGCGGTGCTGGTGGTCGCCACCCCCTGCCCGCTGATCCTCGCCGCGCCGGTCGCGCTGGTCGCCGGCATCGGGCGCGCCGCGCGGCGCGGCATCGTCGTGAAGGGCGGCGGCGCGCTGGAACGGCTGGCGCGCATCCGCACCGTCCTGTTCGACAAGACCGGCACGCTGACGCCAGGCCATCCGCGCCTGGCGGCCGTGGATGCCGACCCCGCGCTCGGCCGCGAGGAGGCGCTGCGCCTCGCCGGCGCGCTGGCCCAGGGTTCGACGCATCCGGTGTCCGCCGCGCTGGTGCGTGCGGCCACCGCGCGCGGCGTCGCACTGCCCGTCCCCGAGACGGTCGCCGAGGTGCCCGGCGGCGGCGTCACCGGCATGGTCGAAGGCAAGACCCTGATGCTCGGCGCCGAGGGCTTCCTCCACGCCGCCGGCATCGATCCGCAATCGGGCTTCAGCATCGCCGCGCAGGTTTCCGCGGCAGCGGGATCGGTTGCCTGGCTGGCAGTGGACGGGGTCCCCTCGGCCGCCTTCGTCATGGCCGACGGGCTGCGGCAGGAAGCGCCGCGCACGGTGCGGCGGCTGCGCGCGCTGGGCGTGCGGCGGGTCGTGCTGGTCACGGGGGACCGTGCGGCGGCAGCGGCGCCGCTCGGGCGCGCGCTGCGGCTCAACGAGGTCTTTTCGCACCAGACGCCGGCCGACAAGATCGCGGTGGTGCGCGCCGAGGCAGCCGCCGCGCCGACCGCGATGGTCGGCGACGGCGTGAACGACGCCCCGGCGCTGGCCGCCGCCGATGTCGGCATCGCCATGGGTGCGGCCGGCACCGCCGCCGCCGCCGAGGCGGGCGACGTCGTGCTCCTGGTGGACCGCGTGGACCGCGTGGCCGAGGCCATCGCCATCGCGCGCCGCTCCCGCCGCGTCGCGCTGCAGGCCATCGCGCTCGGCATGGGCATGTCCGGCGTGGCGATGATCGTCGCGGCGCTGGGCGGCCTGACGCCGCTGGCCGGCGCGCTGGTGCAGGAGGCGATCGACGTCTTCGCCATCCTCTACGCCCTGAGCGCCCTGCGCCCCGGCGCCGAGGAACAGGTCCCCGACAGCCTGCCCGCCGAGGCCGGGCTCGACGAGCGCTACCATGAGCATGCAGGCCTGCGGCAACTTGCCGAGGCGCTGCGCGACGCTGGCGAGGCGATCGACGCCACGCCCTCGGCCGCGGCGGAACTCGCCGCCGTCGAGGAGAGGTTGCGCACCGAACTCCTGCCCCACCAGCACGAGGAGGAGCGCGCCCTCTACCCCGAGGCGGCGCGGCGCCTGGGTGGCCAGGACCCGATGGCGCCGCTGATCCGCATGCATGCGGAGATCGAGGCGCTGGCGGACCGCGTGGCGGTCCTGATGGGCCTCGCCACCAAGGATGGAAGCTGGGAGGCGACGGCGCCGGAACTGCGCCGCACCCTCTTCGCGCTCGAGGCGCTGCTGCGCCTGCACCTGACGATGGAGGAAGAGATGCTGGCGGATTTCCGGGGCGCGCAGTCCGCCGCACACCCGTAGCCGCGTTGCCCCCCTCAGCCGCCGCCGAGGCGCCGGCGATAGAGGGCGATCAGCCTTTCCCAGTGCCGCTCCGCCGCCGGCCTGTCGAAGCACCAGCGTTGCGGGAAGGCGAAGCCGTGGTGGACGCCGGGGTGGACCTCGACTTCGCCCTCCGCGCCGGATGCTTCGAACAGGCGCCGCAGTTCCTCGACCATCGGCAGGGGGGCGAGTTCGTCGTGCTCGGCGCAGGAGATGTAGAGTTCCGCCCTGCCCTTCCCGAGGGTGAGGTGCGGGCTCTCCTCCGCCTCGCTCACCAGCCAGGTGCCGTAGAAGGAGGCCGCGGCGGCGATGCGCCCCGGGTAGCGCACGGCGGCGGCGAGCGCGTAGGGGCCGCTCATGCAGTAGCCATGCGCGCCGACGGGGCCCGGCTTCGCGATGCCCTCGCGGTCGAGGTAGGCGAGCATCGCAGCGACGTCCTCCATCACCGGCGGGATGGTCATCCTGGTGCGGATGGCGCGCATGCGCTCGCGTTCGGGGTCGCCCTGGGTCATCACGCCGGGACCGAACTTCGTGTCGCGCCCGGCGCGGTAGTAGAGATTCGGCAGCAGCACGCAGAAGCCCACCGTCGCGAGGCGGCGCGCCATGTCGTGCAGTTCCTCCCGGATGCCCGGCGCGTCCATCAGCATCAGCACGGCGGGGCATGGGCCGCCGCGTTCGGGGCGGACGATGAAGGTCTCCATCGCGCCGTCGCGCGTCGGGATGTCCTGCGTGGTCTCGATCATCGGCGGTTCCTCCGCCCCGGACGCTAGCCGTGGTCTGGACGGATGGCGATGGGCGCAGGAAAGTCGCGCGCCGCATCGGAGGAATCCACAACCATGAAGCTCACCCTTTCGCCCGCCAGCCCCTATGTCCGGAAGGCCCGTGCCTGCGCGATCAAGCGCGGCATCGACGGGCGCATCGCGATGTGGACCGTCCCGACCACGGATCCGTCTCTGGCCGCGGTGAACCCGCTATCGAAGATCCCGACGCTGATCACCGATGACGGGATGGCGCTCTACGACAGCCCGGTGATCTGCGAGTATCTCGACAGCATCGGGGATGCGCCGAAGCTCTTCCCGGCCGAAGGCCCGGCCCGCTGGAAGGCGATCACGCTGGCGGCGCTCGGCGACGGCATCCTCGACGCCACCCAGCCGCGCCGGCGCGAGGTCGCGCTGCCGCAGGACGAAGGGCGCAAGTCCTACATCGAGTTGCAGCAGGGCAAGGTGACGCGCGCGCTCGACGCGCTGGAGGCCCAGGCCGACAGCCTCGGCATGCTCGACACCATCGGCGAGATCACGGTCGCCTGCGCGCTGGGCTACCTCGACTTCCGCTATCCGAACGAGCCCTGGCGGCCCGGCCATCCGAAGCTCGAGGCCTGGTACGCGAAGGTGGTGGCGCTGCCGCCGATGGCGCGCACCATGCCGCCGGCGGCCTGATCCGCGCCAGGCAGGAAGGGCCGGACTCCGGCCTTTCCTTGCCGAAGGGGGCTGTCAGCGCCGAAGGTTCCGCTATCCTCCCCGCAACGACCACGAGGGGATGGAACCGTGAGCGAGAAGGTCCGAGAGGCCGACTACGTCATCCTGGGCGGAGGTTCCGCAGGCTGCGTCATGGCGGCGCGGCTCTCGGAGGACCCGGGCGCCAGGGTGGTGCTGCTGGAAGCCGGCCCCTGGGACCGCAATGCCTGGATCCACGTCCCGATGGGCTTCGCGCGGCTCTACGTGACGAAGAAGTTCGACTGGAACTACCAGACCGAAGCGGAACCCGAACTGGAAGGCCGCCAGATCTACTGGCCGCGCGGGCGGGTCATCGGCGGTTCGGGCAGCGTCAACGGGCTCGTGTTCCTGCGCGGATCGCCACGCGACTACGACCGCTGGTCGCAATCCGGCGCGCGCGGCTGGTCCTACGAGGATTGCCTGCCGGCGTTCAGGAAGCTCGAGACCTTCGCCGGACCTGACAGCGACTACCGCGGCAAGGACGGCCCCATGCAGATCGGCGAGGTGCCGGAGCCCTCCCCCGGCTGCCGCGCCTTCGTCGAGGCCTGCGAGCGCCTCGGCTTCGCGCGCAACCCGGACAACAACGGCGAATGGTTCGAGGGCGTGGCGCCCAACCAGCTCAACGTCCATCGCGGCTGGCGCTGGAGCCCGGCGACGGCCTACCTCAAGCCTGCGCTGAACCGGCCGAACCTCCAGGTGGAGACCGAGCGCGTCGGCCAGCGCATCCTCATCCGCGACGGCCGCGCCATCGGCGTCGTCGTGCGCGGACCTGACGGGGACGAGACGTATCTGGCGCGACGTGAGGTCATCCTCTGCGCCGGCGCGATCGAGAGCCCGAAGCTGCTGATGCTCTCCGGCATCGGCGACGGCGCGGCGTTGCAGGCCATGGGCATTCCCGTCGCGGTCCACGCGCCGGAGGTCGGCAGGAACCTGCAGGATCACTTCATGGTCCGCTTCGCCTTCCGCACCAGGCCTTGCGGCACGCTGAACGAGATCATGGCGAACCCGGTGCGCGCGGCGGGCCTCGGCCTCGGCTGGTTCCTGCGGCGGAAGAACCAGATGGCGGTGGGCGCTTCGGAAGCGAGCCTCTTTGCCCGCGTGCTGCCGGGCTCCGAGGAGCCGGAGGTGCAGTTCCAGTTCGTGAACTTCAGCCTCGGCGACCAGGGGACCTCCGCAAGCAGCCTCGCGAAGCATCCCGGCTTCACCTTCAACTTCTGCGTCTGCCGCCCCGACAGCCGTGGTGAGCTGACGCTGCGCGCGCCGAGCCCCGATGTGAAGCCGGTGATCCGCGCCAATTACCTCAGCGCCGCCTCGGACATCCGCATCATGCTGGAATCGGCGAAGCTCGGCCGCCGGATCGCGGCAACCGCACCTTTCTCGGACCTGATCGAACAGGAACAATCCCCTGGCCTGGCGACGGAGAGCGAGGACACGATGCTCGACTACATCCGTCGCACCGGCGTGACTGTTTATCACCCCTGCGGCACCAACCGCATGGGTGCGGACGACCGCGCGGTGGTGGACCCGGAAATGCGCGTGCGCGGGGTAAAGGGGCTGCGCGTGGCGGATGCGTCGGTCTTCCCGCTGGTGCCGTCCTCCAACATCCACCCGGCGGTGCTGATGCTGGCCGAACGCGCCGCCGAAATGGTGCGCCGCGCCGCCTAGCGCGGTTCAACCGGCGCGGCGCGCCAGCAGCGGCAGGGCGAGCGCCGGCAGCGCGGCCGCCACCAGGAAGACGCGGTGGAAGGCGCCGAGGAATGCGTCCTCGGCCGCCGCTCCGCCGGCCAGCAGCGAGGCCTCCGTCGCGCCGAACAGCAAGGTCAGCACGGAGGCCGCCGTCACCACCCCGAGCGTGCGCGTCAGCATCGCCAGGCTGCCGGCCACGCCGCGGTCCTCTCGCCGCATCGTCGCGGTGACGACGTCGGTATAGGCAAGGGTGAACAGCCCCACGCCCACGCCCTGCAGCGCGAAGGCGAACACGACGGCGGCTATCGGTGTCGCCGCCCCGCAGAAGGCCACCACCAGCAGCCCTGTGGCGGTCAGCGCCGCACCGGCCAGCACCACCGGCCGCGCGCCGAAGCGCGCCACCGCCCAGCCGCCGAGGGACGAGCCCAACATCCCACCCAGCGGCGCCGCCGCGAGCACGAAGCCGAGCCACAGTGCCGGCAGCCCCGCGATGCGCGCCAGATAGAACGGACCCACCAGCATCACCGCGAAGGAGGCCAGGTTCACCAGCATGTTCGCAAGGTTGAGCGCCGCAAAGCCCGGTCGGCGGAACAGGCCGAGGTCGATGAGCGGCCGCGGGCTGCGCGCACTCCACCACAGGAAGCCGCCGAGGCAGGCCGCGGCGACAGCGGCCAGGAGCAGCGCCAGCATGGACGGCGCGCGGTTCACCGCGAGCAGCATCGTGGCGACGGTCGTGGTGAAGAGCAGCGCGCCCGCCGCGTCGAAGGTCTCGCGCCGTCCCGGTCCCGGTGCGGCCGCCACGCCACGCAGCAGCGCGAGTGCCGCCAGCGTGACGGGGGTGCGGATCCAGTACACCGCCTCCCACCCGAAAGCCTGCACCAGCACGCCGCCGGCAAGCGGTCCGATCGCCGCCCCCGCCGCGAAGGCGGTGGCATAGGCGGCGAGCGCGCGGGCGCGCATCTCATCCGGAAACAGCAATGTCGCCAGCGCCGGCCCGCAGCCGATGACCAGCGCCGCGCCGATCCCTTGCAGCACCCGCGCACCGAGCAGCGCAGGATAGGTCGGCGCAAGCGCGCAGAGCAGGAAGGCTGCGGCACTCCAGACGAGTCCCGCGCGGAAGACGCGCAGATGGCCGAAGATGTCGCCGATCCGCCCGACCGCCAGCATCAGGCTGCCATAGGTCAGCGTGTAGCAGATCACGATCCACTGGATCGCCGGCACCTCGAGACCGAAGGCCCCGGCGATGGCAGGAAAGGCGACGTTCACCGTGCTGTCCAACGGCACCACGGAGGTGCCGAGCAGCACCGGCAAGAGTCGCCGCAGGCCCTCCCGCGTCACGGCAGGCGGGACGGCGTCAGCCGACGGCGAGCAGTTCCACCTCGAAGAGCAGCGTCGCGTTTGGCGGGATCACGCCGCCGGCACCGCGCGCGCCGTAGCCCTGGTCCGGCGGGATCACCAGCGTGCGCTGGCCGCCGACCTTCATGCCCGCGAAGCCGTTGTCCCAGCCGGCGATGACGTGCCCCGCGCCGAGTTCGAAGGAGAACGGATCGTCACGGTCGCGGGAACTGTCGAACTTCTGTCCCTTGTTGTCCGGCGCGGACGGGTCATAGAGCCAGCCGGTGTAGTGGACCGTGACGTACTGGCCGGGCGTCGCCTCCGCGCCGGTGCCGATCTTCGTGTCCGTCATGTGCGCGTCTCCCGTGCGTATGGCGCCGCGGCGCCCGTGGAGCGGTGGTACAGGCAAGCCGCCCCGGCCGCCATACCCTCCGTCGCGCGTGTCGCGGCTCCGGGCGTGGCGCCCTCGACCTCCGCTCCGCCTTCGTCCAGGCTGCGCCGCGAGACGCAAAGGATCGAGGGAACGCCGCCATGACCGAGTATCGCTACTGCCAGGTCCAGGACGAGGGCCGGCTGCGCATCGTCACGCTCAACCGCCCCGAGGTGATGAACGCGCTGCACAGCGATGCGCATTTCGAACTCGAGAAGGTCTGGGACGAATTCTCGGCAAGCCCCGACCTCTGGGTCGCGATCGTCACCGGCGCGGGGGATCGCGCCTTCTCCGCCGGCAACGACCTGAAGGTGCAGGCGGCCGGCAAGCGCGGGCCGACGCCGCCTTCCGGCTTCGCGGGGCTGACGCTGCGCTTCGATCTGGAAAAGCCGGTGATCGCGGCGGTGAACGGCGTCGCCATGGGCGGAGGCTTCGAAGTTGCGCTGGCCTGCGACCTCATCATCGCGGCGGAGAACGCCGTCTTCGCCCTGCCGGAACCGCGCGTCGGCCTGGTCGCGGGCGCGGGCGGCGTGCACCGCCTGCCGCGCATGATCGGGCAGAAGCAGGCGCTCGGGATGATCCTGACGGGTCGGCGCGTCTCCGCGCAGGAAGGCAGGACGCTCGGCTTCGTCAACGAGGTCGTGCCGCAGGGTCAGGCGCTGGACGCGGCGAAGCGTTGGGCCGCCACGATCCTGGAATGTTCGCCGCTCGCGGTGCGGGCGTCCAAGCAATGCGTCTATGCGGGGCTGGACGAGCCGACGCTGCAACAGGCGATCACGACGATGTACCCGGCGCAGCAGCGCAATCGCGACAGCCAGGACTACATCGAAGGGCCGAAGGCCTTCGCGGAGAAGCGGAAGCCCGATTGGCAGAACAGGTGATCGAGGGGGCGCCGCCCCCTCGAACTCCCCCGCCAGGGGACGACGGTCCCCTGGACCCGCGGATAGGGGGTCAGACGGAGCCGCGGCGCAGGACGCGCTTGGCGATGGCCATGCGGTGCACCTCGGTCGGGCCTTCGTAGATCCGCATCAGCCGCGCCTGCTGGGCGAAGAGATGCAGCGGCAACTCCTTCGTCATGCCCATGGCGCCGAAGGTCTGCATCGCCTGGTCGAGCACGTCCCGCGCCATCTCGGTCGCGAAGACCTTGATCATCGAGGCCTCGTCCTTGACGTCCTCGCCGGCTTCCATCTTCTCGGCCGCCGAGAGCACCATCAGCCGCGTCGCGTGGATCTTGATGGCGGCGTCGGCGATCCACCACTGGATCGCCTGGCGATCGGCCAGCGGCACGCCGAAGGTCACGCGCTGCTTGGCCTGGGTGGTCATCATTTCAATGGCGCGGCGGCACATGCCGACGCAGCGCGCACCCATCTGGAGCCGGCGCACGTTCAGGCGGAGCTGCATCGGCGCATAGCCCTGGCCGATCTCGCCCAGCACCTGGCTTTCCGGCACG
The DNA here is from genome assembly GCF_018129065.1 of Neoroseomonas soli. Lineage (GTDB taxonomy): Bacteria > Pseudomonadota > Alphaproteobacteria > Acetobacterales > Acetobacteraceae > Neoroseomonas > Neoroseomonas soli. The sequence continues at coordinate 8,781 of NZ_JAAEDM010000019.1, read as the reverse complement.
CGGCATTCGTCGAAGACCAGCTCGTAGGTGAGCCGCCCGCCGATCATCTTGATCTCGCGCTCGACGATGAAGCCCGGCGTGCCGCGCTCGACGATGAAGGCAGTCATGCCCTCGGCGCGCTTGCCCTCCCCGGTGCGGGCCATGACGATGATGAAGTCGGCGGCAGGAACGCGGCTGACCCAGATCTTGCGGCCGTTGATGACCCAGTCCGAGCCGTCCTTGCGCGCGCGCGTGATCATGCCGGCCGGGTCGCCGCCCGCGCCGGGTTCGGAGATGGCGATGCCGGACTTCGCAACGCCCTCGGCATAGGGCTTGAGGTAGCGCTCACGCTGGTCCTCGTTCGCGACCGCCATCATCATGTGCAGGTTCGGGCTGTCGGGCGGGAACTCGAAGGGCACGATGGTGCGGGAGACTTCCTCCTCCACCAGCATGCGCGTCACCGTCGGCAGGTTGGCGCCGCCCATATCCTCCGGCACGTCGAGGCCCCAGAGGCCGAGCTCCTTGCACTTGGCGAGGATCGGCGCCTCTTCCTCCTCGGTCAGCGCCCATTTGCCGCCGGCCGCCTCGCGCGCGAGGACCGCCGGCTCCAGCGGCATCAGTTCGCGCTCGACGAACTTGGCCACGAGGTCCTGCAGCATGCGGGCCTCTTCGGAGATGATCGTCATCTTGGTCGTGTCCTGCGTGGTCAGCCGAGCGCGATGAGGCCGTCCACGGCGACGGCCCCCTGCCCTTCGGCACGGATGATGAGCGGGTTGATCTCGGCTTCCTGCACCGGCGCGCCATCGAGGCAGGCCAGCAGCGAGATCGAACGGATGGCACGCGCCAACGCCGCGACGTCGCCGCGCGGCAGGTTGCGGAAGCCCTGGATCAGCTTCAGTTCCGGCAGTTCCGCGATCATCTCCATCGCGGTCGCTTCCGACACCGGCGCGAGTCGCACGCAATAGCTGCGCTTCAGTTCCGCCAGCACGCCGCCCATGCCGAGCATGACCACCGGCCCGACCTCCGGGTCGTGCCGGAAGCCGAGGATCACCTCGGCAAGCCCGCGATGCATCGGCGCCACCAGCACGCCCTTCACGCGGGCCTGCGGGAATTCTTCCCGCGCGATGGCGAGCAGTGCGGCGACCGTCTCGCGGATGGCGGCGTCGCCCTCGACGTTCAGGCGCACCAGCCCGGCATCGGTCTTGTGCAGGATGTCGGGCGACAGCAGCTTCACCGCGACCGGGCCGGCGAAGCCCGTCGCTTCCTCGGGCGCCGCCACGATGCGGCTGCCCGGCCCTTCGATGCCGAGCGCCGCGAACACGTCGCAGGCCTGCGCCTCATCGAGCCGCGGCGCGCCGACCGCGTAGAGCCGTTCCGCCGCCCCGCGCCACGCGGCCTCGGGCACGTTCTCCACCGGCTTCGGCGCGCGCCAGTTCAGGAATGTGTGCAGCGCGTCGGCGCAGGTTTCCGGCGTGCGGAAGCCGGCGACACCGGCCTCGTCCAGGATGCGCAGCGCCTCGTCCGCCTGCGGCGCGGCGAAGACGGCGATCGGCTTGCTGCCGTCATAGACGTCCAGGACGTTGTCGTTCACCTGCGTCGGCCGCAGCCGCGCGGTGGACCCGAGCACCGCCACCACCGCGTCGCAGTGGTCCGAGGCCACGAGTTCCTTCAGCACCGTCGTGTAATGCCCGCGCCCGCCGCCCATGGGCAGGTCGATCAGCGGGGAGTCGCTGATGTGAATGCCCTGCTCGGCCAGGCGCGCACGCATGTCCGGCGTCGGGCCGACGACCTGGTCGCCACGCGTGCCGACGCCGTCCACAACCATCGCCGCGCCGCCGCCCGTGCCGGTCAGCATCGCGACGCGGTTGCCCTTGGGCGGCGTGCGGCCGAGCACCAGGCGCGGCAGTTCCACGAGCCCTTCGAGCGTCTCGACGCGCAGGATGCCGTTCTCGCGGAAGAAGGTCGCGGCGAGTTCGTCCGCGCCGACCATCGCGCCGGTATGCGACACCGCGATCTGCCGCCCCACATCCGAACGTCCGAGCTTGTACACGATCACCGGCTTGCCGAGCGCATGCGCCCGCCGCGCGGCGGCGGCGAGCCTCGGCGCGTCGCGCAGCGTCTCGAGGAACATGAGCACGCAGCGTGTCGCCTCGTCCTCGACCATCAGTTCGGCCATCTCGCCGGCGCCGATGTCGCTCTCGTTGCCGACCGAGACGAGCTTCGCGAAGGTGAAGCCGCGCGCCATGGCGCGGGAGAGCAGCGCACCCATCATGCTGCCGCTCTGCGACACCACGCTGAGCCAGCCGGGGCGCAGTTCCTCGGCTTCCACCGCCGCGTTGTTGGTGATCGGCACGCCGTCCGTGACATTCACAAGGCCCAGGCAGTTCGGCCCGATCAGCCGCAGCCCGCCCTCGCGCGCCATGGCGACGATGCGGTCCTGCATGGCGCGCCCCTCGGCGCCGATCTCGGCGAAGCCGGCGCTGTAGAGCGTCGCGACCTTCACCCCTTTCTCGACGCAGCCGGCTATCGCGTCCGGCACGGCGGCGGACGGCACCATGATGAAGGCATGGTCGATCGGCCCGGGCGCCTGGCGGATGTCGGGATAGGCCACATCGCCCATGATCTCGCTGCGGCCCGGATTGATCGGCAGGATGCGCCCGCCATAGCCGGACTTCTTCAGCAGCCGCTGCGCGCGGGCATTGTTCTTGGACTGGTCGGCCGTGGCGCCGATCAGCGCGATGGCGCGCGGGCGGAAGATGGCCTCGGCCAGCACGGCACGGTCGTTCATCACGTTCATCTCAGCGGCCCGTGAAGCGCGGCTCGCGGCGCTCGGCCATGGCGGTGCGGCCTTCCGCGAAGTCCTCCATCTGGCGCTGCCAGACCTGCTGCTGGTACTCGCGCTCGGTCGCCGCCTCGAAGGCCTCGGCGATGCCGCGCCGCATGGAGGCGCGCACGCCCTGCACCGCCGCCGGGGAGGAGATCGCGATCTCCTTCGCCAGCGTCTGCGCCATCGACAGCACCTCGGCCTGCGGCACCAGCATGTCGGCAAGGCCGATGCGGTACGCCTCGGCCCCGTCGATCCGCCGCCCCGTGTAGAACAGCAGCGCCGCCTGCTGCTGCCCGATCAGCCGCGGCAGGGTGAAGGACAGCCCGAAGCCGGGATGGAAGCCGAGGCGCGTGAAGTTCGCCGAATAGCGCGCTTCCTCGCAGGTCACGCGGAAATCCGCCGCCACCGCGAGGCCGAGCCCGGCGCCGACCGCCGCCCCCTGCACCGCCGCGATGATCGGCTTGCGCGTGCGGAACAGCCGCGCCGCCTCGACATAGAGCGTCCGCCCCGGCGCACCTTCCGGCGAGGCCAGTCCGCCCGAATCCCCCTTCGAGAAATCCGCCCCGGCGCAGAAATGCTTGCCCGCGCCGGTCAGCACCACGACGCGGCAGGTGTCGTCCCGGTCCAGCGCCTCGAGCCTGTCGGCCAGCGTGACCATGAGTTCGCGGCTGATGTGGTTGTTGGGCGGGCGGTTGATCGTCAGGGTGGCGACATGGCCGTCGCGGGCTTCCAGCAGGGTCTCGGGGCTGGGTGTGTCGGCCATGTCGGGTCCTCCCGGTCAGGTTTGTCGTCCCGGGTTGCGCCGGGGGTGCGGGCCGTCATAAACTTGTTCGCACAAGATGACAACGCGGCCGACCTGGCCTCCACCGCGAAGGAAGTGCCCCTGATGGACATGCCGATCCCGGACAGCAAGTCCTCCGCCGTTGCCACCCAGGGGCCGACGCGCGCCCTGGCGGAATTCGTGGCGGGGCTCGACCTCACGCAGGTGGACGACTTCGCCCGCCACGCGGCGCGCCGGCACACCATCGACACGCTCGGCGCCATGATCGCCGGCGCGACGCAGGATGCGACCCTGTCGGTGGAGAAGGCCTTCGCCGCTGCCGGCATCGGCGCCGGCACCGTCCCGATGGCGGGCGTGAAGCAGCGTTATGACGTGCTCTCGGCCACCTATGTCGGCGGCACCTGCGGCCACGGGCTGGAACTGGACGACGGCTACCGCGCGGGCTCGGTGCATCCGGGCGGCGTGGTGGTCCCGGCGGCGCTCGCGCTGGGCGCGCAGCGTCATGTCAGCGGCAAGGCGTTCCTTGCTTCCGTCGTCGCCGGCTACGAGGCGACCTGCCGCATCGCCGCCGCGAGCCATCCGCGGTCACGCTGGCGCGGCTTCCACAACACCGGCACCGCGGGCGTGATCGGTTCCGCCGTCACCGCCGGCGCGTTGCTCGGCTATGACGCGGACCGCATGGAAGGCGCGATCGGCGCCGCCGCTTCCTACGCCTCCGGGATCTTCACCTTCCTCGCCGGTGGCGACGTGAAGCGCACCCATCCGGGCCACGCGGCGCGCGAGGGTGTGCTTGCCGCGCTGCTGGTCGAGGCCGGCCTGCCCACCCCGCGCGGCGCGCTGGAGTTCAAGGACGGGTTCTTCAACGCCTATGCCGGCGGCGAAGGCATCGACTACGCGAAGCTCGACATCCTCGCGGCCGGGGACAACCACCCGAAGTCCCGCTTCGCCGTCGCCAACTGCTACATGAAGCCCTACGCATCCTGCCGGCACATCCACGCCATGATCGACGCGGTGCTCGACATGGCGGCGAAGGACGGGCTGACCGCGGCGCAGGTGAAGGCGGTGGACATCGGCAGCTACGCCGTCGCCGCCGCGCATGGCGAAGTGGGCTGGACCGAGATGACCACCGCCCAGATGAGCATCCCCTTCACCGTCGCCACCGCGCTGGTGCGCGGCCGCGTCACGCTCGCCGACTTCGGCGAGGCCGAACGCCGCGACCCTGCGATCCTGGGGCTGACGGGCGCGATCCGCACCACGATCGACGAGGAGTGCGATGCCATCTACCCGCGCAAGCGCGGCGCCAAGGTGAAGGTCACCACCGCCGACGGGCGCGTGCTCGAGCGCACGGTGATGGAGCCCTTCGGCTCCGCCTCCAACCCGCTGACCGATGCGGGCGTCGCCGAGAAGTTCCTCGGCCTCGTCGCCCCGCGGCTGGGCCAGGCGCGCGCGCAGGCGGCGCTCGACATGCTGTGGAAGGTGGACGAGCTCGCCGACATCGCGCCGCTCGCCGAGGCGCTGGCGGCCTGAGCCGTCAGCCTTCCTCCGGCCCGCCGAGGCGGAGGGTATAGACGAACTGGTCGGCGGCGGCGTGGATGTTGGTCGTCGCTTCCACCAGCCTGCCGCTGGCGGCGAAGAACTGCCGGCGGATGTAAAGGCCCGGCGAGCCCGGCGCGACGCCGAGCACCTCCGCCTGCGCGGCGTCGAGCGCGATGGCGGCGATGTCCTGCTGCACCGTCTCGACCGGCACGCCGCGGCGCTGCGCGATCAGCCGGTAGGCCGGCGTCATGGCGAGGTCGGGCGAGGCCGCCACCTCGGCGAACTCCTCCGCGATGTAGAGGTCGCAGAGCGAGATCGGCGCCGCCCGCCCCTCCGCCGCGCGACGCAGCCCGGCCACATGCACCCAGTGCGAGCCGACCTCGCAGCCGAGGCGCTCGGCCAGCGCGGCATCCGCCACCACCTTCCCGCGGCCGCGGATGTCGAGGTGTGTGCGCGCGGCATAGCCCATCACGTCGGTCACCGAGCGCACCGCCAGCACGTAGCGGCCGCGCGGCTGGTCGGCGATCACCCGCGTGCCGACGCCCTGCGCACTCGCGACCAGGCCAAGCTCGGCCAGCCGCCGTAGCGCCTGGCGGACGGTGGAGCGGCTGACGCCGAAGCTCTGGCCAAGTTCCTGCTCGGTCGGCAGCAGCGTGCCGACCGGGCGCTTGCCCTCGAGGATCTCGGCCGCCAGCGCCGTCGCCACGGTGGCGTAGCGCGGCTGGCTGCCGGCCAGCAGTTGCGCCGCATCGGCCATGGCCGCCGCGGCGAGAGGGGGTCGGGCCGCGGGCACGCGTCGCACCATGGTCATTGATTCCGAAGGCGGGAAGTTATAGGCATGTCCGTACAAGCATATGACATTATCGGCGTCCGATGCATTCATAATGTCCGGCGCCGCAGGAGGAAACGCCGTGCCCCACCACCCGACCCGCCGCGGCCTGCTCGGGGCCACCGCCGGCCTCGCCTTGGCCGGCGCCGCGCGCGCCAATACGCCCGGCTGGCCCAGCCAGAGCATCCGCCTGGTGGTCCCCTTCACGCCGGGCGGCAGCAACGACAACATCGCCCGGCCGATCGCGGATGCGCTGCAGACCGCCCTCGGCCGGCCCGTGGTGGTGGAGAACCGCCCCGGCGCCGCGGGCTCGATCGGCGCGGGCTTCGTCGCCAGCGCGCCGCCGGACGGGCACACGCTGCTGCTGGCCTCCAGTTCCTTCGCCACCAGTTCGACCATCCGCCGCAACACCTTCGACGCGATCGAGAGCTTCGACGCGATCGCGCGGCTCTGCACCGCGCCGATGGTGGTGGTGACGAAGCCGAACAGCCCCTTCCGCACCATGGACGAACTCGTGCGCCACGCGCGCGCCAATCCCGGCAAGCTGCTCTACGGGATGGCAGGGATGGGCGGCGTCGGGCATTTCACGATGGAGGCCTTCAACCTCGCGAGCCGGCTGCAGATGGAGGCGATCCCCTATGCCGGCATCGCACCGGCGCAGAGCGACCTCGTCGCCGGGCGGATCGACTTCCTGATGACCACGCTCGCCTCCGTGCGCGGCCTGGTCGACGCCGGGACGGTGCCGGTGATCGCGGTGACCACCGCCCAGCGCTTCGCCGGCATGCCCGCGATCCCCACCATCCGCGAGAGCACCGGCATCGACTTCGATGTCGCCGTCTGGTGGGGCATCCTGGCGCCGCGCGGCGTGCCCCAGCCGGTGCAGGAACGCCTGAACGCCGAGATCAGCGCGGCGGCGCGCGCGCCGTCCTACCTCCGCTACCTCGAACTCGACGGCGCGCAGCCGGCGCCACTCGGCCTCGCCGAGTTCCGCGACGCGCTGCGCGCCGACATCCTGCGCTGGCGGCAGGTGGCGCGCGAGGCGCGAATCAGCGTGAACTGACGCGGCGGCGGGTCGGGGCGCTGGCCGCGGAGCCCGGCCTGGGCTGCCGTGCCGCGGAAGCGGATGGCGGCAGAGGCACTTCGCCGCGTCCTGCCCGCCACGTTCACGGGGGCGGGGATACGGCTCCAGTATCCCGATTCCGAAGTCCCGCCGACATCGCTCTCAGGCCACCTGCCCTCGATCTCAGTGGCCTGCTTGTCCGCTCCGCTTGCTGGAAATCCAGCAAACTTCGCGGGCAGCACACCAGCCATGGCTGAGCGAGCATCTTCATGCATACGGCTGATTCCGGCCGCATGCGATCTGCTCTAGCGACCGATCCGCTCCGCCACCGCGCGCGCCGCCGCCGCCGTGCCATCCCGCCCGCCGATGTCGGGCGTCCGCAGTCCGTCCGCGAAGGCGGCATCCACCGCCGCGTCGAGTTCCGCCGCCGCATCGGCATAGGCCTGCCCGGCGCCCTTGCCGGCGAGCCAGTCCAGCATCATCGCGGCGGAGAGGATCGTCGCCGTCGGGTTCGCGAGCCCCTGCCCCGCGATGTCCGGCGCCGTCCCGTGCGCGGGCTGGAACACAGCGTGGGTGTCGCCGATGTCGGCGCTCGGCGCGAAGCCCATGCCGCCGACGAGGCCGGCGCCGAGGTCCGAGAGGATGTCGCCGAACATGTTCTCGGTCGGCAGCACGTCGAAGGCCCAGGGCTTGCGCACGAGGTCCAGTGCCATCGCATCGACGTAGTGCGCGCCATGCGCGACATCCGGGTAGCCGGCCGCGACCTCGGCGAAGATGCCGCGCATGAAGGCGAAGGCGCGGAAGACGTTGGCCTTGTCCACCAGCGTCACCGTGCCCTTGCGCCCGCGCCGTTCCGCCCGCCGCCGCGCGAGGTCGAAGGAGAAGCGTGCTAGGCGCTCCGTCGTGCCGCGGGTGATGCGCAGCGTCTCCTCCGCCATGTCGTGCGTGACGGTGCCGCGGTCGCGGGAGAAGAAGAGGCCCTCGGTGCTCTCGCGCACGATCACCAGGTCGATGTCGCGCGCACGCGGATCGGCCAGCGCCACCGGCACGCCGGGCAGCGCGCGGAAGGGCCGCACGCCCGCATAGAGGTTCAACCGGAAGCGCAGGTCCAACTGCGGCGCGATCTCGGTCCCGTCGGCGGCGCGGATCTCCGGCCAGCCCATGGCGCCGAGCAGGATCGCATCCGCCTTCGCCGCCTTGTCGAAGGTCTCCTCGCTCATCGCCGTGCCGGTGTCGCGGTAGCAGAAGGCGCCGGCGCGCAACTGCTCGTAGGCCAGGCCGAGGCCATGGCGCTTCGCCAGAGGCTCGAGCACGGCAAGCGTCGCCGCCGTCACCTCGGTGCCGATGCCGTCGCCCGGCAGGACGGCGATGCTCAGCGTGTTGGACGGAAGGGACATGGAGCTTCCTCGGGGCCTTCGTTCCGGCGCTTGTCCCATGGCGGCGGCCCGCGCGCCAGGAGCCGCCATTCACCCTGCGGCAAGGCGTCGGCGCGAAGATGCGGAAACCACTGCCAAGCCCCTGCACCCGTGCCACGCGATCCGCTCGCCACCCTTGCCAGGCTGCGCTCCCTGGAGGTCACCACTGCCCAGCGCCGGCTTGCGGAAGCGCGGGGTGCGCTCGCCGCCCAGGAGGAAGCGGCCGCCGCGCAGGAGGCCGCGCTGCGGGCCGAGCGGCCGGAGGATGCACCGGCGGCGTATGGCGCCTTCCTCGCCCGCGGGCTCGAGGCACGCCAGGCCCAGGCGGCCGCCGCCGCCCGCGCCGAGGCGAAG
>NZ_JAAEDM010000018.1 GCF_018129065.1 Neoroseomonas soli | reverse complement strand
AGCCCCGAGGACCTCGCTGCCGAGGTGGCGCGCGCCACCGGGCCGCGTTCCCCGCTGCTCTGGCCGCTGCGCGTCGCGGGCTGGGCGGCGGCGCGCGGCATCGGCCGCATGATGTTCGACCTGCGCGCCACCGGCACGGAGACGGTGCCGCGCCGGGGGGCCTTCGTGATCGTCGCCAACCATGTCAGCGACCTCGACCCCGGCCTGGTTGCCGCCGCCCTGCCCTTCGCCGCGGCGCGGCGCCTGTGGTGGAGCGGGGCGGTGGAGCGGCTCTTCGGCAATGCGCTCGCGCGCGGCTTCGCCCACACCTTCCAGGTCTTCCCGGTCGAGGAACGGATGCCCGCCCAGGCCGTGGCGATGGCGCGCGCGGTCCTCTCGCGTGGCGAGGGGCTGGTCTGGTTCCCGGAATCCTGGCGTTCGCCGGACGGGCGGCTGCAGCGCTTCCTGCCGGGGATCGGCGTGGTGCTGGACGGAATGCCGGATGTGACGGTCGTTCCGGCGCACATCTCCGGCGCCTTCGAGGCGATGCCGCGCGATGCCCGCCTGCCGCGCCGCCACCCCGTCCGCATCGCCTTCGGCGCGCCGGTGCAGGTCCGCGACCTCGCCGTGGCGGGCGAGGACCCGCGGCAGCGCGCGGAGCGGATGGCCGAGGCGCTGCAGGGGCTGGTCGCCGCGCTCGTTCCGGATAGCCACTGACCGCCGGAGCGCCTATGTGGCCGGATAGCCGGCCGCGGGTTTCGCGGCCCCGGCCGGGTGGTGTAAGCGGCCCCGGCAAGCTGGAGAATGCGGATGGGCCGCCGGACCAAGGTCATCCTGGGCATCCTCGCCGGCATCCCGGTGCTGGCACTGGCTGCGGCCGTGCTGGTGGTGCCGATGGTCGAACTGGGGCCGATGGCGGCCGGGCACGCCACGGCGGCGCTCGGGCGGCCCGTGACGATCGGCAGCCTGCGGGTCTCCCCGGGCCTGTCCCTCGGCGTCGAGGTGCGGGAGGCCCGCCTCGCCAATATCGACGGCGGCAGCCGCCCGGCCATGGCGGAGGTCGGAAGCCTGAACGCCACGCTCGACCTGCTGCCGCTGCTGCGGGGCGAGGTGGTGCTCCGCCGCGCGGCGATCGACGGTTTCACCCTCTACCTCGAACGCGCCGCTGACTGGCGCGCCAACTGGCATTTCGGCGAGCGGCCCGCCGCGCCTGCAACGCCGCCCGACCGCAGCGGCCTGCCGATGGTCCATGACCTGCGCCTCGCGCGCAGCGAGATCGTGTTCCGCACCAGCAGCGGGAAGGAGTTGCGGGCCCGGCTCGACAGCACCGCGGTCACCGCGACCGCACCGGACCAGCCGGCGCGGATGACGGTCTCCGGCAGCTACGGCGGCGTGCCGGTGGCGCTGGAGGCCGTGCTCGGCAGCATCGCGACGCTGCGCGACGCGAGCATCCCCTTCCCGATCGAGATGCGCGCGACCTCCCGTGCGGAAACGGTGGTGGAATTCCTGGGCACCGCGACCGACCCGCTGAACGTGGATGGTGCGGAAGGCCGGATCCGGGTCTCCGCGGCGACGCCGGAGGCGATCCTCGGCATGGCCGGGGCGGGCGGGACGGATGTGCCGCCGGTGCCGGTCGCGCTCGCCGGCCAGGTGATGCGCAACGGCGACCTCTGGCGCCTGACGGCGGTCGAGGGCACGCTGGACGGTGCGCCCTTCACCGCGCCGGTCATCGAACTCACCGAGGGCAGCCGCGGGCGGCCGGATGCCGTCGTCGTCGCCTTCGAGTTCACGCGCCTCGACGTCAACCGCATCCTGGGCGCGCGCCCGCCTTCCGGCAGCCAGGAGAGTGGCGACGCCGACCTGCCGCTGATCGTGCCCGAGATGCCCGACCCGCTGCTGCGCGCCGACCTCGCCGCGCAGGAGCTCATCTACGCGCGGCTGCACGCGAGGGATGCGCGGCTGAAGGCCGAGATGGCGCCCGGACGGATCACGGTCGAGACGCTGGCGCTGGCCGCCTTCGGCGCCCGTTTCGATGCCTCGGGAGAACTGCTGCCGGCCCGGGGCGGTGGTGCGGCGGTCACCGCGGCAGCGCGGATGACGCAAGGCGATATCGACACGCTGCGCCGCGCCTTCCGCCTGCCGGCGCTGCCACTCGCCGGGCGGCTCGAGGCGCATGCCGCCGTCGCCGCCGAGGCGGCCACGCTGAACGCCGCGACGGCCGGCGCGCGCATCTCGGTGGTGGCGGCCATGACCAGCGGCAGCATCGCGCGGGAGGTCATCGAGATGGCCTCCACCGACGTCCGCGCTCTGTTCCGCACCTCGCGCGGCATGACCCGCGTCTCCTGCCTGCTCGCCGCGGTGGATGTCCGCGCCGGGCGCGGGGAGGCATCGCCGGTGCGCATCCGCGCCGGGACCGGGACGATCAGCGGCCTCGCCAGCTTCGACCTCAACCGGGAATGGTTGGATCTCGTGATCGGCAGCCAGAGGGAGACGACGCATTTCTTCGCCCTCGACATACCGGTGCGGGTGAGCGGGTCCTTCTCCAACCCTGACATCCTGCCGGCGCAGTGGTCGCGCTCGGCCCGCGCCCGGATGGAAAGCGGTGCCACGGCACCCCTGCCGCCGGACCTGCGTGACACCGCGCGCCGCAACCCCTGCTATTCGGACCGCAGCTCGCGGCGCTGACGACGGGACCAGACACCACCCCATGCTGTTCAATTCCCAGGCGCTGATCCTCGGCCTGCTGCCGCTCGCCCTCGCCGGCTGGTACCTGGCGCCGACGCGCGTGGCCCGGCAGGTCTGGGTCGTGCTTGCCTCCCTGGTGTTCTACGCCTTCTGGGACCTGCGCTTCGTGCCCGTTCTGGTCGGGCTGACGCTGCTGAACTGGCTGGTGGCGCGGGCGCATGCGGGCAATCCGCGCGGCTGGTGGGCGGATCTCGGCATCGCCATGAACCTCGGCGTGCTCGGCTGGGTGAAATACGCGAACTTCGTCGCCGACAACGTCGCCTGGATCCTCGGCGGGCGGCACGAGCAGTGGAACATCATCCTGCCGCTCGGCGTGTCCTTCTACGTGTTCCAGAAGGTCTCCTACCTGATCGACCTCAAGCGCGGGCAGGCGAAGACCTACAGGCTTTCGGACTTCTTCCTCTTCGTCACCTTCTTCCCGCAGCTCGTGGCCGGGCCGTTGGTGCGGCACAACGAGGTGATCTGGCAGTTCGCGCTCGACCCTCGCCGGCCGGAAATGGCGGAAAACCTGGCGCGCGGCTTCGTGCTCTTCACCATCGGGCTGGTGAAGAAGGTGGCCATCGCCGACACGGTCGCGCCGGTGGCGGATGCCATCTTCGGCCGCGCAGCGGGGGTGGAGGCGCTGGGCGCGGGCGACGCCTGGCTCGGGACGCTCGCCTACACGCTGCAGATCTATTTCGATTTCTCGGGCTATTCGGACATGGCGCTCGGCCTCGCGATGATGTTCGGGCTGCGGCTGCCGGCGAATTTCGACGCGCCGTATCGGTCCGCCTCCATCCGCGAGTTCTGGCGGCGCTGGCACATGACGCTGTCGCGCTTCCTGCGGGACTACCTCTACGTCCCGATGGGCGGGAACCGCGCGGGGGCGGCGCGGCAGGCGGTGAACGTGATCGTCACCATGTTGCTCGGCGGGTTGTGGCACGGCGCGGCCTGGACCTTCGTGGCCTGGGGCGGGCTGCACGGCATCGCGCTCGCGGTGAACGGCGCCTGGGCGCGCGCGGGGCTGCGCATGCCGTGGGTTCTCGGCTGGGCGCTAACGATGCTCTTCGTGATGGTGGGCTGGGTGCTGTTCCGCGCGCCGGACTTCGCCACCGCGGCGCGGATGCTCGGCACCATGGCGGGTGGCCCCTGGACGGGCGGCGCCTTCGCGATGGACACGACGCAGACCGTCGCGCTGCTGGGGGGCTGTGTGGCCGCGGTGTTCGGCCCGGCCTCGCAGACCTTCGCGCTGGAACGCCTGCGCGCCATGCCCTGGGTCGGCGCCACCGCCGGCGTGGTGCTGTTTCTGATGCTGCTGCTGATCGGCGGACGGGTCCCGAATGAGTTCATCTACTTCCAGTTCTGAGGCCCCCGCCACCTGGGCGCGCTTCCTGCGGCTGCTGTTGCTGTTCGCGGCGGTGCCGGCAGCGATCGCCTACGCCTTCATCGCGCTGGTCGATCCCTGGGGGATGCTGCCGCTCTCGCTGCCGCTGCAACGCGAGACGGTCACCACGAACCAGCGCTTTTCCTACCCGATGCTCGCGCGCGACCAGCGCTTCGATTCCGTGGTGGTGGGCACATCCACCAGCCGGCTACTCCGCCCCGCGCAATTGAACGAAGCCTTCGGCTCGCACTTCGCCAACCTGTCGATGAACAGCGGCACGGCGTGGGAGCAGTCGCAGGTCCTTGCGCTCTTCATGCGCAGCCATGCGGCGCCGCGCGTCGTCATGGTCGGGCTCGACAAGGAATGGTGCGAGAGCGGCCCGCTACGCCGCCTGACGCCGCGGCCGTTCCCGGAATGGATGTACGGCGACAACCTCTGGCGCGGTTATGCCGAGATCATGAACCCCTTCGCGGCAGAGGAAGCGGGCAAGCAGGCTTTGGCCATGCTGCGCCTGGCGAAGCCGCGCTACGGGCGCGACGGCTTTGCGGATTTCCTGCCGCGCGACTCGCGCTACGACCCGGCGCGCGCGGCGCGGTTGCTGGTGCCGCCGCCCGCTACGCCCGCGGTCGAAGCGCCTTCATTCGACTTCCCGCAGCACGCGCTGCTTGCCGAACGCCTCGCGGCCCTGCCGGCGGCGACGCGGGCGGTCCTGTTCTTCGTGCCCTACCATGTCTCGCTGCAGCCCCCGCCCGGCACGCTGGACGGGCAGCGCATGGCGGCCTGCCGGGCGGCGATCACCGCGATCGCGCGCGCCCGGCCCGGCACGGCGCTGGCGGACTTCATGATCCCGAGCCCCATCACGCGCGAGGACACCCATTACTGGGACCCCCTGCATTACCGCGTCGGCATCGCCGACCGGCTGGCGCGCGGCCTGGCCGAGGCGGCGGCGGGGCGCACCTCGCCCGAGGGCGACTTCGTTCTGCTGGTGCCGCCGGGCGCCCATTGATCCCGCGCCGCTGCCATCGCAGGCTGCGTGCCCCACTGCGGAGAAGCGTTCATGGCCGACACCCTGGTATTTCCCGGCAATGTCGAATGGTCGGGCGAGAACCCCGGCATCTCGCTGAAGGAGGACCCGGCGGGGCCCTTCACGACCCTCGCCTCCTTCTTCCGCGTCGTGCTGTCGCCGCATGGCCGCGGACATGCGCTGGTGCTGATGCTCTCCCCGCAGGAGGCGGCGCCGCCTGCCGACCGGCCGAATGTCTGCCTGACGGACAATGAGGCGCTCGCGCGCTGGCTGGTCGATGGCTACGTCTCGCATTTCGGGGCCTGGCGCGGGCTGCCGGGACTGGCCGGGCTGCAGTACCGGAAGCTCGACAGCGTGAAGACCAGCGGCGACGCGATCTCGACCTACAGCGAGACGGTGCGCGCGGGCGACATGACCGTGGCGCTGACCTGGTCGGGCCTCGGCAAGCCCTTCTGCTTCGCCCTGCCGCCGGAGAACTCGGCGACCGGGAAGCACCACATGCCGAGCCTTTTCGTCGGCTGCGAGACGGCGACCGTCACGGTGAACGGCCGCATGCAGCCCGGAGCGCCCATCCCGCGCGAGGTCGCGGGGCAGCGCATCTCGACCGCGATGCTGGCCTTCTCGGAAACCTGGATCCGCGCCTGAGCGTGCATGAGGGGCGCACCGAGGTGCGCCCTTCGTCGTACTCGGCGGATACGAGCGGTCCGATGTCCTGACCTGCGAAGCTGGGCGGGGCCGCGCATGCGGCCCGCCTGCAATCCGGCGAAGCTCCCGGCCGGAGGCCGCGCCCGGCGGCTGAGGGCAGGAAGACGCATACCGGCGGCCAATGAAACTGGCCGCCGGTATCAGTCCTCTTTCGCGGCCTGTTCCAGCCGGTACGCGTGGGCGGGGTAGGAACCGAGGATGCGGAACTCGCGTGAGAAGAATTCCAGTTCCTCGAAGGCGCGCGCCAGCGCCGGGCTGTCCGGGTGGCCGTCCACGTCGCACAGGAACTGCGTCGCGGAGAAATGCCCCTCGAGCATGTAGGATTCCAGCTTCGTCATGTTGACCCCGTTGGTCGCGAAGCCGCCGAGCGCCTTGTAGAGCGCGGCCGGGATGTTGCGGACGCGGAAGACGAAGGTGGTGACGGTGTCGGGCGCATCGACCGGCGGGTCGCGGCGCTCCCGCGCCATGACATAGAAGCGCGTGGTGTTGTGCGCCTCGTCCTCGACGTTCCGCTTCAGGATCTCGAGGCCGTAGATCTCGGCGGCGAGTTCGGAGGCAATGGCCGCGTCCTCGATGCCGCCGCGCTCGGCGATCAGGTGGGCGGCACCGGCGGTGTCGGCTTCGATCACGGGCTGGAGCTTCATCTCCTTCAGCAGCCGCAGCACCTGGCCGAGGGCGACCGGATGGCTGTGCGCCCGCTTCACCGTGGCGAGCGTCGCGCCCCTGGGCGCGAGCAGGCAGTGCTCGACGCGCTGGAAGTGCTCGCCCACCACGAACAGGGCGCTGTCCGGCAGCATGCGGTGGATGTCCGGCACGCGACCGGCGAGCGAGTTCTCGCAGGGCAGCATGGCGAGGTCGCAGCGGCCCTCGCGCAATGCTTCCATCGCCGCCTCGAAGGACGGGCAGGGCAGCGTCGCCCAGCCCGGATAGGCGGCGCGGCAGGCCAGGTCCGAATAGGCGCCGGGCAGGCCCTGGAAGGCGATGGTCTTGTTGGGCATCGGTGCGTCCGTTCAGCGGGCCAGCATGGCGCGCGCGCGTTCAAGGTCATGCGGCGTGTCCACGCCGAAGGGGCCATGATCCACCCGCGCGGCGGCAATCCACATGCCGGCTTCCAGCGCGCGGAGCTGTTCGAGCTTCTCGCGCAGCTCCAGCGGGCTGGCGGGCAGGGAGACGAAGCGGTCCAGCGCTGCGCGGCGATAGGCGTAGACGCCGATGTGGTGCCAGCGCGGCCCCTCCCCCCACGGAATCGGCAGGCGGGAGAAATAGAGCGCCGGCGCGACGCGCGAATCGCCCTCGAAGGCGCAGGCGCATTTGACGAAGGACGAGGTATTCGCCTCCTCCTCGTTCGCGATCGGGCAGACCAGGGTGCCGATGTCCACCGCGGGGTCGGCCAGGGGTTCCAGCACGGCGCGCAGGGTCTCGGGGGCGATGGTGGGGAAGTCGCCCTGCAGGTTCACCACGACGTCGTAGCGGCCCTCGGGGTCCAGCGCCGCCATGGCGCGCTGCACGCGGTCGGTGCCGGAGGGTACGTCCTCGGCCACCAGGACGGCCTCGGCGCCGGCGGCGCGGGCGGCGGCGGCGATCTCGGATTCCCCGGCGGCGACGGCCACGGGGCCGATGCCGGCTTCCCGCGCGCGGTCGAGCACATGGGCGATCATCGGGCGTCCATGGATGTCCGCCAGCGGCTTGCCGGGAAGGCGGGTGGCCGCCATGCGGGCCGGGATGACGAGGATGGGGCGCAAGAAGGCGGCTCCGGCTGCTTGTCGGGCGGGAAGTCGGGCACTATGGTCCGGCGCGTTTGTAGGCAAGGGCAGCGGGGGGCGCAAACGCGCCGGACGCGGCTCCGTTCCTGTGTGCGGTACGAAGGGCCCTGATCGGCATGGCTAATCTGGAAGGCAACAAGATCGTCGCGGCGGTGCTGACCGCCGGCATCACCTTCGCCGTCGCGGGCGTGATCGGCCGGCAGCTGGTGCACCCGACCATGCCGCACCAGGCCGCGATCGCCGTGGGTGGCGAGGCACCGGCCCAGGCGGCCGCACCGGCCGCGGCCCCAACGCTGGAGCCGATCACGCCGCTGCTGGCCAATGCCAACGTGCAGAACGGCCAGACCCTGGCGCAGCGCCAGTGCGCGTCCTGCCACACCTTCAACGAGGGTGGGCGCAACGGCGTCGGGCCGAACCTCGCCGGCATCGTCGGCGCGAAGCACGCCCATGCGGACGGCTTCAACTACTCCGGCGCCATCCGCGGCATGGCGGACAAGCCCTGGACCTACGAGGAACTGAACGCCTGGATCGCGAGCCCGCGCACCTATGCGCCGGGCAACCGCATGTCCTTCGGCGGCATGGCGAATGCGTCGCAGCGGGCGGACCTGATCGCATACCTGCGTTCGATCTCCCCGAACGCGCCCGCGCCCTGATCCCGGACGCCTGCATCGCCGCCGCGGAAGACGCGGCGGAGGCGGCGGGGGCGGTCATCCGCCCCCTCTTCCGCTCGGCCCTGCTGGTCGAGGCGAAGGGTGACGCGAGCCCCGTCACCCGCGCCGACAAGGAAGCCGAGGAGGCGATTCGCGCCCTGATCGCCGCCCGCTTCCCCGACCACGGCGTGATCGGGGAGGAACACGGCGCCGACCGCCCCGACGCCGAATGGGTCTGGGTGGTGGACCCGATCGACGGGACCCGCGCCTTCGTCACCGGGCGGCCGCTCTTCGGCAGCCTGATCGGGCTGCTGCACCGGGGCGTGCCCGTGCTCGGCATCATCGACCAGCCGGTGACCGGCGAGCGCTGGATCGGCGTGGCCGGGCAGCCCACGCGCTTCCGCGCGCCGCTCGGTGGCGTGCCGGCCTGCCGCCCCTGCGCGCGCGTGGGCGAGGCCGAGCTTTCCTGCACCAGCCCCGACATGTTCCTGCCGGCCGACAAGCCCGGCTTCGAGCGCCTGCGCGGCGCCGCCCGCCGCGTGACCTGGGGCGGGGACTGCTATTCCTACGGGCTGCTGGCCCTGGGTCTGGTGGACATCGTGGTGGATGCCACGATGAAGATCTGGGACTGGGCCGCCCTGGTCCCGGTGATCGAAGGCGCCGGCGGCCGCGTCACCGGCTGGCGGGGTGAAGCCCTGACGATGCAGGCCGATGGCCGTGTCCTCGCCGTGGGCGACCCGGCCCTGCTGCCCGAGGCCGTGTCGCTTCTCACCGAACGGTAAGGGCGGGGACGTTGCCCCGCGGGGGTCTAGCCCCCATCCTGCGCACCATGCAGCGACGTGACATCCTGGCGCTCGGCGCCCTGGCCGCCCTTCCCAGCCACGCCCGCGCCGTGGTGCCCGCCGGCGGGGACAGGCCAGGCGAGGTGGTGCGCACCCATGCGCTCTCTCTGCTGGCCCCGCCGAGCCTGCCGGCGGATTTCCCGCACTGGCCCTGGGCCAACCCGAATGCGCCGAAGGGGGGCGAGGTCGTGCTGGCGCGCCTCGGCGCCTTCGACAGCTTCAATCCCTACATCCTGCGTGGCACGCCCGATATCGGCGTCGGGCTGATCTACGACTCGCTGATGGCCGGCAACCCGGACGAGGCGACGGCCGAATACGGCCATGTCGCCGAGACGGTGGAACTCCCGGCCGACCGCAAGGGCGTGACCTTCGAGTTGCGCGCGGCCGCGCGCTGGCACGACGGCAGGCCGATGACGGCCGAGGACGTCGTCTTCTCCTTCAACGCGCTGCGCACCCATGGCCGGCCCTTCTTCCGCGCCTATTGGGCCGATGTCACCGAGGTGGTGGCCGAAGGCCCGCGCCGCGTCACCTTCCGCTTCCGCAGCGCGGACAACCGGGAACTCGCGCAGATCCTCGGCGACCTGCCGATCCTGCCCAAGCACTGGTGGGAAGGGCGCGACTTCGCCCGGCCCTCGCTCGACGTGCCGCTGGGGTCCGGGCCCTATCGCCTCGAACGCTTCGAGCCGAGCCGCAGCGTCGTGTACCGCCGCGTGGACGACTACTGGGCGCGCGACCTCGGCGTGCGGCGCGGCCTGAACAACTTCGACACCATCCGCTACGAGTACTTCCGCGACACCACCGTCGCCTTCGAGGCCTTCAAGGCCGCCCAGACCGACTTCCGCCAGGAGAACGTCGCCCGCGACTGGGCCACCGGCTACGACTTCCCCGCGGCGCGGCGGAACCTCGTGAAGCGGGAGGAGATCCCGCACGAGATCCCCACCGGCATGCAGTGCTTCGCGGTGAACCTGCGCCGACCGCTATTCCAGGACGCCCGCGTGCGGCGCGCGCTGATCGAGGTCTTCGACTTCGAGTGGATGAACACGAACCTCTTCTACGGGGCCTATACGCGGACCTCGTCCTACTTCTCGAATTCCGACTTTGCCGCGCGCGGCCTGCCGGAAGGCCGCGAGAAGGCGATCCTCGAGGGCTTCCGCGGCCGCATCCCCGGGACAGTCTTCACGGAGGAGTACAAGCTCCCGGTCACCGACGGCTCCGGCAACAACCGGGACGGCGCGCGCCGCGCGCTCGCCCTGCTGCGGGAGGCGGGCTGGACCGTGCGCGAGCGCCGCCTGGTGAATGCCCAGGGCCGGCCCTTCGAGTTCGAGATCCTGCTCCAGGGCGCGACCTTCGAGCGCGTGGCCCTGCCCTACGTGCAGTGGCTGGAGCGGCTGGGCATCTCCGCGCGCGTGCGGACCGTGGACCCGGCGCAGTACCAGGTGCGCATCGACGCCTTCGACTACGACATGACGGTGGAAAGCATGGGCCAGGGCTTCTCCCCGGGGAACGAGCAGCGCGACTACTGGACCAGCGCCAAGGCCCGGGAGAATGGCAGCCAGAACGTCGCCGGCATCGCCGACCCGGCGGTCGACGAGCTGGTGGAACTCGTGGTCGGCGCGCCGGACCACGAGGAACTGGTCGCCCGCACCCGCGCGCTGGACCGCGTGCTGCAGCACAACAACTTCGTCATCCCGCACTGGCACAGCCGCACCTTCCGCATCGCCTTCTGGGACAAGTTCGGCCGGCCGGAGCGCAACCCGCGCTACGGCCTCGGCTTCCCCGGCGCCTGGTGGATCGACCCGGCGCGGGAACGCGCACTGGCCGAAGCGCGGCGCGCGTAGGCGCGGCATGGGGGCGTACCTTTTCCGCCGGCTGCTGCTGGTGGTGCCGACGCTGCTCGGCATCATCATCATCAACTTCGCCGTCGTGCAGTTCGCGCCAGGCGGGCCGGTCGAGCAGATGCTCGCGGAACTGCGCGGACAGGGGCAGACCCTCGGCCGCATCACAGGTGAAGGCGGCGGCGAGGTGCGCACGCGCAATGCCGCCGAGGCCCGCGGCACGGCAGGCGGAAGCGAAGGCCCGGTCGGCGCATATCGCGGCGCGCAGGGCCTCGACCCCGCCATCGTCGCCGAGATCGAGCGCGCCTTCGGCTTCGACAAGCCGGCGACGACGCGCTTCGTCGAGATGATGACCGGCTACCTGACCTTCGACTTCGGGCGATCCCTGTTCCGCGACCGGCCGGTGGTGGAACTGCTCGTCGAGAAGATGCCCGTCTCCATCTCGCTCGGCCTGTGGTCCACGCTGATCATCTACCTGGTGTCCATTCCGCTCGGCATCCGCAAGGCGGTGCAGGACGGGTCGCGCTTCGACGTCGCCACATCGGGCGTCGTGCTGGTGGGCTATGCGATCCCGGGCTTCCTATTCGCCATCCTGCTCGTCGTGTTCCTGGCCGGAGGGTCCTTCCTGCAATGGTTCCCGCTGCGCGGGCTCCTGAGCCCCGGCGCGGACACCCTGCCCTTCTGGCAGCGTGCGCTGGACTACGCCTGGCACATGGCCTTGCCGACGCTGACGATGGTCATCGGCGGCTTCGCCGGGCTGACCATGCTGACCAAGAACGCCTTCCTCGACGAGATCGGCAAGCAATACACCGTCACCGCGCGCGCCAAGGGCAACACGGAAGGGCGCATCCTCTACGGACACATCTTCCGCAACGCGATGCTGCTCATCATCGCGGGGTTTCCCGCGGCCTTCATCAGCATCCTGTTCACCGGGGCGCTGTTGACGGAAATCGTGTTCTCGCTCGACGGGCTCGGGCTGCTCGGCTTCGAAAGCGCGATCCGGCGCGACTACCCGGTGATGTTCGCGACGCTCTACATCTTCACGCTGCTCGGGCTGGTCATGCAGATCGTGGGGGACTTCACCTACACCCTCGTGGACCCGCGCATCGACTTCGAGGCGCGGCGGTGATGCGGGGGGCGGTCGTGGCGCTGCGCGCGCCGCGGGAGGGCTCTGCCCTCCCGCACCCACCCGCCAGGGGCCTAAGGGCCCTTGGAACCCGATACTTGGCCGGTTGGGAGGAGGGGCGCCGAGCGCGCTCCCGGCCCGGCGGTCGCTTCGAGCCCCTCCTCCCAACCGGCCAATTCATGGTGTCCAGAGGCCTTTCGGCCTTTGGCGGGGGGTGCAGGGGGGCAGCGCCCCCCTGCGGCGGAGCAGCCCCATGACGCTCTCCCCCCTCACCCGCCGGCGCCTCGCCAATTTCCGCGCCAATCGGCGTGGCTACTGGTCGCTCGTGATCTTCGGCTTCCTGTTCTTCGTGACGCTTTTCGCGGAGTTCATCGCGAATGACCGCCCCCTGGTCGCGAAGGTGGACGGTCGCTGGTTCGTGCCGGTGCTGACGGACTATGCCGAGAGCGACGTGATCGAGGACGGCCTGCCGACGCTGGCGGACTGGCACGACCGCGGCTTCCGGGAGGAGTTCGAGGCCAAGGGCGGCTGGATGGCCTGGCCCTTGGTGCCCTATTCCTACCGGACCGTGGTGCGGGATATCGGGCGGCCGGCGCCCTCCCCGCCCTCCGCGCAGAACTGGCTCGGCACGGACGACCAGGCGCGGGACGTGTTGGCGCGCGTCATCTACGGCTTCCGCATCTCGGTGCTGTTTGGCTTCTCGCTGACGATCGTGAGTTCCGTCGTCGGCATCACGGCAGGCGCGGTGCAGGGCTTCTATGGCGGGCTGACGGACCTGCTGTTCCAGAGGTTCATCGAGATCTGGTCGGGGATGCCGCAGCTCTACCTGCTCATCATCCTGGCCAGCGTGATCGAACCCACCTTCTGGGTGCTGCTGATCTTCCTGCTTCTGTTCTCCTGGATGGGGCTCACCGGCGTGGTGCGCGCGGAATTCCTGCGCGGGCGCAACTTCGACTATGTGCGCGCGGCGAAGGCGCTCGGCGTGTCGGATCCGGTGGTGATGTTCCGCCATATCCTGCCGAATGCGATGGTGGCGACGCTGACCTTCCTGCCCTTCATCCTCAGCGGATCGGTGACGGTGCTGGCGAGCCTCGACTTCCTCGGCTTCGGCCTGCCGCCGGGCTCGCCCTCGCTGGGCGAGTTGGTGAACCAGGGCAAGAACAACCTGACCGCGCCGTGGCTGGCGATGACGGGCTTCGTCGTGCTGGGCGGGATGCTGACGCTGCTGATCTTCGTGGGGGAGGCGGTGCGCGACGCCTTCGACCCGCGCAAGCTGCCGGGGGGCTCGCGCTGATGCCGTTGCTGGAGGTCGAGAACCTGGCCGTTGCCTTCCGCGGCAAGCGCGTGGTGGAGGGCGTCTCCTTCGCCGTCGAACGTGGCGAGACGGTCGCGCTGGTCGGTGAATCCGGCTCCGGGAAGTCGGTCACCGCCCTGTCCTGTCTGCGGCTCCTGCCGGGCGCGGGCGGCAATCCGGAAGGGCGCATCGCCCTGGACGGCACCGAGGTGCTGACGGCACCCGATGCCGAATTGCTCCGCCTGCGCGGCGGGGTGGCGGGCATGGTGTTCCAGGAACCGATGACCTCGCTCAACCCGCTGCATACGGTGGAGCGCCAGGTCTCCGAGGCGATCACGCTGCACCAGCCGCTGGCGAATGCGGCGCTGCGGGCGCGCGTCATCGAACTCCTCCGCCGCGCGGGCTTCCCGAATGCGGAGGATCGCCTCGGCGCCTATCCGCACCAGTTGTCCGGCGGCCAGCGGCAGCGCGTGATGATCGCGGCCGCGCTCGCCAACGACCCGAAGCTGCTGATCGCGGACGAGCCGACCACCGCGCTCGACGTCACCATCCAGGCGCAGATCCTGGAACTGCTGGAACAGCTCAAGCGCGACCTCGGCATGGCGCTGCTGCTCATCACCCACGACCTCAACATCGTGAAGAAGCACGCCGACAGCGTGGTGGTGATGAAGGACGGGCGCGCGGTCGAACAGGGCCGCGTCGCCGAGGTCTTCGCCGCGCCGTCCCACGCCTACACGCGCATGCTGCTGGCGACCGAGCCGCGCGGCCAGCCCGCGCCCGTCGCCGACGGCGCGCCCGAGATCATGCACGGCGACGCGGTGCAGGTCCGCTTCCCCATCCGCCGCGGCCTGATGCGCCGTGTCGTCGCCGAGGTGAAGGCGGTGGACGGTGTCTCGGTCGCGGTCAGGGAAGGCGAGACGGTCGGGGTGGTCGGAGAATCCGGCTCGGGCAAGACGACGCTCGGCCTCGCCCTGCTGCGGCTGGAGGACAGCGCCGGCGCAATACGCTTCGAGGGAACGCCGATCCAGGGCCTGGGCCGCGCCGCGCTGCGCCCGCTGCGCCGGCGCATGCAGATCGTCTTCCAGGACCCCTTCGGCGCGCTTTCCCCGCGCATGAGCGTGGGCGACATCGTCGGCGAGGGCCTCGCCGTCCACGAACCCGGCCTGACGCGCGCGCAACGTGCGGCCGCGGTGGCGACGGCGCTGGAGGAGGTCGGCCTCGAACCCGGCATGGCCGAGCGCTACCCGCATGAATTCTCCGGCGGCCAGCGTCAGCGCATCGCCATCGCGCGCGCGCTGGTGCTCAAGCCGCGCTTCCTGGTGCTGGACGAACCGACCTCGGCGCTCGATGTCAGCGTGCAGGCGCAGGTGGTGGAACTGCTGCGCGCATTGCAGACGAAGCACCGGCTCGCCTACCTCTTCATCTCGCACGACCTCCGGGTGGTGCGGGCCATGGCGCACCGGATCATCGTGCTGAAGGATGGCAGGGTGGTGGAGGAAGGCGCGGCCGACCAGGTTGTCGCCGCCCCCCGGGAAGCCTACACCCGCGCCCTGATGGCCGCGGCATTCGACCTGCGGTCCGCGGAGGCGCCGGGGTTGCGGACGTGAACGAACTCGAACGCCTCAAGGCATTGCTGGACGCCGACCAGGTCAAGCTCGGCATCCATATCCGCCGGATGAATTCGCCCGGCTCGCCGGTCTATCGCTCCTGGGAGAATGTCTGGCCGGCGGGGCTGATCCTCGCCCTCTCCTTCCTCGCGCTGAGATGGGGTGGCGCGCCCCTGGAGGCGCTCGGCATCGGGCAGGGCGGCGCCTGGGCCGGCACCATCGTGCTGGCCATCGGCTGCTGGTGGTGGTTCTACAAGGTCATGCCGAAGGTGAAGGACGGTGTCTTCGAGCGCACCGCCGCCTTCGCATTGCAATCCCCGGCCCATTTCGACGCGCTGTGGTCGAAGGGGGTGCTGAGCCTCTACGCGAAGGCGCCGGACGGAACGGAGCGCGCGGCGACGCGCAAGGACGACTGGCGCGGCTTCGTCACCGCGGTCGATGAACTGCTGAAGGAAACGCGCTGATGGCGGTGCTGCTCTCCACCAAGGCCCACACCATGCAGGACTGGAAGGCGGCGCTGCTCGCCGTCGATCCGTCGCTGGAGATCCGCCTGTTTCCCGATGCCGGGGAACCGGCGGAGATCGAGGCGGCCGTGGTCTGGACCGCGCACGACATGATGGAGCTGCGACGCTATCCCAATCTGCGCCTCATCGTTTCCATGGGCGCGGGCGTCGATCACCTCTTCCGCCCGCCTGGGCCGCCGCCGGGCGTGCCCGTCGCGCGGCTGGTGGACACGCGGCTGACCCAGGGCATGACGGAATGGGTGCTGCTGAACGTGCTGCGCTTCCACCGGCAGGACCCGGAATACCGCGCCCAGCAGGCGGAGAAGGTCTGGTACGAACTGCCCGCGCCCGAGACCTCCGCGCGGCACGTCGGCATCCTCGGCCTGGGTGAGCTCGGCAGCGACGCGGCACGTGCGCTGCGGGCGCTGGGCTTCCCGGTCCTGGGCTGGTCGCGCCGCCCCAAGGCGATGGACGGCGTCGAGACCTTCCACGGCGCCGAGGGCCTCATGGCGATGGCCGCCAAGGCCGACATCCTGGTCTGCCTGCTGCCGCTGACGCCTGACACGCGCGGCGTGCTGGACGCGCGCCTGATCGGCGCCATGAAGCCCGGCAGCTACGTGATCAACGCCGCACGCGGCGGGCACATGGTGGCGACGGATGTGCTGGCGGCGCTCGATTCCGGCCATCTGGCCGGCGCCGCGCTCGATGTCTTCGAACCGGAGCCGCTGCCGGCGGAAAGCCCCTTCTGGGCGCATCCGAAGGTGATCCTGACGCCGCACGCGGCGAGCATCACCATCCCTTCCAGCGCCGCGCCGCAGGTGGTGGAGAACATCCACCGCGCCCGCGACGGGCGGCCGCTGGTCAACCTGGTGGACTTCTCGGCCGGCTACTGACGCCGGCCGGCCACCAGGCCGGGTCGCGGCGAGGACGGCACGGGGCCGTCCTCGCACGCCATCCCGTCACACCACGCGCAGGGCGGGCTCGGGGCTGGCGGGGGCGGCGAGCACGCGCGCATCGCCGGTCGACTTGGTCGCTTCCACCATGATGCCGCGCAGGTCGTGCAGGAAGGTCGTGCCCTTCGTCGTGCGCTGCACGAGCACGCTGCGGCGGTCGGCCGGGTCCACCTTGCGGCGGGCCAGGTCGAGCTCGCCGAGGCGGTCGAGCGCCCGCGTGATCGCCGGCTTGGAGACGTTGAGGTCGGCGGCGAGCCCGCGGACCGTGTGCGGCCCCTCGCTGAGATAGACGGTCAGCAGCACGGCGAGCTGGCGGGCGGAGAGGTCGGGCCCGTCGCCACGCACCAGCGCGACGATCGTCTCGCGCAGGATGCCGATCTGCTGATCCGGGTTGTTCGTGTTGGTCATTCTGTTTCTTCCTTCATGGGAAATCGGGGCGGGCACGGCCGCCAATTCGTTCCGAACGCGACTCACAATAGTGATCCGCGGTTCAGCCGCCTTGGGGCGGCGGGGAAACTCGACAAAACTTTACAATCGCCGCGTGCAGGGCCCGGGCGCACTGGGCTTCGCCGCCTTCCGGGCGTCCCGGACGTGTCGAATCGTTCCATCCGTAGAGATCGAGATGCGCCCACGGGATTCCGGCGGGCACGAATCGGCGCAGGAACAGGGCGGCCACGACGGCGCCGGCCATCGGCTTCGACGACACGTTGGACAGGTCCGCGAAGGGGCTGTCCAACCAGGAATCGTAGCCCTGGTGCAGCGGCAGCCGCCACATCGGGTCGTGCGCCTCCGCCCCGGCGGCCAGCAGGCGGTCGGCCAGCGCGTCGTCGGTGCAGAACAGGGCGGGCAAATCGGGACCCAGCGCCACCCGCGCCGCGCCCGTGAGGGTGGCGCAGTCGATGATCATCGCGGGTGACTGCTCGGCGGCGAAGGCGAGCAGGTCGCACAGCACGAGTCGGCCCTCGGCGTCGGTATTGCCGACCTCGACCTTCAGGCCCTTGCGGGTGCGCAGCACGTCCATCGGCCGCATGGCGGTGCCGGACACGGCGTTCTCCACCGCGCCGACGAGCACCAGCAACCGCACCGGCAGGTTGCTGCGCATGACCATCTCGGCCACCGCGAGCACCACTGCCGCGCCGCCCATGTCCTTCTTCATGCGCAGCATGCCCGCGGGCGGCTTGAGGTCGAGGCCGCCGGTGTCGAAGCAGACCCCCTTGCCGCAGAGCGCAATCAGCGGCCCATCCTCGGCCCCCGCCCAACGCAGCACGGCGACGCGCGGAGCCCGCGGGCTGCCACCGCCGACCGCCGCGACGGCCGGGAAGCCCTGCTCGAGCGAAGCCCCCGCCACGATCTCGCAGGTGCCGCCATGGCGGGCGGCGAGCGTGCTCACCGCCTCAGCGAGTTCCTCCGGGCCAAGGTCCGCCGCGGGCGCGTTGACCAGGTCTCGGGCGGCGCAGATCGCCTCCGCCACCATCACGGCGGTGGCGGCATCGGCCCCTTCCGGGATCTCGAGCAGCGCAGGTGCCGGACCGGACGCCTTGTGCCGCCGCGGGCGGTAGGCGCCGAGCGCCCAGCCCAGCACCGCCGCCGCGGAGTCCTGCGGGCCAGCCGCCAGTCGCCAGGCGGTGCCGGAAGGAAGGCCGCGCGCCAGGCCGCCGAAGGCCCAGGGGCCGTCATCGGCACCGATGCCGACGACGGCACCGGCCAAGCCCTCCGCGCCTGGGATCAGGGCGAATTCGCCAGGCTTCGCCGCGAAGCCGGCAGCGCGCAGGAAGGCCGCGGCCGCGGCCGGCAGCCCATCAGCGAAAATGCCGAGGCCTTCGGCCCGAACGGCATGCAGCGGCAAGGCACCCGGAGCCCTGCCGGTCAGCCCTTCGAGCATCATTCTCTCCAAACAGCGTCACGCCGGATGGCGCGAATTAACGCGAATTTCACGATAGCTTTTGCTCCGCAGGCTCAACGGAATCCAACCGGTCCATTACGCAAGAGCGATATGCATTCGCTGCAACGCATTCAGGGTTGCCGAATGCGGCGGGATCGATGCGCCGCTCAGCGCGGCTCGAGCGACACCGGCGCGGCCGGCCTCCGGAACTCGCGTCCGGGGCCTCGCGCCGCCTGGTCAGGCGTCGCCATGGCACGCAGCGGCTGCGCCCCCGTCAGGAGGCCGCGCGCGAGGGCCTCGGCCACACAGGCGTAGCCGCGGTCGTTGTGGTGCAGCCCGTCGGAGACGAGCAGCGCGTCGTTCGGAATGCCTGCCGCGGCCAGCGCATCCATCAGCGCGCCACGGGAAAACAGGGAGACGCCCGGAAGCGTGGCGGCTGCCTCGGCGACCACGGCGTCATACGCCTCGTGTCCCGGCCGGGCGGCGATGCGGGGCGCGCGCTGATTGTCCATCAGGACGACGTGGATGCCCTCGCGGCGCAGGCGGGCGAGGCCCTCGAACAGGTAGGCCCTGAACCTGGCGGGATCCATCCGGCGCAGCGCCGCGTTCGCGCCGGCCTGCCAGATGACGAGGTCCGGCCGCTCCGCGATCACGTCGGCATCCATCCGGCCGATCATGTTGGCGACGTCCTCGCCGCCGGCACCGCGGTTCATCACCGTGACGGTCACGTTCGGCAGGCCCCGGCGCAACAGGGTTTCGAGCCGGGACGGATAGGCACGCCACGGCAGGCTCGCCCCCGCCCCGGCGGTGGAGGAGGAACCGAACGCCACGATGCGAACCGCCCCCCCGTGCATCGCCGCCTCGGCGAGACGCGGCACCGCGATCGCCGGCCGCGGCACCACCGGGCAGGCACCGGGTTCGGAGGCCGCCGCCGCCGTGCCGGCCGGCACGGCAAGCAGCAGGAAGGCGACGAGACGGAGCTGCCGCAGGATCACGCCGCGTGCAACGCCCTGATGACGCGATCGAGGCCGGCCTTCCATTCCGGAAGCGCCACGCCGAAGGTCGCGGCCAGCCTGGAGGTGTCGAGCCGGCCATCCGCGGGGCGCACCGCCTTGGTCGGGTAGTCCGAGGTCCCGATGGCATGCACCTTGGGTCGCGGCCCGCCGAAGGGGGCGGCGGCGGCGAAGATCGCCTCGGCGAAGGCGTGCCAGGTGGTGGAGCCGGTCGCAACGGCATGGAAGACGCCGCGATAGGCGTCCTGCCAGCCGGTGTCGCGCATCCGGGCCAGCACGCCGGCGATGGCATCCGCGAGGTCCGGCGCCGCTGTCGGGCTGCCGTGCTGGTCCGCCACCACGCGCAGTTCCGGCCGCGCGGCGCCGACGCGCAGCATGGTGCGGACGAAGTTGCTGCCCATCGGCGCGAAGACCCAGGCGGTGCGCAGCACCGTCGTCCGCGCATTGCCGGCGAGCGCCGCCCATTCCCCCGCCAGCTTGGTCCGCCCGTAGGCGCCGAGCGGGTTGGGCGCGTCATCCTCGGTGTAGGGCGCGCCCTTGCGGCCGTCGAAGACGTAGTCGGTCGAGATCTGGATCAGCGGGATGCCGAGCGCCGCGCAGTGCCGCGCGACCATCGCCGGGCCCAGCGCATTGGCGCGGAAGGCGGCGGCCTCGTCGTCCTCGGCGGCATCGACGGCGGTCCAGGCGGCGCAGTTCACCACTGCCTCGGGCCGCGCCGCAGCGAAGGCGGCGGCGACGGTCTCGGGCTGGTCGAACTCGAATTCGGGCTGGCCGAAGAGGATCGGTTCGAAGCCCCGCGCCGGGAGGGCGGCCTCAAGGCCCGTGGCGAGCTGCCCGCCGCGGCCGGTGACGAGGATCCGCCGCATCACCAGGATCCCTGCGGGAAGGGCGGCGGGATCTCGGCCAGGCGCGGCGCGTTGCGGTCCTTGTCGGAGAGGATGACGCTGCCGGCATCGACCGGCCAGGCGATGCCGAGCGCCGGGTCGTCCCAGGCGATGCCGGCATCCGTGGCGCGGTCGTAGTAGGCGTCGGTCTTGTAGAGCACCTCGGTATCCGGCTCGAGCGTGACATAGCCGTGGGCGAAGCCCCGCGGCACCCACATCTGCCGCCAGTTCGCCGCGCTGAGCTCCATCGCGACGTGCTGCCCGTAGGTGGGCGAACCCTGGCGGATATCCACCGCCACGTCCAGGATGGCGCCGCGCGCGACGCGCACCAGCTTGCCCTGCGCCGAGGGTGGCCGCTGGAAGTGCAGCCCGCGCAGCACGCCCTTCTGCGCGGAGAAGGCGTGGTTGTCCTGCACGAAGTCGGCGTCGAAACCCTGCGCGGCGAGGGCGCGGCGCGACCACACCTCGCTGAAGAAGCCGCGCGCGTCGCCGTGGCGAAGGGGTTCGATCAGCAGGACGTCGGGGACGGCGCAGCGTTCGACCTTCACGCGTGCTTCCCCTTCGCCAGATCGACGAGGTAGGCGCCATAGGCCGTCTTGCCGAGCGCCCTGCCCTGCTTCAGCAGCGCGTCGGCATCGATGAAGCCCATGCGGAAGGCGATCTCCTCCGGGCAGCCGACCTGCAGGCCCTGGCGTTCCTGCACGGTCTCGACGAAGGTCGCCGCCTGCAGCAGCGAGCCCGGCGTGCCGGCGTCGAGCCAAGCGCAGCCGCGGCCGAGCTGTTCCGCCCGCAGCGCACCGAGGTCGAGATAGACCTTGTTCAGGTCCGTGATTTCAAGCTCCCCGCGCGCCGAGGGCTTGAGGTCGTGGGCGAGCTGCGTGACGCGCCTGTCGTAGAAGTAGAGACCGATCACCGCCCAGTCGGATTTGGGCTTCGCGGGCTTCTCCTCGAGCGAGAGGACGCGGCCCTCGGCGTCGAATTCCGCCACGCCGTAGCGTTCGGGGTCGGCCACGCGGTAGCCGAAGACGGTCGCCTCGCCGGCCTCAGCGCGGCGCGCGGCGGCGCGGAGCTGCTCCACCAGGCCATGGCCGTAGATGATGTTGTCCCCGAGTGCGAGGGCGCAGGGCTCGCCCGCGATCCAGTCCGCGCCGATGTGGAAGGCCTGGGCGATGCCCTCGGGCTTCGGCTGTTCGGCATAGGTGATCGTCACGCCGAACTGGGAGCCGTCGCCGAGCAGCCGCTTGAACTGCGGCAGGTCGGCCGGGGTGGAGATCAGCAGGATGTCGCGGATCCCCGCCAGCATCAGCGTGCCGAGCGGGTAATAGACCATCGGCTTGTCGTAGACCGGCAGCAGTTGCTTGGACGCCGCCAGCGTCATCGGATGCAGCCGCGTGCCGGACCCACCGGCCAGCAATATGCCCTTCATGCCTTCACCCCACCCAGGCGCTGGCCCGCGTAGCGCTTGTCCCGGATCGGGCGCCACCAGGCTTCGTTGTCGAGATACCAGGCGATGGTCTGCGCCAGGCCGGATTCGAAATCATGCTTCGCCCGCCAGCCGAGCGCCTTCTCGGCGCCGGACGGGTCCATGGCGTAGCGGAAGTCGTGGCCGGGACGGTCCTTCACGTAGGTAATCAGCCGCTCCCGCGGGCCCGCAGGATCGGGACGCAGCCGGTCGAGCGTCGCGCAGATGGCGCGGACGACTTCGAGATTCGTGCGTTCCTGCCGCGGGCCAAGACAGTAGGTCGCGCCGGGCTGGCCGCGGAACAGGGCGAGGCAGAGCGCCTCCGCATGGTCCTCGACATGGATCCAGTCGCGGATGTTGGAGCCGTCGCCATAGACCGGCAGGGTGCGGCCCTCCAGCGCGTTCAGCGTCACCAGCGGGATCAGCTTCTCGGGGAACTGCCAGGGACCGTAGTTGTTCGTCGTGTTGGAGATGAAATTCGGCATCCCGTAGGTGTGCTGCCAGGCGCGGACCAGATGGTCGGACCCCGCCTTGGAGGCCGAATAGGGGCTGCGCGGATCGTAGCGCGTATTCTCGTCGAAGGGCGGTTCGTCACGGCTTTCGAGGGAGCCGAAGACCTCGTCGGTCGAAACGTGGTGGAAGCGGAAATCGGCCTTCGCGGCGCCTTCCAGCGAAGCCCAATATTCGCGCGCCGCCTCCAGCAGCACCTGGGTGCCGACGACATTGGTGCGGATGAACTCGGCCGGGCCGTCGATCGAGCGATCGACATGGCTCTCGGCCGCGAGATGCATGACGCGCGACGGGCGGTGCTTCGCGAAGACCTCCCGCATCGCCGCCGCGTCGCAGATGTCCGCGCGGAGATGGATGTGCCGCGGGCTGCGCAGCCAGTCGCCGAGGCTCTCGGGGCTCGCCGCATAGGTCATGCGGTCGACGTTCACCACCACCTCGTCGGTGGTGGCGAGCAGCCGGCGCACCACCGCCGAGCCGATGAAGCCCAGGCCGCCAGTGATCAGGAGGGTCATGCCAAGCGTGTCCACGGGTCCGGAATGAAGAAGGCGAGGATCTAGGGCAGAATAGCGGCAGCATCCAGGCAGGCGACCCGTCTTCGTTGCATTGCACAAAATGCCACACGGGCGGGAGGCGCTCCGGTCGCCCGGCCGATCATCGCCGCAGCGTTCCCTGGTCGAGGAACCAGCGGTAGGTGCTCTCGAGCCCTTCGCGGAAGCCGATCCGCGCCCGCCAGCCCATCGCCGCGAGCCGGGCGACGTCCATCCGCTTTCGAAACGCCCCGTCCGGCCTGGTGGTGTCCCATGCGATCCGGCCGGCGAAGCCGGTGATCCGGGCGATCTCCTGCGCCAGTTCGGCGATGGCCATGTCCGTGCCGGTGCCGATGTTCAGGTGGCCTTCCCCCGAATAGTGCCGCAACAGGAAGGCGCAGGCATCCGCCACATCGTCCACGTGCATGAACTCGCGGCGCGGCCTGCCGCTGCCCCAGCAGGTCACGACCTCCGTCCCTTCGCGTGCCGCGGCGTGGAATCGCTGCAGCAGCGCCGGGATGACGTGACTGCGTTCCGGGTGGAAATAGTCGCCGGGGCCGTAGAGGTTGCACGGCATGGCGGAGATGTAGTCGCGCCCGTATTGCCGCCGGTAGGCCTGGCACAGCTTGATGCCGGCGATCTTGGCCACCGCATACCATTGGTTCGTGGGCTCGAGCGGGCCGGTCAGCAGCGCGTCCTCGGTGATCGGGTTCGTCGCCTCGCGCGGGTAGATGCAGGAGGAGCCGAGGAAGAGCAGGCGGTTCACCCCGGTGCGGTGCGCCGCTTCCACCAGGTTCGC
The DNA here is from genome assembly GCF_018129065.1 of Neoroseomonas soli. GTDB lineage: Bacteria > Pseudomonadota > Alphaproteobacteria > Acetobacterales > Acetobacteraceae > Neoroseomonas > Neoroseomonas soli. The sequence continues at coordinate 42,818 of NZ_JAAEDM010000018.1, read as the reverse complement.
CTCGATCATCAGGTTGTCGTAGAGGAATTCGGCCGGCAGCGTGTCGTTGGCGAGCACGCCGCCGACCTTGGCCGCGGCGACCAGCACCGCGTCGGGACGGGCTTCCGCCATGAAGGCCTCGACCTCCGCCTGGCGGCGCAGGTCCACCCGGGACCGATCGGCGGTGACGACCGCGCAGCCCTCCGCTTCCAGGCGCCGCACGCAGGCCGAGCCGACCATGCCGCGATGGCCGGCGACGTAGACTCGAGCGCCGCGCAGCGGAAAGATCTCGGCGAGGGGTTCAGCCACGGTTGCCCTGGCCCGCCTGCGCCGGCGCCTCGTCCCGCATCAGGGCGATGTCGCTCGCGACCATCTCCGCGACCAGGTCCGGTAGCGCGACCTTGTGCGACCAGCCAAGCACCCGGCGTGCCTTGGCCGCATTGCCGATCAGGAGATCCACCTCGGTCGGGCGGAAGTATTCGGGGTCGATGCGCACGACCACGCGGCCGGAGGCCCGGTCGATGCCGACCTCATCGGCCCCGTCGCCGCGCCAATCCAGCGTCATGCCGGCCTCGGCGAAGGCGAGCTCGGCGAAGCGGCGAACCGTATGCGTCTTCCCGGTCGCGAGCACGTAGTCGTCTGGCGTCTCCTGCTGGAGGATGCGCCACATGCCTTCCACGAAGTCGCGCGCATGGCCCCAGTCACGCTGCGCATCGAGGTTGCCGAGCCAGAGGCAATCCTGCTTCCCGAGGCTGATCGCCGCGACCGCGCGGGTGATCTTGCGGGTGACGAAGGTCTCGCCGCGGCGCGGGCTCTCGTGGTTGAACAGCACGCCGTTCGACGCGTGCAGCCCGTAGGCCTCGCGATAATTCACCACGATCCAGTAGGCGTAGAGCTTCGCCACGCCATAGGGGCTGCGCGGGTAGAAGGGCGTCGTCTCGTCCTGCGGCACGGCCTGCACCTTGCCGTAGAGCTCGCTGGTCGAGGCCTGGTAGAAGCGCGTGCGCTTTTCCATGCCGAGGATGCGAATGGCCTCGAGCAGGCGCAGCGTGCCGAGCGCATCCGAATTCGCGGTGTATTCCGGCGTCTCGAAGGAGACGGCGACATGGCTCTGGGCGCCAAGGTTGTAGATCTCGTCCGGCTGCACCTCGGCGAGGATGCGGATCAGGTTGGTCGCATCGGTCAGGTCGCCGTAGTGCAGGAAGAAGCCGACGCCCGGTTCGTGCAGGTCCCGGTAGAGATGATCCACCCGGCCGGTGTTGAAGGAGGAGGACCGGCGCTTGATGCCGTGGACGATGTAGCCCTTGGCCAGCAGCAGCTCGGCCAGGTAGGAGCCGTCCTGCCCGGTGATACCGGTGATCAGGGCGACCTTGCGGCGATCCGACATCCTGTTCCATCCATGTTGCGCGACCCCCCGGCGGGGCGCGCGGGCCCGCCGGCCCTGGTGTCTAGCAGCGGCATTCGGATGGCGGAAGGATGGGGCCGGAGGCCGAGGATCCGGCCGGCGCAACACCCCTGACGCGAATTGCTGCGATACCCGCGCCCGCCACGGGGCGCCGCTCGCCAGCGGATGGTCCGCGCCGCCGAGGATATGCGCGGCGAGGATATCCCGTGCCGCGGCGCTTGATCGGCGCCTGCGGCCCCCCTAGCGTCGCGACCAGAAGCCGCCGCACGGCCAAAGCAAGTCCAGGGAAGGGAGAACGCCCATGCGATCGCATATCGGACGCCGGTCCGCCATGACGGCTGCTGCCGCCGCGCTGGCCGCACCCGCCATCCCCGCACGGGCCCAGGCGCGCCGGCGCATCCGGTTCACCGCCGTCTTCTCCGACCAGGACATCCGTGCCGAGGCGATGCGCGGCTTCCAGCGCGACCTCGCCTCCGACTTCGACGTCGAGCTGCACCTGAACGCGACGCTGTTCCGCCAGGGGACGGAGCTCGTCGCCATCCAGCGCGGCAATGTCGAGATGGCGAACCTCGCGCCGCAGGACCTCTCGCGCCAGATCCCGGCCTGGTCGGTGATGGCTTCCGCCTACCTGTTCCGTGACGCCGACCACATGCGCAAGGTGTTCGACGGGGAGATCGGGCGCGAGTTCAACCGCATGGCGCGGGACCAGCTCAACGTCCATGTGCTCGGCCCGCTCTATTTCGGCACGCGGCACGTCAACCTGCGGCCGCGCAAGCGCATCAGCACGCCGGCCGACATGGCGGGGATGAAGCTGCGCATGCCGCCGGGAGAGACCTGGCAGTTCCTCGGCGAGGCGCTTGGCGCCAACCCGACCCCCGTGGCCTTCGCGGAACTCTACACGGCGCTGCAATCCGGCACGGTGGACGGGCAGGACAACCCGCTGCCGACCAGCCGCACCATGCGCTTCCACGAGGTGACGACGCAGTTCGTGCTGACCAGCCACCTGGTCGCCTACGACCTGCTCTCCATCTCCACCCGCTTTTGGGACGGGCTGGCCCAGGCACAACGGGACGCCATCCAGGCCGCGGTGAACAAGGCGATCGACCAGAGCACGCAGCGCCACCTCGCGCAGGAACAGGAGATGGTCACCTTCTTCCGCTCCCAGGGGCTCGAGGTCTATGAGCCCGACGTCGCCGCCTTCCGTGCCGAGGCGCAGCGCCGCTACCTCGCCTCCCCGCAGTCGCAGGGCTGGCCGGCGGGAATCCTCGACCGCATCGCCGCGGTGCGCTGATCCGCATGGGAACGGCGCGCCGCCTCATCGGCTGGGCGCGGCGGCGCGCCGAGGAAGTGCTCTCCGCGCTGCTGGTGGCGATGTTCATCGCCTTCATCCTCCAGATCGTCACGCGCTACCTGCTGAACGCGCCGCTGAGCTGGACGGCGGAATTCTCGACCCTCGCCTGGGTGTGGGGCATCCTCTGGGGTGCGGGGCTGGTGCTGCGCGACGATGAGGAGATCCGCTTCGACATCCTCTACGGCACCATGCCGGGCGGCCTGCGCCGCATCTGCGACGCGATCACCGGCAGCGCCGTGGTGATGATCTTCACCTGGTCGCTGCCCGCGATGTTCGACTACGTCACCTTCATGAAGGTGGAGCGCAGCGCCTATCTCGGCATCCGCTTCGACATCCTCTACTCGGTCTATCTGATCTTCGCCGTCGCCACGATCATCCGCCATGCGGCCATCGCCTGGCGCGCGGTGACGGGGCGCGGCATCGCCAGGGGTGCCGCGTGAACCTGCACGATCCGTTCAACCTGGCGATGATCGCGCTGGTCGGCTTGTCCCTGATGGGACTGCCGATCGGGCTTTCCATGATCTGCGCCAGCATCATCTATCTCGGCCTGTCCGGGCAGGACATGTCGATCGCGGCGGAGCAGGTGCTGAACGGGCTGAATGGCAGTTACGTGCTGCTGGCGGTGCCGCTGTTCATCTTCTCCGCCGGGTTGATGAACGCCGGCAGCCTGACGGATCGGCTGCTGCGCTTCTGCAACCTGCTGGTCGGCCGCCTGCGCGGCGGGCTCGGGCACGTCAACGTCGTGCAGAGCGTGATCTTCGCCGGCATGTCCGGATCCGCGATCGCCGATGCCGCGGGCAGCGGCAAGGTGCAGATCGACATGATGACGAAGAACGGCGCCTATCCGGCGAGCTACGCCGCCGCCCTCACCGCGGTGACCGCCGTGATCGGCCCGATCATCCCGCCCTCCATCCCGATGGTGCTCTACGCGCTCGTCGCGGATGCCTCGATCGGCTACCTGTTCCTCGGCGGCGTGGTGCCCGGCCTGCTGATGGCGTTGGCACAGATGGGCATCAACAGCTGGATGGCGCATCGCCACGATTTTCCGATCTCCGAGCGCGTGCCGCTGCGCGAGTTCCCGCGCCTGACCCTGGAAGCCATCCCGGCGCTGCTGATGCCGGTGATCCTGCTGGGCGGCATCTATGGCGGCGTGATGACCCCGACGGAGGCCGCAGCCGTCGCCGCCGCTTATGCCTACGTGATCGCGGCGCTGTTCTACCGCAGCCTCACTCTGCGCCAGACCTACGCCGCGGTGGTGGAAAGTGCGCGCTCCACCGCCGCGATCGGCATGCTGATCGCCGGCGCGCTGGCATTCAACTACGTCATCACCAGCGAGAACGTGCCGAACACGGTGCGCGGCATCCTGGCGGGCTGGGAGATGTCGCGGGGGGAATTCCTGCTAGTGGTGAACGTGATCCTGCTGGTGCTGGGTTGCCTGCTGGAAGGCAGCACCATCCTGCTGGTGGTGGTTCCGGTGCTGGTGCCCACCGCGCAGGCGCTTGGCATCGACATGGTGCATTTCGGCGTGGTGGTCGTCGTCAACATCATGATCGGGCTCGTCACCCCGCCCTACGGGCTGCTGCTGTTCATCGTGGCGAAGCTGTCGGATACGCCGCTCTCCGCCGTGGTGCGGGACTCGGCGCCATTCATCGCGGCGATGATCGGCGCGCTGGCCCTGATCACCTATGTCCCCGAACTGGTGCTCTGGCTGCCGCGGCTGCTGGGCTACCAGGGCTGAGGGCGGCGGGCCCTCCCCGTCATGGCAACAACAGGGAGGCCAGCGTGCCTCGCACCATCCACGTCCTGAACGGCCCGAACCTGAACCGGCTCGGCAAGCGCGAGCCGGAGATCTACGGCCGCACCACGCTCGCGGAGGTCGAGGCGATGTGCCGCGCCGAGGCGGGCGACGACGCCGTCGTCTTCCGACAGACGAACCACGAGGGCCAACTCGTGGAGTGGATCCACGACGCGATCGACGACGAGGGCGCCGGCATCGTGATCAATCCCGCGGGATTGACCTTCCGCTCGATCCCGGTGCTCGACGCGCTGAAGATGTTCAACGGGCCGATCATCGAGCTGCACATCTCCAACATCCACCGGCGGGAGGCGATCTACCACCAGTCCCTGGTGTCCACGGTCGCAACTGCGGTCATCGCCGGCCTCGGCGCCCGAGGCTACGCGACGGCGATGCGGTCGATGCGCGAACTGATCGACGCCGGCGCATAAGGTCGATCGCTCGCTGCCGATGACGGGGCCGCCTGGGCGAGCGCACTCCGGCGCAGACCGCTCCGCGCCTCGGGGACGGCGATATCCTCGGCGATGGTGCCATGCAGGGCGCGGCCCCTCGCCTTGGTGCCTTCGGCCGCGCTGGGTCTTCCCGACATGTCCGTTGTGCACTCCGCGACGCGGTTGATCGCGGCCGCGGGATAGCCGGGCCCATATTCACGATCTGATTTTGTGCTTCATCTCACCGGACGCCATGGGCGGCGATGGCAATCCGCCGGGAGCCCGCCCTGGGCAGGAACGACGAATTATTTTGCAAGCATTACATGGGTTACGAGCGATATCTTGCCTCCCGAGACACCTCTGGAGCAGCAGAGTCTTTCTCGCAGGAAGCACGTGATTCTTCGGCACTTTGATTGACAAACAGCGCTTGTGAATGGTGCAATATCGTCACTCAAGACGGGAGGCCGACGCCTCCGGAGACCAGAGACGATGCCGTTCGCCACGCGACAGGATGCGCCACGCCGCCACGACCGCCTCGGGCCGTGTCGCCGCTGTCCGCCCTGGCGAATGCGCGGCGGCCGCTGAGCAGCCGCGAACCGTCCCCGAAGATCCGGTCCCAATTCCTGGCGCCAGGCGCGCCGGCGGAGTTCCGCCATGATCCATGCACGTCCCATCACCGAGAACGGCCAGATGATCGGCGTCGCCACGACGGCCGATCGCGGCTGGCTCTTCACCGCCATCGACCCGCGCGTCGAGGATCTGCACGGCACATGCTTCGGCACGCCGGCGGAAGCGGAGCGCGTGGCGCTGCTGGTGCTTGCGCGCGGCCGCGGCGCCGCCAGGGGGCTGGCATGATCGGCCTCGCGCTGCGCGCGATCGGGACCGGCGCCGCGGTGCTGGCGCTCCTCTCCCTCGCCGGCCTGCTGCAGGGGAGGACACCGTGACCAGCCTGCTCCTCGCGCCCGTCCTCGAGCCCGGCGCCATCGCCTGGCTGACCGCCGTCGCCGCCGCCTTCGGCGGTGTCATCCTGCATGTCGCCTTCCCGCCGACGAATCCGGCGGTCGCCGAGGCACTGCTGCTCGCGGCAGTGCATCCATGAGCGCGGCACGAGGCGCCGGAATGGGCGGTCGCGCCGCTCCATCCGGGCTTCGGCGCCAAGATCCACGATGCCGCGCTCGGGCAGGACACGCCCGTTGCGACGCTCGCCACGCCCGGGGATCTCGTGCGCGCGCACGGCCTCGTGGTGCTGCGTGGACAGACCACCGCGCCGGCCGTGGTGGCGCGGCGGCTCGACGGCCTGAGAGCCATGCGCTCGCGCATGCGCGCCACGCCGAACAGCCGCAGATCGTGATCGAGGGCAACGCCATGGGTTCCGAAGGGCTCGGCGATGCCGGCCTGGCTCGGAATGCGGACCTGGCCTGGCGCGCCGCGCCGTCGCGGCTGTCCCTGCTGGTCTGGGACAATGCGCTGTCGCTGCATCGCGTCGTGGCAGCGGCGCCAGGCGAAGTGATCCGGCTGCATCGCAATGCCGTCCGCGGCGAGAGGCCCGCCGGGCCGATCTCCGTGGCGCAGCCCCGGATCGTGGCCGGGTAAGTCTCCGCGCGCCGCCCGCGGAGCGGCCCGCCATCCGGCAGGCCGTGATCAGGCGGCTGTCCGTGACCGGACGTTTCCTCCCGAAACTTCGGCCGGGATCCCGCGGGGTCCCGGCCGCCTTTTCGTCAGAGTCCGGCGAAGAGGCGCGTCGAGAGATAGCGCTCCGCGAAGGACGGGGCGATGGCGACCACCAGGCGCCCTTCCATCGCCCTGTCCCGCGCCACCGAGATCGCGGCGGCGAGTGCGGCGCCGGAGGAGATGCCGACCGGCAGGCCTTCCTCCCGCGCGCAGCGCCGCGCGGTCTCCAGCGCCTCGTCCTCGGAGACGCGCAGGATGCCGTCGAGCCGATCGAGTTCGAGCACCGTCGGCTTGAACCCCGCGCCGATGCCCTGGATGTCGTGCGGGCCCGGCTCGTCGCCCGACAGCACGGCGCTCTCGGCCGGTTCCACGCCGATGATGCGCAGGCCCTTCCGCCGCGGCTTCAGCACGCGGGCGATGCCGGTGAGCGTCCCGCCCGTGCCGATGCCGCCGACGACGGCATCCACCTCTCCGCCCGTGTCGGCCCAGATCTCCTCGGCCGTGGTCGCGGCGTGGATGGCGGGGTTGGCGGGGTTGTCGAACTGCCGCGGCATCCAGGCGCCGGGCGTGGCGGCGAGGATCGCCTCGGCGCGCGCGATGGCGCCGGCCATGCCGCGGCGGGCGGGCGTGAGTTCCAGTTCCGCGCCCATCAGCCGCATCATGCGGCGGCGCTCGATGCTGGCGCCGTCGGGCATCACCACGATCAGCCGGTAGCCCTTCGCAGCGGCGACGACGGCAAGGGCGATGCCGGTGTTGCCCGAGGTCGGCTCGACCAGCACGGAGCGGCCCGGCGAGATCAGCCCCTCGCGCTCGGCGGCCTCGACCATGGCGAGACCGATGCGGTCCTTCACCGAGCCGAGCGGATTGAAGAATTCGAGCTTGAGCGCGACCCGCGCCGCAAGGCCCTCCGTCGCGGCGATGCGCGGCAGCAGGACGAGAGGCGTGCCGCCCACCGTCTCCAGGATGCTGCCGAAGAGCCGGCCGCGCGGCGGCGCAAACGGGGTGGCCGCAGCTTCGGCCTTCCGGGGCCTGGTGCGGCGGCGCGGGGTGTTTCCTTCGGGCATGGTGCGCGGCATACCACGTCCGGCCGAGGTGGTTCAGCCTGCATGGCCGGGTCCGGATGCCGGCGGGGAACTCGGTGGGCATGTGGAAGTGGCCGCGCTTCGGCCCGCATCCTCGGACGCTCGCGGGAAATCGCCGTCTCTCGCGGCTACGCGTGCCTGGAGGGCCCGGACTGCGGGCGCGCCCGAGCCGCGTGGTGGCCCCTGCTTCCTGCCGCGACTGGCGGACCGGATATGGCCTCCGTCGCAACGCAATGATCATTCAGCCCACGCTGGAGGATGCCGTGCGGCACCTGACCCGTTCTTGGCGCAGCCCTCACCATTGCAGGCTGCGGCGGCATCCGGTCCGGCGCCGCTGGCGGCCGGGGCCGGCAGGGGTTGCCGCGCGCCGGAGGGACACGGCATCCCGGCAGCCGCGGCGATCGCAGGGCGGCGGGCCTCGTATTCCACTATGATTGGCTGTAGAGACAGGCCCAAATCCGCCCGAGGAAGCCGCCCGCCATGCTGCTGCGTCGCGACCGCGCCCTGACCGCCATCGCCATCGTCCTCGACGTCGCCTTCCATGCCGGCCGGTCGGGCGAGTTGGTCGTGGGGGCCGAGATCGCGGAGCGCCTCGGCGCCGCGCGGCGCGGCGTCGAGCCGGTGTTCCAGGCACTTTCGCGCGCTGGGCTGCTGGAAAGCGTGCGCGGTCCGCGCGGCGGCTACCGCCTCGGCCGACGCCCGCGGGAACTGCGCCTCTCGGAGATCGCCGCCTGCGTGCAGGAGGACGCCGAGCCGCCGCAGGACCTGACGGGGCGGCTGCAGACCGCGGTGCTCCATCCGCTGTGGCGGGACCTTGATGCCGAGATGCGGACGCGACTTGCCGCCATCACCATCGAGGACCTGTTGCGCCGCGCGCAGGCGGCCGGGCTCAAGCGAGCCGTGACGGAGCCGCTGAACTTCGCCATCTGACCGCCGGCAGGCCGGCGCGGCTGCCTGCGGCCCGCCGAACAACGCGGTCGCGGCATGGGCGCGGGTGCCTCGCCCGTCAGCCCCGGATGCTTCGCGCCTGGCGCCCAGCCGCACCGGCCGGGCTCTCCGCCGGCAGCGTCGCGGCGGCGAGCACCTGGCGACGCCGGCGCGTGGCGGTCATCGCTTCTTCCTGCCTGCCATGCATTCGCCGTCTGCGCGGCGTGTCAGTCGATGCTGAGGTTGAGCCTCGTCACCATGCGCTGTTCGTACGCCGCACGCTCGCGCGCGAAGGCGGTGTAGTCCGCCGGCCCGAGGTATTCGTCGGGCATGTCGTTGCGCTGCATGTAGGCCTGGATCGGATCGCTGTACTGCATCTTCTTGAAGGCCTGGTGCAGGAACTCCGTGGCCTCCGGGTCCATCCCCTTCGGCCCCGCGATGCCGTAGGGCGACGTCACGACCATCCCGTAGCCGAGGTCCTGCAGCGTCGGCACGTCGGGGAAGGCGCGCAGCCGGTTGCGCGTCCAGACGGCGAGCAGCCTGAGCTGGCCGGCCTCGACGTTCGGCATCCAGGCATTGGAATTGGCGATGACGTCGAGCTGGCGCGCCAGCATGGCGGTGATGTTCTCGCTCGTGCCCCGGTAGGGCACGTGGATCATCTGCACGCCTTCCTTCTCGCAAAGCTCCTCCTGCGCCAGGTGGTTCGAGGTGGCGATGCCCGAGGTGCCGTAGCTGAGTTCCCCCGGCCGCCGCCGCGCCTCGGCCCACATGTCGGCCAGCGTGTTCCAGCCCGAGGCCGGATGCACCACATGCCCGAAGACGAAGCCCGTCTGCTGCATGACGTAGGTGAAGTCGTTCACCGGGTCCCAGGTCGGCCGCCGCGTCAGGAAGGGATGGCGGATCACCGAGAGGTGGTGGTGCGCGATGGTGTAGCCATCCGGCCGCGTCTGCGTGACGAGTTGGATCGCGGCGAGCGTGCCGCGCGCGCCGGGCCGGTTCTCGATGATCAGCGGCTGGCCGAACTCGCGCTGGAACATCTCGGCCTGGAGCCGCATGAAGCCGTCCAGCGCGCCGCCGGGCGCCCAGGGAATGAGGAAGCGCACCGGCCGATTGGGGAAGCGCCCCTGGCCGAGCGAAGGCCGCGCGAGGGCGACGGACGCCCCCGCGAGAAGAAGTGTCCGTCGCAGCGTCATCATCCCTGCCTCCTCAGCCGTCCAGCGTCAGGCCGAGCCGCCGGACCATCGCCTTCTCGTATTCGACCCGTTCGGCGATGAAGGCGCGGTAGGACCGCGTGTCCTGGTAGACCAGCGGCATGTCGAAGCGGGAGCGGACCTCGGTGTTCTCCGGCGACATCAGCGCGTCCTTCATCACGTCGTGCAGGATGCGGACCACGCCCTCGTCCATCCCCTTCGGGCCGCTGACGCCGTAGGGCGAGGTCACGACGAGGTCGTAGCCGAGCTCCTTCAGCGTCGGCACGTTGGCGAAGCGCTGGACGCGCTCGGCCGTCCAGACCGAGAGGGCGCGCATCTGCCCGCTCTCGACGAAGGGCGCCCAGGTGCTGCTGTCGCAGACCATGTCCACCTGACCGCCGATCACCGCGGTCACCGCCTCGTTCGACCCGCGATAGGGAACGTGGGTGAGCTGGATGTTCTCCTTTTCCTGGATCGTTTCCATCGCCAGGTGGTTGGTCGTGCCAATGCCGGAGGTGGTGTAGTTCAGCTTGCCCGGATTGGCGCGCGCATAGGCGATCATCTCCTGCCAGGTCTGGAACCGGCTGTCGGACTTGACGGCGCAGCCGAACAGCCAGCCGGTCATGCCGATGATGTGGGTGAAGTCGGCGATCGGGTCCCATTGCGGGGTCCGCATCATCCAGGGCCGGCGCAGCACGGACAGGTGCATCTGCGTCAGCGTGTAGCCGTCCGGCCGGGCCTGCTGGGCGACCGTCATGGGCCCGAGCGTCCCGCCGGCGCCGGGCCGGTTCTGGATCACCACCGGCTGGCCGAGGGTGCGGCTCGCGATGTCCCCGATGGACCGCAGCTGGACATCCGCCGAGCCCCCTGCCGGCCAGGGCACGACGATCTGGATCGGCCGGTCCGGGAACCGCCCCTGCGCGCGGGCAAGGCCCGGCGCCGCCAGGCTGGCCGCCCCCGCCGCCAGCAACTGCCGGCGCGTGGGCGCGATGCGGGTGAACTCCCGGTCGGACATGCGATACTTCCTCTCCTCGGGCGGCGCGTCTGCCGGCGCCTGCCTGCCCGTCAGGATAAGCGCTTGACGCGGCGCGGCCCAAGGGGTTCTCCGCGCATTGATCCGGCGCGCGGGGGCAGGCACCCTCCGCGCGCCTTTCCGAAGCCGCGAGCCCAGGACGACCGACCCATGCCCGAATCCTTCGACGTCATCGTGATCGGCGCCGGCCCCGGCGGCTATGTCTGCGCCATCCGCGCGGCGCAGCTCGGCATGAAGGTCGCCTGCGTCGAGAAGCGGGAGACGCTCGGCGGGACCTGCCTCAACATCGGCTGCATCCCGTCCAAGGCGCTGCTGCACTCCTCCGAGGTCTATGAGGAGACGGCCCACCACCTCGCCGACCACGGCATCGGCGTCGGCCAGGTGACGCTGGACCTCGCGAAGATGCAGGCCCGCAAGGCCGAGGTCGTCGGCGCCAACGTCAAGGGCGTGGAGTTCCTGTTCAAGAAGAACAAGGTCACCTGGCTGAAGGGCGAGGGCCGCATCGCCGCCCCCGGCGTGGTGAACGTCGCCGGCACCGACTACGCGGCGAAGCACATCGTCATCGCCACCGGCAGCGATTCCACCCCGCTGAAGGGCGTCGAGGTGGACGAGAAGCGCATCGTCACCTCCACCGGCGCGCTGGAACTCGAATCCGTGCCGAAGCATCTGGTGGTCATCGGCGGCGGCGTGATCGGCCTCGAACTCGGTTCCGTCTGGCGCCGCCTGGGCGCCGAGGTGACGGTGATCGAGTTCCTCGACGGCATCCTGCCCGGCATGGATGGCGAAGTCCGCAAGCAGTTCGAGCGCATCCTGACCAAGCAGGGCATGAAGTTCCGCCTGAAGTCGAAGGTCACCAGCGCGGCGACGGACGACACGGGCGTGACGCTGAAGGTGGAGCCCGCCGCCGGCGGCGCCGCGGAGGAGATCCGCGCCGACGTCGTGCTGCTGTCCATCGGTCGCCGCCCCTATGTGGCGGGCCTCGGCCTCGATGCCGTGGGCGTGGCGCTGGACGAGCGCGGCCGCGTGAAGACCGACGCCCATTTCGCCACCAGCGTCCCCGGCATCTACGCCATCGGCGACGCGATCGCCGGCGCGATGCTCGCCCACAAGGCGGAGGACGAGGGCTACGCGCTCGCCGAGATGCTCGCCGGCCAGAAGCCGCACATCAACTACGATGCCATTCCGGGCGTGGTCTATACGTGGCCGGAGGTCGCCTCGGTCGGCGCGACCGAGGAAACGCTGAAGGCCGCGGGCACGGCCTACAAGGTCGGCAAGTTCCCCTTCATGGCCAACGGCCGCGCGCGCGCGATGGGCGCGACGGACGGCTTCGTGAAGGTCCTGGCGGACAAGGCGACGGACAAGGTGCTCGGCGCGCACATCATCGGCCCGGATGCAGGGACACTGATCGCCGAGATCGCCATCGCGATCGAGTTCGGCGCCTCGGCCGAGGACATCGCACGCGTCAGCCACGCGCATCCCTCGCTCAACGAGGCGGTGAAGGAAGCGGCGATGGCGGCCTGGGACAAGCCGCTGCACATCTGACGACCGCCGCCGGGCGCAGTCGCCACACCTGCCTGCGCCGCGGCAAACCCGCCCCGGCACGCGTCCGCCGAGCGGGAAGAAGACAAGCACCTGATGCACAGGGGCGCGGTTGCACCGCGCCCCGTCGCGGCCCATTTGAAGCGCCATGGTCATCCTGCGCCCCTCCCTCTCCCGCAAGGTGACGGGCTGGACACTGCTGGCGCTTGGCGTGCTCGGCATGGTGCTGCCGCTCCTGCAGGGGTTCCTTTTCCTTGCCCTCGGCGTCTTCGTCCTGCGCGACCAGCACATCTGGGCCGCCCGCCGCTGGGGCTGGGTGCGGCGCCGCTGGCCCCACCAGGTGGCGCGGGTGGAGGGGGCCGAGGCGGCCCTGCGTCGCCGCCTGGCGGCTGCGGCGGACCGGGTGCGGCGGCTCTTCCGCCGCCACTGACACCCCTGGCCGCCGGCGCACGGCGCGCGTAAGCACCGAACCATGCATCGTCTCTGGCTCTTTCTCGGCGCGATCGCCGGGCTCATCGTCGTCGGCCTCTCGGCCTGGGCCGCCCACGGCACCCCCGCGGGCTTCGATGGCGTTCAGCGCCGCGCGGTGGACAACGCGCTGATGATCCAGGGGTGGCACGCCCTCGCACTGATCGCCGCGGGGCTGATGGCCGAGAGTGGCCGCCGGCTGGCGCATCTCGCCGGCGCGGCCTTCTCGCTCGGCACCGTCATGTTCTGCGCCGCGGTGTGGTGGAGCGCACTTGGCAACCCCTCGCTCGGGGGCGCAGCACCCATCGGCGGCATGTTGCTGATGGCTGGCTGGGCGCTGCTGGCGCTGGCGGCGCTGAAGCGGTGATCCGCAGCGCCTACCTGGCGGCCGAAGGCTTCGAGCGCGACCTCGAGGAAGACCTCCGTCGCGCCGGCGCCCGTCTCGGGGCCTGGCACGGGCGGCTGGCGCTGTCCCCCGACACCCCCGTTCCCGCCCCTTGGGCGCTGGATGTCTGGACCGATCCCCGCGAGATCCCGGCCCCGTCCGTCAAGGCCGGCGCCGACGCGCTGCGCGCCATCCAGCGCAACTGGTCGCATTACCCGTTGCTGCACCACCGCCGCTCGGCCCTGATCGCCGACCGCCTGCCACCGGTGAAGGCCCGCCCGCTGGTCTTCCCCGAACCCGCGCCGGGTGCGCATCTGGGCGCCTGGACGCTGCTCGCGCCGGAGCGGATGCTTGCCAGCCCCACCAAGGCCAGCCCCTTCGTGAACGGCGAGGTCCGCTTCGCCGAGGACCGCGAGGGCCCGCCCTCCCGCGCCTACCTGAAACTCTGGGAAGCCCTGACCCGGATCGGCCGCCATCCGCAGCCGGGCGAGACCTGCCTCGACCTCGGCGCCTCCCCCGGCGGATGGACCTGGGCGCTGGCGCGGCTCGGCGCGCGCGTCACGGCGGTGGACAAGGCGCCGCTCGACCCGGCCATCGCAGCCATGCCCGGCGTTTCCTGCCGGCAGGAGAGCGCCTTTGGACTCGATCCCCGGCAGGAAGTGCCGGTGGATTGGCTGTTCTCGGACATCATCTGCTACCCGGCCCGGCTGCTGGCACTCGTGCAGCGGTGGCGGGAAGCCGGGGCAGCACGGAACTTCGTCTGCACGCTGAAATTCCAGGGCGAGACGGACCACGACACGGCGGCAGCCTTCGCGGCGATACCGGGAGCCCAGGTTTTCCATGGGTTCCACAACAAGCACGAGCTGACCTTCGCGCTTCTGGCGTGAGGCGGGGGGAGAAGGGAACTTCTCCCCCCGCACCCCCCTCAACCTTCTTTGGCTTCTGGGAACTGACCGCCGGGGCCGGCGCCAAAAAACCAAAGAAGGGAGGGGGTTCGGGGGAGGTTCACCCTCCCCCGACCTTCTCTGGCACGCCCCGTGCAATGCCCTGTCCGCCCCAGGACGGGGCCGCTCGGCAGAAGGACGGGCGTTCCACCATCAAGGAGTTCGCAGCCATGCAGATCACCCCGGAGAGGTCACTCACCGCCCCCCAGGCGATCCGGGCGTTCCGCATGCAGAGCCAGCAGGACGCGGCTCGGCTTCAGGCTGCCGGCGGCGGACAGGAGTTCGCCGCCACGCTGCAAACAGTGCAGCAGCGTCCCGCCAACATGGCGGGACCGGGTACACCCACGGGCAATACGCTCGCCGCCCTGCTCCAGCGGCTGGATACCGACCAGGACGGACGGATCACGCCGCTGGAGTTGCGGGCCGCCACGGACCGGCAGCGCCCGCCGGAGACTGCCTCCTCGCCGCCGCCCCGTTGACGGAACATTTCCCCGAGCGCCGATCTGGCCTACCTCATGCGGCATGGACGTCATGCCGCCCTTGCGGAGTCACCCCTCGCGCCGGGAAGGCGCCATCGCGATCGCGCGCCGCGTCATGCGCGCGGCGGCGTCGGACCGGATCTCGCTGACCGCGGCGGGCTGCGCTTTCTACGCCATGCTGGCGCTCTTCCCCGGCATCTTCCTGCTGGTGCTGGTCTATGGCCTGGTCTTCGACAAGGCGACGGTCGAACCTCAGCTCGAGGTGCTGCGCGAACTGGTGCCGGAGGAAACCTTCGACCTCATTGCCGCGCGGCTGCACGACCTGGTCACCGCGCCCCGGCCGCGGCTGGAATGGGGCGCCATCGTCTCGGGTGGCGTCGCGATCTGGTCGGCCTCGGCCGGCACGCGAGCGATGATCGGCGCGCTGAACATGGCGCATGACGTCACCGAACAGCGCGGCTTCTTCCACTACCACCTGCTCGCCATCGGCATCACGCTGTCGATCACGCTGGCGGCGACGCTGGCGATCGCGTCCCTCGTGGCGCTGCCGGGGGTGGCGGCGCTGTTCGGCCTGCCTTCCCCGCATGCCTGGGCGCTGCGGGGCATGTCCATGAGCACCCTGCTGGGCCTGGTCTTCGTCGGCCTGGTCGTGGTCTACCGGCTGGGACCGTCGGGGCGGCATCCCGGGCTGGCCTGGACGCTGCCGGGGGCGGTGGTGGCGACGCTGCTCTGGGCGGTGGCCTCGGCGGCCTTCACGCTCTACGTGTCGAACTATGCGACCTACGACCTGATGTACGGGCCGCTCGGCGCGACCGTCGGCCTGCTGATGTGGTTCTGGGTCAGCGTCTATGTCGTGCTGCTCGGCGCCGAGTTGAATGTCGCGCTGATGACGGTCGCCGGCTCGACGAAGGGCTGAGCGCCGGGCAGGATCGCGGGCGGAGGAACCGCCCATGACCACGCCGATCATCCGGGAGGTGCGCGTGCGCGCGGTGGACGCGCCGCTCGACCCGCCGCTGCGCAACAGCCTGAACGTGATACCGCGCGCGCCGCTGGTGATCGTGGACGTGCGGACGGAGGACGGCGCCGCCGGCACCGCCTATGTCTTCCCCTATACGGCGGCCGCGCTCGGCCCGACGGCGGCGCTGGCGCGCAGCCTCGGCGCCGGCCTCGTCGGCCGCGCGCTGGCGCCGGCGGCGATCTGGCGGGACCTGCACGATGCCGGCCGCATCCTCGGCACCGAGGGGCTGGTGCAGATCGCGCTCTCGGCGCTCGACATGGCGATGTGGGATGCTCTGGCGGTGCGGGCCGGACTGCCGCTGTGCGCGTTGCTCGGCGCCGAACCGCGGCCGGTGCCGATCTATGCCTCCCTGCGCGGCTGGGGCGCGGCGATGCTGGCGGAGGAAGCCGGGCGCGCCGTCGCGACGCTCGGTGCGCGCGCGGTGAAGTTCAAGCTCGGGCAGAAGCGGCTGGAGGACGACCTCGACACCGTGCGGGCCGTGCGCGCGGCCGTGGGCGACGCGGTCGAGATCCTGGTGGACTACAACCAGGCCCTGACCCTGCCCGAGGCCGAGCGCCGTGGCCGTGCATTGCAGGACCTCGACGTGCGATGGCTCGAGGAACCGCTGCCGGTGCAGGATGATGCGGGGCTGGCGGAACTCGCGCGGCGGCTGACCATTCCGGTCCAGGGCGGCGAGAACTGGTGGGGCCCGGCCGCGATGCACAAGGCGCTGATGGCGGGCGCCGTGGACCTCTGCATGCCGGATGCGATGAAGATCGGCGGCGTCACCGGCTGGCAGCGCGCGGCGGCGATGGCGGCGGCGCATCGCGTGCCGATGTCCTCCCACATCTTCGTGGAAGCCAGCGTCCACCTGATGAACGCGACGCCGACCGCGCACCTGCTGGAACACCTCGACGTCGCCGCGCCCCTGCTGGCCGAACCGCTGGTGGTGAAGGACGGCATGGCCCTGGTGCCGGAGCGGCCGGGCATGGGCATCGTGTGGGACGAGGCGGCGCTCGCGAAGCACGCCGCGGATGTGTGAGGAGAACGGAATGCGCGCAACCTTCGTCGACGCCAATGCCTCCCTCGCCGAGGTCATGCGGCGGCTGCATCGCCCCGGCGACCTGCCCGTCGCGATCCACGAAGACCCCGACATCGCCGCCGAGGCCCTGCCCGCCCTGCTGAAGGGCGTACAGATCGCGATCGACGACCACACGCATTTCCCCGTCGATCTCGTGAAGCGCTGCCCGGACCTGAAGCACATCGTCTTCCTGGGCACCGGCGCGCGGTCCTACATGGACCCCGAGGCGCTGGACGCCGAATGCGGCGTCAAGGTCCACATCATCAAGGGCTACGGCGACACGGCGGTGGCCGAGATGGCCTTCTCCCTGATGTGGGCGGCCGCGCGCGGCATCGGGCTGATGCACCACGCCATCGTCGGCGGCGGCTGGCCGCGCACGGACGGGGTGCAGCTCACGGGCAAGACCGTCGGCATCATCGGCTTCGGCGGCATCGGGGCGGAGATGGCGCGGCTCTGCGCCGGTGCTGGGATGAAGGTCCTGGCCTGGAACCGGACGCCGAAATCCCACCCCGGCGTCACCTTCACCGACATCGACACGCTGCTGTCGGAAAGCCACGTCGTCAGCCTGCACCTCCTGCTGAACGACGAGACGCGCGGCTTCCTCGGCGCGGAGCGCCTGGCGAAGATGCGGCCCGGCGCGCTCTTCGTGAACACCGCGCGCGGCGCGGTCGTGGACGAGGCCGCGCTGACCGAGGCGCTGAAGTCCGGTCGCATCGGCGCGGCCGGGCTCGATGTCTTCGTCGAGGAACCGCTGCCCGCGGGCCATCCGCTCGCGTCGCTGCCGAACGTGGTGCTGACCTCGCATTCCGCCTTCCGCACGCCGGAGGCGACGGACAACCTGATCGAGGCCTCGCTCGAGCATTGCCGGCGCATCCTGCGCGAAGGGGCGTAGCCCCCTCGGCTACCGCCCCTACTTGAGAGGGGGCTGCAGGGAGGATACTTCCCCTCCACGGCCGCGCCGGTAGGGTTGGCGTGGCAGCCCCCCGTGCAGCCGACCGACGTGTGCCCGCCTGGCGGAATGGTAGACGCAGCGGACTTAAAATCCGCAATCCGCAAGGATGTGCCGGTTCGAGTCCGGCGGCGGGCACCAACCGCCCCACGCCATCCGGCGGCGCCGATGTCCCGGCCGCCGCGTCGCCACGCAGGAGCGCCCCATGGAGTCTCAGCGTCATGCGAACGGCGTCCGTACCCGGCTCGCGCACGAACTGAAGGCCTTTGCCGGCCTGTCCCTCTATCTCTATGTCTGCCTCGGCGCGATCCTGCTCTACCGGGCGGCGGTCGCGGGGGAGCACCGGTATGGCGCGCTCCCCTACGGTACGGCGGCGATCAAGGCGCTGGTCCTGGCGAAGTTCGTCCTGATCGGGGAAGCCGCGCGGCTCGGCGAGCGGCTGCAGTCGCGACGCCTGGCAGTGGCGGTGCTGCAACGCTCAGTGCTCTTCCTCCTCCTGCTCGTCGCCCTGACCGCGGTGGAGGACGTTGTCGCCGGCCAGTTGCACGGCCGCTCGGCGGGACAGGCCCTGGCCGAAACCCTCGCCGGCCGCCAGTGGGAGATCGCGGCCTCCTGCCTGCTGCTCTGGCTGGTGCTGCTGCCCTACATCGCCATGCAGCACCTGCGCGCGGCTATGGGCGCCGATGCGTGGCGCCGGATCGTCTTCGGCCGGGGCGAGGCAAGCGACAGTGCCGGCAGGCGACCCGGCTGACACGGGCCGGCATCGTCGCCGCGCGCCCACGACAAGGCCACGGCGCGCCTGGATGGCCGGATCAGAACCGGAAGTTCAGGCTGATCCCCGGCGCCGGCGCGTAATACACGGGCGGCGGCGGCGCGTAGTACACCGGGGGAGGCGGCGCGTAATACGCGCGCGGCGGCGGCGCGTAGTACACGCGCGGCGGCGGCGGCGCGTAATAGACCGGCGGCGGCCCCCACCCGTAATAGCCGTAACCATAGCCGTTGCGCCGCCAGCGGCCACGCCCGCCCTCCCCGACCGGCACCAGTTCGGGCTGCGCCGCGTCGGGCACCGCGAGGAAGGCACTCGCCCCGGCGCGCGCCAGCGTCGCGCCCCGGCCGCCGTCGCCGCCTTCGCCAAGGGCCGCCGCCAAGGGGCCAGGCATTGCCGGCATCGCCGCGGCAACGGGCGTTCCAAGCGCAACATGGGCCACGCCGAGCAGCACCGCACTGATCGCCACGGGTCGCATCCAGGCCGTTCTCCTCAAGCCAGGTCCCGGAAACGGGACATAAGCAGGTGTCGGCAAAATGCCATCCTCCTGTGGCGCAGTCGTGGCGGCGCCGGTCGCGCCGCCGTCACGACTGCGCGAGCAGCAGCCGAAGGAGACCCTGGGCATGGATCGTTCCTCACCGCCGCTGGATGTCGTCTCGGCGGTGCCGGGCATCGCCTGGCCGGCCCTGCCGGGCCCGACGGGTGCGGCGCTGCTCGCGCTGCTGTTCCAGTTCGAGCAGACGCAATGGTGGCCGGCGGAACGGCTGCGCCTGGCGCAACGGCGGCAACTCTCGGCCCTTCTCGCCCATGCGCGCGAAAATGCGCCCTACTGGCGTGGCCGCCTGCCGCGCGACTGGCCCGCCCCGGCCGAGGAACCGGCCTGGGAAGCCGTCTGGCAATCCCTGCCGATCCTGCGGCGCGAGGACATCCAGGCGGCGGAGGCAAGCGAGGCCATGCTCGCCGGATCCTTGCCCCCCGGCCATGGCGATTACCGGGAGATCTACACGTCCGGCTCCACCGGCCGGCCGGTCCGCGCCGTGCGCAGCGAGCTCTGGGAACTGGTCTGGAGCGCCTTCACGCTGCGCGACCATCTCTGGCACCGCCGCGACCTGACCGGGACGCTGGCGGCGATCCGCGAAAGCGGCGCCGGCAAGGCGTCCTACCCCGACGGGGACGTGGCCGAAGGCTGGGGCGTCTCGAGCGCCGCCCTGTTCGAGACCGGCCGGCTGGTCAGCCTCAACGTCACCACGCCGGTGGCGCAGCAACTGGAATGGCTGGTCCGGCAGGATCCCGACTACCTGCTCTCCCACCCCAGCATCCTGGCGCGCCTGGCGGCGGCGGCGCGGGAGGCCGGGGTGCGGCTGCCGCGGCTGCGCCAGGTCATCGCCATCTCCGAGACGCTGCGCCCCGAGGTCCGAACCGCGATCGAGGCCGCCTGGGGCGTGCCGGTGGTCGATGTCTATTCGTCGCGGGAGGCCGGCTACCTGGCGCTGCAATGCCCCGACCATCCGCATTTCCACATCCAATCGGAAGGGCTGCGGGTCGAGGTGGTGGACGAGGCCGGCAGGCCCTGCGCCGCCGGCGAAACCGGCCGTGTGCTCGTCACGCCGCTGCACAACCTGGCCATGCCGCTGATCCGCTACGACATCGGCGACGCGGCCGAGGTCGGGCCGCCCTGCCCCTGCGGCCGTGGCCTGCCGGTGCTGACGCGCATCCTCGGGCGGCGGCAGAACATGCTGCGCCTGCCAGGCGGGGAACGGCGCTGGCCGCTGCTCTCCTCGAACGACATCGGCGCGTTGCTGGCGGCGGCCCCGCCGGTCAGGCAGCACCAGGTCATCCAGGCGGCGCTGGACCGGCTGGTGGTGCGCCTCGCCGTCGCACGCCCGCTGACGGCGGAGGAGCAGGTCGCGGTCGCCGCCTGGGCGCGGGCGAAGTTCGGCGCGGGCTTCGCGGTGACGGTGGAGACGATGCCCGAACTCCCGCGCACCGCAGCCGGCAAGTTCGAGGATTTCGTCTGTGAGGTGCCCGGCGCATAGAGCAGATCGCATGCGGCTGGAATCAGCCGTGTGCGTGAAGATGCCCGCTCAAACAAGACGAGAGCAGATCGAATACGGCTGGGATCCGCCGTGTGCGTGACGATGCCCGCTCAAACATGTCGAGAGCAGATCGCATACGGCTGGGATAGGCCGTGTGCGTGCCGATGCCGGCTCAAATATGACGAGATCGGTTTCCACCGATGTGGAAACCCATATCGCGGGCGACGGGCCGGGGGATCAGCCCGCCGCGGCCGTGACGACCGCGAGCCGTGCCCCGGCCACGGGCCGCGGCGTTTCGAACCACAGGCAGGTCTCCTCCCGCCCGCGGGCGGGGCACCAGATCCGCCCTTCCCCGAGCGGCGTCATGCCGAGCAGATCCACCACGGCGAGCGACGCAGCGTTGTCCCCCTGCACGGCGGCGCGCACCCGTGCGACATCCAACTGCTCGAAGGCCGCAGCCAGCGCGGCGGGGGCCGCTTCGCGCATGTAGCCGCGGCCCTGGTACCCTTCCCCGAGCCAATAAGTGAGCAAGGCCGTGGCTTCGTCCCCCGGTGCGCGGGAGACACTGATCCACCCGACCACCACCCCATCCGCGCGCCGCTCCATCACCAGCGGCAGGGATCGCCGCTGCGCCGCCGCCATGCGCACGCCGGCAATCCGGTCCAGCGCCATGGAGGGCGTATAGGGCACGGGCCATGAGGCTAGGCGCCGGCTGACCGTCTCGCTCATCATCGCGGCGAGCGCATGGGCATCACGGGGTTCGGCGCAGCGAAGACGCAGGCGTGGCGTCTCGACGGCAGGAAGAGCGGGCGAGTCCACAACCATGCCGAGAGCATACGCGGGAAATGTTAACGTACCAGATGTTTCGCTGCCGCTCGGGGCGCTCCGCGCAGGGTCGCCCGCCCTTCGGCGAGCGTCACCCGGCAGGGCGGGGCAGCCGCCCCGCGCCCGGTCCACCGAACCGGCGCAGCACGGCGCCGCGCCGTGAGAAGGCAGCCTCCGCCGCTCGGGCGTTCGGCGCGGCGACAGCCACCTCGCCCTCAGGCGGCGAGCGCCCCGTCGATCTCCGCCACGCGCCCGGCCGCGCGCGGCAGCAGGCGGCGCAGGTAGAAATCCGCCGTCGCACCGTAGGTTTCCGGCGCCTCGACCGCGGCGCGCGCCAGCATCCAGCCGCCGAGCAGCCAGCCTGCCGCGTCGAGATAGGCGACCGCCACCGACTGGCCGGCATCCGCGTCGCGGCCCTGGGCTTCCAATACCGTCGCGGTGGCGCGGTCCAATGCATCGGCCGCGGCACGCAGCCGGGCGTCGGGGGTGCGCTTCACCTCGGCGAGCAGGGCGCGCATCTCGGCGCCGCCGTCCTTCGCCACCTTCCGCACCAGCAGGTCGATGGCCTGGATGCCGTTGGTGCCCTCATAGATCGGGGCGATGCGGGAATCGCGCAGCACCTGGGCGGCGCCGGCATCCTCGATGAAGCCCATCCCGCCATGCACCTGCACGCCGATGGACGCCGTCTCCACCCCGCGATCCGTGCCCCAGGCCTTGAGGATGGGCGTCAGCAGCGCCAGGCGCGCCTGCGCGTGGGCGTCGCCCAGCAGCGCATGGCGATCGACGCAGGCGGCGGTCTCCAGCGCCAGCAGCCGCGCGGCCAGGGTAACCGCGCGCATCTCCATCAGCATGCGCGCCACGTCAGGGTGCTGCGCGATGGGGCGGCCGCCCTGCACGCGCTCGGCGGCATAGGCTTCCGCGAGGCGCAGCGCGGCCGCGCCATGCGCCACGCCCTGCGTCCCGACGCCGAGGCGCGCATTGTTCATCATCGCGAACATGGCGTTGAGGCCGCGATTGGCCTCGCCGACCAGTTCGGCCTCCGCGCCCTCGAACAGCATGACGCAGGTCGGGCTGCCGTGGATGCCGAGTTTCTTCTCGATCCCGCCGCAGCGCAGGTCGTTGCGCGTGCCGTCCTCCTTCGCCTTGGTCGTGACGAAGAGGCTGATGCCCTTCGAGCCCGGAGGCGCATCCGGCAGCCGCGCCAGCACCAGGTAGACGATGTTGTCGGTGCAGTCGTGGTCGCCCCAGGTGATGAAGATCTTCTGGCCGTGCAGGGCATACTTGCCATCGCCCAGCGGTTCCGCGCGCGTCTTCAGCACGCCGAGGTCGCTGCCCGCGCCCGGCTCGGTCAGGCACATCGCGCCGGTCCACTCGCCGCTGACCATCTTCGGCAGCCAGCGCGCCGCCTGGTCCGGCGTCGCGTGGTGGTTCAGGCAGTCGATCGCCCCCGCCGTCAGCAGCGGCCCGAGCATGAAGGACGCATCGGCCGCCATGCCGAGTTCGACCATCGCGGTCCAGAGCGCCGCCGGCAGCCCCTGCCCGCCATGGTCCACAGGCGCGGAGAGCGACTGCCAGCCACCCTCGATCCACTTCGCATAGGATGCGGGATAGGATGGCGGCGTGGTGACCGTGCCGTTGGCATAGACGGCGCCGGCGCGGTCGGCGGCGATGGCGTTGGGCTGCAGCACCTCCCGGCAGAAGCGGTCGGCTTCCTCGACGATCTGCGCGATGTCCTCGGCCGAGAGCGGCGCCCCGGCGCGATCGGTCAGCGCGGGCAGGCCGACCACGCGGGTCAGGCCGAAGACGAGGTCGGCGGCGGCGGTGGACGTCATGCGGAAACGCCTTCGAGGGCGGCGAGAAGGCCGCTTGCGGGTGGCGCCTCGCCCGCTGCCCAGACGGGCAGCTCGGGCATCGGCGCGGGATCGGATGCGGCGGCGGCGAGCGCCAGGCCCCAGGCGGCGGACAGGCCCATGATGCCGGCGCCGAGCGCCAGCGCGGTGGGGGAGGAAGGCATGGCAGGCATCCTATGCCGTGCCGCCCGGCGCGTGTGAACACTCGAGGCCGATCCGCCCGGAGAGCGTCCCGCCGGGCGCCAGCACCCGCATCGGGCCGAGCGGCGCCAGATCCGGCCGGTTCGCGGCGTCCGGCAGATGGGAGGACGGCTCGACGCAAAGCACCGCCCGGTCGCGCGGCGCATAGACCTGGAGGTTGGTCGCCAGCGCCCCGCTCGCCGTCATGGTCAGCACCAGGCCCGGCCAGGCGATCCGGGCCACGCCATCCCAGCCGGCGAAATGGGTGTCGAGGCCGAGGATGGCCTCCTCCCCGCCATCGAGGCCCGAATCCGGCTCCGCCGAGACGGGCAGGCAGCGGGCGTCGTGGGTGCAGCGGTGCGTGGCGCGGAACGAGAGCCGCGTGCCCAGCGGGCGCACGAACCAGGGGTGCCAGCCGGCGCCGAAAGGCAGCGCTTCCTCGCCGGTGTTGGAGACGGCGAGGTCCAGCAGCAGCCTCTCCTCCTCGGCCGCCACCACGAGCCGCGCGGCATAGCGGTAGGGCGCTTCGGCGACGTCCTGCACCAGTGCGACGCGGCTGGCCGAGCGTTCCGCCACCCGCCAGGGCCGGTCCCGCGACAGGCCGTGGATGGCGGTGCCGTCCTGCGGCCGGTTCATCGGCAGGCGATGCAGGCCGAGGCGGCCACCGTCGAGCCGATTCGCCCAGGGGATCATCCAGAAGGCGCCGAAGGGCCCGCCGAGACGAGCGCCTTCCGGCGCCGGGACCAGCACGTCCCGGCCGCGATGGCGGAGCGCCGTCAGCCCGCCGCCGTCGGCGGCGGCGAGGCGCGCCTCCCAGTCAGGGCCGGCGATGGTGAGAAGGGTGTCGTCCATGTCCTCATCGCCCCCTGCCCGGGCCTCGGGGGCGATCATGCCGGCAGCCGGACCCGCGCCCGCAATCCGCCAAGCGGGCTGTCCTCCAGCACGATGTCGCCGCCATGCGCCCTGGCAATGTCCCGCGCGATGGCGAGGCCAAGGCCGGTGCCGCCGGAGGAGAAGGAGGCGAAGGGCTTGAAGGCCTCCTCCCGCTGCGCCTCGGGGATGCCGGGGCCGTCGTCGTCCACCGTCACCACCGCCCAGGTCCCGGCCTCCCCGCGCGGCACGCGGGAGAGTGCCACCGCGATGCGCCGCGCATGCCTGCGGGCGTTGTCGAGCAGATTGCCCAGGCAGCGTCGCAGCGCATCCGCGCGCACCGGCAGCACGATCGGTTCCCCCGGCAACGCGAGATCCACCAGCGCGCCGTCCCGCCGCGCCTTGGCGGCGGCCTCCCCCACCAGTTCCGCGAGGTCCGCCGGCGCCGCCTGCTCGATGCCTTCCCCGCGCGCGAAGGAGAGGTAGGCGGCGATCAGCCGGTCCATCTCCTCCACATCCTGGGTCATGGCCTGGGCATCGGCCTGTGCGCTTTCGGGCAGCATGGCGAGGCCGAGGCGCAGGCGCGTCAGTGGCGTGCGCAGGTCGTGGCTGATGCCCGCCAGCATCTCCGTGCGGCTTTCGACGAAGCGACGGATGCGACCCTGCATGGAATTGAAGGCGAGCGCCGCCTGGCGGGCCTCGGCCGCGCCTTCCGGCTTCATGGGGCCGAGGTCGCGGCCGCGGCCGAAGGCTTCGGAGGCCTCGGCCAGGCGGCGGATCGCGCGCACCTGGTTCTTCATGAACAGCGCGGCGACGAGGAAGAGCAACAGGGCCGATCCGACGACCCAAATGACGAACAGGTACAGCGTGCCGCTGAACAGCCGCTTGCGGGCCGCTTCCACGTGCAGCACGCCGTCCGGCAGCTGCACGCGGATGATCACGCTGCGCGGGTCGGACTGCCAGTCGGTGTCGAAGGGCAGGCGCACGCGCTCGCGCATCGCGTCATCAAGGTCCTCCTCGAGCGGCAGCAGCGGGAGGGAGGCGCCGCGGTGCGACGCGGGGCCGAGCACCGCGCCCTGTTCGAAGGCGAGCGAAAGATCCAGGCGCCAGGCCGCCTCACGGAAGATCCAGCCGCGCTCCTCCTCCCGCGGGTGGCGGGAGAGCAGTTCGACGACCATCGCCACGTCGCCGGACACCGCGGCGGCAAGACGGCGCGAGATAACGTCGAGGTGGCTGCCGTAGAAGAGATAGAGCGCGATGACCTGAAGCACGACCAGCGGCACCAGGATGATGAGCAGCGCGCGGCCGAGCAGGCCGCGGGGCACCAGGCGACGAAGGAAGCCGGCGAAGGTCATGCGGGGACGGTCGGAGGCAGGGACCTCCCCCCGTACTCCCCCTTCAGCGGAACCCGCAAGCGTGGCCGTGCGGCTTGTGCCAAGGGCGCTCCCTCCAGTCATCGCGTCACGTCGCCGGCTCGAAGCGTGCCATGCGGTCGCCGATCAGCCCGATGCGCGGCGTGGCGCCGGGGCGGTCCGGCAGGCAGACAATCACCTTCTCGATCAGGGTGTGCGGCCTCCGGCAGTTCCTCGCGGCCGTGCGTCTCGTCCCGGCCATCGACTGTCGGGCGTGACTGAGCCCAGACCCGGAAAGAAGTCCAGTCGCTTTGATCGCCCGCGATTCCCTGCACCTGCGGACGATACGGGGGGCAGACGGGTGGCATGGGCGGCGGCACGGCGCCGAACCGCCATGGCCCCGGGCGCGGCGCCTGCCCTGGCACCATGCATTGCGGCGCCCTGGCCCAAGCCAGCCGTCCGATCCCCCGCCTAGAAGCCGCGCAAGCCCTGTTTCCCGCGGGGCAGGGAGAAGCGCCGACCATGGCCGAGGACATCGTTGTCTTCCGTGCACGCAAGATCATCACCATGGATCCCTCGTGCCCCGAGGCGACCCATGTCGCCGTGCGCGACGGCCGGGTGCTGGCCGTGGGCGGGGAGGCCGAGACCTCCGCCTGGGGCCCCGTGCGCCGCGACGACCGCTTCCGCGACCTGGTGCTGATGCCCGGCCTGGTCGAGGGCCACAGCCACGCCATGGAAGGGGGTGTCTGGTCCTTCACCTACACCGGCTTCCACGCCCGCACCGATCCCGAGGGGCGGCGCTGGTCCGGCTGCGACAGCATCGAAGCGATGATCCAGCGGCTGATCGAGGCCGACCGCGCCATGGCCGATCCGGAAGCACCGCTCTTCGCCTGGGGCTTCGATCCCATCTTCTTCGGCACGCGCCGCGTCGTCGCCGCCGACCTCGACCGCGTCTCGACGACGCGGCCGATCCTGATCCTGCACTCCAATGGCCATGTGCTGAACGTCAACAGCGTGATCCTGCGCCGCGCTGGCATCACCGCCGCGACGGAGGTCGCCGGCGTGGTGCGCGATGCGCAGGGCGAGCCGACCGGCGAACTGGCCGAGATGGCGGCCAAGTACATGGCCCACAAGGTGGTGGGGAACCCGTTCTACGAGGCGCTGGAAAACCCGCAGACGCTGCGTCGCTTCGGCATGGCGGCGAACCGCACGGGCGTCACCACCGCGACCGACCTGTTCAGCGCATTGCCCGACGCCGCCGTTGACAACTACCTGCGCGTCACGGCCGAAGAGGATTTCCCGATCCGCCTCGTGCCGGCGATGAACGGCCAGGCGATGGCGATCGAGGAGGGCGTCGCGAAGATCCTGCGCCTCCGCGGCCGCAGCACCGACCGGCTGCGCTTCGGCATGGTCAAGCTGATGACCGACGGATCCATCCAGGGCTTCTCGGGGCGCCTTCGCTGGCCGGGCTATATGGGCGGACGGCCGAACGGCGTGTGGAACATGGCGCCGGAGGTGCTGGCGGACTACCTGGACGCCTACCACGCCGCCGGGGTCCAGTGCCACATCCACACCAATGGCGACGAGGCGATCGAGGTGATGATCGGCGCGATCGACCGCGCCCTCCAGCGGACGCCGCGCCTCGACCACCGCCACACGCTGCAGCATTGCCAGATGGCGGATGCGGCGCAGTTCCGTCGCATGGCCGCCCTCGGCATCTGCGCAAATCTCTTCAGCAACCATGTCTACTACTGGGGCGAGGAGCACTGGGCGCACACCATGGGCCCCGACCGCGCCCGCCGCATCAACGCGGCGCGCACCGCGGCGACGAGCGGCGTCAACTTCGCCATCCACTCCGACGCGCCGGTGACGCCGATCGGGCCGCTCTTCACCGCCTGGTGCGCGGTGAACCGCCTGACGGCGAAGGGCCGCGTGCTGGGACCGGAGGAACGCATCAGCGTGCCGATGGCGCTGCGCGCGATCACCCTCGGCGCTGCCTGGACGCTGAAGCTCGACCATGAGATCGGCAGCATCGAAGTCGGCAAGGCCGCCGATTTCTGCGTGCTGCAGGACGACCCGCTGGAAGTCGCGCCGGAGCGGCTGAAGGACGTGAAGGTCTGGGGCACCGTGCTCGGCGGCCGCCCCTTCCCGGTCGCGGCATGAGGATCAATGCGGGGCTGCGCGTCCCGCTCACCGTCATCGGCGGCTTCCTCGGGGCAGGCAAGACCACGCTGGTGAACGCGCTGCTGGCCGAGCCGGGCGGGGCGCGGCTCGCGGTGCTGGTGAACGACTTCGGCGCGGTGAACATCGACGCCAGCCTGATCGTGGCGCGGGAGGGCGACACCATCGCCCTCAGCAATGGCTGCGTCTGCTGCGCGATGGGCGACGATCTCGGCCGGGGCATTGCCACCATCCTGGCGCGCCGCCCGACACCCGAGCACATCGTGGTGGAGGCAAGCGGCGTCGCCGATCCCTGGCGCATCGCCGAGATCGCGCTGATCGACCCGGACCTCGTGCTTGCCGGCGTCGTGGTGCTGGCCGATGCGTCGGGCATCACGGCCCTGCTGACGGACCCGCTCGTGGGCGAGACCGCCCGGCGCCAGCTGCAGGCGGCGGATCTGCTCTTCCTCACCAAGCCGGACCTGGCGCCGGCGGAGAGCATCGAGGCCGCTCGCGCCGCCCTGGCGGAACTGGCGCCGAAGGCGCGCCTGCTGACCGTCTCGCACGGCGCGGTGCCGCCGGAGGTGGTGCTCGGCGAAACCGGCGCGGATCGCCGCCTCGGCCCTTCGCGCCCGGCCCGCCATGCCTCGCTGTTCGAGACGGTGACGCTGCGCCCGTCACGCCCCCTGGCCGAAGCGGAACTCCGCGCCGCGCTCGATCGCCTGCCGGCGCCGGTGCTGCGCGCCAAGGGCCTGCTCCGCATGGCCGGCGAGACGGGCCGGGCCTGGCTCGTGCAGCGCGTCGGCCGGCGCACCGAGATCGCCCCCCACCCGCTGCCGACCGGCGCCGCCGAGGCGCTGGTGCTGATCGGCACGGCCGGCACGGATGCCGCGGCCGAAGCATTCCGCCCCCTGGGCCTCACGCCGGTCCAGGCGCTGCAGATTCCGCGCTGAACAACCCAAGGGAACGACCATGCATCGCCGTCACCTTCTCGCTCTCGGTGCGACCGCTCTTGCCGGCGCCGGCACCGCCCAGGCCCAGGGAACCTTTCCGACGCGGCCCATCCGCATCATCTATCCGTATCCGCCGGGGGGCGGCGGCGACATCGTCGCTCGGCTGGTGGCGGAGAAGATGCGCAGCGACCTCGGCCAGCCCGTCGTGGTGGACAACCGCCCCGGCGCCGGCGGGCTGATCGGCGCCGAGGCCGCCGCCCGCGCGCCGAAGGATGGCTACACCGTGCTGGTGACCGCCGGCGGGCTTGCCATCGCCCCTTCCGTCTACACCCGGCTCCCCTTCGATCCGGTGCAGGACCTCGTCGGCGTGGCGCAGCTCGCGCTGGTGCCCCTGCTGGTGGTCACGCGCCCCGAGAGCCCGCTCAACAGCATCACCGACCTGATCGCCCAGGCGCGGCGGGAGCCTGACGGCGTGATCTTCGCCTCCTTCGGCAACGGCACGCCGCCGCATCTCGTGGGCGAGAGCATCCAGCAGCACGCCGGTGTGCGCATGACGCACGCACCCTATCGCGGCGGCGCGCAGGCCATGCCGGACCTGCTGTCCGGGCAACTGACCGTCGGCATCTTCGATGTCGTGTCCATGGCGCCGCATGTCGCCGCCGGCCGGCTGAAGGCGCTCGCCATCACCGGCCCGCGCCGTGCCGCGGCGCTTCCCGAGATACCGACGCTGTCCGAGGCGGGCGTGCCGTTCGACGCCGTCGGCTGGCATGCGGCCTTCGCGCCCGCCGGCACGCCGCAGCCGATGGTCGATCGCCTGAACGCCGCCTTCGTGCGCGCGGCGAACCTGCCCGAGGTGCGGGCGGCGATCGTCGCGGGCGGTTCCATTCCGGTCGAGCCGCCGCTGACCGCGCCCGAGTGGACCGCGCAGTTCCGGCGCGATGTCGAAACCTGGGGCGCCGTCGCCCGCGCCGCGAATGTGACGATGGACTGACCGGGCGCAACGGACGAACGGCGGCGACATGGATGTGACGAGCCTATTGTCGCCGACCGCGGCGGTCTGCGCCGCCATGGTCTTCGCCGTGGCGGTGCTGCGGGGCTTCACCGGCTTCGGCTTCGCCCTCGTGGCGGTGCCGTTGCTGAGCCTGGTGCTGGCGCCGATCGTCGCCGTTCCCCTGGTCCTGCTGCTCGAGGTCGTGGCGAGCGCGCAGTTGCTGCCGAAGGTGTGGCGGCAGGCGCAGTGGCGCATCGTGCTCATGCTGACGGGGGGCGCGGTGCTCGGCACGCCGTTGGGCCTGTACGGGCTGTCGCTCCTGCCTACGGAAGTGATGCGACTTGCCATCGCCGCGGTGGTGCTCGCCACCGCGCTTCTGATGAGCGCCGGCCTGCGCTTCCGCCATCCCCCGGGGCGCCGCATGGCAGTGGCGGCAGGCATGGTTTCGGGCGTGCTGAACGGCGGCGCAGCCATGAGCGGGCCGCCGGTGGTGTTGTTCTTCCTCGCCTCGCCGGGCGCGATCGCGATAGGGCGCGCCTCGCTGCTGCTCTACTTCCTGCTGGCGGACGTGATCGGTGCAGGCCTTGCGGCGGCCTCCGGCCTCGTCACCGGGGAAGTGTTGCTGCTGACCGCCTGGCTGCTCCCGGCATTGTTCGTCGGCCAGGCGATCGGCGCGCGCCAGTTCCGCGAGGATCGCCAGCACGCCTACCGTCGTGTCAGCATCCTCGTGCTGCTGGCCGCCAGCCTGCTCTCGGCCTTGCGCGCCGCGGCCGATATCTGGGGCTGAATGCCGCTACGGCGCCGGCGCCTCATGGCGGTCGGCGAGGATCCGCGCACAGGCCGCAAGCCGCATGATGCCCGGCTCGATCCGTTCCGCCGGAATGGCGGAGATGCCAAGGCGGATGCAGTCGGGGGCCGTGGCGGGATCGGCGAAGAACACACCGCCGGGTTCGACCAGCACGCCGCCCCCGGCGGCAGCGGCGCACAATGCATCCGCACCGATGCCGGGCGGGCAGCGCAGCCAGAGCGCACTACCTTCGGCATGCTCGGCCATGCCGAAAGCCGGCAGATGCTGCCGCACGGCGTTCCGCAACGCCATGCGTCGTTCGTGCTCTGCCTCGCGCAGCTTCGCGATCAGGCCGTCATAATGCCCCTCGGCCAGGAACAGGGCGGCGGTGCGCTGCACGACGAGCGGCGTGTTCCGATGCATCAGGCGCCGAAGCGCGCGCGCCTCGGCGATGAAGGGCGCCGGGCCCACCAGGAAGCCGAGCCGCACGCCCGGTGCAAGAACCTTGGAAAAGCTGCCGAGGTGAAGGACGCAGCCCGCACGGTCCTGCGCACAGAGCGCGGGCCCACCGTCGCCGAGGTCGCCTTCGTAGTCGTCCTCGATCAACACGGCGCCCGACTGCCTCGCCCATTCGAGCAGCGTGCGCCGCCGCGCCGGCGACAGCGGGGCCATGGTCGGGCAGTGGTGGCCGGGTGAGAGAATGAGGGCGTCGAGACCGTCCAGCGATGGCCCCGGCACCAGGCCCTCCGCGTCCACGGGCAGATGGCGTACCGCGCCGGCGTGCAGGACGGCGATATTGCGGGCGTCGGGATAGCCGGGATCCTCCACCCCCACCGTGGTGCCCGGCCCGAACAGCAATTGGGCGACGAGGTAGAAGCCTTCCTGCGAGCCGAGCGTCGTCAGGATCTCGTCCTCCCGCGCCAGGATGCCGCGGCGGGGCAGCACATGGCGCCGCAACTGCTCGATGAGGAGCGGGTCGTCCTCCGCGATGTGGTCCGCGACCCACCAGTTGACCGCATTGCGGCCGAGGGCATCGCGCGAGCAGGCGCGCCAGGCGGCGAGCGGGAAGAGGCCAGGATCAACCTGGCCGTAGATGAAGGGGTACGGGTAGCGCTGCCAGTCCCTCGGCTTGACGATGTTCCGCTGGAGCGACGGACGGCGTTGCAGGCGCTCGGTCCAGCCGGGCGTCGCCGGTGATGGCGGCGGCGCGTCGCGGGCCGGGGCTGACGCCGCGCCGGCCGCGACAAAGACGCCCCGCCGCGGCACGCTGTGCAGCAGGCCGCGCGCGATGAGGTCCTCATAGACCGCGACCACGGTGTTGCGCGCCAGCCCGTGGCTTTGCGCGAGTTCCCGGGAGGAGGGCAGCGCCTGCCCGGGGGCAAGCCGCGCCGTTTCAATGGCGGCGACAATGGCGCGCCGCAATGCCGCTTGGCGCGGTACGTCGCCCTGGCTCTCCAGATCGAAGCGGACCATGTCTTCATCCCAGATGCCTGGTGGTGGCCATGGGCAGGACAAGCCACGAACTGCTGCCGTGGCGAGCCCGGTGCCTCCTCAAGCAACCCGCACCAGCGAAGTGCGGGATCGCGGAGCCCTACGCGCGCGGCTGTGTTGCGAATTCAGAGTTGTCGCGCACGCGCTGGACGGCCCTTCCGGATCCCCGGCACCACCCGCCGCCGTCAGTCCCCAAAAGCCAAAGAAGGGAGGGGGTTCGGGGGAGGTTCCCCTCCCCCCGACCTTCCCTTCCCCTCACGGCCCCGGCCTCAACACGTACCCCCGGTGCCGGATGGTCTGGATGAACCGCGGCTCGCGGGGATCGGTCTCGATCTTGCGCCGCAGCCGCGTCACCTGCACGTCGATCGCGCGCTCGCCCGCCTCGGGCGTACCGAGGGCGGCGCCGATCTCCTCGCGGCTCAGCACCTCGCCCACGCGGCGCGCGAGCGCCTGCAGCAGGGAAGCCTCGCCCCCCGTCAGCCGCACCACGCCTTCCGGACCGCGCAGTTCGGCGCGCTCGATGTCGAACCAGCGCAGCCCGAGCTGGACCGGCGCGGCGGAGAGCGGTTGCGGTGCGGAGGCCGGCGCGGCACGGCGCAGGATGGTGCGGATGCGCAGCGCGAGCTCGCGCGGGTCGAAGGGCTTGGCCAGATAGTCGTCCACGCCGTGCTCGAAGCCGGCGATGCGGTCTTCCGGCGCGCCGCGCGCCGTCAGCATCAGGATGGGCACCTCGTCGCCGTCGCGGCGCAGGGATTCGGCCAGTGCCAGGCCGGATTCGCCGGGCATCATGACGTCGAGCACCAGCAGGTCGAACATCATGGCGGCGATGGAACGCCGCGCCGCGGCCGCGTCCGCCACCGCGGTGACGCGGAAGCCCTGCTCGGTGAGGAAGCGCTGCAGGAGGTCGCGCAGCCTGGCGTCGTCATCGACGACAAGAAGGTGCGCGGTCTCGGCCGATCCGTTCATCGGGTCGTGCCCGGCGCGACGGCCGGCCCTTCCAGCAGGTCGCAGGCAGCCCGCGCCTGCTCGCCCATCAGCCCGCGCATCACGCGGCGGAAGCCTTCCACCGCGGCCGGGCCCGCCTCGCGGTAGGCCTGCATCACTGTCTCGCGCTGGCGCTCGAAGAGACGGCGCTCCAGCGCGGCCCCCTTCTCGGTCAGCGTCAGCAGGCGCTGGCGGCGGTCGTTGCGTCCCGGCGTCTGGGTCACGTAGCCGTCCTCGACCAGCGGCTGCAGAACGCGGCCGAGGCTCTGCTTTGTGATGGCGAGGATACCCAGCAGGTCGCCCACCGTGATGCCTGGCCGGCGCCCGACGTAATGCAGCACGCGATGGTGCGCGCGGCCCATGCCGAGTTCGGCGAGGATCGCGTCCGCGCCCGCGGTGAAGTCCCGGTAGCCGAAATAGAGCAGGTCCTGGGCGAGACGCAGTTCCTCCTCCCGCAGGAAGAGAAGGTTGCGTCCGGCCGGCAGCGTGCTGCGTTCCGGGGTGTCCGCGATCTGCGCGCTGCGACTGCCTGACATGTGCTGCCGTGGGCCTCCTCTTGGGTCAGTATCATTGACCGATCAGACGTGTCATTCTAACTTATTGGCCATTGACGCAACATTCTTTCGTCGTCGCTGCTGCCCGCATCGCCAGCCCGCACGCATAACGAATCAGGAAGGATCCGCCGCATGGGCCAGTTCCCGATCACGCGCACCACCTCGCCGAAGCAGAAGCCGGCGGATGATTCGCTGTCCTTCGGCAAGGTCATGACGGACCACATGTTCCTGATGAACTATGAGGAAGGGAAGGGCTGGTTCAACCCGCGCATCGAGCCGTATGGCCCGATCAGCCTCGACCCCGCGACCTCGGTGCTGCACTACGGCCAGGCGATCTTCGACGGGCTCAAGGCCTTCCGCGGCGATGACGGGCAGATCCGCCTGTTCCGCGCCCAGCGCCATGCCGAGCGCTTCAACCGCTCCGCCCAGCTCATGTGCATGCCGGACCTGCCGGTGGACATCATCCGCCAGAGCTTCGACGCGCTGGTCGGCGTGGATGCGGACTGGGTGCCGCGCAAGGCCGGCACGGCGCTGTATCTGCGCCCGACCATCATCGCGACGGACGTGATGCTCGGCGTTCACCCGGCGCACAACTACCTCTACTTCCTCATCCTCTCGCCGGTCGGCTCCTACTACAAGGAAGGCGTGAAGCCGGTGCGCATCCTTGCCACCGACAAGCACGTGCGCGCGGTGAAGGGCGGCACGGGGGAGGCCAAGACGGCGGCGAACTACGCCCAGTCCCTGGCCGGCCAGCGGGATGCGGAAAAGGAAGGCTACACCCAGGTGCTCTACCTGGACGGCGTGCACCGCAAGTACCTCGACGAGGTCGGCACCATGAACATCATGGTCCGCATCGGCGACGAGGTGATCACGCCGCCGCTCGCCGGCACGATCCTCGACGGCGTCACCCGCGCCTCCACGCTGCAACTGATGCGCGACTGGGGCCTGAAGGTCAGCGAGCGGCCGATCACCATCGACGAGGTGATGGAAGCCGGCCGCAACGGGACCCTGCGCGAGATGTGGGGCACGGGCACGGCGGCGGTGGTCTCGCCGGTGGGCACGCTCGGCTACAAGGGCGAGGACGTGGTCATCAACGGCGGGCAGACCGGCGAAGTGACGCAGAAGCTCTACGACGCCATCGTCGGCATCCAGTACGGGCGCAGCAACGACGCGCACAACTGGACCAGCGTCGTGCCCGCGAACGCGGCCTAGGCCGCGCCCACCGATGGACTTGCGCGGCGCGCGGCCTGGGACTGCCGCCGTCGCCGAGCCGCGAGCCGGCGCGCTGAGCCGGATCAGTCTTCCAGAGAGAAGGCATCGCGCGGGGAAGGCTTCGCCCGCGAATACTCGATCGCTGTGTAGCCGCCGCCCTGGTAACGCTCGGTCACCGGGTCGGCGGTGACATGCGCCACCTCCGGCCGCCAGGATTCGGCGGAGTCCCGGGGCGCCCAGCCGATGCGCTCGCGATGGTCCCTGCCCCAATAGGAGGCCGGGTTGTCAGAGCAGGCCCAGATCACGGCATGTCCGGCCCGATCGGCGAGCACACAGCGCTCCACCAGCCGCGTCAGGTCGCCAAAGGACAGCCAGGTGGAGAGCATCCGCCGGTCGACCGGCTTCGGGAAGCAGGAGCCGATGCGAAGGTTGACGTTCTCGATGCCGTGCTTGTCCCAGTACATGCGCCCCATCAATTCACCATAGGCCTTGGACAGGCCGTAGTAGCCGTCCGGGCGGAAGGCGCAGTCGTGGTCCAGGCGCTCGCTGTTGCCCGTGGGGCGTTCGTGGAAGCCGATCGAGTGGTTGGAACTGGCGAAGACCACCCGCGCGCCTTCCCGCCGCGCCGCTTCATACACATGGTAGAGGCCGCGGAGGTTGGGGCCGAGCACCTCCTCGAAGGGACGCTCCACGCTGACGCCGCCGAAATGCAGGATGGCGCCGCAGCCCTCCGCCTGGCGGATCAGCGCCACGCCGTCATTGAGGTCGGCCTTCACGAAGGATGCGTTCGCCGGCATCGGGTCCGGGAAGGGCACGATGTCGGTCAGGCGCAGGCGCCAGCCGTGCTCGGACAGCGCCTTGGCGAGATGCCGCCCGAGCGCGCCGGAGGCGCCGGTGAGCAGGACAGGCCTGGCGGGTGCGGTCATGGCGTCAGCCTCCGTAGCCGAGCAGCAGGCGCGGCAGCGTCAGGGAAATGTCCGGCCAGTAGGTGGTGAAGGCGAGCGCGACCAGGATCGCGCCCCAGAAAGGCATGATGGTCCGCATGATGTGCTCGATGCGGATCTGCCCGATGGCGCAGCCGACGAACAGCACCGCCCCCACCGGCGGCGTGGTCAGGCCGAGGCCGAGGTTCATCATCATCACCATGCCGAACTGCACCGGGTCCATGCCGATGGCGGTGACCACCGGCAGGAAGATCGGCGTCGTGATGAGGATGAGCGCCGCCATGTCCATCACGCAGCCGAGGACCAGCAGGCAGACGTTGATCAGCAGCAGGATGACGATGGGATTGTCGCTGATGGCGAGCATGCCATCGGTGAGGATCTCCGGCAGCCGGTACATCGCCAGCAGCCAGGCGAAGGCGGTCGCCGTGCCGACCAGCAGGAAGACCACCGCGGTCGTCCGCACCGAGGCGCGGACGGCGATGACGAAGTTCTCCCAGCTGAGTGCGCGATAAGCCAGGATCGTCACCAGAAGCGCCCAGATGGCGCCGAAGGCCGCGCTCTCCGTGACGGTGAAGATGCCCGTCAGCACGCCGCCGAGGATGATGAAGGCGGTCAGCAGACCCGGCATCGCATCGACGAAGGTCCAGGCCAGGTGCCCGAAGCCCTTCCACGCCTCGGCCGGGTAGCCGCGGCGCACCGCCACGACATAGGCGGCGATGCCGAGGAAGAGGCACATCAGCACACCCGGCACGATGCCCGCGATGAAGAGCGCCGAGACCGAGATGCCGCCCCCCGCCGCCAGCGAATAGAGGATCATGTTGTGCGAGGGCGGGATCAGGATGCCCGCTATGGACGATGTCACGGTCAGCGACACCGCGTAGTCCACCCCGTAGCCCTTGGCCTTCATCGCCGGGATCAGGATGACGCCCGTCGCCGAGGTGTCCGCCACCGCCGAGCCGGAGATCCCGCCGAACAGCATGGAGGTGGAGACATCCACCATGCCGAGCCCGCCGCGCATCCAGCCGACGCAGGCGGAAGCGAGGGCGATCAGCCGCCGGGCGATACCGCCATGCAGCATGATCTCGCCAGCGAAGATGAAGAAGGGGATGGCGAGGAGCGCGAAGATGCTCATGCCGCTCGCCATCTGCTGGAAGGCGACGGCGGGGTTCAGCCCTTCCCACAGGAAGCCCGCGACGGCGGCGATGCCGAGGCAGAAGGCCACCGGCACGCCGGCCATCACGCCGATCGCGAAGACCGCAAAGATCAGGAGGAGTCCCGGTTCCACGCGCGCGCTACTCCAGGAAGGCGGCGGCGACGCCGCGCTGTTCCGGGGCTTCCTTCGACAGGATGTCCTTCAGCACCTGCTCGATGGCGAAGAGCACCATCAGCGCCCCGCCGACCGCCATCGGCACGTAGGTCCAGCCCTGGCTGATGCCGAGCAGCGGGATCCTGAACGCCGCCACCATGCCGACGAGTTCCCACGACCACACCGCCATGCCGAGGCCGAACAGGCCCATCAGCGTGTCGCAGCCGAGCGCGACCCAGCGCTGCGCGGGGCGCGGCAGCGCCTCTCGCACGCCGAGGACGGAGAGGTGGAAGCGCTCCCGCACGCCGACCGCTGCCACCGGCATGGCGATCGCCAGGATGGCGAGCGTCGCCGCGCGCTCGATCCAGGTCGGCGTGTCGTTCAGCACGTAGCGGCCGAAGACCAGCCAGCCCATCATGGCGAGCAGGCCGACCAGCGCGGCGCCCGCCACGGCGACCGTCAGCGCGGCGAGCCAGTCGAGCGCGCGGGAGAAGGCGTTCACCGGAGTTCGCGGATCTGGCGCACCAGCGCCGCGAGCCGCGCATCCGCGGCGTACTTGGCGTAGACCGGCTCCATCAACGCGGACCAGGGCGCGCGGTCGCTGATCTCGATGACGGTCACACCGGCCGCGGCGACGCGCTCGCGGGAGACGCGCTCGCGCTCGGCCCAGGCGCGGCGCTGGATCGTGGCGGATTCACGCGCGGCATCGCGCAGGATGGCGCGTTCCTGATCGTTCAGCCGGCGCCAGCGCTGGGCGGAGACGGCAAGCACCTCCGGCACGTTGGAATGCTCGGTGGTCGAATAGTAGCGCGCCACCTCGAAGTGCCGCGTGCTCTCGTAGGATGGCCAGTTGTTCTCCGCCCCGTCGATCACGCCGGACTGGAGCGAGGTGAAGACCTCCCCGAACGGCAGCGGCGTCGGGTTGGCGCCGAGCGCGCGCATCAGGTCGATCCAGAGGTCGGAGGTCTGCACGCGGATCTTCATGCCGCGCAGGTCGGCCGGCGTGCGCACCGGCCGCGTCGTGTAGAGGCTGCGCGCGCCCGCGTCGTACCAGGACAGCGCGATGATGCCGATGCGCTCGAGGTCCTGCGCGATCGCCTCCCCCGCCGGCCCGTCGATCGCTTGCTGCATGTGCCCCACGTCGCGGAACAGGAAGGGCAGCGTGACGACGTTCGTCGTCGGCGCCAGGTTGTTGAAGGGCGAAAGGTTGAAGTTGGCGAAGTCGATGGTGCCGAGGCGCATCTGCTGGATCGCCTCGTCCTGCTGGCCGAGCTGCGCGGAGTGGAAGGTGCGCATGCGGATGCGATTGCTGGTGCGTTCGCCGACCATGCGAGTGAAGGCATCCATGCCGATGCCATTGGGATAGTCGGCCGCATGGATGTTCCAGCCGCGCCATTCCTGGGCCGCGGCCGGCGCGGCCGACAGGCCGATCGCACCAAGGGCGGCGGTTGCCAGCGCAGCCAGCAGGAGGCGGCCACGCCGCCAGGGGGTGGGGTCCATCAACGTCTCCTCCGCGTCGGGGGTTGGTCGGGCCACCCCTCGGTTTTCATTGGCTGCAATAGCAGATCGCAGTTTGATGCGCCGGCGTGACGGACGTCAACGCCGGTGTCAGCCTCTCCGCCAGCCTGCCACGAGGTCGCGAAGCCGCGCGAGGGATTCCGGCGCCAGCGGCCAGGAAGCCGGCGGCCGCGCATGGCCGACATCGTCCCCCGCCAGGGCCAGCGCAGCCTTCACGACCGAGACATTGGCGCCGTTCTGCTCCTCGGCGCGCAGCGCCTCGAAGGGTGCCATCTCCGCGATCAGGGCATTGGCGCGCGGCATGTTGCCGGCGCGCAGCGCGGCGAGGATGGCGACAGAGCGCTCCGGCGCGAGATTGATGAGGCCGGAGGTGAAGCCCTGCGCGCCGAGGGCCGTCATCGGCGGCGCCCAGGGCTCGGCCAGGCCGCAGACGAAGCGGATGCCGGGCGCGGCGCGGATGGCGCGGGCGAGCGCCATCAGGTCGGGATTGGCCCACTTCACCGCGACCACCCCGGGCAACGCGCAGAGCGCCGCGATCGCGTCGTGCCCGATGCCGGCATTGCGCAGGTAGAGCACGACAGGCAGGCCCGCCGCCTCGGCGACGCGGCGCACGTAATCCGCCACGCCGCGCGGGCTGGCGAAGGGGTCGGGCGGCTGGTGCACCATGACGGCGTCGGCGCCGTCCGCCTTCGCGCGCGCGGCGAGGCGCACCGCCTCCGTCACGCTGCGCCCGACGCCGGCGATGATGCGTGCCCGGCCGGCAATCAGCGCGGGGACCTCCGCCTGCATGCGTTCCGCCTCGAAGATGGTCAGGCCGTAGAACTCGGAGGTGTTGCCGTTGACGGTCAGCGCGTCCACGCCCGCCGCGACGCAGCGCTCGACGATGGGGGCGAGGCGGGCCGGGGCAATTCCGTCATGCGCGTCGAACGGCGTGACCAGGATCCCGGAAATACCGGACAGCGCCTCGGCAAGCGTCATGGCGATCGTTTCCCCCGGGGCGGCCGCAACACGCCGTTGGTGACGAGCGAGCGCAGCACATGCGCGCGCATCCGGGCCTCGGCCAAGGTAGGGTCGCGGCGCCGCAGGGCGGCGACGATGCCCTGGTGCTCGCGCAGCGCCCTGGGCAGGTCGCGCGGCATGCTGCCGACCGCGCGGCAGCGCCCGAGATGGTCGTAGGCACGCAGCGAACCGAGGGAGCGGATCAGGAACGGGTTCCCCGTCGCGTGGTGGATGCGGGCGTGGAAATCCTCGTTCGCCGCGTCCAGGGCTTCATGGTCGGCGGTCTCGGTGCCGGCCTTCATGCGCGCGAGGATGGCGGCGAAGGCGGCAAGCGCCCCGGCCTCGAGCCGCTCCGCCGCCAGCGCCGCCGCCACCCCTTCGAGGGCAGCGCGGATGCGCCCGAGTTCGGCGAGTTGCGCCGGGCCGACTTCCGCCACCACGGTCCCGCGGCGCGGCAGGGTGATGACCATGCCGTCCTGTTCGAGGCGCTGCAGCGCCTCCCGCACCGGCTGGGCGGAGATGCCGAGCTGCGTCGCCAGGCCGCGTTCGGAAATCTTCCCACCCGGCGGCAGCATGCCCTGCACGATGGAGGCCCGGAGGCGGCGATAGGCCCGTTCGCCGAGGGAGAGCGTCTCCTCCTCGGCCAGCGGCGCGAGCCTTCCTCGGGCTGTTTCGGCGGCGGCCATGGACAACTGCCATAGCAGTTGGCAGCCTTTCCGGGAAGTACGAGGAGGACCCGCCATGCCCCGCAAGCGCCCCGAGGAACTGCGCAGCCACCGCTGGTTCGGCGTCGACGACCTGCGCGCCTTCGGCCATCGCAGCCGCATGCTCCAGGCCGGCTATGCCGAGGATGATTTCCGCGGCAAGCCGGTGATCGGCATCATCAACACCTGGTCGGAACTCAGCCCCTGCCACTTCCACTTCCGCACGCGGGCGGAGGAAGTGAAGCGCGGCGTGTGGCAGGCCGGCGGCTTCCCGGTCGAACTGCCCGCGCATCCCGTGACGGAGCAGTACCAGAAGCCGACCAGCATGCTTTATCGCAACCTGCTGGCGATGGAGACGGAGGAACTGGCGCGGTCGCATCCCTGCGACGGGCTGGTGCTGCTCGGCGGCTGCGACAAGACGCCGCCGGGGCTGATGATGGGTGCGATCTCGTCGGGGCTGCCGTCGATCTTCGTTCCCGCCGGGCCGATGCTGCGCGGCAACTGGCGCGGCAAGACGCTCGGTTCCGGTTCCGACGTGTGGAAGTACCATGCGGAGCTGCGCGCGGGGAACATCACGCCGGCGCAGTGGAAGGACATGGAGGGCGGCATCGCGCGGTCCTTCGGTACCTGCATGACCGCGGGCACCGCGGCGACGATGATGCTGGCGGTGGAGGCGTTGGGCTTCACCCTGCCCGGCGCTTCCTCCATCCCCGCCGCGGATTCCGCCCATCCGCGCATGGCCACCGAGACCGGCAAGCGCATCGTCGAGATGGTGTGGGAGGACCTGACGCCGCAGGCGCTCATCACCGAGGGCAGCGTGGACAACGCCGTCACCGCCACCATGGCCTTCGGCGGATCGACCAATGCGATCCCGCACCTCATCGCCATGGCGCGGCGCGCCGGCGTGATGCTGGATCTCGAGCGCTTCGACGCGCTGTCGCAGCGCGTGCCGCTGGTGGCGAACCTGCGCCCCAATGCGGGCGAATACCTGATGGAGGATTTCTTCTACGCCGGCGGCGCGCGCGCCTTCCTCAACCGCATCCGCGACTACCTCGACCTCTCGGCGCGCACGGTCACGGGCCGCAGCATCGGGGAGGACATCGAGGGCGCCGAGGTCTTCGACGAGAGCGTGATCCTGCCGCTCGACAAGCCGTTGCAGAGCGAGGGCGGGCTCGCGGTACTGAAGGGCTCGCTGGCGCCGAAGGGTGCCGTCATCAAGACCTCGGCCGCCGATCCGCGCCTGTTGCAGCACACCGGGCCGGCGGTGGTGTTCGAGGACTACGCCGACCTCAAGAAGCGCCTCGACGATCCCGACCTGCCCGTCACGCCCGATTCCGTGCTGGTGCTGAAGCAGGCCGGGCCGCAGGGCGGGCCCGGCATGCCGGAATGGGGCATGCTGCCGCTGCCGAAGAAGATGCTGCAGGCAGGCGTGCGCGACATGGTGCGGCTGTCGGATGCGCGCATGTCCGGCACGTCCTACGGCACCTGCGTCCTGCACGTGGCGCCGGAAAGCCATGTCGGCGGGCCGCTCGCCTTGGTGAAGGACGGCGACCTGATCCGCCTCGACGTCGCGGGCCGGCGGCTTGACCTGCTGGTGGACGAGGCGGAGATGGAACGCCGCCGCGCCGCCTGGACGCCGCCGCAGCGGCGCTACGGGCGCGGCTGGACCTCGCTCTACCTCGACAACGTCACCCAGGCGGACGAGGGCTGCGACCTGCGCTTCCTCGAAGGCACGCTGCCGACGCCCGAGCCCGACATCTACTGACCGCGGGTGAGCGCGGCGTTCGAATCCTCGAAGCGCCGCGCCGCCGCGTCCACGTCGAAGCGGCGTTCGTCGAGGGTCTCCGGGTCCCATTCGCTGCGCTCGGCGGCGAAGAAGTCGCCGCCATAGACGTGCAGGGCCGCGGTCAGGCGGGGGATGGGGTTGGTGACGGAATGGATCACGTCCCGGCCCAGCACCGCGCAATCGCGGGTGGCGAGGGCCTTGGCGCCGGCGGCTTCGATGTGGTGGCCTTCGCCGGTCTCGATCCGCCGCCAGAATATATTGTCCTCCCGGCCCGTATAGATGCCGATCACGGCCCACATGCGGTGGTCGTGCGGCAGCAGCGTCATGTACGGACCCCAGACCAGGTTCAGGATGGTCAATTCCGGCGAGCGGTAGATCGGGGAGAGCCCCGCGCGTTTCGGCTCGCCCATCGCGGCGAGGACGGCGCCGGGGTCCGAGACGGCGCGCGCGATCACCTCCCGCACCGACTTGTGGGTGCGGTCCTGCTCGATCGCCTGGCGGCAATCCTCGACGAGTCGATCGATGTCGAACATGGCCTGGCCTCCCTTCCCGGTCGCGGGCCGAGTTCAGGCACCCGGCCCGGCGCGCCCCAATGTTACGCCCCCGTGCCGTGGCCGTGCACGGGGATTGCACCGCGGGACGCCTTGCCGAGCCCGCGCAGCCCGGAGAACATGGCGCGACACTGAGGAGCCGCGCCGAGATGAAGACGATCGCCGATGCCGCCGCCGCGCTGGCCGCGGGCCGCACCACTGCCGCCGCGCTGACCGAGGCCGCGCTCGCGCGCATCGCCGACCCGTCGGGCGAGGGCGCACGCGCCTTCACCGCCGTCCATGCGCAGTCGGCG
>NZ_JAAEDM010000017.1 GCF_018129065.1 Neoroseomonas soli | reverse complement strand
GTCCCGCGTGGCGCCCTGGCCGCGGCGCTGCCGGCGGTACTGGCGCGCCGGGACCTCGTGCGCCTCGCGGCAGGTCGGGACGTCCCGGGGCGGGGCCTCGGCGACCGGCTTGCGGTGACGCTCGCCGGGCTGCGGGGCCGGGTCTGAAACGATGCGGTGAAGGGCGTCGGCGCGGCGGTCTAGTCCTGGCGCAATGATCGGAGGCCGCCGGTGTCGCCCCTCCCCACCGCCTTCCCGCATCTGCAATAGCGTGCCGCGAACACCGGCCCCCGCGGCCGGCAGGAAGCGTGCGACGAACCGCCTGCATCCCGGCGCGCACCGGGAACGGCATGGCGTGGTCGAAGCCGTGCCCTGTCGCGTGAAGGGCCCGGGGCCAGGCGGTCAGGCGCGCTTGCGCTTCGCTGCCGGCCGGGCCTCCGTGCGGGCCAGCAGCGGGCCTAGGAAGCGCCCCGTATGGCTTTCCGCCACCGCCGCGATGTCCTCCGGCGTGCCCTCGGCGATCAGGCGCCCGCCGCCTTCGCCGCCCTCCGGGCCCAGGTCGAGCACCCAGTCGGCGGTCTTGATGACCTCGAGGTTGTGCTCGATCACCACCACCGTGTTGCCCTGCTCGACCAGCGCGTGGAGGACTTCCAGCAGCTTGCGCACATCCTCGAAATGCAGGCCGGTGGTCGGTTCGTCCAGGATGTAGAGCGTGCGCCCCGTGGCGCGGCGCGAGAGTTCCTTCGACAGCTTGATCCGCTGCGCCTCGCCGCCCGATAGCGTCGTCGCCTGCTGGCCGAGGTGGATGTAGCCGAGGCCCACGTCGCGCAGCACGCTCAGCTTGTCGCGGATGGAGGGCACGGCGGAGAAGAACTCCACGCCTTCGTC
This sequence comes from Neoroseomonas soli, assembly GCF_018129065.1. GTDB lineage: Bacteria > Pseudomonadota > Alphaproteobacteria > Acetobacterales > Acetobacteraceae > Neoroseomonas > Neoroseomonas soli. Next base: position 74,245 of record NZ_JAAEDM010000017.1, on the reverse strand, counting down.
CACCGTCATGTCGAGCACATCGGCGATGGACTTGCCGCGGAACTTCACTTCGAGCGTCTCGCGGTTGTAGCGCTTGCCCTTGCAGGTGTCGCAGGTGACGTAGACGTCGGGCAGGAAGTGCATCTCGATCTTGATGAGGCCGTCGCCCTGGCAGGCCTCGCAGCGGCCGCCCTTCACGTTGAAGGAGAAGCGGCCGGCCTTGTAGCCGCGCGCGCGGCTCTCCGGCATCTCCGCGAACCAGTCGCGGATGGGCGCGAACAACCCGGTGTAGGTCGCGGGGTTGGACCGTGGCGTGCGGCCGATCGGCGACTGGTCGATGTCGATGATCTTGTCGAGGTGCTCCAGCCCCTCGATGCGGTCATGCGGGGCAGGGACCTCGGCCGCGCCCATCAGGCGGCGAGCGGCGGATTTGTAGAGCGTTTCGATCACCAGCGTGGACTTGCCGCCACCGGAGACGCCTGTGATGCAGGTGAAGGTGCCGAGCGGGATCGACGCGCTCAGATCCTTCAGGTTGTTGCCGGTGGCGCCGACGATGCGGAGCTGCTTCTTGCGGTCCGGCTTGCGGCGCGTGCCCGGCACCTCGATGCGCCGGATGCCGGAGAGATACTGCCCCGTCAGGCTGGCGGGGTTGGCCGCGACCTCGGCCGGCGTGCCCTGGGCGATCACGCGGCCGCCGCCCTTGCCCGCGGCGGGGCCGATGTCGATCAGATGGTCCGCCTGGCGGATCGCGTCCTCGTCGTGCTCGACCACCAGCACGGTGTTGCCGAGGTCCCGCAGCCGCCGCAGCGTGGTCAGCAGCCGTTCATTGTCACGCTGGTGCAGGCCGATCGAGGGTTCGTCCAGCACGTAGAGCACGCCCGTCAGTCCTGACCCGATCTGCGAGGCGAGACGGATGCGCTGCGATTCGCCGCCGGACAGCGTGGCGGAGGAGCGGCCGAGGCTCAGGTAGTCGAGGCCCACATCCACCAGGAACTGCAGGCGCTCCTCGATCTCCCGCAGGATGCGGCGGGCGATTTCCTGGCGCTGGGGCGTCAGGGTTTCCATCACCGTGGCGAACCAGTCCCGCGCGCGCTTGATCGAGAGGTTGCTGACCTCGCCGATGTGATTGGCCGCGACCTTCACCGACAGCGCCTGCGGCTTCAGCCGGAAGCCGGAGCACGCGGCGCAGGGCTTCTCGGCCTGGTAGCGCGCGAGGTCCTCGCGCACCCAGGGATTGTCGGTTTCCTTGAAGCGGCGCTCGAGGTTCGGGATCACGCCCTCGAAGGGCTTCTGCACCTCATAGGCGCGCAGCCCGTCCTTGTAGCGGAGCGTGACGACGTCGCTGCCGGTGCCGAACAGGATCTGCTGGCGCACGGTGGCCGGGATCTCCTGCCAGGGCGCCGTCATGGCGAACTTGAAGTGTTTCGCCAGGCTTTCGAGCGTCTGCGTGTAGTAGGGCGACTGCGCGCCGGTCCAGGGCATGATCGCCCCGGCCTTCAGCGAGACGTCGTCCTGCGGCACGACCAGTTGCGGGTCGAAGAAGGACTCGATGCCGAGCCCGTCGCAGGACGGGCAGGCGCCGTGCGGCGAGTTGAAGGAGAAGAGACGCGGCTCGATCTCCTCGATGGTGAAGCCGCTGACCGGGCAGGCGAATTTCGCGCTGAACACTGTGCGTTCGCTCGTGTCCGCGTTTTCGGCATAGGCGATGCCGTCGGACAGCGAGAGCGCCGTCTCGAAGGAGTCGGCGAGACGCTGGGCGATGCCCTCCCGCACCACGATGCGGTCCACCACCGCCTCGATGTCGTGCTTGAGCTTCTTGTCGAGCTTCGGCGCCTCGCTGATGAGGTGCAGCGTGCCGTTGACCTTCACGCGCTCGAAGCCACGGCGCTGGAGTTCCGCGATCTCCTTCCTGAATTCGCCCTTCTTGCCGCGGGCGATGGGGGACAGCAGCAGGAGGCGCGTGCCCTCGGGCATCGCCAGGATGCGGTCCACCATCTGGGAGACGGTCTGCGCCTCGATCGGCAGGCCGGTGGCCGGCGAATAGGGCACGCCCACGCGCGCCCAGAGCAGGCGCATGTAGTCGTTGATCTCGGTGACCGTGCCGACGGTCGATCGCGGATTGTGGCTGGTGGTCTTCTGTTCGATCGAGATGGCCGGGGAAAGACCCTCGATCGAATCCACGTCCGGCTTCTGCATCAGTTGCAGGAACTGCCGCGCATAGGCGGAGAGCGACTCGACGTAGCGCCGCTGCCCCTCGGCGTAGATGGTGTCGAAGGCGAGCGACGACTTGCCTGAGCCCGACAGGCCGGTGACGACCGTCAACATGTCCCTCGGGATGTCGAGGTCCACGTCCTTCAGGTTGTGCTGGCGCGCGCCGCGGATACGGATATGGCCGGTCATTCAGGGGGCTCCGCGCGGCGCGGCGGGGCCGGCCGGTGGTGTTCCGGTGATGTTCTCACTATATATGCCCCCGCTGCCCCCGCGTGGGAAGGGCTTGCCGCGCCGCTGCGCCGCCGCGACGGCGGGTGGGGGATGGTCGCGCTAGCCTGAAAATGGTAGCGTCTTCGGCTCAAAACTTCGGAAACGAGTGGCTCATGGCGGGCGTCAACAAGGTCATCATCCTCGGGCGGCTCGGCCGCGATCCGGAAGTGCGCAACTTCCAGAACGGCGGCAAGGTCGTGAACCTGCGCCTCGCAACCTCCGAGCGTTACAAGGATCGCGAAGGAAACCAGCAGGAGCGGACCGAGTGGCACTCGGTCGCGATCTTCAACGATCGCCTCGGTGAAGTGGCCGAGAAGTACCTGCGCAAGGGCAGCGAGGTCTACATCGAGGGCCAGCTCGAGACCCGCAAGTGGCAGGACAAGGACGGCCAGGACCGCTACACGACCGAGATCGTGCTGCGCCAGTACCGCGGCGAGTTGCAGCTCATCGGCGGCCGGGGCGGCTCGGGCGCGGATGAGGGTGGCGGATATTCCGAGCGTCCCTCGGGCGGCGGCTATTCGGAAAGGCCTTCGGGCGGCGCTTCCCGCGGCGGCAGCGAGGGCGGCGCTGGCCGTTCCGGCGGCGGGTCCCGCGGCGGCGGCTGGGATTCCAAGAAGACCGACCTGGACGACGAGATTCCCTTCTGACCCCGTGCCCGCGCGGCGGTTGACGCAGCCCGCCGCGCGGTGCCTATGGCGCCCGAGCACAGCGCCGTTCCGCGCCGCATGACCCACGAGATCGGATCGAGTTCCCCCGCGTGAGCGACCCCAGCACCCCCGGCCCGACCCCCTCGGACGCGACGCCCGTCGCGCTCGAAGAGGAGATGCGCCGCTCCTACCTCGACTACGCGATGAGCGTGATCGTCGCGCGTGCCCTGCCAGATGTGCGGGACGGGCTCAAGCCGGTGCACCGCCGCATCCTGTTCGCCATGCAGGAGGCCGGCTACACATCCGACAAGCCCTACCGCAAGTCGGCGCGCGTGGTCGGCGACGTGATGGGTAAGTACCACCCGCACGGCGACTCCTCGATCTACGACGCCATGGTGCGCATGGCGCAGCCCTTCTCGATGCGCGTGCCGCTGATCGACGGGCAGGGCAATTTCGGCTCGGTGGACGGCGATCCGCCGGCGGCGATGCGCTACACGGAAGCGCGCCTCGCGCCATCCGCCATGGCGCTGCTGGAAGGCATCGACGAGGACACGGTCGATTTCCAGGCCAACTACGACGAGAGCGCCAGCGAGCCGCGCGTCCTGCCGGCGGCCTTCCCGAACCTGCTGGTCAACGGCGCAGGCGGCATCGCCGTCGGCATGGCGACCAACATCCCGCCGCACAACCCGACCGAGGTCATCGACGCGACGCTGAAGCTGATCGCGGAACCGGACACGTCGCTCGAAGAGTTGATGAAGATCGTGCCGGGCCCGGACTTCCCGACCGGCGGGCTGATCCTCGGCCGTTCGGGCATCCGCTCGGCCTTCGAGACCGGCCGCGGCTCCATCCCGCTGCGCGCGCGCGCCGAGATCGAGGAGATGCGCGGCAACCGCCAGGCCATCGCCGTCACCGAGATCCCGTACCAGGTCAACAAGTCCACGCTGCTCGAGAAGATCGCCGAACTCGTCCGCGCCAAGGCGATCGAGGGCATCTCCGACCTGCGCGACGAATCCGACCGCTCGGGCATGCGCATCGTCATCGAGCTGAAGCGCGACGCGACGGCCGAGGTGGTGCTGAACCAGCTGTATCGCATGACGCAGCTGCAGACTTCCTTCGCGGTCAACTTCCTCGCCCTGCACAACGGCCGCCCGCAGCAGATGGGGCTGCGCGACGCGCTGAAGGCCTTCATCGCCTTCCGCGAGGACGTGATCCTGCGCCGGTCCCGCTACCGCCTCGCCAAGGCGCGGGAACGCGGGCACCTGCTGATCGGCCTCGCCATCGCCGTCGCCAATATCGACGAGGTGATCCGCGTGATTCGCGCCAGCGCCGACGCCGCTTCCGCGCGCGTCGCGCTGATGGAGCGCGACTGGCCGGCGGGCGATGTCGGCGTGCTGCTGGAACTCGTCGACGACTACCGCAACGTCATCACCCCGGCGGGCACCGTGCGGCTCACCGAGGATCAGGCGCGCGGCATCCTCGAACTGCGCCTGCAGCGCCTGACCGGCCTGGAACGCGAGAAGATCACCGCCGAACTCGGCGAGGTCGGCGAGAAGATCCGCGACCTGCTCGACATCCTCGGCTCGTACATCCGGCGGATGGAGGTGATGTCGGCGGAACTGCTCGCCGTGCGCGCGAAGATCGCCTCGCCGCGGCTGACGCAGATCGTCGAAGGCATCGCCGATGTGGACGACGAGAGCCTGATCGAGCCCGGCACCATGGTGGTGACGCTGACGCGCGACGGCTACGTCAAGCGCACGCCGCTCGACACCTACCGTGCCCAGGGGCGCGGCGGGAAGGGGCGCACAGGCGCCGGGACGCGGGAGGATGATGTCGTCATCCGTTCCTTCGTCGCGCACACGCATCAGTACGTGCTGTTCTTCACCAGCCGCGGCATGGCCTTCCGCGAGAAGATCTGGCAACTGCCCGAGGCCGGGCCCACCGGGCGTGGGCGCTCGCTGCGCCAGGTGCTCGCGTTGCAGGAAGGGGAGGGCGTGACGGCGGTGCTGTCGCTGCCGCTCGACGAGGATCTGTGGGAGGGGCTGCACTTGGTCTTCGCCACCGTCCAGGGCAATGTCCGGCGCAACAGGCTGAGCGACTTCAAGAACGTGCGCTCCTCCGGCCTCATCGCCATGAAGCTGGACGAGGGCGACAGCCTGATCGGCGTCGCCACGTGCCGGGAAGGCGATGACGTGCTGCTGGCCACGCGCGGCGGCAAGTGCATCCGCTTCCAGGCGGAGCCGGACACCCTGCGCGTCTTCGCCGGCCGCGACTCCACCGGCGTCCGCGGCATCCGGCTGGCCGAAGGCGACAGCGTCATCGCGCTCGCCGTGCTGCGCCATGTCGATGCGACGCCGGATGAGCGCGCCGCTTACCTCAAGGCCGCCGCCGCGCGGCGCCGCGCCGCCAGCGAGGATGCCGACGCCACCGAGGCGCCCGCCGAGGAGACCGAGGAGGCCGTCGCGGACATCGCCCTGACCCCCGAGCGCTTCGACGAACTCGCCGAGGCCGAGGAACTGATCCTCGCCGTCACCGATGGCGGCTTCGGCAAGCGCACCTCCGCGCACGAATACCGCGTGACCGGTCGCGGCGGGCAGGGGATCACGGGCATCTCGTTCTCCGCCCGCACCGGCCGCGAGGTGGTCGCCACCTTCCCCGTGCATCCGGGCGACCACATCATGCTGGTCACGGATGGCGGGCAGCTCATCCGGCTGATGGCCGACGATGTCCGCATCACCGGCCGCCAGGCGATGGGCGTCACGCTGATGCGGCTGGCGGAAGGGGAGCGCGTAATCTCCTGCTTCCCGGTTGCGGACGAGGATGAAGGCGGCGAGGACACGCCGCCCGAGGAAACGGCGGAAGACAATGATTGAGCGCGTCGCCCTCTATCCGGGCACCTTCGATCCGGTCACCAACGGGCACCTGGACATCATCGGCCGCGCCGCGCGGCTGGTGGACCGCCTGGTGATCGGCGTCGCCATCAACATCGGCAAGGGACCGCTCTTCGACCTCGAGGAGCGCGTCGCGCTGGTGAAGGCGGAGACCGACGCGATCGCCGCGCGCAACGGTACCGTGATCGAGGTGCGCCCCTTCGAGGGATTGCTCGTGCAATACGCGCGCGCTCTCGGTGCGCGCATGGTCATCCGCGGGCTGCGCGCGGTCGCCGACTTCGACTACGAGTTCCAGATGGTCGGCATGAACCGCCGCCTGGACCAGGAGATCGAGACGGTCTTCCTGATGGCCTCGGAGACCAACCAGTTCATCGCTTCCCGCCTCGTGAAGGAGATCGCGCGGCTGGGCGGCGATATCTCGGGCTTCGTTCCGAAGGCGACGCTCGATGCCACCATGGCGAAGATCCGCGCCACCAAGGGCTGAAGGAATCGCACGCATGAACCGTAGAACGCTCCTCGGCGCGGCTGCCGCCGTCGCCGCCTCGCCGGCGCTGGCCGTCGTCGCTGCCTCGCCGGTGCTGGCGCAGCAGCAGCCGGCGCTCGACCCCGAGAACACGCTGATCCTCGAACTCCCGGGCGGGCGCGTGACGATCCAGCTGCTGCCGGACCTCGCGCCGCGGCACGTGGAACGCGTGAAGGTGCTGGCCCGTCGCGGCTTCTATGACAACACGCCCTTCCATCGCGTGATCGAGGGCTTCATGGCCCAGGGCGGCGACCCGACGGGCACCGGCACGCGCGGGTCCGACCTTCCGGACCTGCCGGCGGAATTCACCCCGCCTTCCCGTGCGCGCTTCATCCGCGGCACGGTGGGCGCGGCGCGCACCCAGAACCCGAACAGCGCGAACAGCCAGTTCTTCATCATGTTCGCCCCGGCGCCGAGCCTCGACGGCCAGTACACCATCTGGGGCCGCGTGGTGTCGGGCATGGACGCCGTCGACAAGATCAAGCGCGGCGCGCCCGGCAGCGGCACGGTGACCAACCCCGACCGCATCCGCACCGCGCGTATCGCCGCCGACAACCGCTGACCCGACCCCGAAAGCGACACCGATGACCGAAACCCAGGCCGCCGACCCCGAGAACACGCTGATCCTCGAAATCGAGCATGGCACCATCACCATTGCGCTGCGGCCCGACCTCGCGCCCAAGCATGTCGAGCAGATCAAGGCGCTGGTCCGCCGCGGCTTCTACAACGATGTCCCCTTCCATCGCGTGATCGAGGGCTTCATGGCCCAGGGCGGCGACCCGACCGGCACCGGCCGCGGCGGCTCCGACCTGCCGGACATCGAGGCGGAGTTCTCGTCCCCGCAGACGGCGCGCTTCGTGCGTGGCACCTGCGGCATGGCCCGCACGCAGGATCCGAACAGCGCGAACAGCCAGTTCTTCATCATGTTCGCGCCGGGGTCGAGCCTCGATGGCCAGTACACCATCTGGGGGCAGGTGACCTCGGGCATGGAGGCGGTGGACAAGATCAAGCGCGGCGCGGGCATGTCCGGCATGGTGCAGGGCCCGGACAAGATCCGCAGCATGAGGGTGGCGGCCGACGCCGCCTGAGGCTATCACCCGGCGCCGACAGGACTCGGCGTCGGGTCCGGCGTGCCCGTAGCTCAGCCGGTAGAGCACGTGACTTTTAATCATGGGGTCCCGGGTTCGAGTCCCGGCGGGCACACCATCAGCCGCGCGGAGCCGCCCCCTACGGCGCGGACACCGGCCGAGCCACCGTGAGGTCGGTGACCTTGCCGCGCCGGTCCAGCATGCAGTTGAAGTCCAGCCGGCTGCTGCCCTGCACCATCTGGCCGGACAGGGATGCGCTTTCCCCGGCGCGCGTGAAGCGCGGCCGTTCCAGCGCGAAGCCGCGCACCCCCTGTTCCCTGATGGCCTGAAGGCATTCGCGCCGTGCGACAATCTCGGTGGTCTGGGCCGAGCCAATGCCGCACTGCATCAGCACGACCACCCCGCCGCTCACCGCCCGCATCAGACCCCAGATCATGGCGCTCCTCCTGCACGGGGCCTCGCGCGCCAGGCCAGGCGCGCCCTGGGTCGAAGGCAAGGCTACACCAGCCGCCTCGGAGCCTGTCGTAGTTTCTGCGCACATCGCCGCCATCCGGGCACCTCGCCGGGGGTGCGCTCGAACCACCCCACGCCGATGCGGCCCTGACCTGCCCTGCGGGAATGACGCCTCCCGCCGGAAGCCGCGCTAGGCTGCCCGCATAGGGGCCGGGGGAACCAGGAATGCATCGCAGATGAGCCAGCGCCCATCGCGCCAGGCGTGGCTGATCGTCGCGGGCGGCTTCCTCGCCTTCACCGTCAGCGCCAGCCTGATGCACGCCTATACGGTGTTCCTGCTGGCCTTCATCGACGAGTTCCACTGGAGCCGGGCCGAAAGCAGCATCGCCTATTCGGTGGGCCAGGTGGTGGGCGGCGTCACCTCGCCGCTGGTCGGCGGCATGGTGGACCGCATGGGTTCCCGCCGCATGGTGCTGCTTGGCGGCTGCCTGCTGGCGGCGGGGCTGCTCGGCACCGCCTATGCGACGGCGCTCTGGCAGGTGGTGCTGCTCTACGGCGTGGTGATGACGCTGGGGGCGAACTGCATCGGCATGGTGGTCTTCGTGCCGCTCGTCTCGCGGCTCTTCGTCGCGCAGCGCGGCCTGGCGATTTCCATCCTGCAATCGGCCAACGGATTCGGGCGGGCCATCTCCGCGCCGCTCGCGCAACTGCTGGTCAGTGATGTCGGCTGGCGGGCCGCCTACCTCGTGCAGGCGGGGATGATGGCGGTGCTCGTCATCCCGCTGGCGGCGATGTTCCGTCGCGCCGAGACCATCGTCCCGCCGGCCGGGCCGGCGGCCACCGACGCGACGGTCGCGGCGCGCTCCTGGACGCTCCGCCAGGCGATGCGCACGCGGCACTTCTGGCTGCTGTTCCTCGTCTACATGCTGACCAGCATCGGCAGCTTCCTGGTTTCGCTCCACCAGCTCGCCTTCGCCGTCGGGCAGGGGTTCGAACCGCTCTACGCCGCGACGGTGCTGGGCATGGGCAGCCTGCTGGCGCTGCCGGGCGTGATCGTGACCGGCTCGATCTCCGACTACATCGGGCGGGAACGCGCCGCGCTGCTCGCCTATGCCATCTCGATCATCGGCGTCGCGGCGGCCCTCGGGATCGAGAGCGGCGACCAGCACCTGCTGCTTTGGCTGCACGCCTGCTTCTTCGGGATCACGTGGGGCGCGCGAGGCCCTGCCATCACGGCCAAGACCGCGGATCTCTTCGGCGGGCCGCGGCTCGGGACGATCCTCGGCGTCATCACCGTGGGCTCGGGGCTCGGGGCCGGGATCGGCTCCTGGGCGGCGGGCTTCCTGTTCGATGTCACGGGCAGCTACCGCCTGGCCTTCTGGCTTTCCATCGCGGCCTATGCCGCGGGCTCCGTGGCCTTCTGGGCACTGCGCAAGCCGGTCGGCCGCTGACCTTGCCGCCCCCCCTGGACAGCCGGCGGCGCGCACCGGACCATGCCGGCTGGGGAAGGGGACGAAAGCATGGCGCGACGCAGCAAGGTCGTGGCGGATTTCGATGCCGCCGTGGCGGACATCCCGGATGGCGCGACCATCGCCATCGGCGGCTTCGCCCAGCCAGGCGTGCCCTTCAACCTCGTCGCGGCGCTCGGCCGCCAGGGGGCGAAGCGGCTGACCTGCATCGCCAACACCACCGGCGGCGCCCACAAGCCGCGCATGCCGGACATCGGCATGCTGGTGGAGAACGGGCAGGTCGCGAAGGTCGTCTGTTCCTTCACGGCGGGCACCCGCGCATCGGACGTGCTGCCCTTCACGCCCTACTACGAACGCGGCGAGGTCGATGCCGAGATCGTCCCGCAGGGCACGCTGGCCGAGCGCCTGCGCGCCGCCGGCGCCGGCATTCCCGCCTTCTACACGCCGACCGCCGTCGGCACGGAACTCGCCGAGGGCCGCGAGACCCGCGTCATCAACGGCCGCGAATACCTGCTCGAATACGCGCTGCCGGTGGACGTCGCGCTGCTGCGCGCCCATCAGGCGGACGAGGCCGGCAACCTCCGCTTCCGCCGCAGCCAGCGGAACTTCAACCCGCTGATGGCCATGGCCGCGAAGCTGGTCCTCGTGGAGGTCGAGCAGCCCATCCTTCCCGCCGGCGCGATCGACCCGGACGACGTGCACACGCCGGGCATCCTCGTCCATCGCCTCGTGCAGGTGCCACCCCCGCCCGACGGCATCTGGCCCATGAAGAGGGAGGCCCGCTGATGCCCTGGTCCCGCCAGCAGATGGCCGAACGCCTGGCCCGCGAATTCCAGGACGGCTGGATCGTGAACCTCGGTGTCGGCATGCCGACGCTGATCGCGGACGTGCCGCTCGGCGAGCGCGAGGTGATCTTCCACTCCGAGAACGGCGTCATCGGCTATGGCCCCGTCACGCCGCCGGGGCAGGAGGACCTGCACCTGGTCAATGCCGGCGGCCAGAACGTCACGCTGTTGCCGGGCGCGGCCATCGTTCATCACGCCGACAGCTTCGCGCTGATCCGCGGCGGCCGCATGGATGTGACGGTGATGGGCGCCTACGAGGCCGCCGCGAACGGCGACTTCGCCAACTGGAAGGTGAAGGGCGCAAAGGGCGGCGGCATCGGCGGGGCGATGGACCTCGCGGCGTCGGCGAAGCGCGTCTTCCTGATGATGGAACACCGCACGCGGGACGGCTCGCCGCGCCTGCTGCAACGCTGCACCCTGCCGATCACCGCGCGCGGCGTGGTGACACTTGTTGCGACCGACCTCGGCCTGTTCGCACCGACGGGGGAGGGCTTCGCCGTGCGCGACCTCGCCCCCGGCGCGACGCTGGACGAAGCCCGCGCCGCTACCGCCTGCCCCGTATCCGATTGAGGAACCGCCCATGGCCCTGCACATCGACTACTACGCCTCGCTGAACTCGCCCTGGACGCATCTCGGCGCGGCGCGGATCGAGGCGCTGGCGGCGCAGCACGGTGCCTCGCTGCGCATCCACCCCTGCGACTTCGGCACCATCTTCGCCGGTTCGGGCGGGCTGCCGCTGCCGAAGCGCTCGCCGCAGCGCCAAGCCTACCGCATGCAGGAGCTGGCGCGCTGGCGGGAGCAACTCGGCATTCCTATCCACATCCAGCCGAAGCATTTCCCGCACAACGAACTGCCTGCTGCGGCCTGCGTGATCGCGGTGCGGGAGACCATCGGCGACGCGCCGGCGATCCGCCTCGCGCATCGCGTGCTGAAGGCGCTGTGGGAGGAGGAGAAGGACCCCGCCGACCCTGCGACCTTCGCCGCCCTGGTCCGCGACTGCGGCCTGGATGCCGAGAAGGTCATGGCCCTAGGCGCCGAGCCGCACTGGCTCGAGCGCCGCACGGCCGACACCAAGGCCGCGTTGGATCGCGGCGTCTTCGGCGCGCCGAGCTACGTGATCGGCGACGACATCTTCTGGGGCCAGGACCGGCTGGACTTCGTGGCGCGCCGGCTGGCGCGGGGATAGGACCCGTCGCATCATGCCCCGGTTCGAGACCGGGGATGACGCATGACCGACCTCGTGGCCCTACGCCGCAGCGCGCTGGACTGGATCGCCGCCAACCAGGCGCGGATGTCCGCCTTCAACGAGCGGATCTGGCACTTCGCCGAACCCGCCTGGCGCGAGTACCGCAGCGCGAAGGCCTATGTGGAGTTCCTCCGCGCCGAGGGCTTCGAGGTGGAGGAAGGCTCCGGCGGGATGCCGACCGCCTTCTGCGCGCGCTGGGGCAGGGGCGGGCCGGTGCTGGCATCCTTCTCCGAATACGATGCCGTGCCGGGCAACTGCCAGGCCGTGGTGCCGCGGCGGGAACCGCGCGCGGGGATGCACCCCTATGCGGCGGGGCATACCGACCCGCATTCCTCGCTCGGCACGGCGGCGCTGACCTCGGTGCTGGCGGCGAAGGCGGCGCTCGAATCCTCCGGCACGCCGGGCCGCCTCGTGCTGTTCGGGGAACCTGCGGAAAAGGTCTGCGGCTCCAAGCCCGTGCACGCGGCGAAGGGCTATTATGACGGCCTCGACGCGGCGGTCGTCTATCACCCGCACATGCAGAACACGGTGACGGCGGAAACGCAGTTCGGCGCCTATTGGTCCGCCGTCATCACCTTCACCTGCGACAGCCCCGAGACCTGGATCGACAAGTCCCTGCTGCCGATCCGCGACGTCGGCCACGCCGCGGCCCGCGCCCCAGGTGCGAGCGACGCGCTGTGCCTCATGTACACGACGACGAAATACACCAAGGAGGCGATGTTCCCCCACGCCGGCTCCTGGACGGTCAACGAGTGCATCCTGCATGGCGGCGACGCGACCTCGGACAACCTCGCGCCGCGCTTCACGCAGATCCAGTATTCCTGGCGCACGCCGTCGCTGCCGATGGCGCAGCAGATCGCCAATGTCCTGATGGCCAATGCCCGCAGCGCGGCGGCCGCGACCGCCTGCACCGCGCATCTGCGCTGGGTGACGAAGACGCGCGTCGGCCTTGCCAACACGGTGCTGACGGATGCGACCTGGGCCAACCTGCAGGAGGTCGGGCCGCCTTCCTACGGGGAGGACGCGAAGCGGTTCGCGCGCGACATCCAGGCCAATCTCGGCCTGGCGCCGATGGACGATCCCTTCGCGTCCGCCAATGCGAAGCTCACGCCGCCGGCCGAGTTCGAAGCCGGGATGCGCCATTTCCTGCCGCCCTGGCAGAGTCACCTCTCGGCCGACGACTATGTCGAGTTCTGCTGGCACTGCCCGACGGTGCGCCTGCTCACCGCACGCCCGCGCCTGCGCGCGCCGGATGCGGACTACGATTACCCGATGTGGTCCTACAACGCGCTCGGCGGCCTGCCGGCGGCGATCGACCCGGGCATGTTCGTCGCCGCGAAGACCATGGCGCTGACGCTGCTCGACTTGGCCGCGAAGCCCGGCCTGCTCGACGCAGCGCAGGAGGAATGGCGGGAGCGCACCGGCGGCGGGATCGGCGGCAGCAAGTGGGTCGCGCCACTTCTTCCGAAGGACTTCGCCGCCCCGGTGGACCTGCGCTGGCCGGAATACGTCACCACCGTGCGGGGCGAGGAATGGTGTGTGCCGACGCCGCATGACGGCCTCGGTGTGGGAGAGACTCTGTGACCTATAGCGGACAGTCCCTGCGGCGCTTCGAGGATGCGCGCTTCCTGACCGGCCACGGCCGCTACGTGGCCGACCTGGAGGCGCCCGGCGCCCTGCACGGCGTGATGCTGCGTTCCCCGCACGCGCATGCCGAGATCCGCGCCCTGGATGTCGCGGCGGCGCGCGCGGCTCCCGGCGTCGTCGCCGTGCTGACGAGCGCGGAATTGGACGCGGACGGCATCCGCCCGCTGCCCTGCACCAGCGTGCTCGCCTCGGTGAAGCCCATGGTCGTGCCCGAGCGCCCGGTGCTGGCGCGCGGCCGCGTGCGGCACGTCGGCCAGCCCGTCGCCTTCGTGGTGGCGGAGAGCGAAGCCGCCGCGCGCGACGCCGCGGAACTGATCGACGTCGATTACGACGCCCTGCCCGCTGTCGTGGACGGCGCCGCGGCGCTTGCCCCCGGCGCCCCGCAGATCTGGCCGGAAGCCCCCGGCAATGAGGTCTTCCGCTTCGAGAAGGGCGACCGCACCGCCAACGTTGCCGCCTTCGCGCGGGCGGCGCGCGTGGTGTCGATCGATCTGTTCAACAACCGCGTCCACGCCTTGCCGCTCGAACCGCGCGCCTGCCTGGCGCGCTTTGTCGATGGCCGTTTCGAACTGGTCTTCACCGGCATGGGCGTGCATGGCGTGCGGCGTCAGCTCGCCACCGTCTTCGGCTTGCCGGAGGACGCCTTCCATCTGGTCTGCCCCGATGTCGGCGGCGGCTTCGGGCTGAAGAACCTGCTCTTCCCGGACTACGTGGTGGCGCTGGCCGCGGCACGCCGCCTCGGCCGCCCGGTGCGCTGGGTGGCCGGTGCCAGCGAGGAATTCGCCGCCTCGGTCCATGGCCGCGACCTGCGTGCGACCGCGCGGCTGGCATTGGACGCGGGGGGGCGGTTCCTCGGCCTCGATGTCGAAACCGTCGCCGACATGGGCGCCTATCTCTCCGCAGTCGGCCCGCATTGCCCCACCAACGCCTTCAGCACGGCGATGGGCGGCGTTTATGCCATCCCGTCCATGCACCTGACGGTGCGCGGGGCCTTCACCAACACGGTCCCGATCGACGCCTATCGCGGTGCCGGCAAGCCGGAGGCGAACTACATCATCGAACGCCTCGTGGATGCCGCCGCACGCGAGACGGGCCGTGATCCCGCGGCGCTGCGCGCGCTCAACATGCTGCCGGATGCGCCGCACCGCACGGCGATGGGCATGGCGGTGGATGGCGGCCGCTTCGCCGCGAACCTCGATGTGCTGGCGCGTGCCTCCGACGCTGCCGGCTTCCGAGCACGACGCGCCGAGGCTGCCGCGCGCGGCGCGCTGCTCGGCCGCGGTGTCGCCTGCTTCCTGGAAACGGCGCGCGGCGCACCGGGCGAATGGGCGAACATCCGCGTCGCGCCGGATGGCAGCGCGACCTTCGTCGTCGGTTCCCATTCGAACGGGCAGGGGCATGAGACGTCCTTCGCGCAGGTCGCCGCCGATCGGCTCGGCCTGGCGGTGGAGCAGGTGCACTACCGCCAGGCCGACACCGACCTGATCGCGAACGGCCATGGCCATGGCGGCGCGCGCTCGCTGCACATGGGCGGGCATGCGCTGGTGCTGGCCGCGGAGGCTTTGCTCGCCAAGGCCCGCACCATCGCCGCGCATCTGCTGCAGGCGGACCCCGCTGCGCTCGACTTCGCCGAGGGCCGCTTCACCGTGCGCGGCACCGACCGCTTCGTGGATCTGCCCGGCATCGCTCGCGCCGCCGAGGACCCGGCCAGCCTGCCGGAAGGCATGGAGCCCGGCCTCTTCGCGGAAGCCTTCAACGCCAACGACCTCGTCACCTTCCCCAATGGCTGCCAGGCGGCGGAGGTGGAGATCGACCGCGAGACCGGTACAGCCCGGCTGCGCCGCTACACCGCCGTGGACGACTACGGCCGTCTCGTGAACCCGCTGCTGACGGCGGGGCAGGTGCAGGGCGGGCTCGCCCAGGGCATCGGCCAGGCGCTGCTCGAGGACGTGGTCTACGACACCGGGTCCGGCCAGATCCTGACCGGCTCGCTCATGGACTACGCCTTGCCGCGCGCGGACGACCTGCCGGACCTCGATGTGCTGCTGGAAGGCACGCCGACGGCGGCGAACCCGCTGGGCGCGAAGGGCGTCGGGCAGGCGGGTGCCATCGCGGCGCCTCAGGTGGTGATGAACGCCGTCGCCGACGCCTTGGCCCAGGTCGGCGCCGCCGCGCCCGACATGCCGGCGACGCCGGAGAAGCTGTGGCGCGCGATCAGCGCCGCGGGTGGTTGACCGCCCAGGATGCCGCTGCGCGCCCCGCCGCGTGGCCCGTCGCGAAGCAGGCCTGCAGCAGGTAGCCGCCCGTCGGGGCTTCCCAGTCGAGCATCTCGCCGCAGGCGAAGACGCCGGGGTGGCGATGCAGCATCAGCGCTTCGTCCACCTCGGACCAAGCGAGCCCGCCGGCCGAGGAGATGGCGCGCGCGATGGGGAAGGGGGCCGCCAGTCGCAGCGGCACCGCCTTGACCAGCGCTGCGATGTCGTCCCGCGCCGCGCCTCCGTGCAGCACTTCCTGCACCAGCGCGACCGCGACCGGCGACAGCCCGCCCGCACGCCGCAGGTGGTTGGAGAGCGAGAGCGCCGCGGGCCTTCCCGCCAGGCGTCGCGCCAGTTCCGGCAGGGCGATGTCCGGGCGCAGGTCCAGGTGCAGCGTCGCATGGCCCTGCGCGGCGATCGCGTCCCGCAGCGGGGCGGAGAGCGCATAGATCGCGCCACCTTCGATGCCCTGCTCCGTGATGACCGCTTCGCCGCGGACGGTGGCATCACCGACGGTCAGTGCGATGCGCTTGAGCGGCGTGCCCGCGAAGCGCGCGCGCAGGTGCTCCGACCAGGCGACCGCGAAGCCCATGTTGGCGGGACGCAGCGGCGTGACCTCGCAGCCCGTCAGCAGACCCGGCCACGCGCCGTCCGATCCCAGCCTGGGCCAGGAGGCGCCGCCGAGTGCCAGCACCGTCGCCTGCGGGTGCAGCACGACCTCGCCCTCGGGCGCCGCGAAGCGCAGCGCGCCGTCGCCGGTGAAGCCGCCCCAGCGATGCCGCCCGCGCAGTTGCACGCCGAGCGCGGCCAGCCGCGCCAGCCACGCGCGCAGCAGCGGCGAGGCCTTCATCGCCTTCGGGAAGACGCGCCCGGAGGTGCCGACGAAGGTCTCCTGCCCCAGCCCCTCGCACCAGGCGATCAGCGCCTCCGGCGGGAAGGCGCGGATGAACGGATCCAGCCTTGCCTGCGCCGCGCGGTAGCGGGTGAGGAACCGCTCCAAGGGCTCCGAATGCGTCAGGTTCAGCCCGCCGCGCCCGGCGATCAGCAGCTTGCGCGCGGGTGAGGGCATGTGGTCCAGCACGGTCACGGAGGCGCCGGCCTCCGCCGCCGCCTCCGCCGCCATCAGGCCCGCCGGGCCTGCCCCGATGACGATGATGTCCTTCGCGCGCTTCGGCCCGCCCGGGGTCTCGTCCCGTGCGGGGCCGTGGTCGCGGGGCGTGTTCAGGCCGCGCTCCGCTCGAGCAGTTCGATCGAGACGTTCTCCGGTCCGCGCAGGAAGGCGATGCGCACGCCGGGGCGGATCGTCGTCGGCTCCATGGTGAAGGGCACGCCCTTGGCCTTCATCTCCGCCACCACGGCGTCGATGTTCGTCACCGCAAGCCCGATGTGTTCAAGGCCCCGATACGGCGCGGAGGGCGCCTCGCCCGTCGCCGGGTCGGTCAGCGGCGAGACGAAGATCGCCTGGCCGCCGAGGCTGATGTCGATGCGCTGCGGCCCGTGCTTGATCTCGGCCCCGAAGACGCGCTGGTAGAAGGCCGCGGTCGCCTCGGGGTCCGGGCTGCGCAGGTGGATGTGGTCGAAGGTGAAGGCGGCCATGATTCTCTCCGGTTCAGCCGAGGGTGACATTGGCGCGGCGGATCAGCGCGCCCCAGCGTTCGCGCTCGGTCGCGATGTAGGCGCCGAACTGCGCCGGTGTCATCGGGTGCGCGGTGGCGCCCTCCGTTTCCAGCCGGGCACGGAAGGGGGCCTCGCCGAGGATGCGGTTGCAGGCCTCGTTCAGCCGCGCGACCAGCGGCCCCGGTGTGCCGGGAGGCGCGACGATGCCGTACCATTGCTGGGCCTCGAAGCCCGGCAGGCCCTGTTCCGCGATGGTCGGGATCTCGTTCGCGGCAGGCAGGCGCTCCAGCGAGGAGATGCCGAGCGCCCGCAGCTGCCCCGCGCGCACCGGCGGCAGCGCCGGCGGCCCGCCCGTCATGGTGAGCTGGATCGTGCCGGAGATGAGGTCCGTCATCATCGGCCCGGTGCCGCGATAGGGCACGTGGGTCATCTCGGTGCCCGTCGCCTCCATGAAGGCGACCATGGAGATGTGCGCGGCGCTGCCGTTGCCGCCACTGCCATAGGTCAGGCGCCCCGGCTCGCGCTTCGCCAGCGCGATCAGGGAACGGACATCCGTCGCTTCCAGCCGGTTCGTCACCACCAGGAAGTTCGCGACATTGGCGACCAGGGCGACCGGCACGAAGGCCCCGATGTCGAAGGAGAGGTTCCGGTACAGCGCCGGGTTCGCGGCGAGCGTCCCGATATGGCCCATCATCAGCGTATGGCCGTCGGAGGCACTGCGGAAGACCTGCTCCGACCCCAGCGTGCCGCCGGCACCGGGGCGGTTCTCGATGACGAAGGGCTGGCCGAAGATCTCCGCCAGGCGCTGGCCCATGGCGCGGGCGAGGATGTCGGTGGACCCGCCCGGGGTGAAAGGCACCACCAGCCGCACGGGACGGTCGGGCCAATTGCCCTGTGCGCGGGCGACGGCGAAGGGCGCAAGCGTCGCGCCGGCCATCGCCGCGCGGCGGGTGATGCGGGTCATCGCGGGGCCTCCGTCAGCACGCGGTCGCGGCGCAGGGTTTCGATCTCGTCGCGCGTCAGGCCGGCCTCGGCCAGCACGGTGGCGCCATCCGCGCCGAGACGCGGCGCCGGCGGGCGCGGCGGCGCCATGCCGCCCGAGAGCCGGTTCGGCGCACCGATCGCCCAGGTGGCGCCCTCGGTCGGGTGTTCCTCCTCCCGCACCATGCCCACGGCGCGCAGGTGCGGGTCGTCGATCAGCGAGCCGATAGTGTTGTAGGGGGAGGCCGGCACGTCCGCGCGGTCGAAGATGTCGAGCCACTCCGCCGTGGTCTTGCCGCCGAGCGAGGTGGCGCGGATGTGGAAGTATTCCTTCGTATGCTGCACACGCTGGGCGACCTTGGCGAAGCGCGGGTCGGTCTTGAGTTCCGGTCGTCCGATCGCGTCGAAGAAGGCGTGCGCCTGCGCGTCCGTGTTGGCCGAGATGCAGATGTAGCCATCCTTGGTCGGCAGCGGCTTGCCGTCCGGGCTCAGCACGCGATGGTCGCCGGGCGGGCCGAGCGGCGGGCGGAAGGAATGCGCGCCGAGATGTTCCTGCATGACATAGGCGGCCATGTTCTCGAACATGGGCACCTCGATGGCTTCACCCACGCCGGTCTTCTCCCGGCGATAGAGCGCGAAGCCGATCATCTGCGCGGCGATCAGGCCGACCGTGTGGTCGGCGACCAGGAAGGGCACGTAGCGCGGCTCGCCGGTCGAGGCCTCGAAGCAGCCGGCGACGCCGGACACGCCCTGGATGACCGTGTCGTAGGCCGGCCGCCCGGCATAGGGCCCGCCGCTGCCGAAGCCGGTGATGGAGCAGTGGATCAGCCGGGGCGCGGCGGCGCGCAGGCTCTCCGCGTCCACGCCGAGGCGCGCCTGCGCATCGGGACGGATGTTGGTGACGAAGACGTCCACCGTCGCCGCGAGCCGCTTCAGCGCAGCGATCCCTGCGGGGTGCTTGAGGTCGATCGCGATCGACTTCTTGCCGCGGTTGAAGTTGAGGAACTTGCCGTTCATCCCGGCACTGCGGCCCTTGCCGGCGAGGGAGCGCAGCAGGTCACCCGAGGGCGCCTCGACCTTGATGACCTCGGCGCCGTGTTCGCAGAGCACATGGGTGCAGATCGGCCCCACCACCACGGCGGAGAGGTCCAGCACGCGGATGCCGTCGAGAGGTCCCGCCATCAGCCGATCCTCGCCTTGATGCGCAGCGCCATGGCGCCGGTGTCGTCCTCTGCCCAGAGAATGCCGTTGCCCTCCGCATCCGGCGCCGTGCCGCAGAGCATCGCGGAGCGGTCGCAGAACAGCGGCTTCAGCGTGCGCGTGTCGGTCGCCAGCACCTGCGCGCCAGGCTGCCGCCGCAACGCTGCCTCCAGCAGGAAGAGCGTGGTGACGCCGCCATTCACCACCAGCGCCGGGTAGCCTTCCACGTCGCGGGTGTAGTCGGCGTCGAAGTGGATGCGATGCCCGTTGAACGCCAGCGCCGAGTAGCGGAACAGCATCACGGGATCGGGGCGGAACGGCTCGCGCCAGGCGGCGACGGGCTTTTCCGCGGGCGCTTCCGCAGCGGGTCTCGCCGCCTCCCGCCGCGCTTCGAGATAGGCGATGTCCTGTTCCTCTACCGCCACCAGACCGTCGGGACGCGTGATGGTGTGGCGCAGGGTGACGAAGACCAGGTCTCCGCTGCGGCCCCTCTTCGGCGTGATGGCGGCGATCGCGGTTTCGCGGTCCAGCACGTCTCCGATGCGCGGGGCGGTGCCGTAGGTCAGGCGCCGGCCGCCGAGCATGCGGCGGGGCAGGGGAACGGGCGGCAGGAAATCGCCCTTCGCCGCGTGGCCGTCCGCGCCAAGCGCCGCCTGTGCCGCCGCATCGTCGAACAGCATGCAGAGCCAGTGGTTGGGCACCGGCGCGCCGCGGTCCAGCACCACGCCCTCCCGGTCGGTCAGCGCGGCCATGCGGCGCACCAGCGGGGTTGCCATCTCGTCGGTCACGCGGCGCGTGCGACCGACCCAGGATTGCAGATCGTCTTGCATCAGAAACCGTAGAGTCGCGCAGGGTTGTCCACCAGCACGCGCTGCAGCGCGGCGGCGTCGCCGAAGTCCGGCAGGAGGTCCACGAGGTCCGCCTCGTCCGGTTCCCAGCGCACATTGGGGTGCGGCCAGTCGGTGCCCCAGAGGGTGCGGTCGGGTGCGACCTCGATCAGCCTGTGCGCGAAGGGAATGGCGTCGCGGAAAGGCGGGCCGGCGGCGGAGATGCGCTCGCTGCCCGAGACCTTTACCCACCAGTTCGGCGCGCGCAGCAGGTCGAGCAGGATGCGGAAGGGCGCCTGGTCCAATCCGTCCTGCACCGGCACGCGGCCCATGTGGTCGATCACCACCGGCAGGCGGAAGGAGCGCAGCAGTTCCTCGAATTCCGGGATATTCGCGGCATCGAGGTGCAGCACCAGGTGCCAGCCCATCTCCGCGATCCGGTCGGCGGTGCGCCTGACCAGTGCGAGATCGGGCACGCCGCCGAGATGCCTCACGAAGCCGAAGCGCACGCCGCGCACGCCGCCTTCGTGCAGGGCGCGATACTCGGCGTCACCGAAGCTTTCGTCGATCAGCGCGACGCCGCGCCATCTGCCGTTGCTCGCCGCGATCGCGTCCAGCATCGCCCGGTTGTCGGACTTGTAGACCGTGGTCTGCACGATGACCGCCCGCTCCACGCCGAGCCGCGCATGCAGCGCCACAAGGTCGTCCCTGTTCCGCTCCGGCGGCGTGTAGGGCGCGCCCTTGGCGACGGGATAGCGGTCGAAAGGCCCCCAGATGTGCACATGCGTGTCGCAGGTGCCCGGCGGCAGGACGAAACTCGGCCGTCGTTCGGATGCCATGTCAGACAGCCGGGAAGTCGTACAGGCGCGCGGGGGTGTCGGTCAGGATCTTCCTTCGCAGTGCAGGATCGGTCGTCCAGTCGAGGAAGACGCGCAGCAGCCGTGCCGCATCGGGGCGGCCGCCATCCGGGCGCGGATGCGGCCAGTCCGTCCCCCAGACCAGCGCATCCGGGTTCGCCGCGACCAGCGCGTCGTGGAAGGGCTTGGCCTCCAGGTAGTCCGGCTTCGTCGCACCGAGGCGATAGGTCCCCGACAGCTTCGCCATGTAGCGCCCCTCGCCGACGCCGCGCAGCAGTGCCTGGAAGCCCGGATCGCTGGTGCCGTGGCTGTGGTGCATGCGGCCCATGTGGTCCACGACGATGGGCACCGGAACCGTCGCCAGGCGCGGTTCGAGTTCGGGCAGGTGCCGCGCGTCGATCCACAACTGCAGATGCCAGCCGAGTTCCGCCATGAGCGGGAAGAAGGGCTCGATCTCGGTCAGGCGCACGCCGCCATGATAGGCGGCGGCGCCGTCGCGCCGGTACTCGTTGGCGCGCAGGGCGCGGATGCCGTCGCGATGCATCGCGCGCAGCGTGTCCGGCGTCGCCTCCGAACCGACCACGGCGACGCCGCGCAGCCGGTCCGGCGCGCGGCGCAGCGCATCGAGCGTGCAGGCATTGTCGCGATCATAGGCCGAGGGCTGCACGATCACGCCGCGGTCGAGTTCCAGCCGATCCAGCAGCGCCAGGTAGTCCTCGAGTGTCTCGTCCTCCGGCGTGTAGGAGCGTGGCTCGGCATAGGGGAACTTCGCCGCCGGGCCGAAGATGTGGCAGTGGCAGTCGGTGGCGCCGGGCGGGGTCTCGCGGGTGCTCATTCGGGGCGGATTCCTGCGGCTTGCGCGGCGGCGCGCGATGTCCCGAGGTCGGCGGCGATGAAGGCGGCGAAGCCGTCGGGAGTGGCGAGCGCGCCGTTCGCGGCCTCGCCCCCCATCGCGGCCATGCGGGCGCGGAAATCGGGCTCGGCGACGATCGCGGCCATGGCGGCGCCGAGCGCGCGCATCGCCTCCGGCGGGGAGCCAGCCGTCGCCAGCAACCCGACATAGGATGCCGCGACGAAGTTCGCGACGCCCTGCTCGATCATCGTCGGCACGTCCGGCAATGCCGGCAGCCGCGCGGCGGAGGCGACGGCGATGATGCGTCCCTTGCGGTCGTTGTGCAGCGGCAATGCGGTGGAGAATTCGGTGAACAGCATCGGCAGGTTGCCGGCGATGAAGTCCGGCACCGCCGCGCCGCCGCCGCGATAGGGCACGTGCAGCAGCCGCGCGCCGCTCGCGGCCTTGAAGGATTCGAGCGCGAGATGCGTCGCGCTCGCCACCCCCGCCGTTCCGATGCCGATCGCATCCGCCTGCGCGCGGGATGCCGCGACGACATCGGCGACGCTGCGATAAGGCGAGTTCGTCTGCACCATCAGGCAATGCGGCACCTGCATCGCCATGGCGACCGGCGCGAAATCCCTGGCCGCGTCATAGGGCAGGCGCGCCTGCACGACCGGGTTCACGCTGAGCGGGCCGTTGGAGCCGATCAGCAGCGTGTAGCCATCAGGCCTGGCGCGCGCGACGGCCTCGGCGCCAACGCTGCCGCCGGCACCGGGGCGGTTCTCGACCACCACGGGCTGGCCCAGCCGTTCCTGCAGGCGAGGCTGCAGGATCCGCGCGATGGTGTCGGCATTGCCGCCGGCGGCGAAAGGCACGATCACGCGGATGGGGCGGTCGGGCCAGGCGGGCTGGGCCTGTGCGGTGCGCGCGGACGCAATGGCCACGGCGGCTGCCAGCACCTGTCGGCGGCTGGTCATGGGAGGTTTTCCTCGCGTCGTTCCTGGACGCCACGAGGTATGCCACGCCGCCGCCGGGCTTCAAAGCAGCGGGACGGCGCGGATGCAGGACCGGGCCATCTGGCCGTTCCTGCGGCCGGCGCTATGGTGGCGCCAAGTCCACACTGGGGAGGCATGCCCATGCTCGACCGTTCCGCCAAGGGCGTTTTCGTCATCGCGCCGACGCCGTTCTTGCCCGACGGGTCGCTCGACCTCGTGAGCGCGGACCGCATGACCGACGCCTTCCTCGCCGCCGGGGCGAGCGGGCTGACGCTGCTCGGCGTGATGGGGGAGGCGCCGAAGCTGACCCAGGAGGAATCGCTGGCCTTCGTCGGGCGCGTGCTGAAGCGCGTTGCGGGGCGGGTGCCGGTGGTGGTGGGCGCGTCCGCGCCGGGCTTCGCGCAGATGAAGGCGCTTTCGCGCGGAGCGATGGACCTCGGCGCCGCGGGCGTCATGGTGTCCCCGGCGCCGGGGCTGAAGGGCGACGAGGCGGTGGTCTCCTACATCGCCCAGGCAATGGACGCGGTGGAGGCACCCTTCGTGCTGCAGGATTATCCGCAGCTCACCGGCATCACCATGACCGCGCCGATGATCGCGCGCATGGCGCAGGACCCGCGCATGGTCATGCTGAAGGCGGAGGACTGGCCGGGCCTCGACAAGCTGACGGCGATCCGGCGCATGGAAGCCGAGGGGAAGATGCCGCGCGTCTCCATCCTCGGCGGCGTGGGCGGGCAGTTCCTGCCGGAGGAACTGGCGCGCGGCGCGGACGGCATCATGACCGGCTACGCCTTCCCGGAGATGCTGGTGAAGGTATGCGAACTGATGTGGGCGGGTCAGCGCGACGCGGCGCAGGACCTGTTCGACCTGCACCTGCCGCTGATCCGCACGGAAGTGCAGCCGGGGCTCGGGCTTGCCATCCGCAAGTATGTGCTGAAGCGACGCGGCATCATCGCGCACGACACGCTGCGCGCCCCCGGGCCGAAGTTGACGGCGGAGACGGCGGGCGAGGTGGATTACCTTCTCGCGCGGCTGGCGCGGACGCAGACGCTGGCGGCCGCCGCCTAGGCGCGGCTGCCGATCACCCTGCGGATCGCGAAGGAGGACTGGATCCGCGCGACGCCCGGCAGGCGGGAGAGCTGTTCCTTGTGGATCCGCTCGTAATCCGCGGCGTCGCGCGCCTCCACGCGCAGCAGGTAGTCGGACATCCCGGTCATCAGGAAGCATTCCCGCACTTCGGGCAGGCGGCGCACCGCCGTCTCGAAGCGGGAGAGGTGTTCCTCCGTCTGGCGGTCGAGGGTGATCTGCACGATGACCGTCACCGTATCCCGCTGCTGCGGTTCCTCGATGATCGCGGTGTAGCCGCGGATCACCCCGCTGCGTTCGAGCAGGCGCAGGCGGCGCAGGCAGGCGGATTGGGACAGGCCCACCGCTTCGGCCAGCGCGGCGTTGGTGATGCGCCCGTCCTGGCGGAGGGCCCGGAGGATGCGGTGGTCGGCCTCGTCGAGCATTGGCGGATTCTGCGAAGGTTTCGTGGTTTCTGCGAAGACTGCGGCCAGGAATAGCGAGTCCTGCGTCTGATTGACAGCAAATGCGGCGCAATCCGGCCCACCATCATTCCATTGCAACATTCCTCCGGGAAGGGGTTGGGTCCATGCGCGTCATCGTCCTCGGCAGCGGCGTCGTCGGCGTCACCAGCGCCTGGTACCTGGCCCGCGCGGGGCATGAAGTGACGGTGCTCGACCGCCAGACTGCGGCGGGCATGGAGACCTCCTTCGCCAATGCGGGGCAGCTCTCCTACGGCTATTCGGCCCCCTGGGCGGGGCCGGGCATCCCGGTCAAGGCACTGAAGTGGCTGATGATGCGCCACCGGCCGCTGGTGCTGTGGCCGCGGGCGGATCGGCGCCTCTATTCCTGGCTCGCCATGATGCTCGCGAACTGCACCGAGGCCGCCTATCGCCTCAACAAGACGCGCATGGTCCGGCTCGCCGAATACTCCCGCGATTGCCTCGGCGACCTGCGCCGCGAGACGGGCATCGCCTATGACGGCCGTTCCATGGGCACGTTGCAGCTTTTCCGCACGCAGAAGCAGCTCGACCACGTGGGTGACGACACCGCGGTGCTCGACACCTTCAAGGTGCCTTACGAAGTGCTCGACCCGACCGCCTGCATGGCTGCCGAGCCGGCGCTGAAGCACGTGCAGGGCAAGTTCGTCGGCGGCCTGCGCCTGCCGGGCGACGAGACCGGTGACGCGCACATCTTCACCCAGCGCCTGGCCGGCATGGCCGAGGCGATCGGGGTGAAGTTCCGCTACGGTGTGAACATCCGCGGGTTGCAGTCCGAAGGGGACCGCATCACCGGCATCGTCACCGAGGCAGGCGTTGAAACGGCCGACAGCTACGTCGTGGCCCTCGGCAGCTTCACGCCGGAACTGCTTGCGCCGCTCGGCGTGCGCGTGCCGGTTTATCCGGTGAAGGGCTACTCGCTGACCCTGCCGGTGAAGGATGAGGGCGGCGCCCCGGTCTCCACCGTCATGGACGAGACCTACAAGGTCGCGATCACCCGCCTCGGCGACCGCATCCGCGTCGGTGGCACGGCGGAACTGGCCGGCTTCTCGCTGCAACTGCGCAAGCCGCGGCGGGAGACGCTCGAGCATTCCGTCACCGACCTCTTCCCGCGCGGCGGCGACGTGGCCGAGGCCTCCTTCTGGACCGGCCTGCGCCCAATGACGCCGGACGGCACGCCGGTGGTGGGGCCGACGCGCTTCCGCAACATGCACCTCAACACCGGCCACGGCACGCTGGGCTGGACCATGGCCTGCGGGTCGGGCCGCGTGCTGGCGGACCTCGTCACGGGCAAGAAGCCGGAGATCGAGACCTCCGACCTGGCCCTGTCCCGCTACGCGGCGGCCTGATCTTCCCGGCGCGGCGGTTCCGCGCCAACCTTGCGCCATCCGCAAGGGAAGGAACCGCCATGCCGAAGATCGCCATCCACGTCGAATTCCGCCCGAAGCCCGGCTGCCACGCCGCCTTCGATGCGCTGATCCGCGAACACGCGAAGCTCACCGTCGCCGAGGAACCGGGCTGCGAGCGCTTCGAGGTGCTGCAGCCGCTGAAGGCGGACGGCACGAAGGACGAAGGCCGCGTGATGCTGGTCGAGGTCTATGCCGACCGCGATGCGGTGAAGGCGCATACCCAGAACCCGCGCATGCCCAAGGTGCGCGAGGCCTACACGCCGCTGATCGACGAACGCTTCCTGACGATGTGCGAACTTTAGGACTTTAGGCTTTTAGGACTTTATCGGGGGTGGCGGGGAGGGCGCCGCCGCCCCCAAATCCCCGGCGTTGATCGGGGAGGGCTCTGCCCTCCCCGAACCCCTCCGGCCAAAGGCCGAAAGGCCTTTGGAAACCAGATCCGGGGTCCCGGGCGTCGGGAGACGGCCCACCCGCCCTGGCAACGCATCAAGAGCGCGCTGGGACTCTCAACAACCAGCCCAGGTATCGGTTTCCAAAGGCCTTGGCGTTGTTCGACCTTGGTGTGGATGGCGCGGTCTTCCGCCGGGCGAAAGTGGCGGGAAACCGGCCCACTTCTGTCGAATCCACAACCACGTCGAACGGCGCAATGACCTTTCGGCCTTTGGCGGGGTGGTTCGGAGGGGCGGAGCCCCTCCGGCTGTCGCCGGACAAGGCTCCGCCAGAGATTAAATTCCTATACCCTCAACGCCCCCGCGGATCAAGCGTCAGCGTGCCCGGGCCAGCAGCCTTCGCGCGCGTTCCACCACCGGCAGGTCGATCATCTGCCCTTCGAAGGCCACGGCGCCCTTGCCCTCCGCCAGCGCCGCGTCGAAGGCGGCGAGCAGCCGTCGCGCGCGTTCCACCTCGGCCGGCGATGGCCCGTATTCCTCGTTGACGATCCCGACCTGCGCCGGGTGGATGCAGGCCTGGCAGGCGAAGCCGAGCGCGCGGGACCGCCGCAGGGAGGCGCGGTAGCCCTCGAGATCCGAGAAATCCGCGAAGGGCCCGACCGAACCCATGGGCTGGATCCTCGCCGCGCGTGCGGCGGCGACCACCATCATCCCGAAATGGTAGAGCAGGTCCGCACCCGGCACCGCCTCCAGCTCGGTCGAGAGGTCCTCCGCGCCCACGCCGATCGCCACCACGCGCGGGTCGGCGGTGGCGATGGCGCCGAGCAGCGGCAGGGCGTCCGGCGTCTCGACCACCGCGACGAGGCGCGTGTGGCCGATGGCCATGCCGAGCGCCGCCTCGCGCGCCGTCACCACTTCGGACAGCAGCCGGATATGCTCCGGCCCCATCACCTTGGGCAGCATCAGCGTGCCGATCGAGGGCATCACCGCCGCAGCGATGTCCGGCACGGCAAGGTCGAGCGCGCGGTTGATGCGCACCGCGACTTCCGCGCCGGCCTGGCCGACGGTGGCGGAGGCCTTGGGCAGCGCGTCGCGCGCGGCCTGCTTTTCTCCCGGCGGGATTGAATCCTCGAGGTCGAGGATCACCACGTCCGCGCCGCGGGTATGCGCCTTGGCGACGAACTTCTCACCGGTCGCGGGGACGAACATCAGCGACCGCCAGGTGGCGGGGGCGGCGCGCGTCATGCCGCGAACTCCAGGTCCATCTTGGCGCAGAGATTGCCGTCCTTGTCGGCCGCCCAGCATTCCATCTTCCCGTCCGCGGGCGCGGCGCCGCAGAGCGTCACGATGTCCCCCACCCAGAGCGGGCGCGCGAGCCGCGCGGTGAAGCCGGTCAGCCGCCCCGGCGCGCGCTTCAGCGCGGCGTCGAGCATGAGTTGCATGGTCAGCCCGCCATTCTGCACCGTGGCCGGGTAGCCTTCCTCCTGCCGGGAGTAATCCGCGTCGTAGTGGATGCGGTGCGCGTTCCAGGTGACGGAGGAATAGCGGAACACCAGCGGCGAGGAGAGCAGCACCTTCTCCGCGAAGGCCGCGTTGGTCGGCGCGGCGACGGGCGGTGTCTGCGGGCTGGCCTGGCCGGGCTGCGGGGCCTCGCGGTACATCGCGTCGAACTCGTCCACGGCGACGACCTTGCCCTCGGACTCGATGACATGGCGCATGGTCAGGATCGCCATGCGGCCGGTGCGGCCGATCTTCGGCAGGACCTGCGCGACGATGGCGCGCTTGATGGCCGGCTGGCCGATGCGGAGCGTGCCGTCGATGGTCACGCGGCGGCCGGCGCCCATGCGGCGGGGCAGGGGGATCGGCGGCAGGAAGACGCCCTTGTTGGGGTGGCCGTCGGGGCCGATGTCGGACTGCTTCGCGATGTCGGGGAAGAACATCGTGAACCAGTGCGGCGGCAGCTCGTCGCCCTGCTTCAGCGAAGCGGGGTCGATGTCCAGCATCCCCGCGATGCGGCGGGCGGAGGAGAGGCCGATCTCGTCCTCCACGATGCGCTCGCGGCCCACCCAGTCCTGCAGTGCCGCGATCGCGGCTTCGAATTCGGCGTCGGTCGTCATGTCAGTTCATCGCATCCCAGCAGGCCCGGGTCAGTCGCCCGGCGGTGGCATAGGCTGCGGTATAACCGGGCAGCCCGTCCGGCAGGGTGTCGGGCACCCGGTCCGTGTAGATCGAGATGATGAAGCGCGGCGCGTCGTTCTTGTACACGACGCCCGCATCCATGCGGCCGCGCGGGCCGCGGCCGGTCTTGTTCGCGACCTTGGCCTTCTGCGGCAGCAGCGACGGGATCAGGTTGCGCAACCGCTGCCAGGACAGGATGTCGAGCGCGAGGCCGCACAGTTCCGGCGTCGCGCCCAGGGCCGCCGCCTCCGCCGCGTCCGATGCGCCCTTCACCATGCGGTCGAGCAGCAGGCCCTGGTCGCGCGCGGTGGTGCTCGCCACCGCCTCGACCGGGTGGTCCCAGGCCAGGCCCGGCGGGGGGAAGTTCACGCGGTGCGTGGTGCCGGTCATGCCGATGCGCTTGCACCAGGCGTTGAGTTCGTCGCGGTCCAGCCGTTCCAGCACGATCTGCGTGCAGACGTTGTCGCTGGTGATGATCATGTTCACGAAGGCATCGCGCAGCGGAATGACGCAGCCGGGCGTCATGTACTGGTAGGTGCCGCTGTCCACGCCTTCCTGCAGGCGGGCCTCGATGGTGCAGGGCTCGTCGAGGCGCAGCTTCCCTTCATGCACCTTCGACAGCGCGTGCATCAGGATCGAGGTCTTGCGCGTGGATGCCGAAGGCACCACCACGTCGCCGCCGCGGTCCGCTTCCCAGCCGGTCGCGAGGTCCTTCACGTACCAGGTCGTGTCGAAGGGTTGGGCGTCGCAGATGGCGTTCAGCCTGCCGACGAGATCCTGCATGGGGCGTCCTCCGGTTTGGCCGGACGCTACCCCCGGCGCCGCCGCGTGGCCAGGGTGGGGCGGGCGATGTAGCCTGCCCGCGCAGCATGGGAGGGACCGGCATGCGGGGTGAAGCGGGCACGGTGAAGCGCGTCGCGGTGGTCGGCGCGGGCACGATCGGCGCCTCCTGGGCGGCGTATTTCCTCAGCCGCGGGCTGGAGGTGGTGACGAGCGACCCCTCGCCGGGCGCGCCCGACCTGGTCCGGCGGATGGTGGAGGAAGCCTGGCCGATCCTGATGCGCCTCGGCGGCAAGGCGGATGCCGACCCGAAGGCCTGGCGGTTCGAGGCCGACCCGGTCGCCGCCGTCGCCGGCGCGGATTTCGTGCAGGAGAGCGCGCCGGAACGGCTGCCGATCAAGCAGGAGTTGCTGGCGCGGCTGGATGCGGCGCTGCCGGCGGATGTGGTGATCTCCTCCTCGACCTCCGGCCTGCTGGCGAGCCAGTTGTCGGCGAATTGCGCGCATCCGGAACGCGTGCTGATCGGCCATCCCTTCAACCCGCCGCACCTGATCCCGCTGGTCGAGGTGGTGGGCGGCGCCAAGGGCTGCCCGGAGGCCGTGGCCGCGGCGATGGCGTTCTACCGCTCCATCGGCAAGCACCCGATCGAGATCCGCAAGGAGGTGCCGGGCCATCTCGCCAACCGCCTGCAGGCCGCGCTGTGGCGGGAGGCGGTGCATCTGGTGGCGGAGGGCGTGGCGTCCGTGGCCGACGTGGATGCCGCGATCAGCGAGGGCCCCGGCCTGCGCTGGGCGCTGATGGGCCCGCACACCACCTTCCACCTGGCGGGCGGGGAGGGCGGGATGGACCATTTCCTCCATCACCTCCTGCCGGCGCTGGAATCCTGGTGGTTGGACCTCGGCGATCCGAAGGTGAATGGGGCCGTGCAGCGGATGCTGGTGGAAGGCGTCGCGGAAGGCACGGGCGGCGCCACGCCGGCGGAACTCGCGCGCCGGCGGGATGCGGCGCTGGTGCGCCTGCTGGAGGCGCGGAAAGCCTCGGGCTGAGCGCGGCAGTTCAGCAGGCGCGCACGTAATACCCGTCGCCATTGTGGTAGGCGGTCACGCTGTAGCCGTAGCCGCGCGCCTCGCTGGCGACCTCATTGGCCCTTCGCATGGAGGCGAAGGGGCCGAGCATGCGGCAGCCGTCCTGCACGTAGCGGAGCGAGGCGGGCTGCGCGCCGCCGCCGGCGGGATTGCCCGGCGCGCCATGGCTCACCAAGGCGCCAAGAAGCGCGACCGTCACGATTGGCGCCCATCGGCGCCGAGGATTTGCAGTGCTGGCCATGCGGAACACTCCGGTTCGCAGCGGCCTGCCACCTCGCCGTCCATCCGGCCTGGATCGCCCTTGCGGCAGAGGCGCGCCGCGAATGGCCACCCGGGCCGGACATCGCGGAATGCGCGCGGTGCTTCGGCCACTGTCCCGAAGCTACCGCCACCTGTCAGGGGGTGTCTGTGAAACGGATCACCCCGCGCTGCGCCGGCATCATCGCCCTGCGCGCACCAGGCGGCCCGGCAGCGCGCCGGTCGCTTCCCCGTCGCGGTAGGTGACGGCGCCGCTCACGACCGTCGCCACATAGCCGCGTGCCTTCTGCAACAGCCGCCGCCCGCCGGCGGGCAGGTCGTTGACCATGCGCGGCGGTTCCAGCGACAGCGCCTTGAGGTCGAAGACGTTCACATCAGCCTTCATGCCGGGCTTCAGCACGCCGCGATCCGTCAGCCCCGCGGCGCGCGCGGTGTCGGAGGTGAGGCGGCGGATGATCTCGGGCAGGGCGAAGACCTGCTCCTTCGCGTCGCGTGCCCAATAGGACAGCAGGAAGGTGGGGAAGGAGCCGTCGGAGATGAAGCCGACATGCGCCCCGCCATCCGACAGGCCCGCGATGGCGTTGGGATGCCGCAGGCATTCCGCGCTGGCGGAGAGCGTGTAGTCGTGGAAGTTCGTCAGCGGCGCGAAGATGAAGTCGGCGCCGTCATGCGCGGTCAGGATGTCGTAGGCGACTTCCTCCGCGCTGCGGCCTTCGCGCGCGGCGATGGCGGCGATCGAGGCTTCCTTCGGCGGCGCGTAGTCGGGCGGGTCGCCGAAGGGGAACATCCGATCGAAGGACAGGCGCGTGATCAGCGGGAAGGTGCTGCCGGTGATCCGGTCCTCGGACAGGATGCGCGCGCGGCAGGCCGGATCGCGCATCGCCGCGGCGCGCTGCGGCGCGGGCAGGTGGGCGATCTCCTTGTAGGAAGCGCAGCCGGCGAAGGGATTCTGGCTGCCCTGGAGCCCCAGGAGAATGCCGATCGGCCGCGGCGGGAAGACGGGGCGGATGGGCAGGCCCTGCGCCGCCGCTGCGTCGGACATGGCGAGCAGCTGCTTCCATGCCTCGGTGCGGTCGTGGCGGGCGGTCAGGGAGAACAGCACGGGCGCGCCCGTCGCCTCGACGACGCGGCGGACGATGGCGAATTCCGTGGCGGGGTCCGGCGTGTTCCAGTCCGAGACCATCTCCAGCAACCCGTGGCCGGCATCGCGCAGGCCTTCGGCGAGGCCGAGCAGTTCCTCCTCCTGCGCGCGCAGGGTCGGGGTCGGGTCGCCCTTCAGGGTCTTGTGGCTGATGGTGCGGGAGGTCGAGACGCCGAAGGCGCCGGCGCGCACCGCCTCGGCCACCAGCGCGCGCATCGCCGCGATGTCGGCCTGGTTGGCGTTCTCGAGCTCAAGCCCGCGCTGGCCCATGACATGCACGCGCAGCGCGGCGTGCGGCACCAGGGCGCAGATGTCGATGTCGCGTGCCTTGGCATCCAGCGCGTCGAGGTATTCGGGGAAGGTCTCCCACCGCCAGTCGAGGCCTTCGTGCAGGATGGGGCCGGGGATGTCCTCCACGCCTTCCATCAGTTCGATCAGCTTGTCGCGATCGGCGGCGCGGCAGGGGGCGAAGCCGACGCCGCAATTGCCCATCACCGCGGTCGTCACGCCGTGCCAGGCGGACGGCGCGAGATGGGAATCCCACACCGCCTGCCCATCGTAATGCGTGTGGATGTCGATGAAGCCGGGGGAGACGATGCGGCCGCTTGCGTCGATCTCATCCTTCCCGCGCGCGGCGACGCGGCCGACCTCGGTGATGCGGCCGCTCTCGATGGCGACGTCCGCCTCGATCGGCGCGGCACCCGTGCCGTCCACCACCATGCCGCCGCGGATCACCAGATCGGCCATCGTCTTCGTTCCCTTCCCGTTGACGGGAGGGTAGGCGGAGCAGGCGGGATGCTCAACGGGCGTCAGTCCGGGACGCGCGCGATGCTTCAGGTGGACCGGGACTTGCATCCATGGGAAGCATGCCCCACCGCACCCAGGATCGGCCATGGCTCTCCACGTCGCCCTGACGCACCGCACGAGCTACCGCTATGTCCGCCCGTCCAGCCTGGGGCCGCAAACCATCCGCCTGCGGCCGGCCCCGCACAGCCGGACGCCGGTACTGTCCTATGCGTTGAAAGTCGAGCCGCAACCGCATTTCCTGAACTGGCAGCAGGATCCGCAGGGGAATTTCCTCGCCCGGGTCGTCTTTCCCGAGCGGGTGACGCATTTCGACGTCACGGTGGACCTCGTCGCCGATATGGCGACGATCAACCCCTTCGACTTCTTCCTCGAACCTGAAGCGGAGGCCTGGCCCTTCGCCTACGATCCGGGGCTGGAGCAGGAACTGGCGCCCTTCCGCCGGATCGACCCCTCCGGCCCGCGGCTGGAGGCCCTGTTGGCCGAGGTGCCCAGGCGCGAGCAGCGCACGGTGGACATGCTGGTCGCCCTCAACGGGATGATCCAGCAGCGGATTGCCTATGTCGTGCGCATGGAGCCCGGAGTTTGGTCACCCGACCGGACGCTGGCGGAGGGCAGGGGATCCTGCCGCGACAGCGCCTGGTTGCTGGTGCAGTTGCTGCGCAGGCTGGGCTACGCGGCGCGCTTCGTCTCCGGCTACCTGATCCAGCTCGTGGCCGACCAGAAGCCGCTCGAAGGCCCGGAGGGGCCGAGCGCGGACTTCACCGACCTGCACGCCTGGGCGGAGGTCTATCTCCCCGGCGCCGGCTGGATCGGCCTCGACGCCACATCGGGCCTGATGACGGGGGAGGGGCACATCCCCCTGGCTGCGACGCCGGAACCGCAGTCGGCGGCACCCATCTCCGGCGGTCTCGAGAAGGTCGAGACCGAGTTCGGCTTCGAGATGCACGTCACCCGCGTGCGGGAGACGCCGCGCGTCACCAGGCCCTACACCCCCGCGCAGTGGCAGGCGATCCGGACCGCGGGGGAGACGGTGGACGCGAAGCTCGCGCACCTCGGCATGCGGCTGACCATGGGGGGCGAGCCGACCTTCGTCGCGGCGTCGGGCCGCGATGCGCCGGAATGGAACACGGATGCGCTTGGGCCGACCAAGCGCGCCTATGCCGGGCGGCTGCTGCGGCGCCTCGCGCCGATGTGGTCCCCGGGCGCGGCGCTGCAATACGCCATGGGCAAGCATTATCCCGGCGAGCAACTGCCGCGCTGGGCGCTCTATTCCCACTGGCGGGCGGATGGGGAGCCGGTGTGGCGCGACCCCGGGCTGCTCGCCTCGGACGACGACCGCGGCAACGCGACGGCGGCCGACGCCGCGCGCTTCGCCCGCCTGCTGGCCGAGCGCCTGCAGGTGGACCCCGCGCTGGTGCGGGGCGCGCATGAGGACATCCACTACTACCTGTGGAAGGAGCAGCGGCTGCCGGCCAATGTCGTCGTCGAGGACAGCAGGCTCGCCGACCCGCTGGAACGTGCGCGGCTGGCCAAGGTCTTCAGCCAGGGGCTTTCGGCCGAAGTGGGCTCCATCCTGCCGCTGCGCCGCGTCATCCAGGACGGTGCGCGGCGCTGGCAGTCCGGGCCCTGGTTCTTCCGTGGCGGCCACCTTTTCCTGATCCCGGGCGACAGCCCGATCGGGCTTCGCCTGCCGCTCGCCAGCCTGCCCTGGATGAGCGAGGAGGACGCCCGCCGGATCGCCGAGCACGAGGCGGACCCCTTCGCCTGGCGCGATGACCTGCCGCCGCATGCCGCGCTGATGGCCCGGCGCGCCGTGCGCGCGCAGATGCAGCCCGAGAGCCTGCCGCAGCGCGCCATCCAGCCACCCCGCGCCGGCGAACGCACCAGCGCGGGCATCGAGGATTTCCGCCCGCAGCCGCAGGACCTGCCGGTGGTGGGTGCCTCCGAGCCCGGCGTGGTGCGCACCGCGCTGACGATCGAACCCCGCGACGGGAAGATCCACGTCTTCTACCCGCCGCTCCAGTCCGCCGAGGACTGGATCGACCTGACCGCGGCCATCGAGGCGACGGCCGCCGAGACCGGCCGCGGGGTGGTGCTGGAAGGCTACCTGCCGCCGTCCGATCCGCGCCTGCTGCATTTCTCCGTCACCCCGGACCCCGGCGTGATCGAGGTGAACATCCACCCCGCCGCCCATTGGGGCGAGGTCGTCGAACGGACCGGGCAGCTCTATGAGGCCGCGCGCCAGGAAGGGCTGGCGGCCGAGAAGTTCATGCTCGACGGCCGCCATGTCGGCACCGGTGGCGGCAACCACGTGGTGATGGGCGGGGACAGCGCGGCGGAAAGCCCCTTCCTGCGCCGGCCGGACCTGCTGAAGTCGCTGGTCGGCTTCTGGCACAACCATCCCTCGCTGTCCTACCTGTTCAGCGGGCTGTTCATCGGCCCGACCAGCCAGCATCCGCGCATCGACGAGGCGCGGATGGATGCGATCCATGAACTCGAGATCGCCTTCTCCAAGGTGCGCGCGGGGCAGGAGGCGCCGCCCTGGCTGACCGACCGGCTGTTCCGCAACCTGCTCGCGGACATGACGGGCAACACGCACCGCACCGAGTTCTGCATCGACAAGATGTACGACCCCGGCAGCTCGTCCGGCCGTCGCGGCCTGGTGGAGTTCCGCGCCTTCGAGATGCCGCCGCATGCCGAGATGTCGGCCGCGCAGATGCTGCTGATGCGCGCGGCCCTCGCCGCCTTCTGGGAACGGCCCTATGAGCGCCGCCTGGTCCGCTGGGGCACGCGGCTGCACGACCGGTTCATGCTGCCGCATGACTGCGGGCAGGATTTCCGCGATGCCATCGACGAGCTGCGCAACATGGGCGCGCCGCTCGACCCCGAATGGTTCGAACCGCACCTCGCCTTCCGCTTCCCGCTGATCGGGGAGGTGGCGGTGCGCGACGTGCACGTCGAACTTCGCCACGCGCTGGAGCCCTGGCACGTGCTGAGCGAGGAAGCCACCGCCGGCGGCACGGCGCGCTACGTGGACAGCAGCGCCGAGCGCGTGCAGGCGCGCGTGACGAACTGGGTGGAGGACCGCCACGCGCTGGCTGTCAACGGTGTCGCCGTGCCGCTGCGCGCGACCGAGCGCGCCGGGGAATACGTCGCCGGCATCCGCTTCAAGGCGTGGAATCCGCCGTCCTCCCTGCATCCGACCATCCGGCCGCAGACCCCGCTGGTCCTCGACGTCTTCGACCGCTGGACGGGGCGCAGCCTCGGTGGGCTGACCTATCACGTGGCGCATCCGGGCGGCCGGAACTATGAACGCTACCCGGTCAATGCCAACGAGGCGGAGGCGCGGCGCCGCGCCCGCTTCCTCCCCTTCGGCCACACGCCCGGGACGATGGCGCCGCCCGAGCCGCCGCCGGGCCTCGAACTGCCCTGCACCCTCGATCTGAGACGCCATGCCTGATCCTGCCGCCGTCCCACCCCTCGACGAGATGGTCGATGGCCGGGGCGGCGTGCGCCCGCATTGGCGCGCGCTGCTGGGCATGCTCGGCGGCATGGGGGAGGGGATGCTTGCCGAACGCGCCCGCCGCCTCGATCGTGCCTTCGAGGACGAGGGCATGGCCGGCGTGCTGCCCGGTGCGAAGCGGGAAGCCGCCTGGCGCTGCGACCCCCTGCCCATGGTGCTCCCGGCGGAGGAATTCGCCGTGCTCGAGGCCGGCATCGCCCAGCGCGCGCGGCTGCTGGAGGCGGTGCTGGCCGACCTCTACGGCCCGCAGCACCTGCTGGCGGAGGGGCTGATCCCGCCCGAGGTGGTCTTCACCAGCCCAGCCTTCCTGCGCGCCTGCCGGCAGGAGGGCGTGGTTCCGGCGACGCCGTTGCTGCACCTCTACGCCGTGGACCTGATCCGCGGGCCGGACGGCATCTGGCGCGTGCTGGCGGACCGTACCACGGCGCCCGCGGGGCCGGGCCTGGCGTGGGAGAACCGGCGCCTGCTCGCGCGCGTCATGCCGGAGGCCTTCCGCGGCATGCAGGTCCGCTCCATGCGGCCATTCTTCGATCTCTGGCAGGACGCGCTGCAACGGCTGGCGCCGCCGGAACGCGCCGACCCCGCCGTCGCGCTGCTGACGCGGGGCACGCAGCATCCGCGCTGGTTCGAAGACATGCTGCTCTCGCGCGAGCTCTCCTGCGCGCTGGTGGAATGCGGCGACCTGACGGTGCGCGGCGGCGCGCTGCATCTCAAGACGCTGCAGGGGTTGCAGCGTGTGGATGTGCTGCTCTCCCGCATGGAGGGGGAGCGGCTCGACCCGCTGGAATGCGCCGAGGCCGGCACCGGCGGCGTGCCCGGCCTGCTCGACGCCGCGCGCCACGGCGCGGTGCGCGTCCTGAACGCGCCGGGAGCGGGGCTGGCGGAAGTGCCCGCGCTCGCGGCCTTCCTGCCGGCTCTCGCGCCGCGGCTGCTGGGCGAGGCGCTGCGCCTGCCTTCGGTCGAGACGCTCTGGCCCGGTGATCCCGCGGCGCGCGCGCGCATCGCGGCAGAGCGCGGCTGGCTGCTGCGCGACGCGACCGGCGGCGTGGCGCCCGGGGCTGCGGCCGGACTGGCCGCGACACGCCTGCCGCCCGCATCCGTCGTGCCCTGCGTGGCGGGGGACACGCTGGAACCGCGTCCCGTCGTGATCCGCATGTTCGCGGTCTTCGACGGCGCGGCGTGGCGCGTCATGCCCGGCGGGCTGGCGCGCATCGGCGATGCTGCGTCGCTCGGCGGCGCGCTGCCGAGCCAGGGGCTGTCCAAGGATTTATGGGTGCAGGCGGAGGAAGGGGCGGACATCATCGGCCCCGCCGCGCTGCGCCTGCCGCCGTTGCCGATCCGCCGCGCGCCGGGGGCATTGCCCTCGCGGGTGGCGGACAACCTCTTCTGGCTCGGTCGCTATACGGAACGGCTGGAGCGCGCGGCGCGGCTGGTGCGTGCGACCCAGGCGCGCATCTCCCGCGGCGTGGTGCTGCCACGGGAGCAGGCGGAGGTCGCCGCACTCGCGCGCTGCCTGGCGCAAGCCGGCTTTCCGGGCGCCGAGGAGCTGACCGGCTCTTCCGCCGCGCAGGCCTTGCCCGGTATGATCGCCGCGGCGATGCGCGACGGTGGCCCGCTGCCCGCCTTAGCCGACCGCATCGCGGTGCTGACCGCCATGGTGCGGGACCGGCTGACCGCCGACATGCACGCCACCTTCACGTTGACGCTGCGCGCCGCGCGCACGGAGATGCTGCAGGCCGGCGACGGGCTCGAGGCGATCTCGCGCGCCATGATCTCGGTGCTGCGCTTCGCGACCGCGGTGGCAGGCGTGGCGGCGGAGAGCATGGTGCGCGGCGGCGCATGGCTGTTCCTCGACCTCGGGCGGCGGGTGGAACGCGCGCAGGCGATCGCGTCCGAGGTCGGCGTCGCGCTCGACCAGCCGCCGGCGCGCATCGAGGGCGGGCTGCGGCTGGTGCTCGAACTCTGCGACAGCGTCATCACCTACCGCGGCCGCTACCTGACGATCCTGCAGCCGGCGCCGGCGCTCGACCTGGTGCTCGCGGACGAGAGCAATCCGCGCGCGCTCGCCTTCCAGCTTGCCGCCATCAGCCGGAACCTCTCGGAGGTCGCCTCCGATGCCGACCGCGCATTACCGGACGAGGCGGCCTCGCTGCTCGCCGAAGCCGAGGCGATGGTCGCGCAGGTGATCGCGGCACCGGACCAGGCGGTGGCGGCGGCCGGCCTCCCGCCGCGGCTCGAAGCGGTCGCGGTGCGCATCGCAGCCCTTTCGGATGCGGTGGCGCGGCGCTACTTCGCATTGCTGCCGGTGCAGCAGACGCTCGGCCTGGAAGGTGCGGCGCCCGCGATGAAGGGGGCGGCGTGATCTACCGGCTGCGTCATGTCACCACCTATGCCTATGCGCATCCGGTGGACCTCGCGGCGCATCTGCTGCTGCTGACGCCGCGGCAACTGCCGCACCAGAAGGCGGCGCGGGCGACGCTGACGGTGACGCCGGCACCGTCCCGCATCACCGAGGCGCGCGACCACTTCGGCAACCAGGCGACGCGCGTCTTCCTCGACGTGCCGCATGAGCGCTTCGAGGTGGTCTCCGAGGCACTGGTCGAGGTGCGCTTCCCTGACCCGCCGCCCGCCGCGGAGACACTGCCGTGGGAGGCCGTGGCGGATGCGGCGCGCGCTTCTTCGGCGGCGGAGTTCGTCTTCGCGAGCCCGCTCGCGCCGCTCCTTCCGGCGGCGACGGGATATGCCGCGGCCTCCTTTCCGCCAGGGCGACCGGTGCTCGCCGGGCTGCTGGAAGTGATGGGACGCATCCGGCGCGACTTCGTCTATCGCCCCGGCGTGACCGGGCCGAACACCCAGGTCGCCGAGGTGATCGAAGGGCGCAGCGGCGTCTGCCAGGATTTCGCGCATGTGATGATCTGTGCGTTGCGCGGGCTCGGCCTGCCGGCGCGCTATGTCTCGGGCTATGTGCGCACGCGGCCGCCGCCGGGTGGCGTGGCGCGGCGCGGCGCGGATCAGTCCCATGCCTGGGTCGAGGCCTGGCTCGGGCCGGAGCATGGTTGGATCGGACTCGATCCGACCAACGACATCGTGGTGCGGGACGAACATGTCGTGCTCGCCTGGGGGCGCGACTTCGCGGATGTCTCGCCGTTGCGCGGCGTGATCCTGGGCGGCGGCGAGCACGGGTTGTGGGTCGGCGTGGACCTCGAGGAAGCGGAAGGCCCGGTGCCGGCCTGAGCAGCGGCTGCATGCGTGTGCGGCAGATGCGTCGCGTGGCATGGTTTCGCTGCGGGAAGGCGGGTTGACGCGCGGGCGATGCGCCGTGACAGTTTCGATATGTCTGCCGATCTCCTCATCTCCGGCGGCCGCATCTTCCGCGGCCTTGCGAATGGCTTCACCGATGCGCTCGCCGTGAAGGACGGCCGCGTGCTTGCCCTCGGCGCGGATGCGCTGGCGGCCGCGGGCGCGGGCACGCGGCGCCTGGACCTCGGCGGCCGCGTCGCGCTTCCCGCCTTCAACGAAGCGCACATGCACCTGCTGCCCTACGGGCTCGGCCTGTCGCAGGTGAACCTGCGCGCCGAGGAGGTGCGCTCGCTGGACGAGGTGCTGCGCCGCATTTCGGCTGCCGCGAAGGTGGCGCCGAAGGGCGCCTGGGTGGTGGGGCGGGGCTACGATCATGGCGAGCTGGACGTCGGCCGTCATCCGCTGGCGGAGGAACTGGACGCGGCGGCGCCAGACAATCCTGTCTTCATCGTGCGGACCTGCGGGCATGTCGGGGTCGCGAACACGGCGGCGATGAAACTCGCCGGTGTCGGGCACAACACGCCGAACCCGGAAGGCGGTGTCATCGAGCGGAAGAACGGCCGGCTGACCGGCCAGTTCCAGGAACGCGCGATGCGCCTGATCCGCGACGTCATGCCGCCGCCCGACGAGGCGCAGATGGTCGCAGCGATCGGCGCGGCCTGCGATCACCTGGCCTCGCTCGGCTTCGCATCCGCGACCGACATGAATGTCGGCATGACGGCGGGCATGGCCGAGATCGCCGCCTATGACGCGGCCAAGGCGCAGGGGCGGCTGCCGCTGCGCATGTGGCAGGTGCTCGCTGGCAATCCGGAAGGCATCGCGCAGGATGCCTGGGCGGCCGGGCTGCGGCCGATGGCGGGCGACGATTCGCTGCGCTGGGGCGCGGTGAAGGTCTTCGCCGACGGCTCCGCGGGCGGGCTGACGGCGGCATTCTTCGAGCCGTATCTCGCGAGCGTGGGCGGCGGCACCGGCGTCTTCACCTTCCCGGACGAGAAGATCCATGCGCTGCTGAAGCTCTATCACGAGCAGGGCTGGCAGCTCGACATCCACGCGATCGGCGATGCCGCGATCGAGCAGGTGCTGCTCGGCATGGAGGCGGCGGACAGCGCGGCGCATCCCTTCGCCGGCCGCCGCCACCGCATCGAGCATTGCGGCTTCCTGACGCGGGACCAGCGGCGGCGGATGAAGGCGCGCGGCATCCTGCCGGTGCCGCAGCCCACCTTCATGTACGAGTTCGGCGACCTGTATCTGAGGAACCTCGGGCCGGAGCGGTCGCTGCATGCCTATCCGATGAAGACCTGGCTCGATGAGGGGCACCACCCGGCGGCGTCCTCGGATAGCCCGGTCTGCACGGTCGATCCCTTCATCAACCTCTTCACCATGCTGACGCGCAGGACCAACCGCGGCACGGTGATGGGGCCGGAGGAGCGGCTGACGGCGGAGGAGGCCGTGCACTGCTACACCTGGTGCGGCGCCTACACCCAGTTCGCCGAGGACCGGCGCGGCACGCTGGAGCCGGGGATGCAGGCGGATATCGCGGTGCTCTCGGCGGATGTGTTCTCGATCGAGCCAGAGGCCGTGCTGAAGTCCCGGGCGGACCTGACGTTGCGCGACGGCGTCGCGATCTTCGACCGCCACGGCGAGGCCGCCGGCGCCGCGGCGGCGCAGTAGCCCGGCCATGCTGCGCCACGCGCTGCACAGGCTGATCCTTGCCGTTCCGGTGATGTTCGGCGTGCTGCTGATCGGCTTCCTCCTGATGCAGGTGGTGCCGACCGATCCCGCCACGGTGCGCGCGGGGCCGACCGCGACGCCGGATGTCATCGCGGCGATCCGCGCCGATCTCGGTCTCGACAAGCCGCTCTACGTGCAGTTCGGGCTTTACCTGTGGCGGCTGGTGCAGGGGGATCTCGGCGCCTCCATCATCAACAACGTGCCGGTGAGCCAGGAACTCGGCACGACCATCGGGCCGACGCTGGAACTCATGTTCGCCAGCCTGTTCTGGTCGATCCCGCTCGGCATCCTGCTCGGCACGCTCGCGGGGTACTGGCGCGGGTCGCTGATCGACCGGACGATCATGGCGATCTCGGTCGCCGGCGTG
Organism: Neoroseomonas soli; assembly: GCF_018129065.1. GTDB lineage: Bacteria > Pseudomonadota > Alphaproteobacteria > Acetobacterales > Acetobacteraceae > Neoroseomonas > Neoroseomonas soli. The sequence goes on along the minus strand of NZ_JAAEDM010000017.1, from coordinate 32,882 downwards.
TCGGTGCCGGTGTTCTTCCTGGGCCTGGTGCTGATCTGGTTCGTCGGCTTCCAGTGGCAGTTGCTGCCATTCACCGGGCGCGGCGGGCCGCTTTGGACGCTGGACGGCATCCAGTCGATCATCCTGCCGGCGATCACGCTGGGCGGCGTCTTCATCGGGCCGGTCGCGCGCATGACGCGCACGGCGGTGCTGGACGTGCTGTCCGCCGACCACGTGCGCACGGCGCGCGCCAAGGGGCTGACCGAACGGCTTGTCGTGCTGCGCCATGCGCTCCGCAATGCGCTGGTCCCGGTGATCACGCTGATCGGGCTGCAGATCGGCTTCCTGCTCGGCGGCGCGGTGGTGACGGAGACGGTCTTCTCCTGGCCCGGCGTCGGCCGGTTGGCGGTGGGCGCCATCCTCTCCTCCGATTTCCCGATGGCGCAGGGGACCATCATCGTGCTGTCCATGGGCTTCATCGTGATCAACCTGACGGTGGACGTGCTCTACGCCGCCCTCGACCCGCGGATCCGCGGCGCATGAGTGCAGCGACCGAAACCGACGAGCCGATCGCGCCGCCGCGGCCGGGCGTGCTGGCGCGGCTGTTGCGGGAACCGGCAGCGGCCTTCTCCCTGCTGCTGGTGGTGCTGCTGATCGCGGCGGCGATCCTCGCGCCGCTGCTCGCGCCGACCGATCCCTACGACAACGATCTCTCGCTCGCGATGCAGCCGCCGGGCAGCGAGGGCCTGCCACTCGGCGCGGACGCGCAGGGCAGGGACATGATCACGCGGCTCCTCTTCGGACTGCGCGTGTCGCTGCTGATGGGTTTCGCGGCGGTGGTGCTGGGCGGCGGGCTCGGTGCGGCGCTCGGCTTCCTCGCGGCCTTCTACCATCGCTGGCTCGACGGGCCGATCATGCGGCTGGTGGACATCATGCTGTCCTTCCCGGCCATCCTGGTCGGGCTCGCCATTGCCGCGATCTTCGGGCCGGGGATCTTCTCCGTCGTGATGGCTCTGTCGGTTGCGACCGTGCCGCTGATGGCGCGCATCGTGCGCGGATCCGCGATGGTGGTGATGCGGCTCGACTACATCGAGGCGGCGCGCGCCACCGGCATGACGGATGCGCGGCTGATCTGGAAGCACCTGGCACCGAACTGCCTGTCGGCGATCTTTGTCTTCGCGACGCTGCGCTTCGGGCAGGTGATCCTGCTGGGATCGGCGCTGTCCTTCCTCGGTCTCGGGGCGCAGCCGCCGGTGCCGGAACTGGGCGCCATGGCGAGCGAGGGGCGCAACTTCCTGTTCTTCGCGCCGCACATCGCCGTCGTGCCCTGCATTCTGATCTTCATCGTCGTGCTGGCGTTCAACGTTCTGGGCGATGCGCTGCGCGACGCGCTCGACCCTCGGCTTCGCGTATGATCGGGAGAGGAAAGACCATGAGGAAGACGATCGGAGCCGCGCTGCTCGCGCTGGCCGCCGCGGTGCCTGCGGGCGACGCGCTCGCGCAGGCCGCCAATCCGCGCAACACGCTGGTGGTCCTGCGCGAGATCGACGCGGACAACTACGACCCGCCGCGCTCAACCGCACGGTCGGCCGGGGAGACGATCTACATGATGAGCGACACGCTCGTGGCGCTCGACTTCGACATGCGGACGATCCGCCCGCTGCTTGCAGAGCGGTGGGAGGTCAGCCCGGACGGGAAGACCTACACCTTCCACCTGCGCCGCGACGTGACGTTCTGCGATGGGCGGCCCTTCACGGCGGATGACGTCGTCTATTCCATCAACCGTTGGATCGATCCCGCGACGCGCAGCCCGGTGCGCTGGCGCGCCGGACCGGTGAAGGAAGTGCGCGCACGCGACGCCTACACCGTCGAGTACGAGCTGAACGAGCCCTTCGGCGAGCTGCTGTACCAGCTCACGCTGTTCTTCGCCTCGATCGTCGATCGCAACTCGGTCGAGCGCCTGGGGCAGAATTTCGGCGTGCAGGGCTTCAACGGCACGGGCCCCTATTGCTGGGTGTCCTGGACGCCGCGGCAGGACCTGGTGCTGCAGCGCCACCCCAATTACCGCTGGGGTCCGGCGGGCATGTACCAGAACCCATCCCCGCAGGTGGACCGCGTGGTCTGGCGCATCGCGCCGGAAAGCCAGACGCGGCTTGCGGCGCTGCAAACGGGGCAGGGCGACGTCACGCAGTACGTCCCCCCCATCGCCGTGCAGCAGCTTCAGCGTACGCCAAATATCCGCATGTCCCGGCAGGACAACTACTTCTGGGACCACTTCATGGGCTTCAAGGTGGACAAGCCCGTGGTGAACGACCCCGCCGTACGGCGCGCCATCAACATGGCGGTGAACCGCGATGCGATGGTCCGCGCGACCTGGTTCGGCACCGCCGTGCCGGCGGATTCCTACCTGAACCCCGCGACCACCGGCTTCGACGCCGAGGCCGCGCGCCTGGTGCCGCGCTTCGACCCCGATGGCGCGCGCCGCGTGCTGGATGAGGCCGGCTGGCGCATGGGCTCCGACGGCGTCCGCGTGAAGGACGGGCAGCGCGCGAGCTTCCTCGTCTATGGCCTGCAGACGCAGGCGGCGCAGCAGTATCTCCAGGCCATCCAGGCGGATCTGCGCCGCATCGGCATCGAGATGCGCATCCAGCTCTGGGACGCGACTGTGGGCTGGGGGCGGCTGGCGACGCAGGAATTCGACGCCTTCGTCATGTCCTACCCCTACCTGACGGCGACGGACGGCTTCTCGCTCTACTTCAACAGCGCGAACCGGCCGACGCCGAACCGCATGAACTGGAACGACCCGGCGACCGATGCCGCGCTGCGGGAAGCGCAGACGGCGGTGGATCCGGCGGTGCGTGCGGCTGCCATCGGGCGGGCGCAGCGCATCATCGCGGAGAACAATGTCTGGCTGCCGGTCGCGCGGGAACAGCTCTGGGTCGCCTCCGCGGCCCGGGTCGAAGGCGTGCGCGCCCACGGCATCTACGGCGTGGCCCTCTACAAGGGCCTCGACATCCGGCTGACGCGCTGAAGGGAGGGAACCGGCATGACCACCACGCTCATCAGGAACGCGGAACTCGTCGTGGGCTGGGATTCCACGGCGGGGTCGCACAGCTACATGCCCGACACCGATGTCGCCTTCGCGGGCGGCTCGCTCACCTTCGTCGGCCGTGGCTATGAAGGCCAGGCCGATGCGGTGATCGACGGGCGCGGGCTGATGGTCATGCCGGGGCTCGTCAACATCCACTCGCATCCGTCGAGCGAGCCTCTGAACAAGGGGTTCCTCGACGAGATCGGGTCGCCCGGCCTGTATAATTCCTCGCTCTACGAATACATGCCGATCTTCCGCGCCGATGCGGAAGCGGTGCCGAGTTGCGTGCGCGTGGCGCTGTCGGAACTGTTGCTCTCCGGCGTCACGACACTCGCGGACCTGTCGATGGCGCATCCGGGCTGGCTCGACCTGCTGGCGGAAGCCGGCATGCGCGTCTGCGTCGCGCCGATGTTCCGCTCGGCACGCTGGTACACGAAGAACGGCCACGTCGTGGAATACGAGTGGGACGAGAAGGCCGGCGAGAAGGCGATGGAGGAAGCCCTCCGGCTGATCGAGCGCGCCGAGCAGCACGAATGTGGCCGCCTGTTCGGCATGGTGGTGCCGGCGCAGATCGATACGTGCTCCGCCGGGCTGCTGAAGGAATCCCGGCAGGAGGCGAACAAGCGCGGCCTGTCCTGGCAGATCCACGCAGCGCAGTCGGTGGTGGAGTTCCATGAGATCACCCGCCGCCATGGCGTGACGCCGATCGGCTGGCTGGATTCGATGGGGCTGCTCGGGGACCGCGCCATCATCGGGCACGGCATCTTTCTCGATGATCATCCCTCGACGCGCTGGCACACCGAGACGGACCTCAAGCGACTGGCGGAGACGGGAACGACCGTCGCGCATTGCCCGACCGTCTTCGCGCGGCGCGGCATCGCGATGAAGGACCTCGGGCGCTACATCCGCAACGGTGTGAACATGGGGATCGGCACCGACACCTATCCGCACAACATGCTGGATGAGATGCGGCTCGCCGCCTACATCGCCCGCACTCAGGCGAACTCGCCGCGTACGCTGCAGACGACGGACGTGTTCAACGCCGCGACCATCGGCGGCGCCAAGGCGCTGGGGCGCGACGACATCGGGCGGCTGGCGGTCGGCTGCAAGGCGGACTTCTCGCTGGTGGACATCACGCATCCGATGATCCGGCCGGCCTACGATCCCGTGCGCAGCCTGATCTATGCGGCGGGCGACCGCGCGCTGAAGGCGGTCTATGTCGATGGCAACAAGGTGGTGGAGGATGGCGAGGTGCTGACCATCGACTACCGCCAGGCCGCCGAGCACCTGCACGAGGCGCAGAAGCGCGTCGCCGCCAACGTGCCACAGAACGATTGGGCGCATCGCAGCGCGGACAAGATCGCTCCGCCGACCTTCCATTGGTCGTGATGCATCCGATGATCACAGGGCGCAGGGGGCGAGCCCCCCTGTCGCCCGGGACTTGAACCGGATGCGGGATACGAGCGAGCCGCTTCTCCGCATCGAGGGCCTGCGCACGGTCTTCCGCACCCATGGCGGGGAGATCACCGCGGTGGACGGCGTGGACCTGTCCGTTCCGCGCGGCCGCACCCTCGGCATCGTGGGCGAGAGCGGCTGCGGCAAGTCGGTGCTCTCGCTTTCGGTCATGCGCCTGGTCGCGCATCCCGGGCGCATCGCGGCCGGGCGCGTGCTGCTGGATGGGCGTGACCTGCTGCAAGTCTCCTCCGCCGAGATGCGGGACGTGCGTGGCAGCCAGGTCGCGATGATTTTCCAGGAGCCGATGACCAGCCTGAACCCGGTCCATACGGTCGGCTTCCAGATCACCGAGGCGATGCGTGCGCACGACACGCGCGCTTCGGCGGCCGAACTCCGCGAACGCGCGATCGAGGCGCTGAACCGCGTCCGCATCCCCGCGCCGGACCGCCGCTTCGACGAATATCCGCACCAGCTCTCGGGCGGCATGCGCCAGCGCGTCATGATCGCGATGGCGCTCTCCTGCAAGCCGAAGCTGCTGATCGCGGACGAGCCGACCACCGCGCTCGACGTGACGGTGCAGGCGCAGATCCTCGACCTGCTGCGGGATCTCCAGGCCGAGACGGGAATGTCCATCATCCTCATCACCCACGACCTCGGCGTCGTGGCGGAGATGGCGGATGAGGTGGCGGTGATGTACGCCGGCCGCGTGGTGGAACGCGCCGAGGCCGGTGCGATCTTCGGCGATCCGATGCATCCCTATACGCTCGGTCTGCTCGGTTCCGTGCCGCGGCTGGATGAGGAGCGCGAGACGCTGCTCGCCATCGAGGGCAGCGTGCCGCCGCCCTTCGCGCTGCCGAAAGGCTGCCGCTTCCACCCGCGTTGTCCCTTCGCGGCGCCCGAGTGCAGATCGGAACAGCCGCCGCTGCGCGAGATCGTCCCCGGCCATTCGGCCGCCTGCCTGCGCGCCCCGGTGGAGGCCTTCGTCGCATGAGCGAGACGCTGCTCGAGGTGAACGGCCTCGCGAAGCACTACCCGGTCCGCAAGGGGCTGATCGTCGCGAAGCAGGTCGGGACGGTGCGCGCCGTGGATGGAGTCTCCTTCTCGCTGAAGCGCGGGGAGACGCTGGCGCTGGTGGGTGAATCCGGTTGCGGAAAATCCACCACCGCGCGGCTCGTGCTGCGGCTGATCGAGCCCTCCGCCGGCACCATTCGCTTCGAGGGCGTGGATGTGACGCGCATCTCCGGCGCCGCGCAGCGCGCCATGCGGCGGCGGATGCAGATCGTCTTCCAGGATCCCTATGCGAGCCTCAATCCGCGCCTGACGGTCGCGGAGACGATCGCGGAGCCGATGCTGGTGCATGGCATCGGGGATGCGGCGTCGCGGCGCAAGCGCGTGGAGGAACTGCTGTCCCTGGTCGGCCTGCGGTCCTTTCACGCGCAGCGCTATCCGCATGAATTCTCCGGCGGGCAGCGGCAGCGCATCGGCATCGCGCGGGCGCTCGCGGTGCAGCCGGACCTGGTGGTGTGCGACGAGCCGGTCTCGGCGCTCGACGTCTCGATCCAGGCGCAGGTGGTGAACCTGCTGAAGGACCTGCAACGGCGCTTCGGGCTGGCCTATCTGTTCATCGCCCACGACCTCGCGGTGGTGAAGCACGTCGCGGACCGGGTGGCGGTGATGTATCTCGGCCAGATCGTCGAGGTCGCCGGCAAGCGGGACCTCTTCGCGGCGCCGCGACATCCCTATACGCGTGCCCTGCTGGCGGCGATCCCTCATCCGGACCCGCAGCGGCGCGGGCAGGTGAAGCCGCTCGGCGGGGATCTGCCGAGTCCGCTCAACCCGCCCTCCGGCTGCCGCTTCCATACCCGCTGCCCCTTCGCGCAGGAGCGCTGCCGCAAGGAAGCGCCGGCCCTGCGCCAGTTGGCCCCGGGCCATGAGGCGGCCTGCCACTTCGCCGAGACGCTGCCGGCCGTGGGCCTCGACTTCACCGGAGGCCTGTCGGAGGCGGCGACGAAGCGCCTGGCCCTTTACGCCAAGGCACGGGCGGCCTGACGCGCGGCGCGGTTTGACAAGCGGGCGATGCCCTCCCGACACTGGGGACAAACATCCCCCGGGAGGGAACATTGGCCAAGGTGACCACCACCACATTCCGTCGTCGCTCGCTGCTGGCCGGCGCCTCGGCCCTGATCGCGGCGCCTGCCGTCGCGCAGGCGCCATGGCCGAACCGGCCCGTGCGCATCGTGGTCGGCTTCCCGGCCGGCGGCACGACCGACATCCTCGGGCGCATCGCGGCGCAGATCCTGCAGGAATCGCTGGGCCAGCCAGTCGTGGTGGAGAACCGGCCGGGCGCCGGTTCGAACATCGCCGCGCAATCCGTGCTGCGCAGCCCGGCGGATGGCTACACGCTGCTGCTCGGCTCGCCGGGCACCAATGCCATCAATCCGCATCTCTACAGCAATGCGGGCTACGATCCGCTGAAGGACTTCCTGCCGATCAGCCAGATCGCGGAAGTGCCGAACCTGATCGCGGCGCATCCCTCGATCGGGGCGCGCAACGCGGCGGAGCTGATCGCGCTGGCGAAGCGGCAGACCCTCGCCTACGGGGAGACGAGCGTCGGCGGCTCGACGCATCTCGCCGCCGAGCTGTTCCGCCTGATGGGCGGGTTCGAGGCGACGCATGTCTCCTATCGCGGCAGCGCGGCGATGATGCCGGACCTGCTTTCCGCTCGCATCGCCTTCGGCACGGACAACCTGCCCTCGATCATGCCGCATATCCGGTCGGGGGCGCTGGTGGCGATCGGGGTGACCTCGGCCGAACGCTGGCCCGCCAATCCGGAGATCCCGGCCATCGCCGAGACTCTGCCGGGCTATGAGGTGACGGCCTGGTTCGGCCTCGTCGCGCCGCGCGGCACGCCGCCGGAGATCATCGCGCGCATCAACACGGCGCTGCGCGCCGGGCTGGAGAAGCCGGAGACGGTGACGCGCATGGCGGAACTCGGCGCGCGCCCGCTGCCGGGCACGCCGGAGGTGTATCAGGCGCGCAACGAGCGTGAGTTCGTGCGGCTCGGGGAGTTGATCCGGCGGGTCGGCATCCGGGCCGACTAGGGACACAGGGAAGGACAGGGAAGCATGGCACGGATCGGTTTCGTCGGCCTCGGCCACATGGGTGCGCCGATGGCGCGCAACCTGGTCAAGGCGGGCCACAGCGTGGCCGTCTTCGACATCGTGCAGTCGGCGGTGGACGGTGTCGCGGCCGCCGGCGCGACGGCCGCCTTCTCCGCCGCCGCGGCGGCGAAGGACGCCGATTTCGTGATCACCATGCTTCCCGCCGGCGAGCATGTGCGCGACGCCTGGCTGGGGCAGGGCGGCATGGCGAAGGCCGCGGGCGCCGGCGCCACGCTGATCGACTGCTCGACCATCGACGTCGGCACGGCGCGGGAGGTCGCGGCGGCGGCCGGCAAGCCGTTCCTTGACGCCCCGGTGTCGGGCGGGGTGATGGGGGCGGAAGCGGGGACGCTGACCTTCATGGTCGGCGGGCCGGCGGATGCCTTCGCGAAGATCAGGCCGATCCTCGAGGCGATGGGCCGCACCATCGTCCATTGCGGCGATGCGGGTGCGGGGCAGGCGGCGAAGCTGTGCAACAACATGATGCTCGCGGCGATCATGACCGTGACCTCCGAGGCCTTCGTGCTGGCCGAGAAGCTCGGCCTGTCGCACCAGGCGCTGTTCGACGTGGCATCGAAGTCCTCGGCGCAGTCCTGGGCACTGACGACCTATTGCCCTGTGCCGGGGCCGGTGCCGGGCAGCCCGGCTAACCGGGACTACACGCCGGGCTTCGCCGCGGCGCTGATGCTGAAGGACCTTGGCCTCGCGCAGATGGCGGCGAAGGATGTGGGGGCTGCGACGCCGCTCGGCGCGCATGCGCTGGAACTGTTCCGTCGCTTCGTCGATGAGGGCGGGGCGGGGAAGGATTTCTCCGGCATCATCGCCATGCTTCGCGAAGGGAAAGTGTGATGACTACGAGTTTCGTCTCGCCGCGCCTGCTCATGATCGGGGGCGGCGCGGTCGGGAAACTGGCCGAGGTGCTGGGCCAGTTCGGCCTGTCGAAGCCGCTGGTGGTGACGGATCCGTGGATGGTGTCCTCCGGCACCGTCGAGAAGGCGCTGGCGCCGCTGCGCGCGGCCGGCATCGCGCCGAGCGTGTTTTCGGACACCGTGCCCGACCCGACCGACACGGTGATCGAGGCCGGCGTCGCGGCGATGAAGGCCGGCGACTACGACTGCCTGGTGGGCTTCGGCGGCGGCAGCCCGATGGATACGGCGAAGGCCATGGCGATCCTCGGCGCGGCGGCGCCGGGCGCGAAGATGCGCGACTTCAAGGTGCCGGCGCAGGCGAACCGCGGGGCGCTGCCGGTGATCTGCATTCCCACCACGGCGGGCACGGGCAGCGAGGCGACGCGCTTCACCGTCATCACCGACGCCGAGCGCGACGAGAAGATGCTGATCGCGGGGCTCGGCGCGCTGCCATTGGCGGCGGTGGTGGATTTCGAACTGACCTTCAGCGTGCCGCCGCGCACCACGGCGGATACCGGCATCGACAGCCTGACCCATGCGCTGGAGGCCTTCGTTTCCAAGCGCGCGAATGACGAGGCCGACGAATACGCGCTGCGCGCCATGCGGCTGATCGCGCCGAACCTGCGGACGGTCTATCGCGAGCCGTCCAACGCCGTTGCGCGCGCGGCGATGATGAAGGGTGCGACGCTGGCGGGGATCGCGTTCAGCAATTCCTCGGTGGCGCTGGTGCATGGCATGTCGCGGCCGATCGGCGCGCATTTCCATGTGCCGCACGGGCTTTCCAACGCGATGCTGCTGCCGGCGGTGACGGAGTTCAGCCTGAACGCCGCGCTGCCGCGCTATGCGGAGGCCGCGCGCGCGATGGGGGTGGCGACCGCTGCGGAAGGCGACCAGTCGGCAGGCGCGAAGCTGCTGCAGGAGTTGCGCGACCTGAACCGCGATCTCGCCGTGCCCACGCCTGGCGCCTTTGGCATCGACCCGGCGAAGTGGGACGGCCTGCTGCCCACCATGGCGGAACAGGCGCTCGCCAGCGGCTCCCCGGCCAACAACCCGGCCGTCCCTTCGGCCGGGGAGATCGTCGCCCTCTACCGGCGCGCCTGGCAGGGCTGACAGTCGCAGGATGGGCCGGCGTTTCGCGCCGGCGACCGTTGGTGACAGACAAAAAAAGCCCCGGGGGAGTTCTCTCCCCCGGGGCTTTCTTTTTTACTGCGCCGGCTTCCCGCCCGCCGGTGCCGCCGCGGGTTCGTCCCGCCGCAGCCGCTTCCGTCCCGTGAACAGCACGATCGGCGCTGCGATGAACACCGACGACCCGGCCGAGATGACGATGCCGGCGATCAGCACCCAGGCGAAGCCCGAGAGCGTGTCGCCGCCGAACAGCGCCAGCGGCACGGCGGAGAGCAGCAGCGTCATGGAGGTGCCGAGGGTGCGGTTCATCGTCTCGTTGATCGACAGGTCGACGAGTTGCTCGAGCGGCATCGTCTTGAACTTCCGCAGGTTCTCCCGCATGCGGTCGAACACCACGACCTTGTCGTTCGCGCTGAAGCCGACGACGGTCAGGATGCCGGCGATGGTCGTCAGATTGAACTCGATCTGGAACAGGACCATGATTCCGATGGATTTGGTCACGTCGAGGATCAGCGTGACGACCGCGGCGATGCCGAACTCCCATTCGAACCGCACCCAGATGTAGACGAGCATCGCCAGGAACGAGAGGCCGAGGGCCATCAATCCGCCGATGAAGAGCTCATCCGAGACGCGGTTGCCGACCGCCTCCACGCGCAGGACGCGCGTGCCGGGGGCGACCTGCTCCAGCGCGCCGCGCACGGAGTTCACCGCCGCCTGCACCGCGCCCTCGTCGCCCTGGGCGGGCAGGCGGATGGCGAAGGTGGAGTGGTCGCCGAACTGCAGGATGGTGGCATCGCCGAGGTTCAGCCCACCGACCGCGCCGCGCAGCGCGGCGATGTCGCCGGCGGCGGGGGTGCGGACCTCCATCTCGATGCCGCCCTTGAAGTCGATGCCCTTCTCCAGGCCCGGATAGAAGGCGATGGCGATCGAGGCGGTGGAGAGCAGCGCAGAGCCGATCAGCCCCATCCGCGCCGCCCGCATGAAGGGAATGCGGGTGCCGTCCGGGAAGATGCGGAAGAGCGGCCGGCGCAGGCGCTCGTACAGCGACAGGCCCGGCCGCTGGAAGACCGGCAATTCCTTCGGGCGCGTCCGCTTGTACCACCAGGAGACGAAGAGCCTGGTCAGCACCGTGGCCGTCCACATCTGCACGACCGTGCCGATCGCCACCGTGACCGCGAAGCCCTTCACCGGCCCCGAGCCGAAGCCGTAGAGGCAGGCCATGGCGATCAGGTTGGTCAGGTTCGAGTCCATGATGGTGCCGGACGCCTTGGTGTAGCCGGCCTCCAGCGCATTGATCGGCGTTCGTCCGTTGCGGACTTCCTCGCGTATGCGCTCGTTGATCAGGATGTTGGCGTCGAGCGCGGTGCCGAGCGTGAGCACGATGCCCGCGATGCCCGGCAGGGTCATCGTCGCTTCCAGCAGCGTCATGCCCGAGAGCAGCAGGACGATGTTGAACAGCAGGGCGATGTTGGCGAACCAGCCCAGCAGGCCGTAGGCGAGGCCCATGTAGAGGAAGACCAGCACCGTGCCGGCCGCCAGCGAGATCACGCCCGCGCGGATGGCGTCGGCACCCAGTTCGGGCCCGACCGTACGTTCCTCGACCACCGTCAGTGGCGCGGGCAGGGCGCCGGCGCGCAGCAGCACCGCGAGGTCGTTGGCCGAACGCGCGTTGAAGTTGCCGCTGATCTGGCCCTGACCGCCGATGATCGGTTCGCGGATCACAGGGGCGGTGATGACCTTTTCGTCGAGCACGACGGCGAAAGGACGGCCCACATTCTCGCGCGTGATCTGCGCGAAGCGGCGGGTGCCGACGGAATCGAAGGTGAAGTTCACCACCCATTCGCCGGTGCGGCTGTCCTGGCCGGCGCGGGCATTGGTCAGGTTGGCGCCGTCCACCTCGACGCGGCGGCGCACGGCGTAGCGTTCGCCCTCGCGCTCGCCCGTCAGGAACATCACGCCGGGCGGCGGGGTGGCCGCCATGGCCGCGGTCTCGTCGACCAGGTGGAAGGTCATGCGGGCCGTGCGGCCCAGCAGGTCCTTGATGCGGTTGGGGTCCTCGACGCCCGGCAGGGTGACGAGGATGCGGGACTGGCCCTGGCGGGCGATCAGTGCCTCGGCCACGCCGGTTTCGTCGATGCGGCGGCGGACGATCTCGATGGACTGCTCGACCGCGCCGCTGGCCTTGGCGCGCAGGCCGGCCTCGGTGAGGGTCGCGGTGACGGTGCCGTCGGGCGCGCTGGCGACGTCGATGTCGGGGACCTGCTGTCCGGTGGACATCGTCACCGGGTTCGCGAGCTCGCGCAGGGCGGCGACCGCCGCGGGCACCTGGGCCGCGTCGAGCACGCGCAGGCCCATGCGCCGGTTCGGCCCATCGGCCGACAGGTTCACGTAGCGGACATTGGCCGTGCGCAACCGGGTGCGGGCACCGTCCACCATGCTGTCCAGGCGCTCGCGGACCACGGTGTTCAGGTCCACCTCGAGCAGCAGGTAGGATCCGCCCCGCAGGTCGAGGCCGAGACTCACCTGCCGGGCAGGGAACCATTCCGGGAAGGCCGAACGCGGCAGCAGGTTCGGGACATTGATGAGTATCCCGAACAGGCAGACCAGCAGGATCCCGACCGTTTTCCAGCGGGCGAAGTGAAGCATGGGCAGGCAGTACCCCAGGGTTTCAGGCGGCGGACAATGGCGAGGGGGGGCAGGGGATGCAACCCCGCCGGGATGGCCGATTTTCATGCCCGCCATTCCGGCCCGGAGGGGCCTCCAGATGCGTGCCGCCGCTCCAGCCTCGTTTTCGCGGGCATCTTCACCCGCGCGGGTGATTCCACCCGAACCGGAACTGCTTTAGGACGCCGCCATGAGCGCCCCTGACAGCAGACTCGCCCTCGGCATCCTCGGGGTCGGGCATTTCGGCCGCTTCCATGCCCTGAAGGCAGCCGCCAGCCCGCGCGTGCGGCTGGTCGGGCTGCATGATGCGGACCCGGCGCGGGCCGCGGCCATCGGGACGGAGGTCGGCGCGCCGCCGATGGCGGCCGATGCCCTGATCGCGGCGGCCGACGCCCTGGTGGTCGCGGCGCCGACACGGTTTCATTTCGCCCTTGCCGAAGCCGCGCTGGCCAGCGGTAGGCATGTCTTCATCGAGAAGCCGATCACGGCGACGCTGGAGGAGGCGGATGCGCTGATCGCGCTGGCCGCCGCCCGGGGGCGGGTGCTGCAGGTCGGGCATATCGAGCGGTTCTCCGCCGCCTTCCGCGCCGTGACCGGGGCCGCCACCGGCGGCCGGGCGCTGTCCTGGGACGCGGTGCGCGCGGCGCCCTTCCGGCCGCGCAGCCTGGATGTCTCGGTCGTCCTCGACCTCATGATCCATGACATCGACCTGGTGCTCGAACTGGCCGGCACGGAGCCGGAGCGGGTCGAGGCGGTCGGCGCCGCCGTCGCCTCGGACCAGCCGGACTTCGCCGTGGCGCGGCTCGCCTTCCCCGGTGGGCGGGCGGCGATGCTCACGGCCTCGCGCGTCTCGCTGGCGATGGAGCGGCGCCTGCGCGTGCTGGGCACCGAGGGAGAGATGTCGGTCGATTTCCTCGCCCGCTCGCTCGCCGTGCTGCGGCGCGGCGGGGCGGAGGCGGTGGCGGCCATGCCCGGCAGCGGCATCGACCGCGGCACCTGGACAGACCACGACAGCCTGGAACACGAACAGGCCGCCTTCGTCGCCGCCTGCCTGGACGGCGCCCCGGTCGTGGTGGACGGCGCGGCGGGCCGCCGGGCGCTGAAGGTGGCGCTGGCGGTCGAAGCCGCCATCCGCGCCGGCTGAACGGCCGGCCCCCGCGGCGTGGGAACCGGCCGGAGGCGCCATACGCCCGGCATCATTGCCAGGCGTATGGGCACGCGGGGCTGGTGGGGCGGCCGCGTGCAAAACAAGGAGGATACGGGCGAAGCCGCCCGTATCAGTCCAGGCGCGCGCCCGAGATCTCGACGATCTCCCGCCAGCGCGGCGTCTCCTGCCGAACCCGCTGCACGAGGGCGGCCGGGCTCTCGCTGACGACGCTGCCGTAGCCGAGGGGGCGCAGGCGCTCCACGAACTCGCGCTGCTGGCCGACGGTGCGGATGGCCTCGAACAGGCGCTGCACGATCGGTTCCGGCGTGCCGCCGGCCGTGGCGATCAGGTTCCAGGGCTCGAGCGCATGGTTGCCGAGGCCCAGGTCCGCGAACTCCTTCATGCCGGGGATGTCGGGGAGGATGGGCAGGCGATTGGCGCTGGAGACGGCGAGCGCCTTGAACTTCCCGCTTTCCACATGCGTCATCAGCGCGGGCATGACGTCGAACATCATGTCGATGTTGCCGGCCAGCACGTCGTTGATGGCAGGTGCGCCGCCGCGATAGGGCACATGCAGGATCTGCGCGTTCGCGAAGCGGTTGATCGCGGCGATGTTGAGGTGGGAGGAGGTGGCGGTCCCCGAGGAGCCCATCTTCACCTGCTCGGGGTTCGCGCGCGACCACTGGATCAGGGCGCGGAAGTCCGTCCAGCCGCGCCGCCGCGCCGTGTCCGCGTTCACGACGCAGAGCAGCGCGCCGTCGGTGATCTGCGTGACCGGCACCAGGTCCTTCTGCGGGTCGAAGGGCATGCGGCTGTGCATGAAGGGCATGGCGCTGAACATGGTGACGCCGAGCAAGCCGATGACGCTGCCGTCCTTGTCGCCCTTGGCGATGGCATCGGCGCCGATCAGGCCGCCGGCGCCGGCACGGTTCTCGACCACCACCGTCTGGCCGAGCACCTGGCCGAGCCGTTCGGCGAGCAGGCGGCCGGTGATGTCGATGGCGCCGCCGGGCGGGAAGGGGACGATGACGCGGACGGGGCGGCCGCCGGCGAGTGGCTGGGCACGGGCGACAGCGGGCGCGGCGAGCAGGCCGGCACCGGCGAGAAGGGCAGTTCGACGTCGGAGGCGCGTGGTCTGGAGCATTTGCTTTCCTCGCATGGTGAAAAGGGGCCGCAGACTGACGCCTCGGCGCCCGTCCGAAAAGCCCAGGAGCGCATCCGAGGGAGGCAGGCAGCGCGGCGGTTGCATCCGCAGGTGGCAGCGGCGGCACGCATTGGCGCAGCGGGGGGCAGGCGGCGTCACGCAAGGAACCCGAACCGGAGCGCCGGTGCGTGGGAGCCAGGACCGCGCGTGATCGAGCGACCGGCAACGTCCCCGTGCGTCGGGGCAACGGGGAGGGACGCACGCTGGGGCACCGCCGCCCGGCGAAACGTCCCTACGCGGCGCGGGAACCGCTGGCTACGTGGCGGAGAGTGCTCGCCGCGCCGCGGCGATCGCCTCATGCGTCTGCGGGGTCAGGTCGTAGGCGGCCAGTTCGCCCGGCTCGGCCCAGGCGACCGCACTGACGTCGTCGTCGGCGCGTGCCTCGCCCGAGAGCCATTCGGCGGCGAAATCAACGATCGTGTAATGATAGAGCGCGCGGCCCACCTCGTCGCGGGTGATCGCGTCCACCACGATGGCGAGTGCCATGCGGCCGACCTCGATGCCGGCTTCCTCCCGCAATTCGCGGCGGGCGGCTTCCTCGGCGCGCTCGCCGACATGTTGGGCGCCGCCGGGCAGCGACCATTGGCCCAGGCGCGGCGGCTTGGCCCGGCGGACCAGCAGCACGCGGCCTTCCTTGAAGACGATGCAGCCGATGCCGACCCAGGGGCGGTCGGGGTATTCGCGCCCGGTCACTGCGGCGGGCGCGGGGCTTCGGCGGGGGTGTCCTGCGCCGCGGCGGGGGCCTGCGGGGCCGGGGGTGGCGCATCCGTCGCGCCGGCTGGCTGTTCCGGCGCTTCGTCCGCGGGTTCGGTGCGCTGTTCCTCCTGCCGGCGCAGCTCGGCGAGCAGCGGCACGAAGGCCTTCTCCTTCCACTGGCCGACCTGGTAGGCCCAGCCGCGCCAGCGGGCATTGAGGCGCGCGGCCTCGTCGTCGCCCTCGGCGGCGAGGGTGATCCAGATCGTCTCCCCGTCCTTGCGCGGGCGCACGACGACGGCGAGGTTGTCGGAAAGCTCGAAGCGCGTCTCGCCCAGCGCCTCGCCGGGGATCTCGGCCTCGGGCTTCACGTCGAGGAAGGTGAGGAATTCGAAGGCGCGGCCGACCTCGTCGAGGGCGGTTTCGTCGGTGGGAGGGGCGTCGGCGGGTTCGGCCAGTTGCAGCTTCGCGTCGGCGTCGGCGCTGCGCGTCAGCACCAGCGGCGGCGCGCCGGTGCGGGAGATCGCGACGCGGCGCACGCGCTCGCGCGGCAGGTTGGCGATGTCGCGGTCGAGCCAGAGCTGCGGGTCGGCATCCACCGGGATGCGGCCTTCGGCGAGCCAGGCCTGGTTCTCGCCGGGCCGGCGCACATAGGCGCTTTCCGGCACATTGCCCTGGGTGCGGACCCGGCGGCGGCCGATGACCAGTTCCGCAATCACCCCGCCCTGCGCGTCGAGCACGCGCAGCAGGGTGGAGGTGGCGCCGTCGCGGGCCGGGTCTTCCAGGCCGAGGCGGTCGAGCATTTCCGGATTCGCCGTGCGCGGCTCGGTCAGGCGGAGTTCGGTCAGGCCGGTGAGCAACTCGCGCACCTTCTCCTGCCGCACCGGATAGCCGCCCTTGGCGGGCAGCACCCAGGTCTCGCCACGGCGGGTGATTTCGAGCGTGCCATCGTGGCGCTTCGCCTCGATCTTCGCGGCCGATTGCAGGCGCTGCGCAAGGCCGCGGAAGGCCAGCGCCGCGCCAGCGGGAGAAGGCGGCGGCTGGTCCGCGGGCGTCAGCAGCATCGCGCCGCCGACCGCGACCACCGCGGCGCCGCTGAGGAGAAGGAGCGTGCGACGGTTCATGATGCGCTCCTCCTCACGACCGCGCCGCGGCGCGGCGGCGGGACCGCGCCACGCCGAGGCCGATGGCGAAGAACGCGAGCAGCAGCGGCACGGCGGCGATGTTCAGCACCTTGAGCCAGGTCTCCATGCCCTCGATGTCGCGCCGCAGGTCGAGCTGCACGGCGCGCAACTGCTGCCGCGTCTGCAGGATCTGCGCCCGCGCGGCGTCGATCTCGGCGCGCTGCTCCGGCGTGATGACGGCGCCGGACTGGCCGCGCTCCCCGCCCTGGCCCTGGCGGAGTTCGCGCAGGCGGCGCTCGGTCTGCTGGAGGCGTTCGGTCAACTCCCGTTCCGTCTGGCGGAAGCGCGCATCGGCCTCGCGGCGGATGTCCTCGACCACGGTGAAGGGGCGCAGGGATTCGCCGCGCGAGCGCAGCGAGATGAGCGCATCGCCGCCCGACAGCGTATCCACGAGATTCGCCACCAGCGCGCCGTTGTCGCTGAAGGGCGTGGCCACCTGCTGGCCGAAGAAGTCCTGCACTCGGACCCAGAAGCGGTCCTCCAGGATATCGGCATCGGCGATGACCACGAGGTTGGCCGGGCCTTCGCTGCGTGCGCGGTGGGCGGGGAAGTCCGCTGGGCGCTCGGCGCCCTCGGGCGGCGGGGGCGCGCCGTCGGGGAAGGCGGAGGCGAGTTCGCCGCGCACACGCGCCGCGATGACGCGGCGCTGCCCGTCGGGGCGGAACTCGGCGAGGATGCGCGCAGGGTCGGGGTTGTCCTTCACCCGGTCCACGCCGGCCATCATGCTGCGCTCGCTGCTGGTCAGCAGGGGCACGAACTCGATCGAGGCACCCTCGCGCCGCCGCAGGATGCCGGAGGAAGCGACAGTCACCTGGTTGAGCTGCGCGGTGGCGACCTCGGCCTGGCTGATGGAATCGCCCTGCATGTTGAACCAGGCGACGTAGTCCACCGCCTGCACGCGGTCGGTCGGGTTGGCGCGCACGCGCCAGGCGCCGCGCAGGTCGAGCACCACCTGGTCGGAGGGCGCCTCGACGCCCCATGCGTTCAGCAGGCGGTCGAGGTTCGACGCCGTGCGCGTGTTCGGCTGGCCGCCCGGGCCGGGGCGCATGGCCTGGCCTTCCGAATGCGGGTCCACGAAGACGATGAGCTTGCCGCCGCGCATCACGAACTGGTCGATGGCGTATTGCGTGGCGTCCGGCAGGTTCTGCGGGTGGGCAACCAGCAGCACCTGCACCTCGTCCGCGATGCGCTGCGCGTCGAGCGGCACGTCCTGCACGGTGTAGAACTGCCGCAGCGTCTGCATCACCGCATAGGGCTGCGCCTGCGGGCTGCCGCGCATCATCATCATCATGCGCGGGTCGCCGTTGAGCGGCAGGGACGACATGACGCCGATGGCCGGGCGACGCGGGTTGGACAGTTCGTAGACCAGCCGTGTCAGGTCGAATTCCAGGAAGCGCTCGCGCTCCGGCTGGAAGAAGGGGATGGTCCGCTCGTCATCCAGCAGGTTCACGCCGGCGAGGCCGAAATAGATCT
Organism: Neoroseomonas soli; assembly: GCF_018129065.1. Lineage (GTDB taxonomy): Bacteria > Pseudomonadota > Alphaproteobacteria > Acetobacterales > Acetobacteraceae > Neoroseomonas > Neoroseomonas soli. Next base: position 14,798 of record NZ_JAAEDM010000017.1, on the reverse strand, counting down.
GCTCGCCGGACTGATCGACGGGAACGCCCTGGAGGCCGTAGGCCAGCGCGCGGTCCTCGGTCTCGCTGAAGGGTTCGGGGTCGAAGACCTCGAGCCGCACCTTGCCGCCGGAGACGGCGACGTATTCCTCGAGCATCGCGCGCACGCGCTCGGCGTAGGAGCCGTAGGCGGGCACGGCGGAACCGAGGCGGCGGGAATAGAACAGCCGCAGCGTCACCGGGTCCTGCAGGCCCTGCAGGACGGAGCGCGTGCCATCCGACAGCGTGTAGAGCCGCTGCTGCGTGAGATCGACGCGCGCGCGCGGCGCCAGCCGGTCCACCAGCATGTTGACGCCGACCGCGAGCGCGGCCGCGGCGACCACGCCGAGCAGCGAGGACCAGAGCCGGCGCGAGCCGGGACGAGGGGAGGACATGCCGCTCATCGCTCAGTCCGCCTTCCGGTGGTCGATCACCACCGCGTTCACAAACAGGAAGAAGCCGATGAAGGTGGCGAAGAACGCCACGTCGCGCAGCGCGATCACGCCGCGCGTCAGGCTGTTGAAGCGCTCCGTCAGCGACAGGCCGCGGGCGACCTCGGCCAGGGCGGGGATGCGCTGGGAGAGGAATTCCGTCACCACCGGGCTGCCCGCCGCGGCGAACAGGAAGCACACCGCGACGGCGAGGACGAAGGCGATGACCTGGTTCTTCGTCGTCGCCGACATCGCCGCACCCACCGCGAGGTAGGCGCCCGCCACCAGCAGGCAGCCGACATAGCCCGCCGCGATCACGCCATTGTCCGGGTTGCCGAGGTAGTTGACCGTCAGCACCAGCGGGAAGGTCAGCAGCAGCGCGATGGCGCAGAAGGCCCAGGCGGCGAGGAATTTTCCAACCACCGCCTGCCATTGCGGCAGCGGCAGGGTCAGCAGCAGTTCGATGGTGCCGAGCCGGCGTTCCTCCGCCCACAACCGCATCGTCAGCGCGGGCACGAGGAACAGGAACAGCCAGGGCACGAAGGTGAAGAACGGCCCGAGATCGGCCTGCCCGCGCTGGAAGAAGCCGCCGAGGGTGAAGGTCAGCGCGCCCGCCATCATCAGGAAGATGACGATGAACACATAGGCGACGGGGGTGGCGAAGTAGCCCGCGAGTTCGCGGCGGGCGACGGTCAGCGCGGCCATCACGCGGCCTCCGGCTTCGGCATGGTGAGGTCGCGGAAGACCTGTTCCAGGGACATGCCGGGCGGTGCCAGCGCGCGCGGGGTGGAATCGGCCAGAACCTTGCCGCCGGCGATGATGATCGCGCGGGTGCAGACGGCGCCGACCTCCTCCAGGATGTGGGTGGAGATCACGATCGCCTTCTCCGGCGCCATCCTGCGGATGAGTTCGCGGACCTCGTGCTTCTGGTTGGGATCGAGCCCGTCGGTGGGTTCGTCCAGCACCAGCACGGGCGGGTCGTGCAGCAGGGATTGCGCGAGGCCGACGCGGCGCTTGAAGCCCTTCGACAGCGTTTCGATCGGCTGGAGGCGCACGCCTTCGAGTTGCGTCAGGCCCATGGCGTGGGCGACGCGGTCGGCGGCCTCGGAGCCGCGATAGCCGCGGATGCGGGCGACGAAGCCGAGGAAGGCGGTGACTGTCATCTCGGGATAGGTCGGCGCGCCTTCCGGCAGGTAGCCGAGGTGGCGCTTCGCCGCGACCGGCCGGTCCACCACGTCGTCGCCGCAGATGCGCGCGGTGCCGGAACTCGGCGTCACGAAGCCGGCGAGCATCTTCATCGTCGTGGACTTGCCCGCGCCATTGGGGCCGAGGAAGCCCACGACCTCCCCGCGATCGACCGAGAACGACACGTCGTCCACGGCCGTGAAGGCGCCGAAGCGCTTGGTCAGGCGCTCGATCTCGATCAGCGCGGCCAATGCCGGTCTCCCCTGAAGTTCACCGTTCCGGCCAGAAGCCTTGTCGGGCGGCCGGCGATTTGACCCGTGCGGGAGCGGGATGCAACCCCCTGGCCGGGAGCCCGGATCGCACAGGAGCGCCGATCACGACACTGAATCCAGGTTCAGCGCCGGTACACGCGTTGCGGACCGCGCGTCCTTCCGGGCAGTTCCCGGAGGGTTTCAGCCAACCGCGGCGAGTTCCGCGTCCTGCGGCGCCTTCGGCCTGAAACTGCGGAAGATCGGGACGTCATGCGAGAGCGCCACGCGCCAGCATTTCAGCGTCTCGTGAATATTGGCGTGATGATCCCGTATGTTCGGCGGGTAGAAGCGTTCGTGCAGGGCGCCGTTGGCGTCGACCATGTCCTGATCGATCCGGAACACCCGGATCCGGTCGTCCGGCAGGATCTCCCGCTCCAGCCGGGCGTTGAAGGCCTGCGTGCGCGACAGGCGCATGCGATGGGAAACATCCATCCTCTCGCCCAGGGCTTGCACGGCATCTTCCGGGACACGGGCATGCTTGGCGGTGACCTCGGCGAAGACGGAGTCGCGAATCGGCGTTAGCTGGGGGGAGAGCACGCAGACCCGAACAGGATATCCACTGCGCGAGGCCTCCTTGAGGAGGGATTCGAGAAACCTGTTGTAGGCCGATATGCATCTCGTGAAATGGGCATCGATATCGGCTGCGCCTTTCACGCAGCATTGCCGATAATACATGAAGTCCAGATCTATGTTTCCGAACAGAAGGACGAACAGCTTTTCACCCGGAAGGTGAACCAGGCCCCTCACGACAGGTCCGTGTCCGGTCGTGGATATTTCATTGGCCAGGCCGATGATGGATGACCCGGTGAAGGAAAATCGGCCGATGCTTCCGCCGTTCCGCAGGGGGAATTGCAGGATGCTGGACGATCCGCAGAACAGAAGCACGCTTTCCACCCGCCGATTGCCGGATGATGAAGCTAAGTTAATTATATGTTAAGTCCAAGTGTCGCGGTGCGCGCCATCTATCCGGCATCCAGCGGGGCCATCGACATGTCATGGCCGAAGATCGCGAGCAGCAACCGCGCCGCCTGGCCGCGCGGGCTCGTCAGTTCAGGGTCCCGTTGCAGCAGCACTTCCGCATCGTCATGGGCGATGTGGACCAGGCGGCCGTATTCCTCGGCGTCCTCGCGCGGGTCGAGCAGCCGCGCGCCCGGCAAGCCGGCCTGTCGGGCGCCAAGGGCATCGCCGCCGCCGCGAGCGCGCAGGTCCTCCTCCGCGATCTCGAAGCCGTCCTCGGAGTCGCGCAGGACCAGCAGGCGTCGCCGCTCGCCCTCCGTAAGCCCCGGTGAATGGACGAGCAGGCAGGATGATGGCCGCGACCCGCGCCCGACCCGGCCGCGCAACTGGTGCAGGGCGGCGAGGCCGAAGCGTTCCGCCTGTTCGATCAGCATGATGGTGGCCTCGGGGACGTCCACGCCGACCTCGACGACGGTCGTGGCGACCAGGATCTTCGTGCGCCCGGCGGCGAAATCGGCGAGCGCGGCTTCCCGTACGGCGATGTCCTGCAGCCCGTGCGCGAGTCCCACCTGACCGGGGAAGCGGGCGGACAGTTCGGCGAAGCGATCCTCCGCCGCGACGGAATCGTCACGCTCGGAGCCGGTGATGGCGCGCACCACCCAATAGGCACGTTCCTCCCGCGCGATCGCTTCACCGAGGCGGGCGACCACCTCCGGCAGCCGGTCCTGGCTGACCACGCGCGTGGTGATCGGCTGGCGCCCCGGCGGCTTCCCGGCGAGCCGGCTGACCGCCATCTCGCCCCATTGCGTCAGGAGCAGCGTGCGCGGGATGGGGGTCGCCGTCATCACCAGCATGTCCACGGCATCGCCCTTTTCCGCGAGCATCAGGCGCTGGGCGACGCCGAAGCGATGCTGTTCGTCCACCACGGCAAGGCCGAGGTCGCGGAACGCCACGCCTTCCTGGAACAGCGCATGGGTGCCGAGGGCGAGCGGAATGGAGCCGTCCGCGAGGCCAGCGAGGACGCGTTTCCTCTCCTTGCCCTTCACGTTGCCCGTCAGCAGCGCGACCGGCACGCCGGCGGCGTCGCAGAGCGACTGGAAGGTCCGCAGGTGCTGCCGCGCGAGCAGTTCCGTCGGCGCCATCAGCGCGGCCTGGGTGCCGGCCTCGGCGGCGCGGAGCATGGCCATGACGGCAACCAGCGTCTTGCCGGAGCCGACATCGCCCTGAAGCAGCCGCAACATCCGGTGGGGCGCGGCAAGGTCGGCATCGATCTCGGCGATGGCCTGGCGCTGGGCCTCGGTCGGCTGGTGGCGGAAGGCAGCCAGCGCACGCGCCCGCAGCGCGCCGTCCCCGGCCAGCGACCGACCCGGCCGCTCCCGCGACCTTCGCCGCACCAGGCCGAGCGCCACCTGGCCGGAAAGCAACTCGTCATAGGCCAGCCGTCGCCGCGGGGCCTCGCCGGGGTCGGCCTCCGGGGCCTGGATGGCGCGCAGGGCGGGGGCGAAGCCGGGCCATTTCTCCCGCCGCAGCAGGGGTGCGTCCTGCCATTCCGGCATCTCGGGCAGCAGGGCCAGCGCCGCGCCCATGGCCCGCGACACCTGGGGCAGCGTCAGCGCGCCACTCAGCGGCCAGACCGGCTGGATCAGCGGGATGCCGTCCTCCCGCACCGAGACCTGGGGGTTCACCACCACCCATTCCCCGTGCTCCTCCTTCAGCGCGCCGGCGAACCAGCGATGCGCGCCCACCGGCAGGGCCTTTTCCGCCCAGGCCTTCTGCCAGTTCATCAGGAAGGCGGTCAGCGGCTCGCCGCCGGCCTCGCAACGGAGGCGCACATAGGGCCGCCCCTGGGCGGAGCGCCCCGCCTTGTGGGAACCGACGGTGACCGCGACCAGAACCTCGCCCTCGGCCGGCGCCTCCGAGGGCCGGACGATCCGGCGGCGGATCATGTAGCGCTCGGGCAGGTGCAGCAGCAGGTCCAGTACCCGCGACCCGCCGGCGGCCTTGGCGATCAGGCGGGCCTCGTTCTCCTTCACGCCCTTGAGGTCCACGAGCGGCGCCATCAGCGGCGCCAGCGCATCGGCACCCTGCGGCGAAGTCGGGTCTGTGCGGGCTGACACGATTCCCATCGGCCTCTATATGCCAGCCGGAAACGTTCCCGCCGACATGCCAGACACCCCGGATCTCGATTCCCGCCGCCGCCGCCTCGTCTTCCGCGCCCTGCACCGCGGCACGAAGGAAGCCGACCTGATGATCGGCGGCTTCGTCACCCGCAACATCGCCGCCTTTTCCGAGGCCGAGCTCGACGAGATCGAGGCGGTCCTCGAACACTGGGACGTGGACCTGGCGGATTGGCTTTCCGGCCGCCGGCCCATCCCGCCGGAGGCCGATACCCCTATGCTCCGCCGCATGGCCGCCGAATGCGGGCAGAAGGGCTTCGGCGTGCCTCCCGGAGCCGAGAGGTGAGGGCCGTCCCGGTCCACGGCGCCCCCGAAGGCTTCGACGCCCTTCTCCTGTGCCGCCGCCGGGCGGAAACCGACGCGCCGGTGGTCCATGTCTGCCGCGACGACGCCCGCATGGCCCGCATGGCCGAGGCGATCGGCTTCTTCGCCCCCGAGGTCGAGGTGCTGCGCTTCCCGGCCTGGGACTGCCTGCCCTACGACCGCGTCTCCCCGAACCCCGAGATCGTCGCCGAGCGCGTCGCCACGCTGACGCGTCTGCTGGAGAAACCCGCGCGCCCGCGCATCCTGCTGACGACCGTGAACGCCCTGGCCCAGAAGGTGCCGCCGCCCGCGACCTTCGAGGGCGCGACGATGCACCTGAAGAAGGGCGGCCGGGTCGAGCCGGAGGCCCTGACCACCTTCCTGGAAGCCAATGGCTACCACCGCACCGGCACGGTGATGGAGCACGGCGAATACGCGGTGCGCGGCGGCATCGTGGACCTCTACCCGGCCGGCGAGAACGACCCCGTCCGCCTCGACCTCTTCGGCGATGAGATCGAGGACATGCGCCGCTTCGACACGGGGACGCAGCGCAGCGGCAAGGTCGTGCCGGAACTGCGCCTGCGGCCGGTGGGGGAAGTGTTCCTCGACGAGGAATCCCGCGCGCGCTTCCGCACCGCCTATCGCGACCTGTTCGGCGCGGCGGCGGCGGAGGACCCGCTCTATGTCTCCGTCAGCGCCGGCCGGAAGCATCCGGGCATGGAGCACTGGGCCGGGCTGTTCCATGAATCCATGGCGGCCCTGCTCGATTACGCGCCGGGTGCCTCGGTCAGCCTCGACCACCAGGCGGACGAGGTGGCGACCGCACGCTTCGAGATGGTGGCCGACCACTACCAGGCCCGCCGCGTGCCCGTGCGGGTGAGCGAGGGCGAAGTACCCTACCGCCCGGCGCCGCCGGCGACGCTGCACCTTGACCGCGAGGGCTGGGACGAGATGCTCGCCGGCGGCCCGGTGCTGCAATTCAACCCCTTCGCCAAGCCGGACGGCACCGACGGCATCGAGGCCGGCGGCCGCCCCGGCCCCTTGCTGACCGAAGCGCGCACCGCCGGCGAGAACGTCTTCGCTGCCTATGCCGGGCTCGCCGCCGGGCAGGTGAAGGCAGGGCGCCGCCCGCTGCTCGCCGCGTGGACGAAAGGCTCGCGCGAGCGGATGGCGAACCTGCTGCGCGAGAACGGCGTCGCCGCCGCGCCGGCCGAGGATTGGAAATCCGCCCGCGCCCTGCCCGAGGGCGTCGTCGCCCTGGTCGTCATGGGGCTGGAGCGCGGCTTCGTCGCGGACGGCATCTGCGTCACGGCGGAACAGGACATCCTCGGCGAGCGCATCGCCCGGCCGCCGCGCCGCCGGCGCCGCGCCGACCAGTTCATCGCCGACGCCACCGAGATCGCGGAAGGCGACCTCGTCGTCCACCAGGACCACGGCATCGGGCGGTACGAGGGGCTGATCACCATCGAGGTCAGCGGCGCGCCGCATGACTGCCTGAGGCTGACCTATGACGGCGGCGACCGGTTGTTCGTGCCGGTCGAGAACATCGAGATCCTCTCGCGCTTCGGCACCGAGACGGCCGGCGTCGCGCTCGACAAGCTCGGCGGCGTCTCCTGGCAGAACCGCAAGGCCAAGGCGAAGTCCCGCATCCGCGACATGGCGGGCGAGCTGATCCGCACCGCCGCGCTGCGCCGCATGAAGGACGGCGTGCTGGCGACGCCGCCCGAGGGCCTGTGGGACGAGTTCTGCGCCCGCTTCCCCTTCGCCGAGACCGAGGACCAGGCCCGCGCCATCGCGGACGTGCTGGAGGACCTTTCCGCCGGCCGCCCGATGGACCGCCTGATCTGCGGCGATGTCGGCTTCGGCAAGACGGAGGTCGCGCTGCGCGCCGCCTTCGTCGCGGCGATGAGCGGGTCGCAGGTCGCGGTTGTCGTGCCGACCACGCTTCTCGCGCGCCAGCATGCGCGCACCTTCGCCGCGCGCTTCCAGGGCTTCCCGGTGAAGGTGGCGCAGCTTTCGCGCATGGTGACCGCGAAGGAAGCGGCCGAGGTGCGCGCGGGGCTGAAGTCCGGCGACGTCAGCATCGTCGTCGGCACGCATGCGCTGCTCGCGAAGTCCGTGGAATTCGCCGACCTCGGCCTGGTGATCGTGGACGAGGAGCAGCATTTCGGCGTCAAGCACAAGGAGGCGCTGAAGTCGCTCAAGGCCGACGTGCATGTGCTGACGCTGACCGCGACGCCCATCCCGCGAACGCTGCAACTGGCCCTGACCGGGGTGCGGGAGATGAGCGTCATCGCCACGCCGCCGGTGGATCGCCTCGCCGTCCGTACCTTCATCATGCCCTGGGACCCGGTGGTGCTGCGGGAGGCCATCCAGCGCGAGCGCTTCCGCGGCGGCCAGGTCTTCTGCGTGGTGCCGCGCATCGAGGACATGGCGAAGGTCGCCGAACGCCTGGCCGAGATCGTCCCCGAGGCGCGCGTCGTCCAGGCCCATGGCCGCATCAGCCCCACCGAGTTGGAACGGGTGATGACCGAGTTCGGCGACGGCAAGCACGACGTCCTGCTCGCCACCAACATCGTGGAATCCGGCCTCGACATGCCGGCGGTGAACACGCTGCTGATCCATCGCGCGGACATGTTCGGGCTGGCGCAGCTCTATCAGCTTCGCGGCCGCGTCGGGCGCGGCAAGCTGCGCGGCTACGCGTATCTCACCTGGCCGCAGTCGCATCGCCTCTCCGCCGCCGCGGAGAAGCGGCTGGAAGTGATGCAGACGCTCGACAACCTCGGCGCGGGATTCACGCTGGCCTCGCACGACCTCGACATCCGCGGCGCCGGCAACCTGCTCGGCGAGGAGCAGTCCGGACAGATCCGCGAGGTCGGCATCGAGCTGTACCAGCAGATGCTCGAGGAAGCGGTCGCCGACATCAAGGCGGGGCAGGGGAAGGGCGAAGGCGAGAGCGAGCGCGACTGGACGCCGCAGATCAATCTCGGCCTGCCGGTGCTCATCCCGGAGGACTACGTCGCCGACCTGCCGGTGCGCCTCGGCCTCTATCGCCGCATCGGCGCGCTCGCGACCGATGGCGAGAACGACGCCATGGCGGCCGAGCTGGTGGACCGCTTCGGCCCGCTGCCGCACGAGGTCGAGAACCTGCTCCAGGTCGTCGCCATCAAGCGGCTGTGCCGCGAGGCGGGGGTGGACAAGCTCGATGCCGGGCCGAAGGGGGTGGTGGTCTCCTTCCGCGGCAACCGATTCTCGAATCCGGGCGGGCTGGTCGCCTGGGTGCAGGCGCAGAAGGGGGCCGTGAAGCTGCGGCCCGATCACAAGCTCGCGCTTCTGCGGGAGATGGACCTCGGGCATCGGGTCAAGGCCGCGCGCGACCTGCTGGCGGGCCTGGCGAAACTGGTGCGGCAGGCGCGCGCGGCCTGACGTTGCGGAATCGTCGAGGGGGCGGTTGCCAGCCGCGCAGCACGGCCCTAAGCGGAATGCCGTTCCGACTGAGGTCCGTGCGCATGTCCTTCGCATTCCGCCCGGCGGCCCGCCTTGCTTCCCTGGCGGCCACCGCGTTCCTGCTCGTTGCCGGTGGTCCGCCGCCCGAACGGCGCACCATGCCGCGGCAGGAGGCGCTGCCCGCGCAGGCCGCGCAGCCGGTCTCCGAGCCCGCGCCGGTGCCTGGGGTGGTCGCGGCACCCGCGGCGGCCACGGCCTCCGTCGCCGGACCCGACCTCTCGGGCCTTTCGCCCGGCGATCGCGCCCGCGCGCTGGCCGATGCGCGGCCCTGGTCCGCCACGCTTTTCCTCGGGTCCTCGGTGGCGGACGGCAAGCTGCGCGACCTGATCGTCGCGCCCTGGTCCGGGTCCTGGGGCGACGACACGCTGGCGGGCGGCGCGGTCCAGTACCGCGTCGCGCGCTTCTGGCGCTTCTTCATGGTCGATCTGGAGGCCGGCGGCGTCTACCGCTTCGGCGACACGGAAGGTGGCGAGTTCTGGGCCGCGGCCTATCTCCGCTACGATGGCTTCCCCTGGACCGATTACGTCTACACGACCTTCGGCCTGTCTTTCGGCCCCGACTACGTGACGCGCCTGCCGGGCGTCGAGCGCGGCACCGACCTGCGGCCGGAGCAGAACCAGTCGCACTGGCTGAACTTCTTCTCGCCGGAGCTCACCGTCGCGCTGCCGGACTACCCGCAGTACGAGGTGGCGTTCCGCTACATGCACCGCAGCGGAATCTTCGGCACGTACAATGGCGTGTACGAAGGCGCGAACTCCTTCGTCCTGGGCTTCCGCTACCGGTTCTGAAGGCGCGCGCGGCGCCCAGCGCACCATTGATGACGCAGCAGCGGCCCGGGGCACTGTCCCGGGCCGCAAGCGTGTCCGGGAAGCGCCACATCGTCGAAGCCGGGATCATGCGGCCCGAGGCCCTGCCTCGGGCCGGGAGCGCGCATGCGCGACCGCGCCCAGCCCGACAGTCGCCGCCAGCGCAACAGCGCACGGCGCGAAAGCCAAGCCGCGCGGATGCGCGGCGCCGGCGCCTGAGGATCAAATAAAGAGGGGAAATGGTGGGCGCACGTGGGATCGAACCACGGACCTCCTGCGTGTCAAGCAGGCGCTCATACCACTGAGCTATGCGCCCCCCGTCCTGGCGGGGACGCCTCCTTAGACGCGGTGCGCGCGACGCGCAAGGCCCCGCGCGTCAATCTTCCACAAGCGCGACGTCGATCAGGCGTTCGAGCACTTCGGGCTCCTGCGCGCCGGCGATCGCATGGCGGCCGGCGATGACGAAGCAGGGCACGCCGTTGATGCCGAGGCGATGCGCGCGGAGGTTTTCCGCATGCACCGCATCCGCCTCCGCGCCCGAATCGAGGAAGCGGTGCACCGACGTCGCTTCGAGACCGATGCGCATGGCGAGCCGCACCAGCGTGTCGGTGTGGCCGAGGTCCGCACCTTCGGCGAAGTACGCGTGGAACAGCGAATCCACCATCGTCTGCGCCAGGCCTTCCCGCGCGGCGAAGCGCACCAGGCGATGCGCGTCGAGGCTGGAGGGCATGCGCAGGATGCGCTCGAAGCGGAAGGGCACGCCCTCGGCGCGGCCGAGTTCCGAGATCGTGGCGTGCAGGCGCCGGGCGCGCTCCTCGCCGCCGAATTTCCGCGTGAGGAATTCCTGGCGCGGCAACCCCCCCGACGGGATGTCGGGATTGAGCAGGAAGGGCCGCCAGGTGATATCGGCCAGGATGTCGGGGCGCGCGCGCAGCGCCCGTCTCAGGCGGCGGGTGCCGAGGTAGCACCACGGGCAGATCAGGTCGAAGACGACTTCGATCTGCAGCCGGGCGCGGGGGGGCGCAAGCAGGTTCACGCCGCTGACGATAGTCCCATTCCCGTGGCCGGGGAACGGTGCCGGGTGGGTGCCGTCAGACCGGCTCGGCGGTGCGCATCGGCGGGGGCTCGGCCACCATCACCTGGTCGCCGCCGGCCCTGCGGGCGGCGACCAGTGCGGCCTCGCTCGCGGCGAAGGCCTCGTCCAGGGCGGCGGAGGCAGGGCCGCCGCCGACCAGGGAAATGCCGATGCTGACCGTCAGGCGGCGGCCATCCATGGCGGGGTGGGGCAGGCGGACGGAGATCTCCTCGCGGAGCCGGTCGCCCACGGTGCGCGCGGCCTCCGCCCCGGGCAGCAGGGCGCCGAGGACCTGCGGCCGGAGGTGGCCGGCCACGTCACCGGCCCGGGTCGCGTCCCGGAAGGCGGTGGCGAAGTCGCGCAGCACCTCGGCGACGGCGCCGGGGCCGCGCTGTTCCTCGATCTCCGCCAGGCCGTCCACGGCGGCGGCGATGACGGAACAGGGAACGTCCTCGCGCCGGCTGCGCGCCAGCGCAGGCGCGACCTGGCCGAACAGCGCGGCGCGGTTCGGCAGCCCGGTGCCGGGGTTGAGCGGGGAGGAGGTCGTGGCGGCGCGCCGGGCGGCGTCCTGGCGCCGCAGGCCGGCCAGGAAGGCCACCAGCAGCACGGGCAGCATCACATCGGGCAGCAGGTGCAGCCAGCCGGGCAGGCCAGCGGGGGCGGGGGCGCCGAAGACGCCGCCCGTGGCAAGTGCCGCAGCCACCACGCAGGCGGCCGCGCCGAGGGTGGCGAACATGAAGCGCCGGGGCGCGTGCCGCGATTGCCAGCCTGCATGGAAGCCGGCCGCCGCCGCGCCGAGCGAGATCGCGGCGACCGCGATGCGCAGCACGACCAGGAGGTCCGCGCCGGGGCTCACGCGCGCGGCCCGGCGGGGTGGGGCCGCGCCATGGCGGATGGGGTGGGATTCGAACCCACGAGGGCTTGCACCCTGGCGGTTTTCAAGACCGCTGCCTTAGACCGCTCGGCCACCCATCCGGACGCCACGTGCCGGGTTACTCGCCCGCCAGGCGGGCGGCCATCATCGGCGCGCCGAGCCGCAGCATCCCGTGCACGTCGGCGGCCTTGTCGAGGTTCAGCACCGCATCGGCAAGCTGGCGGGCCCGATCCGCGCCGAGAACCGAATCCGCGAGGCCGTGGAACTTCGCCCGCAGTTCGTCTTCCGTCAGGAAGTTGGCGGGCTCGCCCTTCGGGATGTTCACCTTCTTCACGAAGGTCTGGCCGCGCGCCTTCACCGTCAGCTTGCCGGACATGAATTCCGGGAAGTCGGCCTCCACCTCGGCATCCTCCTGCGGGAGGATCTTCTTCATCAGGCCGCGCAGGTCGGCATCCTGCAGCCAGGCGTAGGAGTCCCAGCCGAAATGGCCGCGGGCGAGGGCGCAGGCAACGACGAAGGGGCCGCTGAACTGGCCGTCCACGATGTTCTGCGGGTTCTGCTTGTACTGCGTCGGTGCGCCAACCAGCAGCATGCCCTTGTTGGGCAGGCCCATGGTCACGCTCTCGATCTCCTCGGTCTTCAGCCCGAGCTCGGCGCGCAGCGCCAGCGCCGCATCGACGTTGGCGTGGCCGTAGCGGCAGGACGGATAAGGCTTCACCGCCGTCTCCATCAGTTCCCACTCGGAGCCAAGGCCTTGCAGGGCGCGCTCGGGCTTCGGGTTGGGGGCATAGGCGCGCAGGAAGCCGGCGCGGCCTTCCAGCGCCTCGCCGGCGCCACGGAAGCCTTCGCGCGCCAGGCAGGCGGCGGTGAGGCCGTTCAGCGCCGACCAGCCGACCTGGAAACGCTTCGTCCAGGCGCCGTTGTTGAGGAACTGCAGCGAGCCCGCCGCCTGGGAGAGAGCGATGCCGAAGGCGCTTTCGACCTGCTCCGCCGAAAGACCGAACACGCGCGCCGCCGCCGCAGCGCCGCCGAAGGCGCCGCAGGTCGCGGTCGGGTGGTAGCCGCGCTCGTAATGGTCGCCGCCGGGCAGCGACAGGGCGAGGCGGCACGTCACCTCATAGCCCGCGACGATCGCGGCGAGCACGGTCTTGCCGTCGGCGCCCACCATCTCGGCGGCGGCGAGCGCGGCCGGGATCACCGGCGCGCCGGGATGCAGCGTGCCCGCGGCATGGGTGTCGTCGAAGTCGAGCGAATGCGCCGTGGTGCCGTTCACCAGCGCCGCGCCGGCCGGCGTGTAGCGCGCCGAATCGCCGAACACGGCGGCGGAGCCGGCGGCGAGGCCGAGCGCACGCACCGCCGCGAGCAATGGCGCCGTGCTCTCCGTATCGTGACGTCCGCGCAGCATGTTGCCGACGAGGTCGAGCACGAGGAAGCGCGTCCGCTCCTGGACCTCTGCGGGCAGGGATTCGTAGCGGATCGCGGCGGTAAAGGCGGCGAGTTCGCGCGTGACGGCAGCCATTGCGTTGTCCTCCGGGAATGGGCCGGACCTTATCACTCCGGTCGGTGGCGCCAAGGCATGCAACAGGTGTTTGCATCCGCACCGCGCGCATGGCACGTCCGGGCCATGATCGCCCGTCGCCTTTTCCTCGCCGCCGCGCCGCTTGCGGGATGCACCGCCGCCGCCAACCCGCCGGCCGCATCGGCACCGGTCTCGGCCGAGGCGGCGCCGATGGTCGAGCCCGTGTCCTCCGTCCCCTTCGACCGTTTCGTCGATGGGGTGAAGACCGAGGCCCGCCGGCGCGGCATCTCGCAGACGACGCTGGCCGCGGCTTTCGCCGGCGTGCGGCCGAATTCCCGCGTCATCGAACTGGACCGCCGGCAGGCCGAGGGCGGGCTGCCGTGGGAGGAATACCGCGACCGCATCATGGTCACGCCGACCCGCATCCAGAACGGCCAGCGGCTGTATCGCGAGAGCGCCGACCTGCTGCGCCGGATCGAGCAGCGCTACCGCGTCTCACCGCGCGTCGTCGTCGCCATCTGGGGCGTGGAGACGAATTTCGGCGGCAATACCGGCGGCTTCAGCGTGGTCGAGGCGCTGGCGACGCTCGCCTGGGAAGGCCGCCGCGCTTCCTACTTCCGCAACGAATTATTCGCCGCGCTGAAGATCCTCGACGAGGGGCACATCCGCCCGGACCGCATGCGCGGCTCCTGGGCCGGCGCGATGGGGCAGCCGCAGTTCATGCCGTCCAACTTCGACCGGCTCGCGGTGGATTTCGACGGGGACGGGCGGCGCGACATCTGGGAGAACCGGGCCGATGCGCTCGGCTCGATCGCCCACTACTTCCAGCGTTCGGGCTGGCGCGAGGGCGAGCCCTGGGGGCGGGAGGTGCGGCCGCCGCCGGGCTTCAGCCTCTCCGGCGCCGATACCGAGAGCCGCCGCCCGCTGCGCGATTTCGCGCGCATGGGCTTCCGCGACGCCAACGGCAACCCGCTGCCGACCGATGGGCCGGAGGCGAGCATCGTCCTTCCCAGCCGCGGCAGCGGGCAGGTCTTCCTCGGCCACCACAACCTGCGCGTCATCCGGCGGTACAATTCCCCGGTGAACTACGGTCTCGCGGTCGGGCTGCTGTCGGACCGGGTGGGGTGAGGGCGCCGCTCCTTCTCCTCGCCGCGCTGCTGGCCGGCTGCTCGGGCACGCCCGCCCGCTACACGGTCGGCGACGCCTACAGCATGGGCGGCGTCTGGTCCTATCCGCGGGAGGATTTCTCGCTCGTGGAGACCGGCCTTGCGACACGCCATGCCGGGCCCGGCTGGGGCGAGCGGACGGCGAATGGCGAAGCCTGGAGCGACGGGCGCGCGCTCGGCGCCCATCGCACGCTGCAACTGCCGGCGGTGGTGACGGTGACGAACCTCGAGAACGGGCGTTCGCTGACGCTGCGCGTCAATGAGCGCGGGCCGGTGCGGCGGGGGCGCGTGATCGGGCTGTCGGCGCGGGCCGCCTCGCTGCTCGGGGTGCCCGAGGGCGGCACGGCGCAGGTGCGCGTCACCGTGGATGGGGACCGCAGCCGCGCCCTGGCCGACGCGGTGCCCGGCCGGCAGGTGCCGGTGGTGGCCATCGAGACCGCGCCGCGCGCCGCGGTGGCAAGCGAAAGCCT
>NZ_JAAEDM010000016.1 GCF_018129065.1 Neoroseomonas soli | reverse complement strand
AGGGCGCGGCGGGCCTGCCCGCCACCCTTCCGGCCGCCGATGCCGTGCCGGAAGGCGCCGGCGGCATCGCCGCGCCGCAGACCATCCGCGTCTCGGTCGATGTGCTCGAGGACCTGATGATGCTGGTCAGCGAACTCGTGCTGACCCGCAACCAGTTGCTGCAGCTCGCCCGCGCCAACCAGTCCGACGCCTTCACCGTGCCTCTGCAGCGGCTGAGCCACATCACCTCCGACCTGCAGGAGGGGGTGATGAAGACGCGCATGCAGCCCATCGGCAATGCCTGGGCCAAGCTGCCGCGGCTGGTGCGCGACGTGGCGCATGAACTGGGCAAGAAGATCGATCTCGACATGCGCGGCGCGCAGACGGAACTCGACCGGCAGGTGCTGGAACTGATCCGCGACCCGCTGACGCACATGGTGCGCAATTCGGGCGACCACGGGCTGGAAACGCCCGAACAGCGCCGCGCCGCGGGCAAGCCCGAGACCGGGCGCATCACGCTGAACGCCTATCACGAAGGCGGGCACATCATCATCGAGATCGGCGACGACGGGCGCGGCCTGCCGGTCGGGAAGATCCGCGCAAAGGCCTTGGCGAACGGATTGGCGACCGAGGCGGAACTCGCGCAGATGCACGAGCGCGAGATCCTGCGCTTCATCTTCGCGCCGGGCTTCTCCACTGCGCAGCAGGTCACGTCCGTGTCCGGCCGCGGCGTCGGCATGGACGTGGTGAAGACCAACATCGAGAAGATCGGCGGCACGGTCGAACTGGTCTCCCGCGAAGGGCGCGGGACCACCTTCACCATCAAGATCCCGCTGACGCTCGCCATCGTCTCGGCGCTGATCGTCGAAGCGGGTGGCGAACGCTTCGCCCTGCCGCAGATCGGCGTGGTGGAATTGGTGCGCGTCGCCGCTGGCGGCGCTCGATCGGGCGCCGCTGGCGGCGCACAGTCAGACGCCGCTGGCGGCGCCCGATCAGGCGAAGCCCGCGGTGGGCAGGACGGCGCGCCGCGCATCGAGCGCATCAAGGACGCCGCCGTGCTGCGCCTGCGCGACCGGCTGCTGCCGCTGGTGTCGCTCGCCGGGCTGTTGCGCCTCGCGCCACCGGAGGAAGCGGTGCAGGACGGCTTCGTCGCGGTGATGCAGGTGGGTGGGCAGGCCTTCGGCATCATCCTCGACCGCGTCTTCGACACCGAGGAGATCGTGGTGAAGCCGGTGGCGCCGATCCTGCGCCACGTCACGATGTTCAGCGGCAATACCATCCTCGGCGATGGCAGCGTCATCATGATCCTCGACCCCAACGGGATCGCCCGCGCGACCGGCGTGGGGGCCGACGCGCCGGCCGAGCAGAAGCGCCGTG
Source organism: Neoroseomonas soli (assembly GCF_018129065.1). Lineage (GTDB taxonomy): Bacteria > Pseudomonadota > Alphaproteobacteria > Acetobacterales > Acetobacteraceae > Neoroseomonas > Neoroseomonas soli. The sequence goes on along the minus strand of NZ_JAAEDM010000016.1, from coordinate 78,546 downwards.
CCGCCGCCTCGGCCGCGCTGCGGTCGGACCAGCGCAGTTCGCTGCTGCTGTTTCGCGCCGGGGACCGGACGCCGAAGGCGGTGCCGCTCGGCCTGGTCGCGCGGCTGGAGGACATCCCCGCCGAGCGCATCGAGATGTCGGGCGCGACCCCGGTGGTGCAGTACCGCGGCGGGCTGATGCCGCTGGTGCCGGTCTCCCCCGGCTGGGTGCGCCCCGAGGGCGCGGCGCGCCAGGCGGTGCTGGTCTTCACCGAGAACGACCGCGCCATGGGTTTGTTGGTCGATGAGATCCTCGACGTGATCGAGGAACGGCTCGACATCCAGCCCGGCTCCGGCCACCCCGGCTACATCGGCAGCGCGGTGGTGGCGGGCCGCGTGACGCAGGTGATCGACACCGCCCATTGGCTGTCCCGGGCCGGCGACGACTGGTTCCGTCAGGCGCGCCCCACCGCGACCGGGGCGGCGCGGCCGCGCCTGCTGCTGGTGGAGGACAGCGCCTTCTTCCGCCATCTGGTGGTGCCGGCGCTCGCCGCCGAGGGCTACGAGGTGGCCGCCGTGGACACCCCGGTCGCCGCGCTGCGCCTGCGTGAGGACGGGGTGGAGTTCGATGCCGTCGTCTCGGACATCGAGATGCCGGAGATGGACGGCCTCGCCTTCGCCCGCGCGCTGCGCGCCGGCGGCGCCTGGGCGGAGGTGCCGCTGATCGCGCTCTCCTCCCGCGCCGAGCCGATGGACGTCACCCGCGGGCGGGAAGCCGGCTTCACCGACTACGTCGCGAAATACGACCGCGAGGCCCTGGTGCAGTCGCTGCGCGACTGCCTCGGCGCGCCGCTCGCGGCCTGAGGAGGACCCGATGCACGATCCCGCCGCGTCCTCCGCCGCTTCCCCCCGTGGCGGGCCGCCGCCAGGCGACGCCGAACGCGAGGCCGAGGTCTTCCTGACGCTGACCGTCGCCGGCCAGGGCTGCGCCGTGCCCGTGCTGCTCGTGCGCGACGTGCTCGGGCCGCAACCCATCACGCGCATTCCGCTCGCCCCGCCCGAGATCGCGGGCAGCCTGAACCTGCGCGGCCGCATCGTGACCGCGGTGGACCTGCGCCGGCGGCTCGGCCTGCCGCCGCGCGAGCCCGGCGCGGCGCCGATGAGCGTCGTCGTCGAGCAGGCCGCCGAACTCTATTCCCTGCAGGTGGACGAGGTGGGGGAGGTGATGCCGCTGCCCGCCGCGGGCTTCGAGCCCAATCCGCCGACGCTCGACGCCGACTGGCGGGAGGTCTCGCGCGGCGTGCACCGGCAGGAGGACCGCCTGCTGATCGCGCTCGACGTCGATCGCGTGCTGGCGATCGGGTGAGGGGGGCATCATGGCGCAACGGACCTGCCTGGTGGTCGATGACAGCCTGGTCGTGCGCAAGGCCGCGCGGCGCATCATCGAGGGCTTCGGCTTCAGCGTGCGGGAGGCGAAGGACGGGCAGGAGGCGCTCGACGCCTGCCGCGAATCCCTGCCCGACGGCGTGCTGCTCGACTGGAACATGCCGGTGATGGACGGCATGACCTTCCTGCGCGCGGCGCGCGCGGAATTCGGGCCAGACCGGCCGCGCGTGGTGGTCTGCACGACCGAGGCGGAGCTCGCGCGCATCATCCAGGCGCTGGAGGCCGGCGCCCAGGAATACGTGATGAAGCCCTTCGACGCGGACATCATCCGCGACAAGTTCTCCCAGGCCGGCCTGATCGAGGACGCCGCATGACCCTGCCGTCTCCGGCGACGGAAGACGTGCGGGTGATGCTGTGCGACGACAGCGCCACCACCCGCGCCATCCTCGCCCGCATCCTGGATGGCGAGCCGGGCATCCGGGTGGTGCACCGCGCCGGTGACGGGCGGGCGGCGCTCGATGCGCTGCCGGTCGTGCGGCCGGACGTGGTGCTGCTCGACCTCGAGATGCCGGTGATGGACGGCATGACGGCGCTGCCGCTGATCCTGAAGGCGGCGCCGCGCACGGCGGTGATCGTGGCGAGCGCGCTGACCCAGCGCGGCGCCAGGGCGGCGATCGCGGCGCTGGCGGCCGGGGCCTCGGACTATGTGCCGAAGCCGCAGGGCGCCGCGGGCGGCGCCGCGGATCCCGGGTTCCGCGCGGAACTGGTCGCCAAGGTCCGCGGCTGGGCGCGGATGAAGCGGCAGGATCCGGCTTCCGTCGCGCGGCGCGTGGTGCCGCCGCCTCCATCGCGTGCCGTTCCGGCCGGGCCGCGCCTGCGTCCGGCCCTGGTTGCCATCGGCAGTTCGACCGGCGGGCCGCAGGCCCTCGCCACCCTGGTCCGGCGCCTGCCGCGCCTGCCGGTGCCGGTGGTGCTGGCGCAGCACATGCCGGCCGGCTTCACCACCATGCTGGCCGAGCACCTGGATCGGCTCGGGCCCAACCGCTGCGCCGAGGCCACGGACGGGGAACCGCTGGTCGCCGGCCGCATCCACGTGGCACCCGGCGACCGGCATCTGCTCGTGGAAGCGACGGCGGCTGGGTTGCGCGCGCGGCTGACCACCGACCCGCCCGAGAATTTCTGTCGTCCCGCCGTGGACCCGATGCTGCGCAGCGCCGCGCGCGCCTGCGGCGGCAAGGTCCTGGCCGTGATCCTGACCGGCATGGGCCATGACGGGCTGGAAGGCTGCCGCGCGGTCGCCGCCGCCGGCGGCACGGTGCTGGCGCAGGACGAGGCGAGTTCCGTCGTCTGGGGCATGCCCGGCGCCGTGGCGCGCGCCGGCCTGCCGGCGCTGCTGGCGCCGCCCGAGGCGCTGGCCGAACGCATCGCCGCGCTCGCGGCCGAGAGGATCACAGTATGACGCCCGAGAGCTTCTCCTTCCTCGCCGGGCTGGTGAAGGCGCGTTCCGGCATCGTGCTGACCGCGGACAGGGGCTACATGCTGGAAACGCGGCTCGGCCCGATGCTGCGGCGGGAAGGCATTGCGGGCCTCGACGCGCTGGCGCTGCGGCTGCGCTCCCCGCGGGAGGAGGCGCTGGTGGCCGAGATGGTCGAGGCCCTGACCACCAACGAAAGTTCCTTCTTCCGCGACGGCAAGCCCTTCGAGCACCTGCGCCGGCTGTTGCCGCGCCTCGCCGCCGCGCGCCCGGCCGGGCAGCCGCTGCGCATCTGGTCGGCGGCCTGCTCCTCGGGGCAGGAGGCGTATTCCGCCGCCATGGTCGTGGCCGAACTCGGTGCGGCACTTGGCGGGCGTCGGGTCGAGATCCTGGGTACCGACATCTCGCGCGAGATGCTCGAGCGTGCGAGGGAAGGCATCTTCACCCAGTTCGAGGTGCAGCGCGGCCTGCCCGTGCAGATGCTGGTGAAGCATGTCCGGCAGGAGGGCACGCGCTGGCGCGTGGCGCCGGAGCTGCGCGCGATGACGCGCTGGCAGTTCTTCAACCTGCTGGACGATGCGCGCGCGCTCGGCCGCTTCGACGTGATCTTCTGCCGCAACGTGCTGATCTATTTCGACGCGCCGACCAAGTCGCGTGTGCTGGCCATGCTCGCCGCGATGGTGGCGGCGGATGGCGCGGTCCATCTCGGCGGGGCGGAGACGGTGCTCGGCCTGACCGACCGCCTGGTTCCGGCGGCGGGGGAACGCGGTGTCTATGAGCCGGCGCAGCCCGCGGCGCGGGCGGGCTGAGGTGGCCCCTGGCGTGATGGCCGCATCGCGTCCGGCGCTGCCGGGCCGTGGGGGCCCGGCGCGGGTCGCGCGGTCTTCAGGCTGCGCGTACGTCCATGGCGGCGGGTTGGCCCGGGTCGGCGGGCTGCCAGGCCGCGCCGCGCCCGGCGGCCGGGTCCCGCAGGACGTAGCCGCGGCCCCAGACGGTGCCGATCAGGTCCGTCGCGCCGGCCTGGGCCAGCTTCTTGCGCAGCTTGCAGATGAAGACGTCGATGATCTTCACCTCGGGCTCGTCGATGCCGCCGTAGAGGTGGTTCAGGAACGCCTCCTTGGTCATCACCACGCCCTTGCGGAGGGCGAGGAGTTCCAGGATCGCGTATTCCTTGCCGGTCAGGTGGACGGTGCGGCCTTCCACGGTGACCTCGCGCGAGCCGAGGTTCAGGTTGAGCGGTCCCACCTGCAGCGTCGGCTGGCTGAAGCCCTTGGCGCGGCGGACGATGGCCTGGATGCGGGCGACCAGTTCGTGCTGGTCGAAGGGCTTGGTGATGAAGTCGTCCGCGCCCATGCCGAAGACCTTCACCTTGGTCTGCGGGCGGGAAATGCCCGAGAGGATCAGCACCGGCGTCTCGATGCGGGCGGCGCGCAGGCGGCGGACCACCTCGGAGCCGTCGATGTCCGGCAGCATCAGGTCGAGGATGACGATGTCGTAGTCGTAGAGGCGGGCGAGCTCCACGGCCTCTTCGCCGGTGTCCGCCGTGTCGACGATCATCGTCGCCTGCTTGAGCATCAGAGCGATGCCGCGAGCAGTTGTGAGATCATCCTCGACTAATAAGACGCGCATTTTGGTGTCTCCTCACGCTACAGGCGAAAGTTACCACCTATGCGTGTATATTCAAGCCGATTTTCACCAAATGTTCGCACTAAGAATGCGAATCGGCGGAATTTTCGATACAAAAATCAACCGATGAGACATATTTGCACGGTCAGCGTGCGGCGAGGCTTCGCAGATATGCAATCCAGGGTTGCGGACCCTCCCGTGGAAGGAAATGGCCCGCGCCCGGGACCACGTCGCGCCGGAACGGGCCTGTGAACCAGCGCGCGCAGCCTTCGGTGTTGGCCGGCGGGTCCACGCCATCCTCCGCGCCATGCAGGACGACGGCCGGCACGGTGATCGGCGGTCGGGCCGCAAGCCGGTCCTCGATGCCCTGCAGCGCCGGGTCGCCGGGTGCGGCGCGGTGCCGGTGGCGATAGGACTGCACCACCGTCGCGACGAAGTCCGGATTGTCCCAGGCGGCGGCGGTCGCCGCGAACTCCGCCTCGGTGAAATGCCAGGACGGCGACCACATCCGCCACAGCAGGCGGCAGAAGGCACGGCGGTCCTGCTCGAGCGCGGCGACCCCGCGATCCGTGTGCAGGTACCACTGGTACCAGTAGCGGGCTTCCTGTTCCGGCGGCGCCGGGCGGGCCGATCCCGCGATGTCCTGGATGTTGTAGCCGTTCGCCGAGACCAGGCCGTGCACCCGATCCGGCCACAACGCCGCGACGATGCACGCCGCCCGCCCGCCCCAGTCATAGCCGGCCAGCAGCGCGCGCCCGATCCCGAGCGCATCCATCAGCGCCAGCAGGTCCACCCCGAGCGCCGCCTGCTGGCCGGAGCGCGGCGTCGCCGCGTCGCGATACCGTGTCGGCCCGTAGCCGCGCAGATAGGGCACGACGACGCGGAATCCGTGCTCCGCCAGGGGTCGCGCCACCCCGTCCCAGGCGCGGACGTCGTCGGGGAAGCCGTGCAGCAGGACGACTGCCTGGCCGCCCTCGGGACCGTGCAGTTCCACCGCGACGTCGAGCGCCCCGGCAGTGACCATGATGTGCGGCATGCGCGCCCCTCCTTGCTACGGGGCGCGATCCTCTACCGCCAGCGCCGGTGCATCCAGAGCCACTGGCCGGGATATTCCCGCACCCAGCCGGCGATGACGTCGTTCATCGCCTGGGTCGCAGCCGCCACGTCGATCAGCCCTTCCGCGTCGCGGGGCAGGGCGATCTCCTCGGTGAGGTCCAGGCGGAAGCGGCCATCGGGCAGGCGGATGGCGCGCGCGCCGTGCACCGGGCAATCGTAGCGCCGCGCCAGTTGCGCCATCAGCGGGTTGGCATGGGCCGGGCGGCCGAGGAACTCGATGCGCGGCCCGCGCCCGAAGCGCTGGTCGACCAGCATGCCTATGTGCTTCCCGCGCTCGAGCGCCTTGGCCAGCTTGAAGGGTGCCGACATGCCGGCGGCGACCAGCGTGCCCATGCTGTCGCGGCGCAGGCGCAGGATCTCCTTCGCCACCGCCGGGCTGTTGGGCGTGCGGTAGAGAACCGCGCTGTCGATGCCGTGCTTCGCCGCGGCGATCGCCGGCAGTTCCCAGTTCGCCAGGTGGGCGGAGAATACGATCGCCGGCTTGCCGTCCTCGCGCAGGCGTTCGTAGAGCGCGACGGTTTCAGGCGTCGCGGTGATGCGCCCCGATTCAGGATGCGTCGGGTCGAAGTCCCAGATGCGATCCATGTGGACGTATTCGCAGGCGACGCGGCCGAGATTGTCCCACGCCTCGCGCAGGATGGCGGCGCGCTCGGCCTCGGTCTTCTCGGGGAAGGCGGCGGCGATGTTGTCCCGCGCAATGCGGTTCGCCGAGGTCAGCGGCCCGAGGTTGCGCGTGAGGAACGCGCCGATGCGCGGCCCGGCATCCGGCCCCAGAACGCGCAGCAGCGCGAAGACCGCCCGGACGAGCAGCCCGAACAGTCTGTCCGCGATGCGCCAGAGGCGGTACTTAAAGCGTAACAACGATCTTCCCGAAGACGCGGCGGCTTTCCAGCCGGTCGAGCCCTTCCGTGAAGCGTTCCACCGGCAGCACCGTGTCCAGCACCGGCAGGATGCCGCGCGCCATCTTCGCGTAGCCGTCCGCGATGTTGCGCATCGAGGCGCCGAAGGACCCGAAGATGTGCAGTTGCCGCTGGAACAGCATCATCAGGTTGGTCTCGGCCGAGACGCCGGAGGTGGACCCGCAGGTCACCAGCCGCCCGCCCATGCGCAGCGACAGCAGGCTGCCCGCCCAGGTCGAGGCGCCGACATGCTCGAACACCACATCCACGCCGACCTTGTTGGTGGCGCGCCGCGCCACGGTCGGGAAGTTCTGCGTCGAGTAGTTCACCACGACATCGGCGCCGAGCGCCTTGGCCTTCGCGCATTTCTCGTCGTCGCCGGCGGTGGCGATGACGGTGCAGCCCATGTCCTTGGCGATCTTCACCGCCACCGTGCCGATGCCCGATCCCGCGGCGTGCACCAGGATCGTCTCGCCTGGTTCCAGCTTCGCGTTGTCGAACAGCATGTGCTCGACGGTGGAGAAGGTGATCGGCCCGCAGGCCGCGTCCTCCCACGAGATTCCCTCCGGCACGCGCACCATCAGGCGGGCTTCCTGGTTCACCAGCTCGCAGGCGAAGCCGCCGACGTGGAAGCCCTTCACGCCGCGGACGTCTTCACACAGGTTGTCCTGGCCCGCTAGGCAGCGCCGGCACTTGCCGCAGGTCAGCGCACCATAGGGGGCGGCGCGGTCGCCGACCTTCCAGTTGGTCACGCCCTCGCCGACGGCGACGACCTCGCCCACGGCCTCGGCGCCGACGATCAGCGGCATCTCGCGCTTGGCGAAGGCCATGCCACGGAAGCCCCAGACGTCGATGTGGTTCAGTGCGACGGCATGGATGCGCAGCGTCACCTCGCCGGGGCCGGGCGGCGGGGGCGGGGCGACCTCCTCGAGGCGCAGGTCGCGGTCGGCATGCAGGCGAAGGGCACGCATCGGGGAACTCTCCTGAACTCGGGGGGAGAAGAGAACTTCTCCCCCCGAACCCCCCTCAACCTTCTTTGCGATTCCGCCCACGGCGAGGGCCAGGAAATCAAAGAAGGGAGGGGGTTCGGGGGAGGTTCATCCTCCCCCGACCTTCAAACGTAACTCAGGGCGCCGCGCTCACCACGAGGCACACATTCTGCCCGCCGAACCCGAAGGAGTTCGACAGCACATGCCGCAGCCCGGACACTTTCCGCGCCACGTTCGGCACGACGTCCAGCGTGATCGCCGGGTCCGGCTCGTTGTGGTTGATCGTCGGCGGCAGGATCTGGTCGCGGATCGTCAGCAGGGACAGAGCCGCCTCGATCGCGCCAGCGGCCGACAGCGTGTGCCCGATCATCGACTTGTTGGAGGAGATCGGCGGCGGCGCGTCACCGAAGACGGCGCGCATGCCGAGCGTCTCCATCTTGTCGTTCTCCGGCGTGCCGGTGCCGTGCGCGTTCACGTAGCCGATATCGGACGGCTGCAGCCCCGCATCGTCGATGGCGTTGCGCATGGCGCCGATGATGGCGTGCCCGTCCGGGTTCGAGCGCGTGCGATGGAAGGAATCCGCGGCCTCCCCGCAACCCGAGACGATGCCGAGGATGGTCGCCCCACGCTTCGTCGCGTGCTCCAGGCTTTCGAGGATCAGCGCGGCGGCGCCTTCGCTCATCACGAAGCCGTCACGCGTCTTCTCGAAGGGGCGGGAGGCACCTTCGGGATTGTCGTTCCGCGCGGTCAGGGCGGAGAGCAGGGAGAAGCGGATCACCGCCTCCTGCTGCACCGAACCATCGGCGCCGAGGGCGATCGCCGCATCGGATTCGCCGCGCTGGATCGCCTCGACCGCCATCTGGATGGCGGAGGCGCCGGTGGCGCAGGCGGTGGTCAGCGCGATCGGCGCGCCCTGCGTGCCGAACTTCGCCGCCAGCCGCTCTCCGACGCCGCCGAAGAGGAAGGTCTCGTAGATGTCGGTGCGGCCGGTCGCGACGCGCGTGATCGCCGGATAGGCGCCGCTGCCATTCGCCTGGCGGGCGAGCTCGAAGCGCTGCAGCCATTCCAGTTCGACCGGCGGCATGCCGACCATCAGCGGGCCGGGGAAGGCGCCCGGTTCGCCGAGTGCGGCCTGGCCCAAGGCTTCCTCGACTGCCACCTCGGCCATGCGCTCGACGCGGACGGCGGCGGAGACGGGCTCGGCGCCCGCGGCTTCCTCCGGCAGTTCCACGGTGCCGGCGATGGTCGTGCGCAGCTTGTCCACCGGGAAGCGGCGGATGCGGGAGATGCCGGACTTGCCGGCGGTGATCGCCGCCCAGTTCGCTTCCCGCCCCCAGGCGAGGGGCGTGACGAGCCCGATGCCGGTGACGGCGACGAGCGGGCGCCCGAGATGGTCCTTCATGCCGCGCGCTCCAGAAGGGCGAGGGCCTCCCCGCGCCACTGGCCGAAGCCGGTGACGAGAATGCGTTCCACCGCGCCATTGCCGGCATCGGCGGGATCCATGGCGGGGAAGAAGCCGCCGCGCGCGAGCGCGAGCGCGCCCAGCGCGACATTGGCCGGGAAGGTGGCCTCGACACCGTGGCCGATCAGCGTGCCGGTGCGGCGCACCGCGGCCGCGCCGAGGCCGTTCAGGAAGGCGTCTTCCTCGGTCCGCGCCTCGGCCACGCCGGTCATGCCCGACAGCACGCCGAGGCCCTGCGCCGGCGCGCCGAGCTTCCGCCACAGCGCCTGCGCCGCCGCGGCCGAACCGCCCGCGCGCTTGTGCGCCGCATCGGTGGCGACGCCGGCCAACTTCGCGAGCGGCGTCGCGCCGCGCGCAGCCGCATGTTCAGCCGTTTCAAGCACCAGGAAGGCGCCGAGCGCGCCCCCGACGAAGCCACCCTTCTCGCCGCGCGCGGAAACCGGCGCGAAGCCACCGCGCCACAGCGCATCCCCCGCGCCGTAGAGCAGCATCAGGTCCCAGCGCTGCGACGCATAGGCGCCGCCCACCAGCGCGATGCCGCCCCGCCCTTCGGACAGGCGCGCGGCAGCGATGCGCACCGCGTCGGCGGCGGCCGATTCCTCGCCCATGAAGGTGCGGGAGGACCCCGTCACGCCATGCACGATCGAGATATTGCCGGCGAGCAGGTTGGAAAGCTGCGCGAGGAAGAGCGTCGGGCGCAATTCGGTGGCAAGCTTCTCGTTCAGCGCCGGGCCGACTTCATCCGCGGGCGTGGTGCAGAAGGCGGTGGCCACCGCCTCGTCCACCGCGATGTCGCGTTCACCGCCGCCGGCGGCGACGATGAGGTGCATGTCGGAGACGAGGCCGCGCGCGCCGGCATTGTCGATGGCGAGACCCGCGGCATAGGTGCCCAGGCGCTGCCAGGGCTCCATCTGCCGCTGGTCGCCCTTCTTCGGGATCTGCGCGTCGAGCGAGAGCGGCGGCAGCGGATGGACCGGGTAGGGGGCGAAGCTCGCCTCGTCCACCACGGGCTTCGCGCCGGGCTTCGACAGCACCTCCCAATGCGCATCCGGCCCTTCCCCGAGCGAGGAGACGAGGCCGATGCCGGTGATGACGACGTCCTTGCGGATCATGCGAGGCCTAGCTCCTTCCCACGGTTCCGCATGGCGGCCGCGAGTTCGGGTGCGGGGAAGTCCATGATGCGCAGGGTCAGCTCGGCATCGCAGATGCGCTTGCCGGCGGCCTCGATGCGCGCCTGGGTCACGGCGTAGCCCGAGCCGTCATGGATGCGCTTCGCATGCACCGTGACGGGCGTGGACGGCCCGACGAAGGAGCGGAACTTCGCTTCCTTCACGCCCATCAGGAAGGGCATGCGCTCGAAGTCCATCAGCTTCAGCAGCAGCCAGCCGGAGGCCTGGGCCATGGTCTCGACAAGGAGCACGCCCGGCATCAGCGGATAGCCGGGGAAGTGCCCCTCGAAGACCGGGGAGGCGTCGGGGATGGTGCTTTCCACGACAATGGCCTCGCCGTCGAGCGAGGCCACGCGGTCCACCATCTGGAAGTATTCGAGTCGCAACGCGGGGTCTCCCCGGCCGAGGCGCGGCCTCAGCCCTTGGCGGCGACCAGCTCGTCGATGCGGGCGGCCAGGTTCTTCATGACGAAGTACTGCTCGGCGGGGGCGTTGCCGGCGTTGACTTCCTGGGTCCAGGCCTCGACCGGCACCTTGATGCCGAAGGCCTTGTCGATGGCGAAGACGATGTCGAGGAAGTCCAGGCTGTCGATGCCGAGGTCGTTGATGACGTGGCTGTCAGGCAGGATCTTCTCGCGCGGGACTTCGCTGTTCTCGGCGATGATGTCGGCGATGCGGTCGAAGGACGAGGCCATGGGTGGCCCTCCGTGGGCAGGACTGGGTTCGGAAGGGGATCGGGGGGCGTCTTTGGCGCGAAAGGGGGCGAAACGCAAGATTCGGCACCCCGGCAGGTGGGGCCCCCGGCGCGCTGACGCAACCGTGTGGGGGTAACACTTCACTATTCGGTTGACTATTCCGCGCGTGGAGCGCGGACTGCCGCCGCCGGGCCGGCGGGCCCGGCGCCACCCCAACCGGGAGCATCCGACGCCCATGACTCCCTACCTGCATTTCGACGGCACCTGCGAGGAGGCCTTCGGCTTCTATGCCAAGGTCCTGGGTGGCGAGATCCTCGTGATGATGCGGCACGAGGGCACGCCCGCCGCCGAGCACGTGCCACCCGAATGGCGCGGCAAGATCATCCACGCCCGGCTGAAGGCCGGGGAACACGTGATGATGGGCTCCGACGCCCCGCCGGGCCATTTCGCGCCGATGAAGGGGTTCAGCGTCTCGGTGCACCCTGAGACGGGCGCCGAGGGCAAGCGGATCTTCGATGCGCTGGCCGAGGGCGGGTCCGTGCAGATGCCCTTCCAGCCGACCTTCTGGTCCACCCAGGGCTTCGGCATGTGCACCGACCGCTTCGGTGTGCCCTGGATGGTGAACTGCCCATGAGCGCCGCCGCTGAGCAGGAAAACTGGTGCGGGTGGTCGGTTTCGAACCGACACTCCGTTGCCGGAAACGGATTTTGAGTCCGTCGCGTCTACCGTTCCGCCACACCCGCAGGGAGGCAGCGAGCCGCCTCTCCGAATCCTCATAGCGCAGCTTTTGCGCCGTGGCAGCCCCGCGGCGCTATTCCGCCGCCGGCGCCGGCACGTCCGCGGTGGCGAATTCGCACGGCCCGACGATCTCGAGCAGTTCGAGGTCCTCGGAATGCGCGATTTCCCGGTGCCGGACCAGGGGCGGCTGGTAGCAGGAATCGCCGGCGCGGAACTCCTTCACGCCGATATCCTCGTACTCGAAGCGCACCCAGCCCTTCAGCACGAAGAACATCTGGAACTTCAGGTCGTGGGTGTGCCACTGCCCCGTGGCGTGCTCGCCCGGGATGGCGCGGATCACATGCGCCCCGAATTCCCCGTTGGTCGCCTTCTGGATGCCGAGGTCCCGGTATTCGAAGAAGGCCCGCAGCCCGCGCTCGAACTGTGCGTCGTTTGCGTGGCTCGTCGTGGTGTTGGTCATCGTTTCCTCCGGTCCTGTCCGCCTGCGAGGGCGGAGTCGCAAAGAAGGGAGGGGGTGTGGGGGAGGTTCTCCTCCCCCGCCCTTACTCCAGCGGCAGCGCCACGTGCTGCACGAATCCCGGCCGGGTCTTCAGCGTTTCATAATACGCCGCGAGGTTCGGCAGGTCCGGCCGTTCGATCGGCAGCACGTGCCAGCGGTGCACCCAGCAGCCGAGCGCGATGTCGGCCAACGTGAGGTCATTTCCGCACAGGAAGCGCTGCCCCGCGAGCCTGGAATCCACGATCTTCCAAAGCCGTCCGCAATCCTCGCGCGCCTTGCCTTCGGCCTTCCAGTCGCGGTCCGGTTCGGGGATGCGGACATGGGTGAAGAAGATCGTGACCATCGGCGCCGTGACGTGGCCGAGTTGCCAGTCCATCCAGGTCTCGACCGCCGCCCGTGCCCGCGGCGCCTGCGGGTAGAGCGGGCTGTCCGGCGCGTGCTCGTTGCAGAGGTAGCGGCAGATCGTGTTGCTCTCCCAGGCCGACCAGCCGTCCTCCTCCTGGAGGGTGGGGACCAGGCCCATGGGATTCATGGCGCGGTATTCCGGGTCCTTGGTGCGCCCGAAGGCGCCGCCGGCGTCGATGCGGTCGTAGGGCAGGCCCAGCTCATCGAGCGTCCAGAGCACCTTCATCACGTTGCTCGAACTCGCTCGGCCCCACAGCTTGCGCATCGCGTCCCTCCCGCGGTTACGGAGGGAGGCTAGGCGTGGCCCGGCCGACGGTCCAGTTGCGCCGGAGCGGCGGGCGCGCGACATGGGGGCCATGCCCTCGGCCATCCTGATCCTCCTGCTGTCCGTCGCGGCGCCGATCTTCGCCATCGGGAGCGAGATCTGGTGGGGCCTCGCGCCCTGTGCGCTCTGCCTGTGGCAACGCTGGCCCTATTGGGTGGCCGCGGGGCTGGCGGCGATCGGCGTGGTGGTGCCCGGGCGGGCGCGGTCCGTGTTGCTGGTCCTGGCCGGGCTCGGTGCCTTCGCCTCGGCCGCGATCGGCGGCTTCCATGTCGGCGTCGAGCAGGGGTGGTGGCCGTCCCCGCTGCCGGGCTGCGCGGCACCGACCGCGGGCGGCGCCGCGAGTATCGACGACATGATGCGCAGCCTGGCCGCGGCGCCGAACAAGCCCTGCGACGCCGCCACCTACCTGATCCCGGGGCTGCCGCTTTCCATGGCGGCGATGAACCTCATCTATGGGCTGGGCCTCGGCGCGCTGGCGCTGGTCCTGGCCCGCCGAGGAGCGAGAGCATGACGCGCATGACCGGCGAGAACCGCCTGCCCGGCGACCCCACCCCGCGCCAGGTGGTGGAACGCGCCATCCGCGTGGACCACGCCGGCGAATACGGCGCGAAGCGCATCTACGAGGGCCAGCTCGCCGTGCTTGGCCGTACGAAGTGGCGGGCGACGATCGAACACATGAAGGAGCAGGAGCAGGTCCACCTCGACACCTTCTCCCGCCTGATCGGGGAGCGCCGCGTGCGCCCCACCGCGCTGCTGCCCATCTGGCACGTCGCGGGCTTCGCGCTGGGCGCGGCGACGGCGCTGCTCGGCCACCGCGGCGCCATGGCGTGCACCGTGGCGGTGGAGGAAGCGATCGACGAGCACTACCGCGCGCAGGAAGACGTGCTCGGCGAGGACGAGGCCGAACTCAAGGGGCATATCGAGACGTTCCGCGCCGAGGAGCTCGAGCACCGCGACATCGGCCTGGAGAACGAGGCCGAACTGGCGCCTGCCTACCGGCTGCTCTCCGCGGCCATCAAGGCCGGATGCAAGGTGGCGATCCGGCTCAGCGAAAGGGTCTGAACGGGCCGGGGCGCCGTTTGCCGGATGGATAGGATTCAATTGTAGCGTCCGGCAAATGAGGATCAACGCCGGCGACCCCTTGCCCTGGTTCACCCTGCCGTCCACGGACAATCCCCGCTACGCCTTCCATTCGGTGGCGGGGCGCTACGTCCTGCTGGGCTTCCTCGGTTCCGCGGCGCGGCCCGAGGCACAGGCGGCGCTTGCCGCGGTCACCGCCGCGCGTGACCTGTTCGACGACGAGCGCGCCTGCTTCTTCGGCATCAGCGTCGATCCGGCCGACCGCGACCAGGGCCGGGTCCAGGCCATGCTGCCGGGCATCCGCTTCCTCTTCGACCTCGACGGCGCGGTGGCGCGGGAGACCGGGATCATCCGCCAGGATCCCGCCGCGCCGGACGGGCCGGAAACCTTCGCCGCCGCCTGGGTGCTGGTCGATCCCATGCTGCGCGTCGTCGAGGTGCGCCCGCTGCGCGAGGCCGAGGCGATCCTCGCCCGCCTGCGCGCCCTGCCGCCGCCCGAGGTGCATGCCGGCACCGAGATCCCGCCCCCGGTCCTGGTGCTGCCCCGGATCTTCGAGCCCGCACTCTGCCGCGCGCTGATCGACTACTACGAGGAGCGGGGCGGCGAGCCCTCCGGCTTCATGCGGGAGGTGGATGGCAAGACGGTCGGCGTCTTCGACCCGGCGGTGAAGCGCCGGCGCGACTGCACCATCGAGGACGAGACGCTGCGCGGCGCCGCGCGCGCGCGCATCCTGCGCCGCATCGTGCCGGAACTGCGCAAGGTCCACCATTTCCAGGCGACGCGCATGGAGCGCTACATCGTCGCCTGCTACGACGCGGATGAACGCGGCCATTTCGCCGCGCACCGCGACAACACCACCGCCGGCACCGCGCATCGCCGCTTCGCCGTGACCATCAACCTGAACGCCGAGGAATTCGAGGGCGGCGAATTGCTCTTCCCCGAATACGGACGTCGTTCCTGGCGGGCGCCGACGGGGGGCGCGGTGGTGTTCTCCTGCTCCCTGCTGCACCAGGCGCTGCCGGTCACGGCCGGGCGGCGCTACGCCTTCCTGCCCTTCCTCTACGACGAGGCGGCGGCACGGGTGCGGGAGGCGAACAACGAGCGGCTGGGCGAGGGGATCGGCGCCTACCAGGCCAGGCCCTCGCCGCGGGCCGTGGCGCAGTGAGCCGGCGTCACCCTTCCAGTTCGCTGTCCCAGTAGAGGTAGTCGCGCCAGGAAACGTGCAGGTAGTTGGGCGGGAAGCCGCGCCCGTTCTCCTGCAATTCCCAGGAGGTCGGCTGGCGCGGTTCCTGCCGCGGCAGCATGCGGCATTCCCGCGGCAGGTGGCTGCCCTTGCGCAGGTTGCACGGCCCGCAGGCGGTGACGACGTTCTCCCAGGAGGTCCGCCCCCCGCGCGAGCGCGGGATGACGTGGTCGAAGGTCAGTTCGTGGGTCGGGCGGCCCTTGCCGCAGTACTGGCACTCGAAGTGGTCGCGCAGGAAGACGTTGAAGCGCGTGAAGGCCGGGCGGCGCGCCGCGGGGATGTATTCCTTCAGCGCGATGACGGAAGGCAGGCGCAGCGCCAGGGAAGGCGAATGCACCTCCACCTCGTATTCGCTGAGCACTGAGACGCGATCGAGGAAGACCGCCTTGACCGCGTCCTGCCACGCCCAGACCGAGAGCGGGAAATAGGACAATGGCCGGAAATCCGCGTTCAGCACGAGCGCAGGGTAGGATTGGGCACCGGTGAACTGACTGCCGTCTGGCAAGCGCCGCTCCTTCCAGCAGAGCGCCACCTAGACCTTGGGGCCCGAACCAGCGGAAAGGCCCAAGATATAGTGGCGCCGCCGCGTGTGCTGCGCATCATTGGCACGCGCGAAACGGAGCCGCAACCCTTGCCGCGCGTTGGGTCGCGAGGTTTCAACGGCTTGTCACGCGGCGTCGAGCACGCCCCGCAGCACTTCCGCCCCCGCCGCAAGCCCGACCTCGTCCAGCCCATGCCCCAGCCCGGGGCGGTAGACCGCGCGCACCGGCACCCCTGCCGCGGCGAGGGCCGATTCCGCGGCGCGGGAGGCGGCGGCGGGCACCACCTCGTCATCCTCCCCATGGACCAGCAGCACGGGCGGGCGGGCGGCCAGGGTATCGGCGAGCGTCTCCGCCCCGATCAAGCCGCCGGAATAGGCAAGCACGCAGGCCGGATCCGCCACCGCGCCGCGCAGCCCGGCCTCGAGCACCGTCATCGCGCCCTGGCTGAATCCCATCAGCGCGACGCGGCCGGGCGGCAGCGCCAGACGGGCCGATTCCGCCGCGACGAAGCCGCCCAGCGCCGCCGCCGCGGCCTGCACCCCGGCGGCGAGCTGCGCCTGCGAGCGGTCCCAGAGCGGGAACCATTGCCGGCCGAAGGGGATGCCCTCGCAGGCCTGGGGCGCATGCGGCGCAACGAAAAGGGCGCCCGGCACTGCCTGCGCCCACATCGCGGCGAGGTCGATCAGGTCGTTCCCGTCGGCGCCGAAGCCGTGCACCAGCACGACCAGCGCGTCGGGCGCCGCCCCGGTCGCAGGCCCGAAGCGCGGCCCGTCCAGCATGTCCATGCGCGATCCCCCTTGCGATGCGGCGCCCCCGCCCGCTACCGGGCGGGGAGCATGGGCGCAACCACCATCGTCACCCGCTTCGCGCCGAGCCCCACGGGGCACCTTCATCTCGGCCACGCGCATTCGGCAATCTTCGCCTGGCGGAAGGCACGCGAGGCCGCCGGCCGCTTCCTGCTGCGCATCGAGGACATCGACCCGGTCCGCTGCCGCCCGGACTTCGCCGCGGCGATCCTCGAGGACCTGGCCTGGCTCGGCCTCGACTGGGACGGCGAGGTGCGGGTGCAGTCGGCGCACCTGCCCGACTACCGCGCGGCGCTGGATGCGCTGTCGGCGCGTGGCCTGCTCTATCCGTGCTTCTGCACGCGCGCGGACATCGCGCGGGAGATCGCGGCGAGCGCATCCGCGCCGCACGGGCCGGATGGGCCGCTCTATCCCGGCACCTGCCGCCGGCTGTCCGCCGGCGAGCGCGCGGCGCGGATCGCGCGCGGGGAACCGCATGCGCTGCGCCTCGACATGGCGGCGGCGCTGGCGACGCTGGGCGGGCCGTTGACGTTTCACGAGGAAGGGGAAGGCCGGCTGCGCTGCGACCCGGCGCAGTTCGGCGATGCGGTGCTGGCGCGGAAGGACGTGCCGGCCTCCTACCATCTCTGCGTCACCCATGACGACGCGCTGCAGGGCGTGACGCTGGTGACGCGCGGGGAGGACCTCAAGCCTGCCACCGACCTGCATCGCCTGCTGCAGCACCTGATGGGGTGGCCGGAGCCGCGCTACGCGCATCACGGGCTGCTGACCGACGCCTCGGGCCGGCGTCTCGCGAAGCGCGACCGCGCCGCGACGCTGCGGGAGATGCGCGCGGCCGGGACCACCCCGCAGGAAGCACGGCGCATGGCGGGATTTCCCGAGGCCTGATCGCGCCCGCGCTCATGCGCCCGGCATCATTGCCAGGCGATGGGCACGCGGGGCTGGTGGGGCGGCCGCGTGCAATGCACACGCGATACGGGCGGCGGGACCTTCGCCCACGGGCGGAAATCCCTCCTGCCCGCATCAATGCCCCGTCCGCTGCCGCCGCTGCGCCGCCATGCGGACCGCGGCATTGGCCGCGCCGAAGCCGGCATAGCCGCCGCGCCGCTCGACGATCTCGAAGAAGAAGCGGTCGTCGAAGGCGTGGGTATAGGCATGGAGGAAATCGCCGGCTTCGTCCCGGTCGAACAGCAATTGGCGCGCCTTCAGCGCCTCCGTCATCATGCCCTCGAGGCCGAAGCGCGCCTCCAGGTCCTCGTAGTAGTTCGATGGGATGTCGAGCAGCGGCGCCCGGGCGCCGATCGCCGCGGCGGCCGAGGCGGCGGCGTCGGGACTGGCGAAGGCGACATGGTGGACGCCGGCGCCGGCGAAGGCGGTGACGAAGCGGCCCGTCCCGGTCCGGCTGCTCTCGGAGACGTTGAGCGGCAGGCGCACGCCGCCCTCGCTCGTGAAGGCGCGGCTGTGCACCAGGCCGTAGGGGTCGGGCAGGTCCCACGGCGCCGCCGCCGTCAGGCCGAAGACCGCGCGGTAGAACAGGGCGAAGCTGTCCATCAGGCCCGGCGCGAGCGCCTGCGCGACATGGTCGATGCCGAGGAAGTCGCCGCTCGCGCCCTTCGACGGCTCCAGGTGAAAATCGGCTTCCCAGTGCGGCGCCCCGCCTTCCTCCGGAGCCTGCACCAGGTAGATCAGCGTGCCGTCCGGGGCGCGGAGCGCGGGGATGCGGCGCTCGCCCTCGCCGATGCGCTCGTGCCAGACGGGGCAGAGCAGCGCCTCGGCGCGGGCCACGGTGCGGGCGGCATCGTCCACGCGCAGGGCCATGGCGCAGACGCAGGGGCCGACCATCTCGAAGCGTTCGGAGGCGGCGCTGTCCGGTTCGGCGTTCAACACGATGTTCGCCCCGCCCTGGCGCCAGAGCTCGACCGCCTTGGAGCGATGCAAACCGGCGCGACGGAAGCCCAGCCTCGCGATGAAGTCGGCGAGCTGCGCCCGCGCCGCCTCGTCCACCGCGAACTCGATGAACGCGACGCCGTCCAGCCGCGGCAGGGCGGGGAGGGAGGCGGCGCCGGCCTGCTCGTCCAGCCAGATCAGGCTGCGGTGCCCGTCGCGCGCGATGCGGCGGGCGGGCGCGGTGCGGAACTCGTCGTTGAATACTTCGAGCGAGAGCGGGCCGGCATAGCCCGCGGCGAGCACCTCGCGCAGGAAGGCCGGGACGGGCAACTCGCCCTGGCCGGGGAAGCTGCGGAAATGGCGGCTCCAGGAGAGCGGGTCCATCGAGAGGCGCGGCGCGTCGGCGAGCTGGACGAAGAACAGCTTCTCCGCCGGCACCGTCGCCGAGAGCCCCGCGAGGTCATCGCCG
Organism: Neoroseomonas soli; assembly: GCF_018129065.1. Lineage (GTDB taxonomy): Bacteria > Pseudomonadota > Alphaproteobacteria > Acetobacterales > Acetobacteraceae > Neoroseomonas > Neoroseomonas soli. Next base: position 59,759 of record NZ_JAAEDM010000016.1, on the reverse strand, counting down.
AGCGCCAGCGTATGGAAGCTGTCGAGGATGAGGCCGAGGGCGGGATGGTCGGCCTGGCGCACGATGTCCCAGGCCTGTCGCCATCGGTTGACGTGCCGGCCCCAGGCGAGTGCCTCGTAGCCCACGCGCAGGCCGCGGCGGGCGGCGCGTTCGGCCATTTCCCGCAGGTCGGCCGCGGCGCGTTCGGGCTCCGGCAGCGCGGCGGCCTGGGTGTTGCTGCAGACGAGGATCATCTCCGCGCCCAGCGCCTGCATGGTGTCGAACTTGCGCTCGGCACGGTCGAGGTTGCGGGCGCGCTGCGGGTCGGGCATCGCCTCGAAGTCGCGGAAGGGCTGGAAGAGCGAGATGCCGAGCCCGAGATCGGCGGCGAGCCGGCCCGCCTCGGCGGCCGAGCCTTCGAAGGTCAGCAGGTCGTTCTCGAAGATCTCGACCTCGTCGAAGCCGGCGGAGGCCGCGGCCTCCAGCTTGTCGGGCAGGGTGCCGGACAGGCAGACGGTGGCGATCGACCGCTTCGGGGCCATGGCTCTGTCCTCCGGATGTCGAAGAAGACCGTCTCGCCCTCGCCCCGCAGGCGGATGTCGAGGACGCGGGTGGGCGGGCCGCCGTGCGCCTCGTGCCGCGCGATCGGCATCTTCCGTCGCGCCGGTCGGCCGATGATGTGGCGCGCCGGATCGGCGGCGTCATCGACAGCGACGTTGACGGCGCGCGCCGGCGGGAACAGTCGCTTCGGCATGCAAGCGGCGAAGCCGGTCGATCCGCCTGGAAGCCGGGAAACCTGCATGGCGATGGGGCGGTTGCACGGAAATCCGACCTGCAAGGCGGACCGGAGCTGCGGGGCACCCGGGCCGACGCGGCGGCGAGCCATCGTCGTCATGTCGCTCCCTCCGTTCCATTCCGGCCACGGGGCGTGGCCTTCGGCCGTCCGTCGACATGCATTGACGTGTACGTACTGGATAGTACAAAACGCCCGCAAGCGGAAAATCCGACCTCCCCGGGAGAAGCGCCATGACCGACTGGAGCGCGCGGCCTTCCTTCCTCGCCGGCCTGATCGGCGCGGGCATCCAGGCCTCCCTGACCCCGGCGATGCACGAGCGCGAAGGCGCCGAGCAGGGGCTGCGCCTGGTCTACCGGCTGATCGACCTCGACGGCCTGGGCCTTGGGGCCGACGCCTTGCCCGAATTGCTGAAGGCGGCGGAGTGGATGGGCTTCGGCGGGCTCAACATCACCTATCCCTGCAAGCAGGCCGTGATTCCGCTGCTGGATGACCTGTCCGAGGACGCGCGCGCGCTCGGCGCGGTGAACACCGTGGTCCTGCGCGAGGGCCGGCGCGTCGGGCACAACACGGACCGCACCGGCTTCGCCGAGGGCTTCCGGCGGGGGCTGCCGCAGGCGCCGCGCGGACGCGTCGTGCAACTCGGAGCCGGCGGGGCGGGGTCGGCCGTGGCCCACGCCCTGCTGCAGGAGGGCGTGCAGCGTCTGATTATCTCCGACCTCGATGCGTCGCGTGCCGCGGCGCTGGCCGAGGGTCTCTGCGCCCGCTTCGGCGCCGGGCGCGCGGAGGCCTGCACCGACCTGCCGGCGGCCATGGCGCTGGCCGACGGGCTGGTGAATTGTTCCCCGGTCGGCATGGCGAAGCTGCCGGGCATGCCGCTTCCCGCCGGACTGCTGCGCTCCGCGCTCTGGGTCGCGGAGATCGTCTACTTCCCGATCGAGACCGAGTTGCTGCGCGCCGCGCGCGCCCTCGGCTGCCGGACGCTGGACGGCGGCGGCATGGCGGTGTTCCAGGCGGTGGGCGCCTTCCGCCACTTCACTGGAATCGCGCCCGATGCGGGGCGCATGCTGCGCCACTTCGGCGAACTCGTGGCCGGCGACCCGGCGATGCGCGCGGCCTGACGACGCTTTCAGCCAGGCCGGACGTAGCGCAGCACGGCCTCGACGATCATCCGCCGATGTGCGTCCACCGTCGCGGGTGCGCGCAGGTCGCGCCCGAAGATGGCGCCGAGCGTGTGGCGGTTGGACACGCGATAGAAGCAGAAGGAGCTGATCAGCATGTGCAGGTCGAGCGGGTCGAGGCCAGCGCGGAAGGCGCCCTCTCGCTCGCCGCGCGCGATCAGGTCGCGCAGCGTGCCGATCACCGCCGCGTTGCGCTGTCGGATGGTGGGGGAAGCGGTGACGTGCCGCCCCTCGTGGATGTTCTCGACGCTGACGAGCCGCACGAATTCGGGGTGCGCGGCGTGGTGGTCGAAGGTGATCTCGACCAGGCGCTGCAATGCCTCGAGCGGCGGCAGGGATTCGAGGTGCAACGCCTGCTCGGCGTCGCGCATGCCGCCGTACATTTCCTCGAGCACCGCGGCGTAGAGCTGCTCCTTGCCGCCGAAATAGTAGTAGATCATGCGCTTGGTGGTGCGCGTGCGCGCCGCGATGTCGTCGACGCGGCCGCCGGAAAAGCCCTTCTCGCTGAATTCCGCGATGGCGGCGTCGAGCAGGTCGCGCTTCGTCTGGTCGGGGTCGCGGACCCGGCGCAGCCGCTCGGTGCCGCCCTCAGCGGGGATATGCTCGGGCATCGGATCCGTACTCCATGGTTCGTACATTAGAAGCGCGACCCGCGGATCGGTAGGGGTTTCGCCGCGGCTGCACCCTTGGTGGAGGCGGGCGGCAGGGATAGCCTCGGCGGCAACCCCGGACCGGGGACGGAGGGAACGACATGCTCACACGACGCCTGCTCGGCGCGGCGGCGCTGGCAGTGCCGGCAATGCCTGCCCTGGCGCAATGGCAGCCGACGCGGCCGATCCGCATGCTGGTGGGCTTCGCCCCCGGCGGCGGCACCGACATCACGACGCGCACCATCGCGGCGAAGCTGCAGACGCTGCTCGGCCAGCCCATCGTGGTGGAGAACCGCCCCGGCGCCGGCGGCAACCTCGCGAGCGAAGCCACCGTCAATGCGCCGGCCGACGGCTCCGCGCTGATGATGGGGACCATTGCTTCCCTGGTGATGAACCCGATCATGACGCGGTTGTCCTTCGACGTGCTGGCGGACCTGACGGCGATCGGGCGGTCGGTCGAGGTGACGAATGTGCTGGTGGTCTCCCCTGACCGACCCTGGCGCACGCTGCCGGAACTGATCGCCGCGGCGAAGGCGCGGCCGGGGGTGTTGTCCTATGGCTCCTCGGGTGTCGGCGGGGCGGGGCACCTGGGTGGCGCGCTGCTCGATTCCATGGCCGGGATCGAGACGATCCACGTGCCCTATCGCGGCGGCGGGCAGCTCATCACGGACATCCTCTCGGGCAAGGTGGACTATTCCATCGCCACCGCCGCGACCGTGCTGCCGCATATCGAGGCCGGGCGGCTGCGCGCGCTCGCGGTGCCTTTCGCGCGGCGCAGCGCGCTGCTGCCGGACGTGCCGACGGTCGCGGAAGCCGCGAACCTGCCCGGCTACGAGGTGGCGAACTGGTACGCGATGATGGGCCCGCGCGGCCTGCCGCGGCCGATCGTGGATCGCGTCAACGCCGCGCTGAACGAGGCGATGCGCGACCCGGAGGTGGCCTCGAACCTGGCGAAGCACGGGCTCGAGCCGGCGCCGAGCACGCCGGAGGAACTCACCGGCTTCATCCGCGCCGAGACCGCGAAGTGGCGCCCGATCATCGAGGCGGCGGGCGCCACCGCGAACTGAGGCGCCGCGCGCCGAGGGATCGTTGCGTTATCCTATTGATGTTGTGGGCGGCCACCCCGGAGGCGTAGGGTCCCCCGCGCCGGGGTGCCCGGACGGGCCTCCCGGCATGGGAGGAAGACATGCCGAAGGTGATGCTTCCCTGGGCAGTCGCCCTGGGCGTTTCGTTATGTGCGGGCCCGGCGGGCGCGCAGCAGCAGCCGGGCCATGGTCATGGCGGCATGCCCCCGTCCGCCGCAACGCTCGGCCAGGTGCATTTCCCGGTGACCTGCACGCCGCAGGCCCAGGTGGCCTTCGACGAGGCCATGAAACTTCAGCATTCCTTCTGGTACCAGGCCGCGGCCGAGGCGTTTCAGCGCGTTCGCCAGGCCGACCCGAACTGCGTGATGGCCTATTGGGGCGAGGCGCTGGCCCTGCTGGTCAACCCGTTCACCGTGACGACCGTGGCCAATCTGCGGGCCGGCCGCGCGCTGCTGGCGGAAGCGCAGCGCATCGGGGCACGCAGCGAGCGCGAGGCCGGCTTCATCGCCGCGCTGTCGGAACTCTATGGCAACGAGGACCCGACGACGCACCGCGCGCGGCTCGAACGCTACGAGCAGGCGATGGCGCAACTCCACCAGCGCTTCCCCGACGATCCCGAGGTCGGCATCCATTACGCGCTTGCCCTCGTCATGGTCGCGCCGCCGACCGACAAGACCTATGCGCGCCAGATCCGCGCCGCTGAGATCCTGGAACGCGAATGGGCCCGTCAGCCGCAGCATCCGGGCGTCGCGCACTACCTGATCCACACCTTCGACACGCCGGCGCTGGCCGCGCGCGGCGTGCCGGCGGCGGAACGCTACGCGGGAATTGCGGCGGACGCGCCGCATGCGCTGCACATGCCTTCCCACATCTTCACCCGCGTCGGGCGCTGGGATGACTCCATCGCCACCAATCGCCGGTCCGCCGAGACGGCGCGTGCGCGCGAGGCCATCTTCGACGAAGTGCATGCGTTCGACTACCTGGTCTACGGCTATCTGCAGACCGGCCAGGTCGCGGCGGCGCGACAGGTGGTGGCGGATCTCGAAAGGTTTGCATCGTGGAACCCGCCGGCGCCGATCTTCGGTTGGGCGCTGACCGTCATGCCGGCCCGCGTCGTCCTGGAGCGCGCCCAGTGGGACGATGCGGCGGCACTGCCGTCCGGGCGGCAGACCGCACCGCTCGTCGTCGCCAATACGCATTTCGCCCGCGCTGTCGGCGCGGCGCGGGCCGGCCGCCCCGATGCAGCGGCGGCCGACATCGCGGCGCTCCGCGCCTCCGCGGATGCGCTGCGCGCCGCGAACGACCCCTACTGGGCCGATCAGACCGATATCCTGCGGCTCGCCGCGGAAGCCTGGGTTGCCTTCGCGCGCGGCGAGCGCGACCGCGCCCTCGACATCATCGCGGAGGCTGCGGCGCGCGAGGACCGTACCGACAAGCACCCGGTGACGCCGGGGCCGCTCTTCCCGGCGCGCGAGCAGCGCGCCGAGATGCTGCTGATCATGGGCCGCAATGCCGATGCCCAGCGGGAATACGAGGCGGTCGGGCAGACCGAGCCGAGGCGCTTCCGCGCGGTCTATGGCGCTGGCCGCGCGGCCGAGCTCGGCGGGCAGCGTGACGCCGCCCGCCGGCACTATGCCTTGCTGCTGGAGATCGCCCCGCGGGCCGATTCCGACGTGGCGGAGGTCGCCGCCGCGCGGGCCTACATGGCCGCCAACCCGTAAGGCGGCCGGCAGCGGCGTCTGACCCTGGCGCCGCTGCCGTCCCGCTCAGCGTCCCTTGAAGACGGGCTTCCGCTTCTCGTTGAAGGAGCGGATGCCCTCGATGCGATCCTCGGTGTTGACGAGCTGGTTGTAGGCCTCGATCTCGAAGCGCAGCGCCGTGCGGATGTCCATCTGCAGGCCGAAATGGATCGACTTCTTGGCCTGCCGCACCGACAGCGGCGCGTTGGCCGCGATGGTGCGGGCCGTGTCCATCACCGCCGGCATTAGCTCGTCCGCCGTGCAGAGGCGGTTGAGGATGCCCCATTCCAGCGCCTGCGCCGCGGTGAACGGCTTGCCGGTCAGGATGATCTCCTTCGCGCGGCGTTCGCCCACCACGCGCGGCAGGTTCTGCGTGCCGCCGGCGCCCGGCATGATGCCGATGGTCACTTCCGTCAGCGCGAAGCGCGCAGTGTCCACGCCGTAGGCGAAGTCCGAGGCCAGCACCATCTCGAGCCCGCCGGCGAAGGCGTGGCCGGAGACGGCGGCGATGATCGGGATCGGGCAGTCCATCTGCGTCCAGAAGGCGCGCTCGAAGATCTCGTGCTGGGCGCGCCAGGCGGCATCGGTCATGCCGTTGCGCTCCTTGAGATCGCCGCCGCCGCAGAACGCCTTCTCGCCGGCCGCGGCGAAGATGACGCAGCGGACGTCGCCCGGCTCGGCGATCAGGCGCGACCATTCCGCGTGCAGGTCGCGGCCCATCTGCGTGTTCAGCGCGTTCGAGACATGCGGCCGGTTCAGCCGCACCACCAGGATGTGCGGCTCGGGCGTTTCCAGCGCGAGGGTCTCGTAGTGCGGCAGGTCCATGGTGTCCTCCTCGGGATTCGGTGCGGCGCAGACTGCGTCAGCCGCCGCCGTCTGTCAGCGTCCCGGCCGGTCGCGGATCGAGGAATGGCGCGAGGCCTGGTTCGAGACCCCGGATCCCGAGGCCGGGATCCGGCGCGCCCCCCCGGCCGAAGGCATGCGCCGACCCGCCCGGTCCGTTGCGGCCGCCCCGGGGCCTGTCGCCATTCCGTTGCCGGTGAGGTGAAATGCGGCCCGGCGCCGTTCCGGGGTGTGCGGCGCGGCAGATCACTGGCAGGAAGGGAGCCACCATGATCCACGAACTCCGCATCTACCGCTGCGTGCCCGGCCGCCTGCCGGTGCTGCTCAAGCGGTTCGAGACCATCACGCTGAAGCTGTGGGAGAAGCACGGCATCCGCCAGGCCGGCTTCTGGACCACGGTGGTGGGCGAATCCAACCAGGATCTCCACTACCTGCTGGCGTGGGACTCCCTCGCCGAGCGGGAGGCGAAGTGGACCGCCTTCCAGCACGACCCCGAATGGATCGCGAAGCGTGCCGAGACCGAGAAGGACGGCCCGATCGTCGCCAACATCACCAACGCCTTCCTTCAGCCGACCGCCTTCTCGGCGGTGAAGTAGCGGCGGCACGGCCACAAGGACCCGGACGGACATGGACCACAGCCGGACGCGCGCCCGCATCGCGCGCCACATCCCCGAACTCGTCGCCATCCGGCGGGACATCCACGCCCATCCCGAACTCGGCATGGAGGAGGACCGCACCGCCGCCCTGGTGGCGCGGGAGTTGCGCGCCCTTGGCATCGAGACGGTCGAAGGCGTCGGCAGGTACGGCGTCGTCGGCACGCTGAAGGGCAAGCGGCCGGGGCAGGGCGCCATCGGCCTGCGCGCCGACATGGACGCGCTGGCGCTGACCGAGCACACCGGCCTGCCCTACGCCTCAACAGCGGCGGGCCGCATGCATGCCTGCGGGCATGACGGGCACACCACGATGCTGCTCGGCGCCGCGCGCGCGCTGGCCGAGGACCCGGACTTCGCCGGCACGGTGCACTTCATCTTCCAGCCCGCCGAGGAAGGCCGCGGCGGCGCGAAGGCGATGCTCGCGGACGGGCTGTTCGAGCGCTTTCCCTGCGACGCCGTGTACGGGATGCACAACATGCCGGGCATCCCGGTCGGGCATTTCGCGCTGCGCAAGGGGTCGATGATGGCCGCTTCCGGCCGCTGGACGGTGATCTTCCGCGGTTCCGGCGGGCATGGCGGGAACTCGCCGCACCTCGCGAACGACCTTGCGGTGGCGCAGGCGATCTTCGTGCAGGCGATGCAGGGCATCGTCAGCCGCGACGTGCCCGCGCTCGAAAGCGTCGTGGTCAGCGTCGGCCACATCGCCGCCGGCACGCGGGAGGCGCTGAACGTCATGCCGTCCGAATTGCTGATCGGCGGCACGATGCGCGCCTTCAACCGCCCCATGCAGGACCTGGTCGAGCGGCGCATCCGCGAACTCGCCGACCTCGCGGCGGCGAGCCAGGGCGCCACGGCGGAGACGACGCTGTCCTGGGGCACCGTCCCGCTGATCAACCACGAGCGCGAGACCGACGTGATGGCGGCTGCCGTGCGCGCCGTCGCCGGCGATGCCGCGCTGGACACGGGCATGGCGCCGGTGACGGGCGGGGAGGATTTCTCCTTCATGATCGAGTCCAAGCCCGGCGCCTTCGTCTTCATGGGCAACGGCACGGGGCCGGACGGGCATGTGCACGCGCTGCACACGCCGCTCTATGACTTCAACGACGAGGCGCTGCCCTTCGGCGTCGCCTTCTGGGTGGACCTCGTCCGGCAGGAACTCGGCTGAGGTCCGCTCAGCGCGCCGCCGGGCGCGCGTGATAGGCGACCAGTTGCTCGTCCATGCGCGGCGTGTAGGTCACGCCGCGCTTCGCCGCGACGATCACCACCTGGTTGTAGAGGGGGATGAAGGGGATCTGCTCGCCCGCCTCCCGCGCAACGTGGCGGAGATCCTCCTCCCGCCCCGGGCCGGTGTGCTCGATCACGCCGGCGATCAGCGCGTCGAGCCGCGCGTCGCTGAATCCGCCGCGGTTCCCCTGCCCGAAGGCCTGCGCCGGGATGCGCGTGTGGACCGCGGTGGACAGGATGTAGGAGGCATCGCGCGACGAGGACAGCGACAGGCCGTAGAGCATCAGCGGAAGGTCGTTCCTGTTCGCCAGCGTGCGAGGGGAGAAGACGTTCCAGGGCTGCGTCTCGACCCGCACCTGGAAGCCCGCCCGCGTCAGCATCTGCCCCGCCGCCTGGCAGACGCGGGCGTCGTTGACGTAGCGGTTGTTGGGGCAGCCGATGGTCAGGCCGAAGCCGTCCGGGTAGCCGGCTTCCGCCAGCAATGCGCGGGCGCGGGCCGGATCGGCGGCGGGCAGGGCGATGGCGGGATCGAAGCCGCCGAACTGCTCCGGCACCATCTGCACCGTCGGCACCGCCTGGCCGTCCAGCGCGCGGTCCGCGAGCGCCTGGCGGTCGATGGCGAGCGAAAGCGCCTGGCGGACGCGCAGGTCGCGCAGCGGGTTGCGTGGCAGCACCTGCCCGGCGCCGTCCACCAGCAGCGGGAACTGGTCCAGCCGGACATTGGGCAGCAGGTACATGATGCGGTCGGAATTGCGCCGGAAGACCGACACGCGCGCATCACGCTCCAGCCGCGCCACGTCGGCGGGGGGCACGCTCTCGATCAGGTCCACGTCACCGCTGAGCAGCGCGGCGAGGCGTGCGGAATCATTGCCGATGACGCGCAGGTTGACGCGCGCATAGGCCGCCTTCCCACCCCAGAAGGCATCGTTGCGCACCACCGTCATGCCTTCCGAGCCGCGCGCCTGTTCCAGCCGGAAGGGGCCGGTGCCGATGGCGGCGCGGCCGCTGGTGAAGTCGGCGGTGCCGGCGTTCTCCGTCGCGCGCTTCGAGACGACGAAGATGTTCGTCAACTGCCCCGGCAGCACCGGATTGGGGCGGTCGGTGTGCAGGCGGACGGTGTGGGCGTCCACCACCTCCACCCGCGTGATGGTGCGCAGGTTCGACGTGTAGGGGCCGGGATTGTTCGGCACGTTCGGCACGCGCGCGATGGAGAAGGCGACGTCCTCCGCCGTGAAGGGGCTGCCGTCGTGGAAGTTGACGCCGCGGCGCAGGCGCAGTTCCCAGACCTGGGGCTCGATCATCTCCCAGGTTTCGACGATGCCGGGGACGAAGCGGCTTTCCGGGTCGCGGTTGATCAGGCTGTCGTAGATGTGCCGGGCGGCGGCCATGTTCGGCCCGGCGAAGAGGAAATGCGGGTCGAGGCCGAAGGGCGCTTCCACCCCCACCGTCAGCGTCTGCGCCTTCGCAGGCTGGGCGAACGCAAGCAGGCAGGCTGCCGCGAGGGCAGAACAAAGTCGCGTCACGGGGGTCTCTCCTGCGGCCGGGCCCAGCCTTCGGCACGCCGGAGAGAGAGTCAACGCGCGCGGCCTCGCCGCGCCGAACAGTCGCCCATGGCCGACCGTTCGGCGTGGTCCGCGCGTCACCCCTTGCGGAGATAGGGGATGGTTCCGGCGAGGTCGGTGTCGTCGATCATGGTGAAGCGGCTCTCGCTCCCCACCTGCCGGGCCGCGGCATGGGGCGCGTAGTCGGCGTCCGTGGCGAAGGCCTGGACCGCCTCGGGCGAGGGAAACTGCATCAGCGCGACCAGAGTGGTCTCCGGCGGGCTGCCTTCCAGCACCTTCACATTGCCGCTGCGGGCGAGATACCGCCCGCCGTGCCGGTGCACGATCTCGTGCACCGATGCTGCGTAGGCGGGCACCCAGGCGCCATCGGTCACCTTGATGTCCGCGATCACGAAGACGGTCATTGCCGTCGCCTCCTGCACTTCCCTGCCGGGCATGATTGCCCGCGGGTGGTGGGCATCTCGGGGGCAGGCCGCGGTGCGGGTCCAGTGCTGCGACTGTACCGGGCAGTACAGTCGCAGCACTGGCATCGCCCCGGCAGAAGGACGAAGCTCAGTGCCGGATCCGGAGGATCGGTCGATGATCGCCCCTGGCTACAAGCAGTTCTGCCCGGTCGCCATGGCGGCCGAGGTGCTGTGCACGCGGTGGACGCTGGTGCTGCTTCGGGAACTGGTCGCGGGCTCGACACGCTTCAACGAACTTCGCCGCGGCGTCCCGAAGATGTCGCCGACCCTGCTGTCGCAGCGGCTCAAGGACCTTGAGCGGGCGGGGATCGTGGAACGGCGCGAACTCACGTCCGAGCGCGGCGTCTTCGAATACTGCCTCACCGAGGCCGGCAAGGACTGCCGCCCGGTCGTGGAGGCCCTCGGTTTCTGGGGGCAGAAATGGGTCGAGGCGAGCCTGTCGCTCAGGAATCTCGATCCCTCGCTGCTGATGTGGGACATGCGCCGGAACCTCAGCCCGGCGCCGCTGCCGAAGCGCCGGGTGGTGGTCCAGTTCCTGTACGGCGAAATGCCGCCTTCGAAGCGCCTGTGGTGGCTTGTGATCGAGCCGGACGGGGAGGTGGATCTCTGCTGGTCCCCCCCCGGCTTCGAGATCGATCTTTTTGTCGAAACCGACCTCAGGACGATGACGGCGATCTGGATGGGGCTCACGACCATCGAGAAGGAGCGGGACCGGATCGACCTGACCGGCGACCGCGATCTGGCTCGGACCATGCAGACCTGGCTCGGGCTGAGCCCCTTCGCGGGCGAGCGGAAGCGCGCGCTGGCCTAGGCGGCGGTCGGCCGGATCACAGTGGGCGCGGCGGCGCGCCTGGAGCGGCCTCCGTCCGCCTCGGTTCACGGACGCCGCTCCAGGCCCTTGTTTCTGCGAGCATCTTCACCCGATCAGGTGAGTCCACCTGATCGGGATCTGCTCTAGGCATCCCCGCCGGGCGTGGCCAGCGGTACACCGAGCGTGCCGATCATCCAGGCGAGGCGGTGCTTCTGCGCGGCGCGGGCGTGACGCCGCGCGGCATCCTCGGCTGCCGCCCCGTCGCGGGTGAGGATCGCCGCGAGAATGGCGCGATGCTCGGCATGCGCCTGTTCCGCGCGGCCGCCGCGCGTCAGCAGCGTCGGCAGCAGCGCCATGGTCGCGGCAAGTTGCTCGAGGCTGCGCAACAGGTAGCGGTTGTGGGCCGCGAGGTAGAGCAGCCCGTGCAGCCGCTGGTTCGCCTCGGCCAGCGCGCGGGCGTCGCCGAAGGCCTCGGCTTCGTGCTCGACGATCTCGGCCATGGCGGCGATCTCGGTCTCGCTGGCGTGCTGGGCGGCGAGGCGGGCGGCAGCACCTTCCAGCACCTCCCGCATGACGTAGAGTTCCACCACCTGCTGGTGGTCGGGGCGCGTCACGGTCAGGCCGCGGCGGGATTCGTGGGTCAGCAGGCCCTCGGCTTCCAGCCGCGCGATCGCCTGGCGGACCGGGGTGCGGGAGACGCCGAAGCGCGCCGCCAGGTCGGTTTCCGTCAGCCTTTCCCCGGGCGCGAGGCTGCCCTCGCGGATCGCCGCGCGGATGCGGGCATAGGCGGCCTCGCCGAGGTCGCGGGCTGGGGTGGTGCCGTCCATGGTGCTTCCATACCGGAACGGCGGCGGCGCCGGAACGGGTATCTGGACATCCTTGGATACATCTGTACACATCATCGGCGAACAAGCGGGACCGGGGGTGCGATGGCGGACCTGACGCAGACCTTCGACGTGCTGGTCGCGGGGGGTGGCAATGCCGCGCTCTGCGCCGCCATCACCGCGCGCCAGGCGGGTGCTTCCGTCGTGCTGGCCGAGCACGCGCCCAGGCCCATGCGCGGCGGCAATTCGCGCCACACGCGCAACCTGCGCGCGCTGCATCACGGCCCGACCGGCGTGCTGACCGACTCCTACCTCGAGGAGGAGTACTGGGACGACCTGAAGCGCGTGACCGCCGGCAAGACGGATGAGGCGCTGGCGCGCATGTGCATCCGCGCCTCCGAGCACGCGCCGAAGTTCCTCGAATCCTGCGGCGTGGTGTTCCAGCCCTCGCTGTCGGGGACGCTGTCGCTGTCGCGGACGAATGCGTTCTTCCTCGGCGGCGGCAAGGCGCTGGTGAATGCGCTGTACCGCACGGCGGAGGCGCTCGGGATCGTCATCCTCTATGACACCGAAGTGCAGCACATCGAGGTGAAGGACGGCTTCGCCACCGAGGCCATCCTCTCCCACCGCGGCTTCCCGGCGAAGATCAGGTTCAAGGCGCTGGTCGCTTCCGCCGGCGGCTTCCAGGCGAACCGCGAATGGCTGCGCGAATACTGGGGCGACGCGGCGGATAATTTCCAGATCCGCGGCACGCCCTATGCCCAGGGGCGCATCCTGAAGGACCTGCTTGGCCAGGGCGTGCAGCAGGTGGGCGACCCGACGCAGTTCCACGCGGTCGCGAACGACGCGCGCGCGCCGATGGAGGATGGCGGCCTCGCCATGCGCCTCGACTGCGTGCCCTTCTCGGTCGTCGTGAACCGCGATGTCGAGCGCTTCTACGACGAGGGCGAGGATGTCTGGCCGAAGCGCTACGCCATCTGGGGCCGGCTGATCGCCCAGCAGCCCGGCCAGGTCGCCTTCGCGATCAATGATTCGAAGGCGCAGCTCGACTACCTGCCGCCGGTCTTCGCGCCCTATCGCGCGGACAGCATCGCGCAACTCGCGGCGCAGATCGGGCTGGATGCGGCGAAGCTGGAGAAGGTGATCGCCGACTACAACGCCGCGGTGCAGCCCGGCACCTTCAGCGGCCAGACGCTCGACGACTGCCGCACCGAAGGGCTGACGCCGCCGAAGTCGCACTGGGCGCGCAGGATCGACACGCCGCCCTACTACTGCCACCCGCTCAAGCCCGGCATCACCTTCACCTTCCTGAGTGTGAAGGTGAACGAGCGGGCGCGCGTGATGATGGCGGACGGCTCGCCGAGCGGGAACATGTTCGCCAGCGGCGAGATCATGTCCGGCAACATCCTCGGGCAGGGCTACCTCGCCGGCTTCGGCATGACCATCGGCACCGTCTTCGGCCGCATCGCGGGCGAGGAAGCGGCGAAACTGGTGAGGAACTGACGCGATGGCCCAGGAATCCGAGACCGTCGCCGAAGCCCGGCGACTGATGGAGATCTGCAACGCCTGCCGCTACTGCGAAGGCTATTGCGCGGTCTTCCCCGCGATGACGATGCGGCGCTCCTTCACGGAAGGCGACCTCACGCACCTCGCCAATCTCTGCCATGGCTGCAAGGGCTGCTACCACGCCTGCCAGTACGCGCCGCCGCATGCCTTCGGCATGAACATCCCCGCGACCTTCGCGGAGCTGCGGCAGGAATCCTACGCGAAGCACGCCTGGCCCGCGCCGATGGGCGCGCTGTTCGCGCGCAGCGGCACGGTGGTCTCGCTGTTCGCGGCACTCGGCTTGGCGCTGGTACTGATCCTGACCGTGGCACTGCAGGACCCGGCGGTGCTGTGGTCCGCGCAGCGTGGCGTCGGCGCCTTCTTCCGCGTCATTCCCCACTGGCTGATGATTGCGCTCGGCCTGCTGACCTTCGGCTATGCGATCTTCGCCATGGCGATGGGGGCGCGGTCCTACATCAAGGCGACGGGCGGCACGGGCGGCGGCTTCGCCCCGGCGCCGGCGACGGAAGCGGCGGTGGACATCGTCACCATGCGCAACCTCGGCGGTGGCGGGCATGGCTGCAACGACCTCGACGAAGGCTTCTCCACCCGCCGCCGCTGGCTGCACCAGGCGCTGTTCGGCGGCTTCATGCTCTGCTTCGCCGCCACCTGCACGGGCACGATCTACCACTACCTCCTCGGCTGGTATTCGCCGCACGCCTTCCTTTCCCTGCCCGTGCAGTTCGGCTTCTGGGGCGGCGTGCTGATGATGATCGGCGCGGCGGGGCTCGCGCATGTGAAGATCGTGACCGATCCGGGGCCGGTGGCGAAGAAGCTGGCGGGCGGGGAATTCGCGATGCTCGCGCTGCTGTTCCTGATCGCCGCGACGGGGCTGCTGCTGCTCGCCGTGCGGCACACCGGGGCGATGGGCGTGATGCTCGCCATCCATCTGGGGCTGGTCTTCTCCTTCTTCCTGCTGATGCCCTACTCGAAGATGGTGCACGGCGTTTACCGCGGCATCGCGCTGCTGCGGAATGCGAAGGAGAAGCGCGGCGCAGCGCCGGCGGCCTCGGCCGCCTGAAACCAGGGGAGGGGACGCCCCCTCCGCCTGAACCGTTTCATCGCCGGGCCGGTTGGCCCGGCGCATCGTCCGTCTGCCACCCGAACCCAAGGCAGACCGAGATGCGCAAGTCCCTCGCCACCGCCGCCGCCCTCGCCGCCATCGTGCTGGCGCCGCTGCCGGTCGCCGCGCAGGGCACCAAGTTCCCGCAGGGCCAGCCGCAGGCGCTGGCCCGCGACGGCGCCTGCTCCGCCGAGCAGATGGTCGTCGTCCGCCGCGGCTTCGCCGATGCGCGGCAGATGAGCAACCGGGCCATCGCGTCACTCACGATGGAGCCCGAGGTGGTCCGCCCGCACCTCGCCCGCTTCTTCGGCTCCAACCCCGCCGGCGCCATCGCCAAGAACTTCCGCGCCATCTCGGTGGGTCTCGACCAGCGCGAATCCCGGCTGGTCTACGAGTGCAACCGCACCGACGCCTGCCGTGGCAGCACCTTCGCCTATGTCCGCTGGGGCGGGAATGCGCGCGAGGTGATGGGCCTCTGCCCCGCCTATTTCAGTGCCGCGCGCAGCGGCCAGGACAGCCAGGGCGGCATCATCGTGCATGAGATGAGCCACCTCGCGCTCGGCACGCGCGACCACGCCTACCAGCCCCGTGGCGCCGAGGCGCTGGCCAAGGACGACCCGGCGGCCGCGCAGATGAACGCCGACAGCTACGAATACTTCACCGAGTTCCTGCCGCGCTGACATGCCCCCCAGTCGGCAGTGAGCCCCGCCGGGCGCCGTGCAATCCCGCACGAGCCCGGCGGGGATGCTTTTTTCAAGCCCTCGGAGGCCGGGCCGCGACCGGCAGCCGAACCTCCTGCCGAACGCCCCGGTTTCTTCGCCGATGGAGGTGTTCCGCCGGATCCACGGCGTGCCCGCGATCTCAATTCCCAACTCATACCCGGGTTGCAACCAGCACGGATCTGACGAGCACGCCCTGGCCCCGCTGTTGCGCGGAGGCCTCGGCCCGATCGCCGGCCCGTGGTGGGACATCGGCGAAAAAGGCCGGATCGGCCGGCGCTTCCCCACCCGCGCGCCAGCCCTGAAGGCCAAGGAAGGGAGGGGGATTCGCGGGAGGTTCTCCTGCCCCGGCCTTCTCCCCCGCCCCCTCGACACATCCCGCCCCGGCTGCTTCCCTGCGCCCGTCACGCAAAGCAGGAGGATACGCCCCCGCCATGAGCATCAACGGCGCAGCCTATATCGTCGGGGCCTTCGAGCACCCGACGCGGAAGGCCGAGGGCCAATCGGTCGCTCAGCTGCATGCGGAGGTCGCCTATGGCGCCCTTCAGGACGCCGGCCTGTCGAAGGACGACGTCGACGGCTTCTTCTGCACCTCCGCCGCCCCGGGCCTCGGCCCGATCAACATGGCGGACTACATGGGGCTGACGAAGCTGCGCCATGTCGACAGCACGGACATGGGCGGCTGCTCCTACGTCATGCATGTCGGCCACGCCGCGCAGGCGATCAGGGAAGGCCGCTGCAACGTCGCGCTGATCACGCTCGCCGGCCGTCCGCGCGCGGAAGGCATGGCGACGGGCACGGTGCCGCGGTCCTGGGCGCCGAACATCCCGGACGATCCGTTCGAGATCCCGATGGCGCGCACGGTCGTGACCTCCTACGCGATGGTCGCGCAGCGCCACATGCACCAGTACGGCACGACCTCCGAGCAGCTCGCCTGGATCAAGGTCGCCGCGTCGCAGCACGCGCAGCACAACCCGCATGCGATGCTGCCGAAGCCGGTGACGGTCGAGGACGTGGTGAACTCGCCCATGGTGGCGGACCCGCTGCATCGGCTCGACTGCTGCGTCATCTCCGACGGCGGCGGCGCGCTGATCGTCACGCGGCCGGAGATCGCGAAGTCGCTGAAGCGTCCGCTGGTGAAGGTGCTCGGCTGCGCCGAGGCGACCAAGAACCAGGCGGCCGGCGGCATCGACCTGTCGTATTCCGCGGCGCGCGCCTCGGGTGCGGCGGCCTTCGCCGAAGCGAAGGTGAAGGCTTCCGACATCCAGTACGCCTCGATCTACGACAGCTTCACCATCACGGTGCTGATGCAGCTCGAGGACCTGGGCTTCTGCGAGAAGGGCCAGGGCGGCAAGTTCGTCGCCGACGGCAACCTGATCAGCGGCGTCGGCAAGCTGCCCTTCAACACGGATGGCGGCGGGCTGTGCAACAACCACCCGGCCAACCGCGGCGGCATGACCAAGGTGATCGAGGCGGTGCGCCAGCTTCGTGGCGAAGCGCACGCCAAGGTGCAGGTGCCGGGCTGCAAGCTCGCGCTCGCCAACGGCATCGGCGGCCTGCTCGGCCACCGGCACGGTGCCGCCACCCTCATCATGGAGCGGGAGTGATCATCATGGCGACGATGTCCGCCAATCGCGCCATCCCGGCGCCGAAGGAAGACCCCACCACGAAGCCGTTCTGGGACGCTGCCCGCGCGGGCAAGTTCCTGATCGGCCTGTGCAAGGATACCGGCAAGCACTTCTGGTATCCGCGCGGCTGCTCGCCCTACACCCTCTCGAACAATGTCGAGCTGGTCGAGGCGAAGGGCACCGGGACGATCTACTCCTTCACCGTCATGCGCTCGAAGGAGCCGCATGCCCCGGCCTATGTCGAACTCGACGAGGGCCCGCGCGTCTTCACCAACATCGTGGACTGCGACCTCGATGCGCTGAAGATCGGCCAGAAGGTGAAGGTCGTGTTCAAGCCGACCGAGGAAGGCGGCGCCCCGGTGCCGATGTTCACGCCGGCCTGAAGG
The DNA here is from genome assembly GCF_018129065.1 of Neoroseomonas soli. Lineage (GTDB taxonomy): Bacteria > Pseudomonadota > Alphaproteobacteria > Acetobacterales > Acetobacteraceae > Neoroseomonas > Neoroseomonas soli. Next base: position 42,550 of record NZ_JAAEDM010000016.1, on the reverse strand, counting down.
AATTCGGGGGGAAGGGACCTTCCCCCCGTTTCCAGGCTGTTCCGGGTCCTCGCCGGGCCCCGGTGCATCCGCGTCGTGGCGCAGGCAATCCTATTCCTCGACGCGGAAGCCTACCTTGATGCTCACCTGGTACTGGGCGACCTTTCCGTCCTGCACGCGGCCGCGGATCTCGCCGACCTCGAACCACTCGATGTGGCGAAGCGTCTTCGCGGCGCGGGCGATCGCCGTTTCGATCGCGTCGCTGACCGATTTCTTGGAACTGCCGACCAGGTCAGTCCTGCGATAGACGGGCTCGTCCTGCATCCTTCCCTCCCTCGGTTCTGCCGTCTTCCGGCACGGGCGAGCCTAGACCCGCAATCGCTGCGGGTGTGGAACGCCGTCGATCCCCACGGGCGGAATCCGGGCGGCCGCCGGCCGGGCGGGATGCCCTGACCGGGGGAAGATACTCGCGAAAATACAGGGTCTCGGCGGCTGCCATGGGTCGACGCCACGGAAGCGGCGCGAGGACGGACCCGCAGGCATGGTCCGCGCAGGATGAACGAGTTCGCGGCGAGGCAATTCCCCATCCTCGGTAGCCATTCCCCTTTCGCTCCGAGTTCGGCTAGATTGAATCCAGGGGAATCAGGGGGTTCGGGGTCATGCTTCGCATGATCGCGATGCTGGCCGCGCTAAGCCTTGCGGCTTGCGGCAGTTCGGGCGGCGCCAGGCCGCGGACCGGCGTGCCGGGATATGCGGGGGGCGACATCTCCTGCGTGCCCTATGCGCGGGCACGCTCGGGCATCGACCTGCAAGGGGACGCCTGGGAGTGGTGGGAGGCCGCCGCCTCGACGAGCCGCTACGACCGTTCCCGCCGGCCGCGGGCCGGCTCCGTGCTGGTCTTCATGCGCACCTACCGAAATCGGACAGGGCATCTTTCCGTGGTGACGCGGGTGGTCTCCTCGCGGGAGATCCGGGTCGACCACGCCAACTGGGCGAGCGGGCGCAACCGCGGCCGCATCGCGCGCGACCAGCCGGTGGTGGACGTCTCGCCCAACAACGACTGGTCCCTGGTCCGTGTCTGGTATCCGCCGGTGAACGACCTCGGCCAGAGCACCTATCCGACCTTCGGCTTCATCCACGGCGGCACGCTGGTGGCAGAGGCACGGTAGGCGCCCCGCCCGCTCACTCCACCGCGGCGACCTGAGCCGCGACGCCCGCCTGGGCGCGCTGCCGTTCGAGGCGGTCGAGCTCGTCGGCCTGCTCGCGCTGCATGACCATCAAGGCGGGGTCGCAGGTGGTGGTCTCGGCATTGGCGCGGCAGCGGTCCTCGGCGAGGGCGAGCGCGGCGGCGCGACGGGCGATGATGGCGTCCCGCCGCCCGGAGAACCAGAGTTCGCGCGCCGCTTCCGAAGGAAAGAGCGCGGGCGGCAGCGCCACCGTCACCTCCGCCGGGTATCGCATGGTGCGCGCCGAGGCGAGGCTGAACACCGTCGCCGTCGCGCCGATGATCCCGTTCGGGGCCATGCGGAACACCGCCGGGTCGTCCTGCGGGCGAAGCAGGTCGATCCCTTCCAGGTGGCCTTCCGCCACGCAGCGCACCTCGAGCGTGATGTGGGATCGCGAGAGCTGCACGGTGCCGGGCGTGGCCAGCACCTCCGCCATGACGCGGTCGCCGCGGTTCACCGTGCAGCGGGCACCGGGCGGATCGCTCGCCACCGCGACCTCTCCGTTCCAGGCGGGCTGGGGGTTCGCGGCACGGAGCGCGGCATTCAGCGCCACGGTCGCGCAACCAGGCAGGACGAGCATCGCGCCGCACAGAAGGCCGGCGCGCAGCAACGCGATCATGGGGTGCGCTCCTGTCGGGGAACCCGTCCAGGTTGCATCGCACATCCATGCGGAATGGTGAAGGAAGTTCGGCGCGGCGCCGGGCCGGGAACTTGCGGCAGCCGGCCGCCCATGCTGGATACTCGGCCGATGCGGGGGAGTCGCCGGCCGGTCCGGAGCGCCCGATCGCCCTGCCGGAGGAAGCGCCATGACCCTCACACGCCGCGGCCTCGCCGCGCTGCCCGTCCTTGCCCTCGCCGCGGGCCCGGCGCGCGCCCAGGCCGCGTGGCCCGACCGGCCTGTGCGCTTCGTGGTGCCCTTCCCGGGTGGCTCCAGCCCTGACCTGACCGGGCGGGTGGTGGCGGAACATCTCGGCAAGGTGCTCGGCCAGCCGGTGGTGGTGGACAACCGGGCGGGCGCGGGCGGGAACATCGGCACCGACTTCATCGCCAAGGCGACCGATGGCCATGTCATCGGCCTTTCGATCAATGGCCCGCTGTCGACGGCGCCCGCCCTGTATCCCAACCTCCCCTATGACCCGGTCAAGGACCTGATTGCGGTCTCGTTGCTTGTCCGCGGGCCGCAGTTCCTGGTGGTGAACAAGGATCTTCCGATCACGGACCTGGCAGGGTTCCTGGCCGAGGTGCGCGCCAATCCGGGCAAGCTGGCCTTCGGGTCGGTGGGGTCGGGCTCGGGCGGGCATCTCGGCATGCTCGACCTGCTCGCCCGGTCGGGCGGCGGGCTGGAGATGCTGCACGTCGCCTATCGTGGCTTCCCGGCCGCGACGCTGGACCTGGTCGCCGGTCGCATCCAGGCGATGATGGTGACGACGGCGGCGGTGCTGCCGCAGGTGCAGGCCGGGCAGATCCGCGCCATCGCCGTGACTTCGGCCGACCGCTTCGCGCCGACGCCGCAGGTGCCGACCCTGGCGGAACAGGGCCTGCCGAATGCCGAATCCTATGGCTGGCAGATCATGGTGGTGCCGGCCTCGACGCCGGCGGAGCGCGTCGCGCGCCTCGCGGCCGAGGTGCAGCGCGGGCTGCGCGAACCCGCCGCCCGCCAGAGACTGGAAGGCGCCGGGTTCGAGGTGATGGCGACGACCCCGGCCGAGGCCGCCGCCTTCCTGGCGCAGGAAACCGAACGCTGGGGCGGCATGATCCGCCGCCTCAACATCCGTCCGGAGGATTGAGGGGGGAGGGGCGCGCTCCGCCCCTCCCGCCCCGTCACTGCGCCGCGATCGGCGTGTCCTTCCTGGTCTTCCACAGCGACCACAGGACGCCGCCCGTGATCAATGCCAGCGTCACGCCGAGCGAGATGGCCGGATCGACCTTCCCCACGATCTGGTTCCAGAAGATCTTGCCGCCGATGAACACCAGCACGAGCGCCAGCGCGTATTTGAGGTAGTGGAAGCGGTGCACCATCGCCGCCAGCGCGAAGTACAGCGCGCGCAGGCCGAGGATGGCCATGATGTTCGCCGTGTAGACGATGAAGGTGTCGGTCGTGATGGCGAAGATCGCCGGCACGCTGTCCACGGCGAAGATCAGGTCCGCGATGTTGATCACCACCAGCGCCAGGAACAGCGGCGTGGCGACGCGCACCATCTTCCCCGTCTTCGCATCGGCCTCCTTCACGAAGAATTTCTGGCCGTGCAGCGTGTCCGATACCCGCATGCGCCGGCGCATGAACTTCACCACCGGATTCCGCGAGATGTCCTGCTCCCCTTCCGGTACGACCAGCATCTTGATGCCGGTGGCGATCAGGAAGGCGCCGAACAGGTAGAGCACCCAGGCATATTGCTGCACCAGCGCCGCGCCCGCCGCGATCATGATGCCGCGCAGCACGATCACGCCGACGATGCCCCAGACCAGAGCGCGGTACTGGTACATCCGCGGAATGGCGAAGTAGCCGAAGATCAGGCTGATGACGAAGACGTTGTCGATCGACAGCGCCTTCTCGATGAAGAATCCGGTGAAGTAGGCGACGCCGGCATGGCTGCCGTCGGTGGTGGTCAGTTCGCCGCTCTCGTAGGCCCACCAGATGCCGGCGCCGTAGAGCGAGGCGAAGCCGATGTAGAAGGCCGAGAGCCAGAGGCTCTGGGCGATCCCCATCTCCTTGTCGCGCCGGTTCAGCACGCCGAGGTCGAAGGCGAGCAATACCAGCACGACCGCCAGGAAGCCCTTCCACATCCAGAGGGGCTTGCCGAGCCATTCAGCCGAAAAGAATTCCATTCCCCAAACAACTCCTCTCTGGCGCGACCCGACATCGGCCAAAGAGGGCCCGGATCGCGCGATTTCCACGCGATCCGACATCACGGACGCCTCGCCATGCATGGACGGGCGGCCGCCAGAGGGGCCCGGATCGTTGCGGGAAATGGTTTCCGGACCCGAAGGCGTCAAGACCCGTTGCGGTGCGGCCCCGGATGTCCCATGTGGATTTGCACGGGCGCCGCCGGGACACTAGGTTGCGCCCCGTTCATACGGCCTTGGCCGCTCCGGGGGGCGGCCACAACGGGATCGAGGCGTCGCCATGGGTTCGTTCAGCATCTGGCACTGGCTGGTCGTGCTGCTCGTCATTCTGCTGCTGTTCGGCAGCGGCAAGATCAGCGGGCTGATGGGCGACCTGGCCAAGGGCATCAAGTCCTTCAAGGCGAACATCAAGGAAGACGAGAAGGACGCCTCCATGGAGGCGCAGGCCACCACCCCGCCGGCCGGCAACATCGCCGGGCCGCAGCAGGGCCAGGCCAGCGCCACCCAGGCGCAGCCGCAGCAGGGCAGCAGCCGCCCCGCGGCCTGACGCCGCCTTCCGGCCTTCCGAGGATGGCCCCGTCGTGCCCATAGGGCGCGGCGGGGCTTCTCGGTTTCCAGGAATTGCAGCGAGATGAAATTCGACGACGCCGCCGCGGCCATCGTCGCGGCCGGGCAGCGCATGGATGCGATGGGCTGGGTGCCGGCGACCGCGGGCAATATCTCGGTCCGCGAGAGCTCTGGCCGCATCGCCATCACCCGCTCGGGCTGCCACAAGGGGCAGCTCACCCCGGCCGAGGTGATGCGCGTGGATGGGGATGGCGCCTCCCTCGAACCCGGCGCGCGGCCATCCTACGAGACGCTGCTCCATTGCGGCATCTACCGCCGCTTCCCTGACGCCGGGGCGGTGGTGCACGGGCATTCCGTGGCCAACACGGTGCTGTCCCGCCGTGCGGGTGATGAGATCCGCCTCTCCGGCTACGAACTGCTCAAGGCCTTCCCCGGCGGGCCGACCCACGAGACCGAAACCGCCGTCCCGGTGCTGGACAACGACCAGGACATCCCGCGCCTGCAACGGATGCTCGACGCGTTGTGGGACCGCACGCCGGATGCCCCTCCGGGCTACCTGATCCGCGGGCACGGGGTCTATGTCTGGGGCAAGGACATGGGCCACGCCGTGGCGCGGCTCGAAGCCCTCGAATTCATGCTGCTCTGCCACCTCGAGGAAGGGAGGAACGCCCGATGAGCCTTCTCACCATCCGCGACGCCGCCACCGGCGCCGAAACCCTGAAGACCGACGACCCGGCGAGGATCGCCGAGGCGCTGGCGCCCATCGGCGTGCGCTTCGAGCGCTGGCCGGTCGCCGAGTTGCCTGCGGGCGCGGAGGCCGACGCGGTGCTGGAAGCCTACCGTCCGCATCTCGATGCCTTCCTGAAGGAGACGAAGGCCGGTACGGCCGACGTCATCCGCCTGACCGCGGACCATCCGCAGAAGGACGCGATCCGCGCGAAGTTCCTCTCCGAGCACATCCACACCGAGGACGAGATCCGCTTCTTCCACGAAGGCGCGGGCAATTTCGTCATGCATGTGGAAGGGAAGATCTACGACGCGCACTGCACGCGCGGCGACCTGATCTCCGTGCCGGCCAATACGAAGCACTGGTTCGACGCGGGCGCCGAGCCGCACGTCACCGCGCTGCGCGTCTTCACCGACACCACGGGCTGGACGCCGCACTACACGGGCAGCGACATCGCCGCCCGCATCCCCGTCTCCGTGGGCTGACGCGTCCTTGGCCGCCCCGCCCGCCTGCATCCTGACCGACATCGAGGGCACGACCAGCGCCATCGCCTTCGTGAAGGAGACGCTGTTCCCCTTCGCGGCGGCCGAGCTGGATGCCTTCCTCGACGCCCGCGGAACGGCGCCCGAGGTCGCTTCCATCCTCGCCGATGTCGCCGCCGCGGCACCGGGCGAGGACCCGCGCGCCGCGCTGCGCCGCTGGATGGCGGAGGACGCCAAGGTCACGCCGCTGAAGACCCTGCAGGGGCTGATCTGGCGCGCGGGCTACGAGGACGGGCGGATCAAGGGCCATCTCTGGCCCGACGTGGCGCCCTGCCTGCGGGCCTGGGCGAAGGCGGGGCTGCGGCTGGCGGTCTATTCCTCCGGTTCGGTCGAGGCGCAGAAGTTGCTCTTCGGCCATTCGGCGGCGGGCGACCTGGTGCCGCTCTTCTCGGGCTTCTTCGACACCCGCGTCGGCGGCAAGCGGGAGGCGGCGTCCTACGCCACCATCGCCACTGGCCTGAACCTGCCCCCGGACGAGGTGCTGTTCCTCTCGGATGTCGCGGAGGAACTCGATGCCGCCGCGGCGGCGGGCCTCGCCACCTGCCAGCTGGTGCGCGCGGCGGACGGCACCCGGCCTTCCGGCCGCCATCCGGAAGCGCCGGACTTTGCCGCCATTGCCCGCCGCTTCGGACTGCCCGCCCCGACCTGAAGACCCCCCCGTGGCGCCGGCGCCGAGGCGCCGCTACATAGTCCCATCGCCCCTTCAATCCTGACGAGCAGGAGGCCGCTGCCATGCTGACGACCTGGACGGTCGAAGACGGCCGCTGTCGCGTGCGCGAAGGCGCGATGTCCGACATCACCGATGCACTGCCCAACGAGGCGCGCGAGGCCGCTGCCGCCGTCGCCGCGCCCGAGGCGCTGCGCCGCGCCATCTGGATCGACCTGCTCAACCCCACCCCTGCCGAGGAGAAGGCGGTGCAGGCCGCGCTCCGCGTCGAGATCCCGACGCGGGAGGAGATGCAGGAGATCGAGAGCTCCTCCCGCCTCTATCGCGAGGACGACGCGCTCTTCCTGACCGCGAACTTCCTCTATGGCGTGGACAGCGGGGAATACAGCTCGACCGCCATCACCTTCGTGCTGACCAACACCACGCTGGTGACGGTGCGCTACGCCTCGCCCAAGGCCTTCACGGTCTTCTCGGCGCGCGCGCAGCGCCAGCCGGTGTCGCTGCTCGTCTCCGCCGATGCGGTGATGCTCCATCTCTTCGAGCAGATCGTGGACCGGCTCGCCGACATCCTCGAGCGTGTCGGCGCCGACATGGACCGCGCCAGCCAGCGGACCTTCCGCGCCGCGCGCACCAACCTCAAGGCGAACCGCCGCGACGATCAGCTCAAGGAGACGCTGATCACCCTCGGCCAGGTCGGCGAGGTCACGACGCGGACCTCCGAGACGCTGCTCGGCCTCAACCGCATCCTCGCCTTCGTGAGCGCCGAGAAGGCCTCCGCCGTGCGCAAGGAGAACCAGCCGCTGATCAAGACGCTGGTGCGCGACGTGCGCTCCCTCGTCGATCACGCGAACTTCCTCAACAGCAAGGCGCAGTTCCTGCTCGATGCGGTGCTCGGCGTCATCAACGTCGAGCAGAACGCGATCATCAAGACCTTCACCGTGGCCTCGGTCGCGCTGATGCCGCCGACGCTGATCGCGAGCATCTACGGCATGAACTACGAGAACATGCCGGAACTGAAGTGGGAGTACGGCTATCCGCTCGCGATCGCACTGATGATCGGCAGCGCCATCCTCCCCGTCTGGTACTTCCGCCGCAAAGGCTGGCTCTGATACGGGCGGCGGCGAGCGTTGACCCGTGGTCAGCGGCCGCGGCCGCCGGTATCCCCATTGTTCCGCGCGCGGCCGCCCCGCCAGCCCCGCGTGCGGATACGCCCGGCAATGCTGCCGGGCGTAGAACCCGCAAGGACCCGCGCATGAGCGAACCCACCCGCGTTGCCGCATCCCTGACGAACTGCCGCTGGGGCGCCTTCGACGCCTCCTTCCCGCCGGTCGCCAGCATCGACCCGGGAGAGGTCGTGGTCCTCGAATGCGTCTCCGGCGGGCCGGAGCAGATGCCGCCGCAGGAAAAGATGATGGCGGTGCACCCTGTGCTGCGGGAGATCCACCAGAAGCTGCCGCGCCTCGGCGCCCACGTCATCACCGGGCCGGTCGAGGTCCGCGGCGCCGAGCCGGGCGACGCGCTGCGCATCGACATCGAGAAGATCGAACTCGGCGCCGACTGGGGCTTCTGCGGCTTCCGCCCGCTCTTCGGCACGCTGCCGGAGGACTTCCCCTATCGCCGCACGCTGCACATCCCGGTGGACAAGGCCGCGATGACCTGCCGCCTGCCCTTCGGGCCCAAGGAGGGCGGGATGGACCTGCCGCTCGCACCCTTCTTCGGCGTGATGGGCGTGGCCCCGCCGCGCGACTGGGGGACGGTCAACACCAAGGAGCCGCGCGCGATCGGCGGCAACCTCGACAACAAGGAACTGACCGAGGGGACGACGCTGTTCCTGCCGGTGTTCAACGAGGGCGCGCTGTTCTCCGCCGGCGACGGCCACGGCGTGCAGGGCGACGGCGAGGTCTGCATCAACGCGCTGGAAATCTGCCTGACGGGGCATTTCCGCCTCTCGCTGGTCAAGGGCGGCGGGGCGAAGGATCCGGTGCTGAAGTTCCCGCGCGCCGAGACGAAGACCCACTACATCACCATGGGCATGAACGAGGATCTCGACCTCGCCATGAAGCAGGCGCTGCGGGAGATGATCGCCTTCATCTGCTCGCGGACGAACCTGTCGGACGCGGATGCCTACCAGTTCTGTTCGCTCGCGGTGGATTTCCGCGTCACCCAGACGGTGAACGGGGAGAAGGGGGTGCACGGGATGCTGAAGAAGGGGCTGCTGTTCTGACAGGGCACCGGAGGGGCGCCGCCCCTCCGGACCACCCCGCCAAAGGCCGAAAGGCCTTTGGAAACCAGGATATTGGCGCCGCATGGGTATGGATGCGCTGAAAGCGACGGTGGCGCGGCGCTTCGCGCGCGTCGGGACAGAGGACGCCAGGCACCTCTGGACCTGCCCGGCGGAGGAATTCGCGACCGTCGCCAGGCCATCGGACACCTGGTGGAAGGCCGGGGAACAGGCCTATTTCGGGGAGGCCTACCGCGAGATCGCAGCGCGCTTCCCGCGCGACCCGGCCAATCCCGCGATCACCGAGGATGAGCTGACGCGGCGCGAAGCCGACATGATCTGCCGCATCGCCGGCGAGCATTTCGGACCGCGGCGGCCGCGCATCCTCGACATTCCCTGCGGCACCGGCCGGCATGCGAGCGAACTCCTGCGCCGCCGCTACGACGTCGTCGCCATGGACCTGCAGGAGGAAAGTCTGCGCATCGCGCGCGCGAGCGGAACCACCACCTGCGCCGCGGCCGAGATGCGGCACCTGCCCGTGGCGGACGGCGCCTTCGACCTCGTCCTGAACATGTGGAACTCCTTCGGCTATTTCCTCGACGAGGCCGATGAGATCGAGGCGCTGAAGGAATTCCGCCGTGTCCTGCGCCCGGGCGGCCTCGCCCTGGTCCATGGCGATCTCGACGCGCATGCGGCGCTCGAGGGGCGCTGGGTCCAGCACATGAAGGTCCCGCTCGGCGACGGGGTGCTGTTCCTGGTGCGCCAGGTCTTCGTCGCCGCGCTCGGCGGCCTGGTCTGCCTGTCCTGGGTGATCTTCCCGGGCGAGGAACCGTTCCAGAGCCCCGCCTACTTCCTGCGCACCTGGGGCGATGCCGACTGGGAACGGCACGGCCGCGCCGCCGGCTTCGGTGCTGCGCGGATCCTGCGTCCGTCGGCGGACGGACCAGGTGCGGGCCGCCGGGAATGGGTGGTGCTGCTCGAGGCCTGATGCCGTCGATCACGGCTGGCCGAGGATGGCCGTCACCATCGCCGTCACCGCCTCGGCCTCCGCGAGCCCCGCTTCGCGCACGAGGCCGCGCCAGGTGAAGTAGCCAAGCGCCAGGTGCAGCATCGCGCGCTGCTGCTGCGTCAGGCCTTCCGACAGGATCTCGTGGACGGCCTGCATCCAGGGCGCGAGCCGCAGGCCGACGGTTTCCCGGGTCAGCGCATGGTGTTCCGCATCGCGCAGGACGCAGCCCGCGAGTTTCGCATTGCGCCCGTACCATCCGTATATCGCCGCGAGCCCTGCCCGCAGCCGTGCCTCGGGCTTCGCCCCAGCATGCCAGGCCTGCGGGTCGGGCAGCGGGTCGCGCTCGAGCGCGAGGCCGGAGCAGGCACGGTGAAGGCTCCGCTCATCGGGGAAGTGGGCATAGAGGGTGTGACGCTGAACCTGCGCCCGCTCGGCCACCATGGTGATCGTCGTCTGCGCCGGCCCGATGCTGCCATGGAGCTCGACCGCCGCCTCGACGATGCGCTGGCGGGTTTCGGCCTGCCGCTCGGCCCGGCGCTTGAGGGTGTAGGGGCGTGCCATGCGGTTTCCATTGCACGGTGTTGTGCGATCATTATTGACAGCGAGATCGGAATGAATGCACGATAGCGTACTTCGAAAATAAACAGAAGGCCCATCATCGGCCCGGCCCGCCCCCAAGGGAGACAGCACCATGAACGCGCGCATCGGCGAGATCGCCGACGGCATCTTCAGGCTTTCGGTCCGTGTGGACGCGATCGCCCCGCCGGCCGGCTTCACCTTCAACCACTTCGTCGTGCTCGGGGATGAACCGCTGCTCTTCCACGCCGGGCTGCGGGGCATGTTCCCGGTGCTGCGGGAGGCGCTCGGCCACCTGATCCCGCCGGAGAAGCTGCGCTGGATCAGCTTCGGCCATTATGAGGCGGACGAGTGCGGGGCGATGAACGAATGGCTCGCCGTGGCGCCGCGGGCCGAGGTGGCGCACGGCCAGACCGGCTGCATGGTGTCGCTGAACGACATGGCCGACCGCCTGCCGCGCGTGCTGCAGGACGGCGAGGTGATCGACCTCGGCAAGGGCAGGCGGGTCCGCTACGTCGACACGCCGCACATCCCGCACGGTTGGGATGCCGGCGTGCTCTATGAGGAGGCGTCGGGCACGCTGCTGTGCGGAGATCTCTTCACCCAGGTGGGGGATGGTCCCGCGCTGACCGGCTCGGACATCGTCGGCCCGGCCATCGCCACCGAGGACTATTTCAGGTTCTCGAGCCTGAACCCCGGCATGGGGCGGACGATCCGCCGGCTGGCGGAGATCTCGCCGCGGACGCTGGCGCTGATGCACGGCCCGTCTTTCGCCGGCGATTGCGCCGCCGCGCTGCGGGATCTCGCCGACGACTACGATGCCCGGGTCCGGGCCTCGCTGTCGGTCACGTAGGGCAGCCCTGGCCCGCAACGCCCCACGGGCTTCTTCTCCCGGCCCCGCCAGGTTCCGGTTTCCAAAGGCCTTTCGGCCTTTGGCGGGGGAGTGCGAGGGGGCGGCGCCCCCTCGCGTGTCGCGACTACCGCTCGAGGCACATGGCGACACCCATGCCGCCGCCGATGCACAGCGTCGCCAGGCCCTTCTTGGCGTTCCGCTTCTGCATCTCGAACAGCAGGGTCGTCAGCACGCGGGCGCCGGAGGCCCCGATCGGGTGCCCGAGCGCGATCGCGCCGCCGTTCACGTTGACCTTCGACGTATCCCAGCCGAGGTCCTTGTTCACGGCGAGCGCCTGCGCCGCGAAGGCCTCGTTCGCCTCGATCAGGTCGAGGTCGTCGATCTTCCAGCCCGCCTTGGCGAGCGCCTTGCGGGAGGCCGGGATCGGACCCGTGCCCATGATCGACGGATCGACGCCCGCGGTCGCCCAGGAGACGATTCGCGCCAGCGGCGTGATGCCGCGCTTGGCCGCTTCCGCGGCCGTCATCACCACCGCCACCGCGGCGCCGTCATTGATGCCGGAGGCGTTGCCGGCGGTGACCGTGCCGTCCTTGGCGAAGGCCGCGCGCAGCTTCGCGAGGATTTCCATCGTCGTCTCGGGCTTCGGGTATTCGTCGCTGGAGACGACGACGTCGCCCTTGCGGCCCTTCACCGTGACGGGGGTGATCTCGTCCGCGAAGCGGCCGGCCTTCATCGCCTCGCCAGCCTTGCGCTGGCTGTTGAAGGCGAATTCGTCCTGCTCGGCGCGGGTGATCTGGAACTTCTGGGCGACGTTCTCGGCGGTGTTGCCCATGTGGTAGCCGTGGAAGGCGTCCATCAGGCCGTCGCGCAGCATGGTGTCGACCAGCGCGAGGTCGCCCATCTTCTGCCCGGCGCGCAGCTGCTGGGCGTGCGGCGCCTGGGTCATGCTCTCCTGGCCGCCGGCGACGACGATGCGGGCGTCGCCCGAAGCGATCTGCTGGGCGGCGAGCGCGACCGCGCGCAGGCCCGAGCCGCAGAGCTGGTTGATCCCGAAGGCGGTGTGCTCGACCGGGATGCCGGCGTTGACGCTGGCCTGGCGGGCCGGGTTCTGGCCCGCGCCGGCGGCGAGGATCTGGCCGAGGATCACCTCGTCCACGTCGCCACCCTCGATCCTGGCGCGCTCCATGGCGGCCTTGATGGCGATGGTGCCGAGCGCGTGCGCGGGCAGGGAGGCGAAGGCCCCGTTGAAGGAGCCGACCGGCGTGCGGGCGGCGGAGGCGATGACGATCTCGGTCATGACTGGTTGTTCTCCCTTAGGGCCATTGCGGCGCAGCATGCGCCTGGGCGGGGGGTGGCTACAAGCGCCGGAGCCATGCGGTGAAGGGCTGCCAGAGCGCCGCTTCCGCCCCGGCGCCGGCGACCATGCCGATATGCCCGCCGGCGGCGATGTGCGTCGTGCCGTGCCGCAGCCGCGCCGCGGCCGCCCGCGCGGAGGCCGGGGGCACGATGCGGTCGCGTTCCGGAATGCCGGCGAAGGCCGGACCGTCCCAGGCGGCCGGGTCCACCACCTGGCCGGCGACGCGCCAGGCGAGCCGCCCCGGCTCGTTCCGGCCGTACCAGCCGGCGAGGCATTGGCGGGCGACCGGGGCGGGCAGGGGGATGCCGTCGTTCAGCCAGTCCTCCAGCGCGACGAACAGCGCTGCACGCTCGGAACCGGGGTCGAGCCTGGCGAAGGCGCGGAACTTCTGCGCGATGCCAAAGGGATCGAGCAACGCGAAGAGCGACTGGATCGCGTCCACCGGCAACGCGCCGGTCGGCTCCATCATGGTCTCGAGCCCCGGCAGCAGGGCGGCGGCGGTGCGGGCGCGGCGCGGCCCGTCCGGCCCGGCGTGGAAATCCCAGGGCGTGGCGAGCAGCGCCAGCGCGCGCACGCGGTCGGGCCGGCGCAGCGCCCCGGCCAGCGCGAGCAGCCCGCCCATGCAGTAGCCCGCCAGCACCACCGGACCGGGCGCGGCGGCGAGTGCGCGTTCGAGCCGTCCGGCGATGTAGTCGGTCAGGGTGAAGTTGCGCTCCGCCTCGCCGGGCCAGCCCCAGTCGAGCAGCAGGGTGCGGAAGCCCTGGCCGGGCAGCCAGCGCATCAGCGAACGCGGCGGCGTCAGGTCCAGCACATAGGCGCGGTTCACCAATGACGGGACGAACAGAACCGCGGGGCCGTCCCCGCCGAAATCGAGCATGCGGGAGCCGCCCTCCGCCCAGATCGCCGGCGGGTCGGCGGCCTCGCGCTGCCAGGGGTGGCGGCGATAGGCGGCGAGCCCGGCGATCATCGCGCGGTCGGCCCGCGCCAGCCGGGTCAGGACGGCGGTGCCGAAGGCTTCAGGCGCGTGGCCCGCGGCGGCCAGGGCCGCGAGGATCCTGTCCCTTTCCGCCTGGCCCGCCCTCGAGATCGGCCAGGCGGCGCTCGAGTTCAGCCAGGCGCTCGGCCATGGCGGCCCGGGCAGGCTGGTCGTCGCGGCCAGCGCCCGCATGCCCGCCAGCCCCAGATGCAGGGGCAGCGGGCGGGGGCCCCGGCGGCGGAGCGGGCCGGTCATGCGGATAGGCCCCATGGCGCGGCGCCATGGCCGTGGCCGCGCGCATCCAGGCGGCGCCCAGCGCGGCCCAGGCAGCCCACTGCTCTGCCAGTTCGGGATCGGCCGCCAGGCCGGCGATCTCGCTCTGCCACAGCGTGATCCAGTCCTCCGCGAGGCTGTCGAGATCCTCAGGCCGTTCCATCGGGGCTCCTCGCCGCGCCGGACCATAGCCCCGGGCGGCCGCGGACGGAACGGTGCCGATTGCGTATTTCGCACTGCGGCATCGGGCGTGTTAGCATGCCTCATACAGGGTTGAAGCGAGGCGAAATGTCGATGGCTGGAACCAAGGCCGCGGGGATGGTGCAGGGCGACGAGGCCCCGGCCCCGCCGGTGGTCGTGAAGAAGTACGCCAACCGCCGTCTCTACAATACCGAGGCCTCGACCTACGTCACCCTCGACGACCTGGCCAAGATGATCCGCGACGGCCGCGATTTCGTGGTCTACGACGCCAAGACCGGGGACGACATCACCCGCTCCGTCCTGACGCAGATCATCGTCGAGGAGGAGAGCAAGGGCGGGCAGAACCTGCTGCCCACCGCCTTCCTGCGCCAGCTGATCGGCTATTACGGGGACAACCTGCAGGGCCTGGTGCCGCGCTACCTCGAATTCGCCATGGCGTCCTTCGGGCGCCAGCAGGATCAGATGCGCCGCACGATGGAGCAGGCGATCGGCGGATTCGTGCCCTTTCCCCCCTCGTTCCCGAACCTCGAGGAGATGGGCAAGCAGAACATGGCCATGCTGGAACGCGCCATGAGCCTGTTCGCGCCCTTCGCCCGGCGGGAGGACGGGGGCGCCCCGGCAGCCGGGCCGGAGGTCGATGCGTTGCGGGCGGAGATCGATTCGCTCCGCGAGGAACTTGCAAGGTTGCGCTCGGCTCGGCCGAAGGCCTAGAGTCGTCTCGGCTTCGTGATGCGCGCAGAAGTAGAAGATCTGTTTTCTGGCGCACGCGAATTCGATAGTCTAGGTGACAACGCCATGAGCCTGTCTCCCACCTCCAATCTGCACGCCGCCGACCCCCCGGGGGAGGACGAGAGTTCCACGCAACGAGCAAGCGTCGTCGATCACCATGTCGGCGCACGGATACGCGAACGCCGGACGATGCTCGGCCTCTCGCAGCAACAGTTGGCCAAGATGATCGGGGTCACCTACCAGCAGGCGCACAAGTACGAGCGCGGGCTGAACAGGATCTCTGCCGGGCGGTTGTTCGAGATCGCGCAGGTCCTCGACGTCCCGGTGTCCTACTTCTTCGAGGGGCTGCAGCCGGGCGGCGAGGCCCAGCCGGTCTCCCCCCGCCAGCGCATGTTCCTCGAACTCGCGCGCAACTTCGCCCTGATCGACAACGACAAGCACCAGGAAGCCCTGAGCCAGATGGCCCGCGCCCTGGCCGCGCAGTCCCAGGCAGCGCAGCGCGACCGCGAGGACTGAGCGCCCGACCCGCACCGAGGCCATGAGGCCGCCCGGTTCGCCTGGGCGGCCTTTTTCATGCGCGTGCAGGACTGCCGATGTGCGGTTCCCGCGTAGTTCGAAGATCCTTCGCCTGCGCCCCGCAAATCATGTTGCGCTGCATACGCCTGGCTTCCCAACTGGCGTCACCGCCTGGCGTGCCCGTCCTTCAACCGTCGGCGCCTTCGCGGCGCCGGCATCGCCCTTGGCCTGGCTGCCACGCGGCCCGGCGACATCGCGCCATGCGCTCGATCCCCGGGGGCAATCATCGTGCCGGCGTGACCGCCTCGGCCGTGCCGCTGTCCAACGGCATGACGGACGGGAGGGCGAAGGGCGCTGCCTCATGGCATCGCGTTCTTCGACCAAGCCGTGCGACTGGGCCTGTCGATCAGCGGCCGGCCGGCGCCGCTCCCGCCCTCTGCCCGCGCGCGATGCACCGAGGCGTCAACGGGCTTCGTGCGGGCGCAGCCGTGGTTCCAGGACCTGACGCCGGTTTCGACGGCCCGATCGGCGAGCCCGTGCCGGAACGGCCGGCGCGGGCCGTTCCGGTTGGCGGGGCCTTGCCGCGCAGACGCGGCCGCGGCGGCAGGGTGCCGCGGATCAGTTCTCAGGTCGCTGCTGGTTGCGCCGCGGGTTGGCCTGGTGCTGCTGCTCGGCGGCGCGGCGCTGTTGCTGCTCGGCACCGTGCCGTTGCTGCTGCTCCACGGCGCGACGCTGCTGCTCCATGGCTTGGCGCTGCTGCTGTTCCATGGCGCGGCGTTGCTGCTGTTCCGCACCGCGGCGCTGCTGTTCCTCCATGGCCCGGCGCTGCTGTTCGACGGCCTGGCGTTGCTGCTGTTCCGCGCCGCGGCGTTGCTGTTCCTCCATGGCCCGGCGCTGCTGTTCGACGGCCTGGCGTTGCTGCTGTTCCGCGCCGCGGCGTTGCTGTTCCTCCATGGCCCGGCGTTGCTGCTCGACGGGCTGGCGTTGCCGCTGGTCCGCGCCTTCGGGGCGCACCGCGTCGAGGCGGCCGCGCTGGCGTTCTTCGCCCGGGCGAGGGGGCTGGCCCTGCGTGCGCTGCTGGTCCTCGACCACCCGGCCTGGCCGGTCGGCCGCACGGCGCTGATGTTCCTCCATCAGGCGGCGTTGCTGCTCGATGGCCTGGCGCTGCTGGTCGTCCAGGGGTGGGCGCGGGCCGCCGGGTGCGGGAGAAGTCCCGGCTCGCGGCGGCGCCGTCGCGTCCCTTTGCGGCATCGGGGTGCCTGGGCGCGCGCCCGGCGGCAGCGCCGGCCTTCCGGCGACAGGCTCATCCGGGCGACGATCGGCCCAGCGCCGTCCCTCGGGGGGACCACGCATCTCGTCCGGCAGGCGCTCCCGCAGCGCCGCATGCGGTTCGGCGGAGGGACCCCGCCGCGCCGGCCCGCGGCGCAGTGCGTCCGGCGCAATGCCGAGTCTCTCGGCGGCCAGCGGCGTCAGCCCCGCCGTGCCCGGCCCGGGGCGAGGGACGCCCTCCTGCAGCGACGCCACCCGGCGCCGGTCCTCCGGCCGCACGCGCGCCATCTCCTGCCGCACGGGACGGGACCGCAGCATCGCCTCGGCCGGCACGACCGTCGCGTAGCGCCGGTTGCGGAACTGCTCGATCGTCTCCCCGCGGCGGAAGTCGCGCCCGTCGCGGTTCTGCACCCAGACGTTCGTCACCTCGCGCACATTGGTGACGTAGCGGAGGTTCACCCGCTCCACGTAGCGGGGAGAGGCGCGATACCATGGGTAATAGGCCTCGCGCGGCGCGAGCGGCACCCAGGCGACCGGCGCATAGCCCGGCCCGCCGTAGCCGCCGCCGAAGAAGCGCACATTGGCGGGGGCCCAGACCGGGCTCGGCATGAGTGCACCCACGGCCACCACCACCACCGGCGTCCAGGCCCAGCGCGGGCCGATCTGGACCCAGCGGCCGTAATGGGACGGCGCATAGCCCCAGGGCTGCGCGTCCACCCAGGTCCAGCCCCAGGGTTCCACCCACTCCCAGTAGCCGTCGCGATAGGGCGCCCAGGAGGCGGCGACGTTCGGATACCAGACCTGGCCGTATTCGGGGCTCGGCGCCCAGGTGCCATAGGCGGCCAGTTCGCCGATGCCCGTCATGCCGGCGGCGGCGGCCGGAACGGCGTAGCGCTGCGGCGGCAGGACGCCATCGGCCCAGGCGACCAGGGGCGAGCCCGGCCCTGCCCGCTCGATGCGCGGGGGCGCGCCCTCGGCGAAGATCGCGGCCTGGCCCGAGGTCAGGCGCATTTCCCCGCCGCCGGTGGCGAGCAGGGCCTCGCCTTCCAGCACGGCGACGCGCGAGGGGCCGCTCTCCGGCACCTCGAAAAGGTAGCGGCCCTGAACCGGCAGGGTGACGCCCGCCTGCGGCGTGACGATCTGCGCCGTCTCTCCCGGTGCGACGCCGGAAAGCGTCACATACGCCGCGCCGCGCGGCAGCGTGGCAGCCAGCGCCCTGTCATCGAGCGCAGCCAACTGGAGGTCGGAACCACCCTCCAGCGCGATGCGGCTCTGGCCGACCTCCAGCAGCGCGCGACTGCCTGGCGCCGCGTAGATGGCATTGCCCTCGGTGATGGGGAGGTTCCGGCTTGCCGGCTGCCATTGCTCGTCGCCGGGCAGGCGATAGGAGACCTGGCCGCTCAGGCGCGCGATGCGCCCGACGCGCGTCGGCGGGTCGAACGGTTCGGCCGCGGTGGCGTCCGCGCCGGCGACGGGCGGGGGCAAGGGTTGCGCCGGCAGCGGCGCCGGCAGCAGCAGGGCGAGCGGAAGCGCCAGGATCGCTGCGCGTGTGCCCGGCTTCGTGAAGCTGCGCATGGCCTGCTTCTCCTTGGGCGCGGACGGCGCCATGGGAGATCAACGCCCATCATATGGGGAAGTTGAGGGCGCCTTTCTGGCAATGCGGGGGCATCACGCCGCCCTTACACCATGAAACCTCATCCACGCGCTTGAGGGGCGAAGCCCCTCGCGGTCAGCGGTGCTTCGGTTCGGGCATTTCCACCGCGCCACCGCCGTTCCGCCAGGCCGTGAAGCCGCCGCCCACATGCGCGACGTTCTCCAGCCCCATCTCCTGCGCGGTCTTCGTCGCCAGCGCGGACCGCCAACCGCTCGCGCAGTAGAAGAGGAATTTCCTGGGCTCGGCGAAGACCGGCTTGGCGTAGGGGCTCTCCGGATCGATCCAGAATTCGAGCATGCCGCGCGGGCAGGAGAAGGATCCGGGAACGCGCCCTTCGCGCTGGATCTCGCGCGGGTCGCGCAGATCGACGAAGACCACGCCGTCATTTCCCAGCAGGCGCAGGGCCTGGTCCACGGGCACCGTCTCGATGACCGCGTTCGCTTCCTCGAGCAGCGCCTTGTAGCCCTTCCTCATCGCATTCTCCCGTTCGACGGCGGGAGGATGCGCCGCGCGGCCGCGGGCCACAACGCCCGTCAGGCGCGGGTGCCGATCAGCCTGCGGCGGATCCGGGCGGACAGGAAGTCGATGGCCGCGACCGTCACGATCATCAGCAGGATGATGAAGGCGACCTCGTCCCAGTGCCGCACGCGGATGCGCTCGGCGATCTGCAATCCGATGCCGCCCGCGCCCACCACGCCGAGGATGGCGGCCGAGCGCGTATTGCTTTCGAAGAAATACAGCGCCTGCGCGAGCATCACCGGCGCGACCTGCGGCAGGATGCCGAAGCGCACGGCGGATAGCCGCCCGCCGCCCGCGGCGACGACGCCTTCGGCCTGCTTTCTCTCCGCGTTCTCGATCGCTTCGGCGTAGAGCTTCGCCAGCACCGCGATATCCGCCGTGAAGATCGCGAGCACGCCCGCAAGCGGCCCGAGCCCCACCGCCCGAACATAGGCCAGCGCCCAGATCAGCTGGTCCACGCCGCGGAAGCCATCGAGCAGGCGGCGCAGCGAGAAGCGCCACAGCACGCTGGTGACGACGTTGCGCGCGCCGAGGAAGCCGAGCGGCACCGCGACGATCGCCGCCATGAAGGTGCCGAGGAAGGCCATGGCGACGGATTCCGCCATGCCCTTCAGGATCTCGACCCAGAGTTCGCCCGGGGAGGGCGGTACCATCAGCACGACGATGGTGCCGAGGCCCGAGAGCCCGTTCCACAGCCGCTGCGGCGTGAAGCCGAACCACCACAGCGCGCCGGCGAACCAGGCGAGGAACAGCGCCCACCCGACCGCGCGCAACGCGCGCCGCGCCGGGGAAACACCGAAGGCCGCGGGCATGCGTTCCCGCCACGTCGCGACATTCGCGCGCGGCATCATCGCGCCGCCTCCAGCCGCCCGATCGCGGCGTGGCGCAGGCGTTCGGAGAGCAGGTCCACGCAGGCGACGGTCAGGATGATCAGCATGACGATGGCGCTGATCTCCTCATAGTAGTTGAAGGAGATCACCTTGTAGAGTTCCTCCCCGATGCCGCCGGCGCCGACGAAGCCGATCACGCTCGCGGAGCGGATGTTCACCTCGAAGCGCAGCAGCAGGTAGGAGATGATGTTGGGCAGCACCTGCGGCAGCACCGCGAAGCGGCAGGCATGCAGCCAGGATCCGCCGGCGCTCTGCACGCCTTCCCAGGCCTTGAGGTCCGCGTTCTCGATCGCTTCCGCGAACAGCTTGCCGTTGGCGCCGGCCGAATGCAGCGCGATGGCGAGGATGCCCGCCAGCGGCCCGACGCCGAAGGCCCAGACGAAGATCAGCGCATAGACGATCTCGGGGACGGTGCGCAGCGCTTCGAGCGACCGGCGCGCCAGATGGAAGGCGAGCGGCGAGGGCGCGATGTTGCGCGCCGCCGGAAAGGCCAGCACCAGCGCCGCGGCCGAGCCGAGCAGCGTGGCGAGCGCCGCCATGTTGGCGGTTTCCAGGATCAGCAGCGCCCATTCGGGCAGGCGGTAGAACCAGAAGGCGATGGAGCCTTCCGTCTCCGATCCCGCGAACAGCGCGTGCCAGCGCAGGTCCGGCAGGATGCGGGCGAAGTATTCGCCGATGCGCGGCAGGCCGGCCCAGAGGGTGGCGGGATGCGCCTCGCTGACCCAGGCCGCGGCGAGCAGGCAGGCAAGCAGGATCAGCCCGCCGAGAAGCGCCTGTGCGCGCTTCTGTCGGCGGGCCGCCCGGTAGGCTTCCTCCCCGCGGATCACCGCAGGGAGGTCGTTGCCGTAGGCCGTGCTCACGAACGCCGGCGGCGCGCGGCGGCTTCCTCGCGCCGCAGCTCGACGATCAGGTCGAAGGTCTGGTGGTTGACTTCGCGGTAGCCGGTTCCGCCGCCGCGCTCGACCTGGCGGTAGATGTCCGGATGCGCCTTGGGCAGCGCCAGATGGAAGCGCTTGATGTCTTCCTTGAAGGCCGCCGGCAGCGCGCTGCGCGCGGTCAGCGGGCCGTTCGGGATCGGGTCGGAGGTCCAGATCACGCGGAGGTCGGACATGTTGAGCATGCCCTTCTCGACCATCGCGCGCAGGTTGCCGCGGCTGTAGCCCTGCGCGGCGTCGCCCTGGCCCGAGGCCCAGGTCACCGCGCCGTCGTACTGGCGCTGCAGCACGGCGACGACGCCCTGCTCGTGGCCGCCGGCGAAGCCGGTGCGGGTGAAATACTGCCCGCTCTCGACGCCGATGCCGGCGCGGCGCAGCGCGAAGCGCGGGATCAGATAGCCCGAGGTCGAGTTCGGATCGGCCCAGGCGAGCGACTTGCCGCGCATCTGCTCGAGGTTGGTGATGCCGGAATCCGCCCGCACCACCATCACCGCGACATAGGCGATGGAGCCGTCATTCTCCTCGGCGACGACCAGCGGCTCGACGCCGCCATTGGTGTCGAGCCAGGCGCCCGCGTAGCCGGAGGCGCCGAGGCTCGCGACCTCGATCTGCCCGGCCGAGAAGGCCTGCAGCACGCCCGCGTAGTCGGAAGCGGGGAAGAGGCGCGTCGGCACGCCGAAGGTGCGCTCCAGCAGCTCGCGATAGGCGCCGAAGCGGCCGAGGCGGTCGGCCTCGTTCTCGCCGCCCAGCAGGCCGACGCGCAGCTGCGGGACCTGTTCCGCCCAGGGGCGGCGGCCGGCTTCCGGCATCGCGGTGCTGGCGTCGAGCGTGCGGCGCATCGCCTGCTGCTGCGCGGCGGCGAGGCCGGGCGTCAGCAGCGCGCCGGCGGCCAGGCCGGCGAGGGTGCGGCGGGTGATCATCGGAACTCTCCCTTGGGGGTGGGTCAGGCGGCGATGGCGGCGTGGCGGGGCGTGGCGCCGACGGCGATGGCCGCCTCCTCGGCGAATTCCTCCTCGCTCACGCCATAGACTTCGCGGATGCGCTGCGCGGTCAGGTGCTCGGGCGGGCCGTCGAAGACCAGGCGGCCGGCGTTCAGCGCGACGATGCGGTCGCAGTAGTCGCGCGCGGTGGCGAGGTCGTGCAGGTTGACCAGCACCGTGATGCCTTCCCGGTTCACGCCGCGCAGCGATTCCATGACGATGCGGGAGTTGCGCGGGTCGAGGCTCGCGATCGGCTCGTCGGCGAGGATGATGCGCGGTTCCTGCAGCATGGCGCGCGCGATCGCGACGCGCTGCTGCTGCCCGCCGGAAAGCGTGTCGGCACGCTGCAACGCGGTCTCGGCGAGGTCGAAGCGGTCCAGCGCGGCCAGCGCCATGGCGCGCTCCTCCGCCGTGAACATGCGCAGCAGGGAGGTCATCACCGGCCGCCGGTTCAGCCGCCCGACCAGAACGTTGGTCAGCACGTCGAGCCGCTGCACCAGGTTGAACTGCTGGAAGATCATGGCGCAGCGCATGCGCCAGTCGCGCAGGGCGCGGCCACGCAGGGCGGTGACGTCGGTGCCCTCGAAGCGGATGCGCCCGTCCGACGGATCGGTCAGGCGGTTGACCATGCGCAGCATGGTGGACTTGCCCGCGCCGGAGCGGCCGATGACGCCGACCATCTGTCCCGCGGGGATGCGCAGGCTCACGCCGTTCACGGCCGTCCTGTCGCCGAAGCGGCGCGTCAACCCATCGATTTCCAGCATGGTCCCGGTGCCTCCGTATTGCGGCGCAGTAGCAGCGGGCCGTGACTCCCGGATGACGAGCGCATGACAGACCCGTTGCGGCGCGCGGTTGCCGTCGGTGGAGGCGGGCGGCACGATGGCCGCAACCAAGCCTGGAGGAACGCCATGACCACCCGCCGCGCGCTGCTTGCCGCCCCGCTCGCCTTGCCCGCCTTCGCCCGTGGCGCCGCGGCGCAGGATGCCTGGCCGAACCGCGCCGTCACCATGCTGCTCGGCTATCCGCCCGGCGGCGTGACGGATTTCGGCGCCCGTGCGGTATGCGAACGCATGGGCCGCGCCCTCGGCCAGAGCCTGGTGGTGGAGAACCGCCCGGGCGCCGCGACTGCGGTGGCGAACAGCGCGGCGGCGCAGGCGCGGCCGGATGGCTACACGCTGCTGATGGGAACCTCGACGCTCGCCATCAACCCTGCGTTGCAGCCCAACCTGCTGCCCAAGGATCCGCGTACGGAACTCACGCCGATCGGCACGGTGTTCCGCACGGCCTTCGTGCTGCACGTCCATCCTTCCCTGCCGGTGCGCAACACGGCGGAACTGATCGCCTACGCCAAGGCGAACCCCGGCAAGCTGAACTTCGGGTCCTCCGGCACCGGCGCGGTGAACCACCTGTGCCTCGAGCTCTTCCGCGCGCGCGCCGGGATCGATGTGGTGCACGTGCCCTATCGCGGCGGTGCGGCGGCGCTGATCGACCTGCGCACCAACCGCATCCAGGCGATGTTCAGCGCGGCGCAGGAAGCGCTGCCGGCGCTGCGCGAAGGCGCCACGCGCGGCCTCGCCGTCTCCTCGAAGGAGCGCATGACGGTGCTGCCGGACCTGCCGCCCGTCGCCGACGCCGTCGCGGGCTTCGACGGCGTGTTCTGGCAGGGGCTGTTCGGCCCGGCGGGTCTGCCCGCGCCGATCGTCGCACGTGCCGGCGCGGCGCTGCGCGAGGCGACGACCGACCCCGCGCTGGTCGCGCGCATGGCGGAACAGGGCGTCGCCCTGACAGCCGGCGATGCGGAGGCGATGCGGCGGATGCTCGCGGACGAGACGGAGATGTGGGGCCGCCTCATCCGCGAGCAGAACATCCGCCCCGAATGAGCATGGCTTGGCGTTCGCGCCAGCCTTGCTAGGGTGCTGACGACCGGCCGATGCCGGATTTGGGAGGAACTTCAGATGAGGACATCACGCCTCGCCGGTGGCGTGGTTGCCGCGGCCTTTGCCCTGACGACGGGCACTGCGCTGGCGCAACAGCCGCGCACGCTGCGAATCGCCATGACGGCAACGGACGTGCCCACCACCACGGGCCTGCCGAACAACGGCTTCGAGGGCCTGCGCTTCCTCGGCTATCCGATCTTCGAATCGCTGGTGCTGTGGGACCTCTCGAACCCGCAGCAGAACGCGGGCGTCAGGCCGGGCCTGGCCGAGCGCTACGAGCAGGACGCCAACGACCCGAAGATCTGGCGCTTCCACCTGCGGCGCAACGTGACCTTCCATGACGGCACGCCGTTCAATGCGGATGCGGTGATCTGGAACTTCGACCGCTTCTTCCGCAACGACAGCCCGCAGTTCGACGCGACGGGCAGCGCCATCGTCCGCGGGCGCGTGCCGGCGCTGGAATCCTACCGCAAGGTGGACGACTTCACCGTCGAGATGACGACGGCGCGGCCGCTCTCCTACTGGCCGTACCTGGTCACCTACATCCTGCTCGCCTCGCCGCAGTCCTGGGAGACCGCGGGCCGCGACTGGGGCCGCGTGGCGGCTCTGCCGCCGGCCGGGACGGGGCCGTTCCGCCTCTCGCGCTTCGTACCGCGGCAGTCGGCGGAACTGACCCGCCATGACGGCTACTGGGATGCGAACGGCCGCGCGCGGCTCGACCGCATCCTGCTGCTGCCGATGCCGGAGGCGAATACGCGCCTCGCGGCGCTGCGTTCCGGCCAGGTGGACTGGATCGAGGTGCCGCCGCCCGATGCGATCCCGTCGCTGCGCAGCGCGGGCTTCACCATCAGCACCGGTTCCTACCCGCATGTCTGGCCCTGGACCTTCGCGACAGGCCGGGACGGCAGCCCCGTGCAGGACGTGCGCGTGCGGCAGGCGCTCAACTACTGCGTCGACCGCGAGGGCATGGTGCAGCTCGTGAATGGCACGGCGGAGCCTGCCGTGGGCTTCCTGAAGCCGAACGACCCGGCCTTCGGCAGCCCGCAGAACCGCTACCGCCTGGACCCGGCGCGCGGGCGGGCACTGCTGGCCGAAGCCGGCTACAACGCGCAGCGTCCGCTGACGATCAAGGTCGGCATCTCGAACTCCGGTTCGGGCCAGATGCTGCCGCTGCCGATGAACGAGTTCGTCCAGCAGTCGCTGCAGGAACATTGCGGCGTCCGCGTGAACTTCGAGGTGGTGGAGTGGAACACGCTGCTCTCCGCCCTGCGCTTCACGCCGATGCAGCCGCAGTGGCTGGGGGCGGATGCGGTGAACATCAGCCTCTACTCCTCGGACCCCTCGGCGATGGCGCGGTGGTTCCTCTCGGCGAACTTCTCCCCGGCAGGGTCGAACAACGGCCATTGGCGGGACGCCCAGTTCGATGCGGCCTTCGCGCAGCTCGAGGTGGAACGCGACCCGACGCGCCAGGCCGCGCTGCTGCGGACTGCGCATGAGCGCCTGGTGGACAATCCGCCCTGGCTCTGGATCGTGCACGACCTGAACCCGCGCGCGATGAGCCGCCGCGTGCGGAACTTCACCCCCGCCCAGTCCTGGTTCCAGGACCTGGCGCGGATCGAAGTGCAGTAACCGGCCTTTCCCGGGCGCGCGCGGCAGGACATGCTGCGCGCGCCCAACCGGAGGGAAAGCCGATGATCGTCGACCTGCGCATCTATACCTGCCTGCCCAACCGCGTGGCAGAATTCGTCGAGCTCTACGAGAAGATGGGCTGGCCGCTGCAGCAGAAGCACCTCGGCAACTGCGTCGGCTGGTACACGACCATCGAAGGCTCGCTGAACACGGTGGTCCACATGTGGGGCTACGCGGACCAGGCCGATCGCGAACGACGGCGCGCGGCGATGGCGGCAGATCCGGCCTGGGGCGAATACCTCGCCGAGGTCGCGAAGCGCGGCATCCTGGTCAAGATGGAGAACCGCATCGTGAAGCCGGCGCCGTTTTTCGAGAAGATGAAGAAGTAAGGTCGGGGGAGGAGAACCTCCCCCGATCCCCCTCCCTTCTTTGTCTTTTGGGGACTGACTTCCGTTGTCGGTTCCCAAGGGACAAAGAAGGTTGAGGGGGGTGCGGGGGGAGAAGTTCCCTTCTCCCCCCGCGTTACCGCCCCACCAGCACCAGCACCACGCCGGCCACCACGATCAGCGCCCCGGTCACGTCGCTCCGCTTCATCCGTTCCTTCAGGAAGAATCGGCTGAACAGCAGCGTGAACAGGATCTCCACCTGCCCGACGGCGCGGACCAGCGCGACTGGCGCGTAGGCGAAGCCCGTGAACCAGCAGGCCGAACCGCAGGCCGACAGCGCCCCGACCTGCGCCGAGGACCGCCAGGTGGTGAAGAGCTGCGGGATGGAGGAACGCTCCGTCGCCACCAGCCAGCCACCCTGCATGACCGTCTGCATGGTGTTGATGACGACGAGCGTTTCCAGCGCGCGCAGCGTCGGGTCCGGCCCGTCGAGCGACTGCGTCGCGGCGCGGATGGCGAGCGCGCAGAGCGCGAAGGCGAGCCCCGCGCCGAGCCCGTAGAGCGCCGCCGGCTGCACCGTCGCGGCCGCGACCTCGCGCAGGCTGGAAACGCGCCCTGCCAGCGAGAGATACAGCGTCCCGCCGACCGAGACCGCGATCCCGAGCCAGGCCAGCGGCGCAAAGGACTCGCCCAGGAAGATCAGCGCGATGAAGGCCGCCTGCACCGCTTCCGTCTTCGAGTAGGCGGTCCCCACCGCGAAGCCGCGATGACCGAAGGACATGATCAGCAGGTTGGTCCCGATGATCTGCCCGAAGCCGCCGAGCGCGCAGTAGAGCGCATAGGTCCAGGACGGCGCCGAAAGGCTGCCGCCGAACAGCGCCAGGTAGAGCGTCACCAGCAGCACGCCCACCGGCACGCCGTAGAGGTAGCGCACCACCGCCGCCGCATTCACCGAGAGCTGCCCGCGCAGCTGCTGCTGCAGGGCCGTGCGCCAGGTCTGGAACAGCCCGGCGAGGATCGTCGCGCCAACCCAGATCGGCATCAGCCGAGCCTCGGGTCGAGCCAGGGTTTTGGCATGGGCTGCCAGGGCATCAGCCGCGCGCCGGCCTCGTCGAGCGCGTTGCCAAGGCCAGGTGCGCCCGGCAGCGTTGCGTTGCCGCGCGCGAAGTGCAGGTCGTGTCCCGTCACCAGCGTGAAGAAGCGGTCCGTCTCGCCGAACTGCACCTCGAGCGGCAGCAGGTTCGGCAGGGTGGCGCAGAGATGCACCGAATGCGCGTGGCAGACCGGGCCGGTCGGGTTGTGGGGCGCGATCTCGACGCCGGCGGTCTGGGCCAGGGCGGCGATGCGGCGGATCTCCTCATGCCCGCCGGCGTACTTGATGTCGGGCATCAGAACGTCGTAGCAGCCGGCCTCGATGACGGTGCGGTAGGCGCCGAGGCCCGCGAGCGTCTCGGCGCCCGCGAGCCGCATGCCACGGTCGTTCGCCATGGCGCGCAGGCGGCGGATCGCCGCGTGGTTGGCCTCGCTGACGGGACATTCGAGCCAGAACAAGCCGAGCGGCGCGACATCCTGCACCAGCCGCGCCGCGCCGCCCGGCGAGAAGCGCCAATGCGCGTCCACCATGATGTCGATGTCGCGCCCGACCGCATCGCGCACCGCGGCGATGCGGTCGAGGCCCTCGGCATAGGCGGCGCGCTGGGATGCATCCGCCGCGTCTTCCCAGACCAGGGGCTCGAAGGGCGCGGGCTTCACGGCGCGGAAGCCCTCGGCGACCGCACGTTGCGCGGCGGCGGCGAAGCCTTCCGGCGTGCGCGGGTTCGCGCCGCGATTGATGTTGGCGTAGAGCGGCACCGCCTCCCGCAATGCGCCGCCGAGCATGGCGTGGATCGGCCGCCCGTCCTCCTGGCCTGCCAGGTCCCACAGCGCCTGCTCGAAGGCCGAGAGCACGGCGTGGGCGACGAGGCCGGCGGGCGCATGCGGGATCAGCCGCGCGAGGCGGTTGCGGGCGCGTGCATCCTCGCCCGCGAGATTCGCCGCGAGCCGCGCCGCCTCCGCTTCCAGCAATGCTTCCTGGTTCGCCAGCGTGCATTCGCCAATGCCGGTGCGGCCGTCCTCGGTGCGCACCAGCAGGAAGGACCAGTTGGTCTTGGGCGTGACGTTGACGCCGAGGAACTCGATCGAGGCGATGCGCATGCTCACTGGGCCTGGATGTTCGCGGCTTCGGCCAGGCGCTTCCACTTGGCGATGTCGGCATCGATCCGCGCCTGGAATTCCTGCGGGGAGGAGACCGCCAACTCGCCGCCGAGCAGGCGCACGCGCTCCTGCAGCGCCGCATTGCCGCGCAGCTTCGTCAGTTCCGCGTGCAGCCTCTCGCGGATCGGCGCGGGCGTGCCCTTGGGCGCGAGCAGCCCGTTCCAGGCCAGGCTCTCGAAGCCGGGCAGGCCGCTTTCGTGCACCGTCGGCGTGTCCGGGAGGTCCGTCGCGCGGGCCAGGGAGGTCACGGCGAGCAGCTTCACCTCCCCGCTGCGCACCTGCGGCATGACGTTCACCAGGTTGGCGAAGGCGAGCGGCGCTTCCCCGGTGATCACCGCCTGCACCAGTGCGGGCGCGCCGCGATAGGGCACGTGCACGATGTCGAGCCCCGCCTGGTGCTTGAACAGCTCCATGTTCATATGCGCTGAGGAGCCGGCGCCGGCCGAGGCATAGCTGAGCCGGCCAGGCTGCGCGCGGGCCGTTGCGATGAGTTCCGCGACATTCGCCACCGGCAGCGCGCGACTGTTCACGATCAGCGCATTCGGCCCGACCACCAGCAGCGCCACCGGATCGAAGGCGGTGGCGAGGTCGAAGGGCAGGTCGCGGTAGATCGCCGCGTTGATGCCGTTCGACCCGGCATTGCCGAGCAGGAAGGTGCTGCCGTCCGGCGGGCTGCGGAAGGCGGCCTCGACGCCGATGCGCCCGCCGGCGCCCGGCCTGTTGTCGACGATGAAGGGCTGGCCGAGTGCGGCTTCCAGGAGCGGCGCGATCAGCCGCGCGGTGGTGTCGTTCCCGGCGCCGGCGCCGTCCGGCAGGATGAAGCGGACCGGTCGTGTCGGCCAGGGCGCCTGCGCGAGGGCGGGGCGCGCGGCACAGGCCGCCGTGGCGGCCGCGAGCAGGCTGCGGCGTCGGATCATAGCGTCGGTCCTCCCGGAATCCGCGCAGCGTGGCCCGAAGCGGGCCGCGCATCAACGGCGGGTGCGGCCCCGGCGCGGGTCCTCGGCGATCATGCCTGCCATGCCGGATTGTGCGGGCATCGCCGCCGCATCCCGCTCGGCGGCGTCGTCCGCATGCGGTGCCGCGCCGTCGCGCAGCAGCACGTCCCCGCCCGCCAAACTCGGACCCATGCGCCCGGCATCACTGCGGGGCGTGTCCGCACGCGCGGCTGGCGGGGCGGCCGCGCGCACGACAAAGGGGATGCCGGTGGCAGCGACCGCCGGCCACGGGCCAACGGTCGCCGCCGCCCGTATCAGGTGGCGTCCATCTGCAGGCCTTCCTTGCGGATGACCTCCGCCCATTTGGCGATCTCGCTGCGCACGAAGGCGGCGAAGTCTTCCGGGCTGCCGCGCATCGGGAAGCCGCCGAGCTCGGCGAAGCGGCGTTCCGTCTCGGGCAGGGCGACCAGCGCGGCGACTTCGGCGTTCAGGCTGGTCACCGCCTCCGCCGGCAGGCCGGCCGGGCCGAAGAGGCCGAACCAGGTGTTGACCTCGTAGTTCGCCAGTTCCGGCATCGTCTCGCGCATCGCCGGAACCTCGGGCAGCATGGCGTTGCGTTCCTTGCTGGTGACCGCCAGCGCGCGCACGCGGCCTGATTGGATGTGGCCCATGATGCCGGTGAGGTTGTCGATCATGAAGGCGACGTTGCCCGCCAGCAGGTCCACCTGCGCGGGGGCGGAGCCGCGATGCGGCACGTGGATCGCCTCGGCGTGCAGCATCTGCAGCATCAGCACCGGCGAGAGATGCGTGGACTGCCCCACGCCCGTCGAGGCGTAGGGGATCTGCCCCGGCCGCGCGCGCAGCATGGCGGCGAGTTCCGCCACCGTGCGCGCCGGCACGCTGCTGTTGACCACCAGCACGTTCGGTCCGGCGATGGTGCCCGCGATGGGCAGGATCTGCTCCGCCCTGTAGGGCATGTTGCGGAACAGCGAGTAGGCGATCGCCTGCGGCCCGATATTGCCGAGCATCAGCGTGGTGCCGTCGGGGCGGGAGCGCACCATCTCGAGCGAGCCGATGGTGCCGCCGGCGCCGGTGCGGTTCTCCACCACCACCGGGATGTTCCAGCGCGGATGGAGGAACTGCGCGAGGATGCGCGCCATGATGTCGGTGGTGCCGCCTGCCGCGGCAGGGACGATGATGCGCGTCTGCCCCGGCGGCCGCCAGGACTGCGCGCGCGCCACGGGCGGCAAGGCAAGCAGCGGCGCGGCCATCGCCGCGCGGCGCGTGAAGGCGACCATTCTCGTTTCCTCCCAGGCTATTCATTGCCTGGGGCGAGCATGGCGCGGGCGCGCCCGGCCGGGAAGATGCCGGGCGCGGCGAGGGTCAGGTCGCGTCCATCTGCAGGCCCTCGCGCCGGATGACGCCGCTCCACTTCTCGATCTCCCCGCGGACGAAGGCGCCGAAGTCCTCGGGGGTGCCGGGGGCGGGCACGCCGCCCATCTGGGCGAAGCGGGCCTGCGTGTCCGGCAGGGTCAGCATGGCCTGTACGTCGGCGTTCACGCTGCGGACGATCTCCGCCGGCGCGGCCGCCGGCATGAACACGCCGAACCAGGTCGAGACGTCGTAGGGCGCCAGTTCCGGCATGGTCTCGCGGATGGCCGGCACATCCGGCAGTTGCGGGCTGCGCGCGGCGCTGGTCACGCCGAGTGCGCGCAGGCGCCCGTCACGGATGTGGGGCATGGAACTGGTCAGGTTGTCGAAGGCGAACTGCACGTTGCCCGAGAGCAGGTCGATGAGCAGCGGCCCCGCGCCACGGAAATGCACCGCCTCCGCCTGCGTGCCGGCGAGCTGGTGGAACCACACGCCAGACAGGTGCGGGGACTGCCCCATGCCGGATGTGCCGTAGGAGGCCCTGCCGCCCTGCGCCTTCAGCCAGGCGACGAATTCAGGAACCGTCCGCGCCGGTACGGAAGGGTGCAGCACCAGCACGTTCGGCCCGCGGATGACATTGGCGACGGGGGCGAGGCTGTCCGGCCGGTACTGCAGGTTGCGGAACAGCGAATGGCCGATCGCCTGCGGCCCGATATTGCCGAGCAGCATGTGGCGCCCGTCCGCCGGGGCGCGCACCACTTCCATGGTCCCGATGGTGCCTCCGGCGCCGGAACGGTTCTCCACCACCACCGGCGTGCCCCACTTGGCCTGGAGGTATTGCCCGAGCAACCGCGCCATGGCGTCCGCCGTGCCGCCCGGCGCGGCGGGGACGACGATGCGGCTCTGCTGACCCGGACGCCAGTCCTGCGCGCGGGCGGCCATGGGAATGACAAGCGGACATGCGAGCGCGACGCGGCGCGTGATCCTGGACATGGCGGTTCTCCTCAACCCGCACGGGTTATCGCGCACCGGATCGCCGCCGTCACTTCCCCGGCGCAGCGCCGGGCGCGGCTGCTATTCCTCCATCCGGTAGCGGAAGTCGCAGTGGCTCGCGCCGCCCATGATGGTCTGCGTGCGTTCGAGCTTCAGCTTCGGATCGTAGCCTTCGCAGAAGGCGCCATCGCGGTTGCAGGAGAGCACGGCGCCGAGCTCGGCGAGGCCCATCTCCCGGTACATCTCGGCGTAGCGGCAGCGGGTGACGTTGAAGTCGTAGTGCTTCGCGTCCTTGCGCAGGGTCTCGATGCGCAGCGCGTCGCCCTTGGTCCAGAGCGGCTGGAGCGCGATGAAGTGCTCGAGCGAGGGCTTCCCGTCCGGACCTTCCTTCGCCATTTCCGCCGCCGTCTGCTTCGCGAGCTTGACGATGGCGCGGGAGAGGATGGCCTTGGCGCGCGCCTCGCCGAGCTCGGCCTTCATCTCCTCGTAGATGCCCTTGGCGAAGGCGGCCTCGATGCGGCGCTGCTCCAGGATGCCCAGGCGGTCCTCGGCCATAAGAAAACTCCCCGACGTCGGTGACGCCGGGGAGGCTATCGCGCCGCTGCGGGTGCCGCGAGCGGATTACTGCGCGTAGAGGCCGGAATTCGTCACGACGATGCGGCTCGCGCGGCAGATGTCGATGCGGCGCAGTTCCGCCGCGCGGCCGTTCTGCCACACGATCCGGAAGTCGTAGGCGCCGGCGTTGGCGGCGCGATAGTTCCACGTGCCGCCCGGCCGCAGCACGTACTGGCCGAGTTGATCCGTGCCCCAGTTGTTGATGCTGGAATGGCTGAAGAACACCTGCATGACGGTCATGGACGAGTTGTTCACCACCTGGAAGCGGGTGTCGCAGGCGACCGCCGGCGGGGCGACATAGACCGGCTGCGGCACCGCGATCGTCTGCGGCGCGCAGGCCGACACCGCGGCGGCGCCGAGGATGGCGAAGAGGGTGAGCAGCTTGCGGCGGAACATGCGGAACGATCTCCCGGACCGTCGGGCGCGCCACCGGGGCGGCCGTGTTTCGATAACGCGACGGTATGCGTCGAAAGGAACGCCGGCAAGGTGGTCCGGGGCTTGCGCGGCGGCCGCGCGGCATGGTGGTGTGAAGCGCTTCCGTCGCGGGGATCGGACATGACTTTCGGCCAATGGCTCGCATTCCGCGGCAGGATCGGCCGCAAGACCTTCTGGCTCGGCTATGTCCTGCCGCTGCTCGCGCTTACCATCGTCGCGCAGGTGCTCGACGTGGCGCTGGGTTTCACGATGCTCGGCGATGCCGTGCCGGCCGACCAGGTGCAGACCGGGCCGATCGGCGGGCTGGCGGCGCTGCTGACGCTGTGGCCTTCGCTCGCCGGCGCGATCAAGCGGCTGCACGACCGCGACCGCAGCGGTTGGTGGATCGGCGGGTACTACCTGCTTGCCGCCGTGTGCGGGGTGCTGATCGTGGCCGGGGCAGCGGTCGCTTCCGCCGGCGCCGGCGGGGGTGGCCTGATGGTGGCCGGGTTCGCGCTGGCCGTGGTGCTGCTGGGCTATGCGCTCTGGATGCTGGTCGAGATCGGCTTCCTGCGCGGCACGCCAGGGCCGAACCGCTTCGGGCCCGATCCCCTGGGCGGCGGCTATGGCCCGCCGCAGTGGCAGCCCGGCATGCCGCCGCCCGGCTGGCAGCCGCAGCAGGGGGGCCAGTGGCAGCAGCAACCCCAATGGCAGCAGCCGCAGCCCCCGCAGCAGCAATGGCAGCCGCCGCCTGCCCAGGGCTGGCAGTCGCCCCCGCAGGGCCATGGCGCGCCGCCGCCCGGCTATGGCCAGCAGCCGCCCTCGGCCCCCTGGCAGGGCCCCGGCCCTGGCGGCAGCGTCCCGCCTGTCCGCCGAGAGTAACGGGTTCCGAGGGCCTTTCGGCCCTCGGCGGGTGGTCCGGAGGGCAGAGCCCTCCGGCCTGCTTCAGGCGGGATCGACCGGAGAGGCCGGCACGCCACCCGCCTCGATGGCCGCACCGGCCTGCAGCAGCAGGTCCTCCCGGTAGCGCCCGGCCAGCAGCTGCACGCCCACCGGGATCGTCCCGACCAGTCCCGTGGCCACCGTCAGCCCCGGCAGTCCCATCAGCGGCAGCCCGACCTGGGTGAGCTGCGCCGCCATGATCCGGCGGAAGGCCTCGGGGCTTTCCACGTCCTCCTGGTCACGGAAGGGCAGTTCGCCCGAGACGGGCGTGATGGCGACGGGGAAGCGTTCGAAGAACTCCATCCACACGCGCACGAAGTAGGACCGCTTCTGCAGCGCATCCATGAAGGCGTTGATGTCGGGGAGGGGGCAGAGTTCTTCCATCTGCCCGAAGATGAAGCTCGCGTCCGGGTCGGCTTCCCTTTGCAGCGCCGCATTCAGGCCGCGACGGGATTCGGCGAGCCACAGCATCGCCTGGAGCGCGGCGGGTTCGCGCAGGGGCGGCGTGTCGGTTTCCTCGATCGTCCAGCCGGCGGCTTGCAGGCGCTTCGCGGCGTCGCGCAGGGCAGCCTCTACGGCGGGCTGGGTGTCCATGCCGTCGGGACGGATGCAGAGCGCCGCGCGCTTCGGTGCCGGCGGCCCTTCCATCGGCACCCCGACCCACCAGGGGTCGCGGATGTCGCGCGCCGCCATGGCGGCGAAGGAGACACGGATGTCCGCGATGGTCCGCGCGATGGGCCCCGAGACCGCCATGACCTGCCCGCCGATATGGCGTTCAGCCGATGAGGCGTTCCAGGCCGGGATGCGCCCGAGAGTCGGCCGCAGCCCGTGCACGCCGCAGGCATAGGCCGGGTAGCGGACCGACCCGCCGATATCGGTGCCGTGCCCGATGGCGCCGATGCCGGCCGCCACCGCCGCCGCCGCGCCGCCGGAGGAGCCGCCCGGCGTGATGGACGGATCGCGCGGGTTCTTCGTGTGCCCGTGCAGCGAGTTGCGCGTGAACCAGCGCAGCGAGAAGGCCGGCGTGTTGGTGCGCCCGAGAAGGACGGCGCCCGCGTGGCGGAGGTTGGCAACGACGGGGTTGTCCACCGCCGCCATCAGGTCCTGCTGGATGCGCAGCCCGTTGGTGGTGGCGTAGCCGGCCTGGTCGGCGTTGACCTTGATCGTCACCGGCACGCCGGCGAGGGGGCCGGGGTCCTCGCCGCGCGCGATGGTCGCGTCCACGGCGGCGGCCTGGGCGAGCACGTCTTCCGGCCGGTGGTCCACCACCGCGTTGATCTTCGGGTTCACCGCATCGAGGCGGGCGAGGGCGTCGCGCGCGGCCTCGGTGGCGGAAACCTGCTTCGCGCGGATGCGGGCGGCGAGGTCAGTGGCCGGAAGGCGCCAGAGGTCGGTCATGTCGGGCTGGGTCCGCTGCGGTGATGCGCGGCGAGCATGGCGCCGCAGCGGCGATGCGGGCAAGCCGCCACGGCCATCGATGCCGACCGGGACGGCCCGCCGGTCCTCGCGAAGATCGCCGCAAACCCGGCGAAGCTGGCCGGAAGGATCGCCCGGATTGGCCGAGCGATCCCTTCGTGCGGGTCCTACCCCGGCAGCCCCAGCACGTTCTTGCTGAGGATGTTGCGCTGGATCTCGTTCGACCCGCCATAGATCGTGGCCGGGCGCGCCTGGATGTAGAGACCCGTCGGGTTGAGGTTGCGGTTGCCTTCCATCGGCTCCAGCAGGCCCGCATTCTCGCCGGCGATTTCCAGCATCGTATCGGTGATGCGCTGGAAGAGTTCCGTCTGGAAGATCTTCAGCATCGACACGTCGGGGCCGAGCGTCTCCCCGCGGCGCAGCTTCTCGACGAAGGTGCCGTAGAGCGACTTCAGGTCCTCGAGGTCGAGCCGCAGCTTCCCGTAGGTTTCCTGGAAGGCCGCGTCATCCCATACGCCCATGCGTTCCGCGAGCTGGCGCAGCCGCGTGAAGGCATAGGCGGACAGGCGCGGGGAGCCGAGGTAGATGCGCTCGAAGGACAGCAGCGCCTTGGCCATGTCCCAGCCGCGGTTCGGCGTGCCCACCAGGTTCTTCGCCGGCACGCGCACGTTGTCGAAGAAGACCTCGCAGAACTCGTCATGGTACTCGAGGTTGATGATCGGCTTCACCGTGATGCCCGGCGTCGCCATGTCCACCAGCAGGAAGGAGATGCCTTCCTGCTTCTTCGCGTTCTTGTCCGTGCGCACCAGCAGGAAGCACCAGTTGGCGTCCGTCGCCAGCGTGGTCCAGATCTTCTGGCCGTTGACGATGTAGTGGTCGCCGTCCAGCACCGCTTCGGTGCGCAGCGCCGCGAGGTCGGAGCCCGCATTGGGTTCCGAATAGCCCTGGCACCAGATGTGCTCGCCGGAGAGGATCTTGGGCAGGAAGTACTCCTGCTGCGCCGGCGTGCCGTGGTTGATCAGCAGCGGGCCGACCATGACGATGCCGTGGTCGTTGGTGCGCGCGCAGCCGTAGCGCTCGATCTCTTCCGTGAAGATGATCTGCTTGGCGGGTGCGAGGCCCAGGCCGCCGAACTGCCGCGGCCAGCCGGGGCAGAGCCAGCCCTTCTCGGCCAGCTTGAAGTACCAGGGCTTGTTCTCATCCCAGTGCAGGCGCTTGGGCGGGTTGCGCAGGTCCGCCGGGTAGTTGGCCTCGATCCACTGGCGGACATGGGCGCGGAACGCCTCGTCCTCCATCAGGTTGAGGTCCTGCGTTTCGCGCGGAGCGATGTTGACCATGGTCAGCCCCCGAAGTTCGGCTTGCGCTTCTCGAGGAAGGCGGTGCGGCCTTCCTGGAAGTCGGCGGTGGTGAACAGCAGGCCCTGGAAGGTCTGCTCGTCGGCGAGCGCCTCGTCGAGGCCCTCGGCCAGGATCTTCTTCGTCAGCTCGATCGGGCCGGCGGCCTCGGCGGCGAGGAAGCGCGCCTTCTCCAGCGCGACCTCCAGCGCCTTGCCCGGCGGCGCGACGAAGTCCACGAGGCCGATCTTCTCGCCTTCGGCGGCGCCGGTCACCTCATGGTAGAAGAGGATGCGGCGCGCCCGGCCGACGCCCACGCGGCGCGGCAGGAAGAAGGGCAGGCCCATGTCGGACATCAGGCCGATCTTGTGGAAGCCGGCGACGAAGCGCGCATCCTCGGCGGCGACGACGGTGTCGCAGGCGCAGGCCACGGCCATGCCGGCACCGGCTGCCCAGCCTTCCACCGCGGCGACCAGCGGCTTCGCGCCCTTCGCCATCAGCCGCACGAGGCGGTGCGTGCGGCGCATGCGCTCACGCCCCGCGAGCGCGTCGCCCACATCCATGGAGGAGATGTCGCCACCCGCGCAGAAGGTGCCCGCCGCGCCGGTGATGACGATGGCGCGCACCGCCTTGTCGGCATGGGCGCGTTCGATCGCTTCCTCAAGCGCCGCGCGAACGGCCGGTGCGATGGCGTTCTTCCGCTGCGGGTAGTCGATGGTGAGGATCAGGACGTTGCCGTCCATCTCCTCGCGGACACGCGCGGCCTCGCTCATTCCACATCCTCCGGCGCCAGGGCCATGAAGCGGCGGCGATGCAGCGTCGCCGAGCCGTACTGGTTCGCGATCACCATGCCGCGGCGCAGATACATGCCGACGTCGTATTCGTCCGTGTAGCCGATGCCGCCATGGAGCTGGATGCACTGGCGCAGCACCAGCAGCCCGCTTTCCGCCGCGCGGTGCTTGGCCTTGGACACGGCCGCCTGCCGCACCGCGCCCGTCGCGCCGGCATCGAGCGCCGCCGCGGCGGATTCCACCGCCGCGCGCGTCAGGGCGATGTGCACCTTGAGGTCCGCCGCGCGGTGCTGCAGCGACTGGAAGGTGCCGATGATGCGGCCGAACTGCTGGCGCGTCCTGAGGTAGGCCAGCGTCATCTCGAAGGCCTTTTCCATCAGGCCCAGCATGTGGCCTGCGGTCGCCAGCGCCGCCTCGTCCAGCGCCTGCTCGACCACCGCGCCGATATCGTCGGCGACGCGCGCGGCACGCGAGAGGTCGGCGCGGAGCGTGCCGACATTGCCGCCGTCCATGGTCTTTTCCAGCGCCACATCCGCACCGGCCGCATCCAGCGCCAGCAGCGCGATGCGGTTGCCCTCGCGCACCGGCAGCAGGAAGGCATCGGCCCCCGCCGCCATCGGGACGAAGACGCGTGGCGCGTCGGAGGTGCCGGGCACGGCGAGCGTGTCCGCCTTCTCCTGCCACGCGGTCAGCACCACCTTGCCGCCTTCCAGCAGCGGGGCGAGCAGCGCCTTGTCCTCGGCCGCCGCCAGCAGGCGGGCGGAGAGCATCGCCGGGATCAGCGGCTCGGGCGCCAGGCCGGCGCCGATCTCCTCGGCCAGCGCCACCGCCTCGGACATGCCGAGGCCGGCACCGCCGGCGTCTTCCGACACGGCCAGGCCGATCCAGCCGAGCTCGCCCATCTGGGCGAAGACGCCCTTGTCGAAGCCGGGATTGGTGAAGCGCAGGGCGCGCACGCGCTTGGTGTCGCCGCCGCGCGGGGCAACAGCACCCGCGCTGTCGCGGATCATGCGGATGGATTCGGATCGGTCGTCCAGGGCCTGGCTCATCGGTTCCTCATGGGCAGGTCGGGGGAGGGGAACCTCCCCCGAACCCCCTCCCTTCTTTGGCGGGGGCGCATCGCCGCTGGCGATGCGCGGGACTCACTGCGTGTGCAGTGGCGCGGCGGTCGCGGCCTGGGCCTGTTCGAGCGTCACGCCGGGGGCGAGCTCGACGACGACGAAGCCCTTGCCCTTCACGATCTCGAAGACGCCGAGATTCGTGTAGACGCGGCTGACGGCGCCGGGCGTCGTCAGCGG
This sequence comes from Neoroseomonas soli, assembly GCF_018129065.1. Lineage (GTDB taxonomy): Bacteria > Pseudomonadota > Alphaproteobacteria > Acetobacterales > Acetobacteraceae > Neoroseomonas > Neoroseomonas soli. Next base: position 4,726 of record NZ_JAAEDM010000016.1, on the reverse strand, counting down.
ATAGCCGCACTTCTCGACCAGCTTCGGACGGCCGTCCTTGGTGGTGTGTTCCATCACCACCCAGAGGCGCTTGGCGCCGGCGCCGAGGTCCATCGCGCCGCCCACAGCCGGCGCCGTGTCGTTCTCGCTGGTCGCCCAGTTGGCGATGTCCCCATTCGCCGCGACCTCGAAGGCGCCGAGCACGCAGAGGTCGATATGCCCGCCGCGGATCATCGCGAAGCTGTCCGCGTGGTGGAAGTAGGACCCGCCGGGGCGCAGCGTGACGGCCTGCTTGCCGGCATTGACCAGCCACGGATCGACCTTGTCCGGCGCAGGCGCGGGGCCCATGCCGAGGATGCCGTTCTCGGAATGGAAGATGACCTCGCGGTCCATCGGCACGAAGTCGCCGACCATGGTCGGGATGCCGATGCCGAGGTTGACGTACCAGCCTTCCGGAATGTCCTGGGCGAGGCGGGCGGCCATCCCCTTGCGGTCAAAACCCTGCATGGGTGTGTCTCCTCTCCTGGCTTACCGTTACGCCCAGTCCGGGCCGCGATCCACCCGGATCACGCGATGGACGAAGATGCCGGGCGTGTGGACGTGGTCGGGCTCGATCTCGCCCAGTTCGCGGACATGCGAGACCTGCGCGATGGTGAGGTCCGATGCCATCGCCATCACCGGGTTGAAGTTCCGTCCGGAGGAACGGTAGGCGAGGTTGCCCCAGCGGTCGCCTTCCCAGGCTTCCACCAGCGCGACGTCGCCCTTCAGCGCATGCTCCATCACGTACTGGCGGCCGTTGAATTCGCGCTGCTCCTTGCCGGCGGCGAGCAGCGTGCCGACCGAGGTGGCGGTGAAGAAGGCCGGCACGCCGGCGCCGGCGGCGCGCATGCGCTCGGCCATCGTGCCCTGCGGCACGATCTCCAGCTCCAGCTTGCCGGCGCGGTACAGTTCCTCGAACACCACGGAACCGGCGCTGCGCGGGAAGGAGCAGATGATCTTCCTGACGCGGCCGAGTTCCATCAGCTTCGCCAGGCCGACGCGCCCCGTGCCCGCATTGTTGCAGACGCAGGTGAGATCCTTCGCGCCCTGCTCGATCAGTGCCTCGATGAGCTGGTCCGGCTGGCCGACGGCGCCGAAGCCGCCGATCAGCACGGTCGAGCCGTCCTTGATGCCCGCCATGGCGTCGGCCATGGATTGTACGATCTTGTTGATCATCGTTCCGTCTCTCTCCCGGCGTCGTTCGTCACGGGTGCCTGAACAGGCCGTTGCTGACCACCACCTTGTCGCGTTCCACGACGCGGGCGCGGAAGGCGGCACCACCTTCCTCGTGCCAGATCTCGGTGCGGATCGTCTCGCCCGGGAAGACAGGCGAGGAGAAGCGCAGGTCCATCCGGCCGAAGCGCGCCGGATCGTAGCCGCACAACGCCTTCATCAGCGCATGGCACACCACGCCGAAGGTGCAGAGCCCGTGCAGGATCGGCTGCCGGAAGCCGGCCTTGGCGGCGACCTCGGGGTCGATGTGCAGCGGGTTGTGATCGCCGTTGAGGCGATAGACGATCGCCTGCTCCGGCCGCGTCGGCAGGTCCACGACGACGTCCGGCGCGCGCTCGGGTTCCGCATGCGGCTTCTTCACCGGGCCGGACGGGCCACCGAAGCCGCCATCGCCGCGCGCGAAGGTCGTGCCTTCCAGCGTCGCGAGCTTCTCGCCCGTCTTCGCATCGAGCACTACGCGCTCGTTGTAGAGCAGCGCACCCTTGCCGGCGCCGCGATCGACGATCGCGCTGATGCGGGACTTGCCGATGATCTCGCCTTCCGCCGGCAGCGGCTTGTGCAGGATCAGCGACTGTTCGCCATGCAGCACCTGCGTCCAGTCCACGCCGGTGTCCGGGTTGCGCAGCCAGAAGCCCGGATAGCCGAGCACGTTCGCCATCGCCGGTATGGCCTTCAGCCGCGGCTCGTACAGGAAGTCGAGCTGCTTCTGGTCCATCGGGTCCTGACCGAGCCCGATGGAGAAATTGTACAGCGCCGTGTCCTGCCAGCGGATGGTCTGCCGGATCTCCGGGATCGGGTAGTTGAGCAGGTGTTCGTAGTTGATGGTCACTTGCCTTCCTCCACCTCGATCACGGCATCCGCGGCGAAGGCGCCCTGGCCCTCGGGCAGCACCAGCAGCGGATTCACGTCCACCGACAGCAGGCGGTCGCCGGCGCCCGCCGCGAAGCGCGACAGCGCGGCGAGCGCACCCGCCAGCGCCTTCACATCCGCCTTCGGCCGCCCGCGCGCGCCGTCGAGCAGCGGGAAGCCCTTCAGCGAGCGGATCATCCGCTCGGCCTCGGCTTCGCTGAACGGGCAGCGGCGGAAGGAGACGTCCTTCAGGATCTCGATGAACACGCCGCCGAGGCCGACCATCGCCACCGGCCCGAAGACCGGGTCGCGTGCGACGCCGAGCGCCATCTCGACCGCGCCCTTGATCTGCTTGGCGATCAGCACGCCTTCGATGCGCGCGCCGGGCGCGCGTTCGGCGGCACGCTGCAGCAGCGTCGCATGGGCCTCGCGCACAGCATCGGCACTGGCGAGGTCGAGGATGACGCCGCCGATCTCGCTCTTGTGCAGGATGTCCGGCGACAGGATCTTCGCCACCACCGGGTAGCCGAAGGACTCCGCGGCGGCGACGGCCTCATCGACCGAAGCGCAGGCCTTCTCCGGCACCGCCGGCACGCCGGCCTTGGCGAGGATGCGCTTGCCCTCGGCCTCGGTCGGCGTCGTCGCCGGCAGGGCGACGTCCGGCACCACGATTTCTTCCGCCGCCGGCGCGGCGAAGGCGGCGCCGAAGCGGCCCATGGCCTCGATCGCCGCGACCGCGCGGGTCGGGTCCTCGAAGACGATGTACCCGTCCTCCTCATAGCCCTTCACCTTGTCGGCGGAGGCGATGACGGAGAGCACCCAGAGCCGGTCGGAGAACTTCTCCCGCGCCTGCTTGAGATACGGCCGCAACTTCGGCGCCATGGTGGTGGACCCGCCCGTCTGGGTCAGGAACACCAGCATCGAGGCATACCCACCGGCATCCGCCGTGGTTTCGAGGAAGTGCTCGAACATCTCCGTCTGGTTCACCGCCTGGGCGGTGCAGTCCACCGGATTGCGCGGCGCGGAGAAGGAGATCAGCGACTTCAGCTTCGCCTGCGCCTCCGCCGGCATTTCCGGCATCGGCACCCCGGCCGCTTCCGCCGCATCCGAGATCAGCACGCCCGCGCCGCCGGAAACGGTAATCACGCCGAGGCTGTTCTTCGCCGGGTAGATGCGCCGCGACGCCGCGTAGGCGATGTCGAGCATCTGCTCGGTGGTGTTCGCGCGCACCACGCCGAATTCGTCCAGCACCGCCTGGGTGATGGTGTCGTCGCCGGCGATCGACGCGGTGTGCGACTTCGCCGCATGGCCGCCCAGTTCGGACCGGCCCACCTTCATCATCACCACCGGCTTGCGGTTGCGCCGCGCCAGGTCGAGCGCGGCGACGAAGCGCTCGCTCTCGCGAATCCCCTCAGCGTAGGCGCAGATCACCTCGACTTCCGGCGCCTGCGCCATCCAGCCGATCACTTCGCCGAGAGAGACGTCGCTCTCATTGCCCGTCGTCACGCAGACCGTGGTGCCGAGGCCCCGCGCGCGCGAGGTAGCGAACAGGTGCGTGCCATAGGCGCCCGACTGCGAGGCGATGCCGATGTTCCCCTTGATCGGCCAGCCCTGCTCGAAGGAGGTCGAGAACATCGGGTAGAAACCGACCTCGGCATTGAACAGCCCGAGGCAGTTCGGCCCGAGGATGCGCATGCCGTGCCTGCGCGCGGCCGCCACCAGGCGGTCCTGCATGGCGGCGCCGGCGTCATCCACTTCCGCGAAGCCCGCGGTGAAGACGATGGCCGCGTGGCAGCCCTTGGCGCCGAGGTCGGCCACGGCCTGCACCGCCGATTCGCCCGGCACCGCGACGATGGCGACATCCGGCACTTCCGGCAGGGCGGCGACGGAGGCGAAGGCCGGCAGCCCCTGCACCGTGGGCCGATTCGGGTTCACCGGCAGCAGGCGCCCGTTGAAGCCCTGGTTCATCATGTAGGAGATCGGCCGGCCGCCGATGCGCGTCGGATCGTCCGACGCGCCGATGACCGCGACCGAGCGCGGCCGGACCATGGCATCGAGGGCAGCAAAGCCCGAGACAAGTGTTGATGGTCGAACCGGGCTGCCATCGACAGGCATGGGCTTTCCTCCGCTAAGGCGGGCGGCAGGGTGGCCGCCGCGGGCCATGCCGGCAAGGGGGCCAGTCCCGCCCATATGCAGAGGCGCCCCTGCGCGACGCGCGGGCATGGAAAAGGGGCCGAGACCCTTCGGCCCCGGCCCCTTGCATCAAAGCGTCCCGATCCGGCGGGATCAGGCGTCCGGCGCGACCACCGTGCATGCGCCGCGCGTGCGCAGGCGGGAGCAGGCCTGGTCCGCCGCCTGGCGGGTCAACCCGGTCACGCGCGCGCGGTAGAGCGTCGCGTTGCCCTGGCGCACCGGCGTCACCGAGGCGCGCGTCCCCATGGTGGCGACGGTGTCGCGCGCCTGGTTGGCGGTGGTGCGCGCGAGGTTCTCGGACGCGAAGGCGCCGACCTGAACGGACCAGCGGTTGCCGCCACCCTGGCTGGCCGCCGGGGCGGCCGGAGCGGCGACGGGCGTGGGCAGGGTCTGCGGCTGCGGGGGCGGGACCGGCATGCCGCGCGGCAGGGTG